>DASXOE010000046.1:0-4437 GCA_036494575.1 Polyangia bacterium | reverse complement strand
GGACGAAGGAGGATATGGAAGATTCGGACGCCCGTACAGTTTCCGCCCGGTTCGCGCGCGCGCGGCCGGAGCGGGGGCCGCTCGTCGCGGCGGTCGCGCTCGCGCTCGCGAGCGGCTGCGCGGGACGTTTCGCGGGACCGCGCACGCTCGCTGGCCTCGGCACCGTCGCCGTGGTCGCGGGCAGCGGGCTCTGGGCCGGGGGCGAGGGCCTCGAGCGCAACGGCCACCCGGGCGGCGCGCTCGTGACGACGGGCTTCGTCGGCGTCGCGACCGGCCTCGTCGCGATCGTCGTCGCCGGAGGGTGGATGGCGCTCTCGGTCTCATGCAACGTCGATCCCGACTGCGCCGAGGAGGAACAATGCCGAGAGATCCCCGCCCCTCCCGGCGGCGTTCCCTATAAGCAGTGCATGTCCCGCTGACGCGGCCGGCGCGCCAATTGCGCGCTCAGCCGCGCGTGCCGCCGGGGGCGCCGATGTCGATGTCGGACCACCCCGTGTCGTCCTCGCCCTCGCCGTCGTCCGTCTCTTCGGAGTCGATCCAGTGCGGCTCGTCGCCCTGGGCAGTGGACGACGGGGACGCTGCGCCCGCGGGCGGCGCCGGCTTGGGCGAGTCAGCGGTGACGCCAATCTCCATCGGCAGCGTGCGCTTCCGCTCCTTGCGCTTCGTGAGCAGGATCGGCGGCGGACCGGCTGGCGCCGGCGGCGGCGGTGGCTGGGCCCCGCCCTCCGCGCCCAGCGTCTCCGCCGGGATCGTCGCGGCGCCGGGCGGCGTCCCTCCGTCGCTCTCGACGGGCCGGCTCCCCGACGGACGCTTGACGTTCTGAAGCTGGATGGGCTCGGGCGGGCGCAGCTCGAGCTGCCGCCGATAGCGAACCGAGCCGTAACATTGCTGCAGGTCGTTGAACAGCTCCTCCATCGACTGGTGGCGCTGCAGCGGATCCTTGGAGAGCGCCTTCATGATGAGGCGCTCCGCCTCGGGCGTGATCTCGATGTCGGGCGCCTTTTGCCGCGGCGCGATCACCGGCTGCGAGACGACCTTTAGCATGACATCCACGGGCGTCTCTCCCGTGAACGGCACGGTCCCCGTGAGCATCTCGTAGAACATGATGCCGAGCGCGTAGATGTCCGTGCGCGGATCGGAGACGCCGATGCGCGCCGTTTCGGGCGCCATGTACTCGGGCGTCCCGAACACGACGCCCTGCTGCGTGACGCGCGGCTCGTTCGAGTCGGGATCGCGCACCTTGGCGACGCCGAAGTCGAGAATCTTCACGAAGTCGAAGGCCTTCTCGCGCTCGCTCACGGTGCGTTGCGTGCCGCCCTCCTCGACGAACTGCCGGATGAGCTCGCGGCGTCCCTCGCGTCGGATGAGCATGACGTTCTCGGGCTTGAGGTCGCGGTGGACGATGCCCTTGCTGTGCGCCGACCCGAGCGCGCCGGCCATCTGGTTGACGATCGTGATGGCCCGCATGAGCTCGAGGCGCCGATCGCGCTGCAGCACGACGTCGAGCGCCTCGCCCTCGAGCAGCTCCATGACGAAGAACACCGTGCCGTCGTTGGATTTACCGAAGTCCGTGACGTCGACGATGTTCGGGTGGTTGATGAGGCTGGCGGCGCGCGCCTCGCGCAGGAAGCGCTTGATCGACTCCTCGCGGCCGCCGTAGCCCTCGTGGAGGATCTTCACGGCCACTTCCTTGCCGATGTAGACGTGCTCTCCGCGATAGACGACGCCCATGCCTCCACGGCCGACGATCTCGTGGAGCTTGTACTTGCCCACGGTCGTACCCGTGCGGGCGTCTGCTGGGATCATTCGTGCCACGAACAGCATCAAGAATGCCGTCGGCGCCGGCAATTGCCTAGCGCATTTCGCGCCTTGCCTACTGGCGTGACGCGATGTGGTCTTCCGTGGGACGCCTCCCACAAGGTAGAGTCCCGTCCCGACATGAGACCCGATGGACGAAGGCCCGACGAGCTGCGCGGCATTACGATCACGCCCGACTTCAGCAAGTACGCCGAGGGCTCGGTCCTGATCGCGGCGGGCGAGACGCAGGTGATCTGCACGGCGTCCGTCGAGGAGAAGGTGCCGCCGTTCCTCGAGGGCAAGGGCAAGGGCTGGGTCACCGCCGAGTACGCGATGCTGCCGCGCGCGACGCACACGCGCAGCGGCCGCAACCCGGGCGGGCGCGGCCAGGAGATCCAGCGGCTCATCGGGCGCGCGCTGCGCGCGGCGGTCGACATGAAGCTGCTCGGCCCGCGGCAGATCACGGTCGACTGCGACGTCATCCAGGCCGACGGCGGCACGCGCACTGCCGCCATCACGGGCGGCTTCGTCGCGCTCGCGCTCGCGGCGCGGCGGCTGCGCGCGTCCGGCAAGATCGCGAAGGATCCCATCAAGCAGGCCATCGCGGCGATCTCGG
The DNA here is from genome assembly GCA_036494575.1 of Polyangia bacterium. GTDB lineage: Bacteria > Myxococcota_A > Polyangia > Fen-1088 > Fen-1088 > DASZFV01. Next base: position 2,024 of record DASXOE010000046.1, on the reverse strand, counting down.
CGGGCATCGTCGACGGCGAGGCCCGCGTCGACCTGCCCTACGTCGAAGATTCGAACGCCGAGGTCGACTGCAACTTCGTCATGACGGAGAAGGGCGGCTTCGTCGAGATCCAGGCTACGGCCGAGAAGGACTCCTTCTCGCCCGAGCAGTACGGGCAGCTCGTCGCGCTCGCGACGGGCGCCATGAAGACGCTGCTCGCGCGGCAGCGCGAGGCGATCGAGCGCGCGCGCCCGTAAGGCCGGGACGCGAGGAGCGAGCGGCGTGCGGGTGGTGGTCGCGACGCGGAACCAAGGCAAGCTGCGCGAGCTCGTGCCGCTCTTCTCGGAGCTCGACCTCGGCTTCGACCTCGTGGCGATCGACGCGCTCGCGCCCGCGGCCGAGCTGCGCGAGGACGGCCTGACGTTCGAGGACAACGCGCTCGCGAAGGCGCGCCAGGCCGCGGCGGCCACGGGCTTGCCCGCGCTCGCCGACGACTCGGGCCTCGAGGTGGACGCGCTCGGCGGCGCGCCCGGCGTCCACTCGGCGCGCTACGCCGGCCTCGGCGCCAGCGACGCCGCCAACAACGCCAAGCTCCTCGAGGCGCTGCGCGACGTCGCGCCCGCCGGCCGCTCGGCGCGCTACCGCTGCGTCGCCGCCTTCGTGGATCCGGCGCGTGGCCTCGAGGTGACGCGCGAGGGCGCGTGCGAGGGCCGACTGCTCGACGCGCCCCGCGGCGCGGCCGGCTTCGGCTATGACCCGCTCTTCCTCGTGCCCGAGCGCGGCCTCACGATGGCCGAGATTCCCCTCGAGGAGAAGAATCGTCTCTCGCACCGGGCGGCCGCGTTTCGCGCGCTCGCGCGCGCGCTGGCCGCCGTCGGAGGCTGAGAGCGATCACGGTCTGCGTCAACGCGGCGTCAGATTCATGACGCTCCACCGTACGCGAAGAAACCGTTTTGGTGGCGTGCGATTTCCTTGGCAGTGGCTGGATGTAGGACTTATCTTGCACCCATCGTGCGGCGCGGACTGCCACGAACGCGAGCGACTGGGAACACCGTGAGGCTTCTGGTGGAAGATGTCTCCGAGGGTATACGTGTGCTGCAAACCCGCGACGGCATCAAGCTCTCCGACGATCAGATCGTCGAGCGCGCGCGCAACATCGTGGCCGGCCTGATCGGCAACTACAACATCCAGTCCCTCGACGCGCGCGAGCCCGGCAGCCCGCAGCCGCCCGCCGCCACGAAGCGCCCGTCGCGCACGGTCGACCAACTCGACCTCCTCGACCAGGTCGAGAAGCGCGCCGAGCGCCAAAACGGCGGTCGCCCCGCGCGCGCCTGAGTCGCAACGCCACCGCGAGGCGTGCTCGCGGGTCGGCGAGTGTGTAAGATGTCCCGGCCACGGGGCGTGGCGCAGCCTGGTAGCGCGTCTGCTTTGGGAGCAGAATGTCGGAGGTTCGAATCCTCTCGCCCCGACCACCTTCAATCCCCCGGAACGATTCAGTTTCGAGATCGCCCGGGGAGGGGGCCTTTTCCCAGGTTTTCAGGCTCCGGGAGCAAAATAGGAGCAAACGGAGCCGAAATCGTGGCGACCGGCTGCGAATGGTTGCTAGCCGCGCGAGCCTCGCTCCTCGGCACGAGGCCGAAGGACAGCCGATCGATCTGCGTGCGCAGGTAGTCGGGCACGAGGTGACCATACGTCTCCGTCGTGAGGCGCGGATCGGAGTGGCGGAGGATCCGCTGCCGTCCTGTGCCGCAACTGCGCCGACCACGTTCATGCCACCGCCCGATGATAGAAGTTGAGCACGCCGCCCAGCCGCTCACGTCTCTCGACCCGATCATTCGTGTTCGCGGGACTCGGCGCGCCCTCGATCAAGTCGTTCGCGAGGCCCTGATGGTTCCGCTCGAACCGGTAGTGCTGCACGAACTCCGAGACTGAACGCCGCAGATGCGCCAGGCAAATCCTAGTCTAGCAGGCTGCTAAAAAAGCAGACCCAGGGGATCGACACCAGATCCGGGGTGTGATCTGCTTTGGGCATGCGCGGAGACCTG
>DASXOE010000045.1:0-58680 GCA_036494575.1 Polyangia bacterium | reverse complement strand
GGTGGTACGCGCCCTTTTATCCATACCGTCATTACCCGCCCCTGATTCACGGTTACTATTACGCGCCGAGACGCGCCTGGGGTGGCCCGTGGCGCGGACCCGCGCCCGGGGTCTGGCGCGGCACGCCGCCTCGCGCGGGCGGGGCGGCGTCGGGCGGCTGGCGCGGAACGCCGCCCGCGACGTCGCGCTCCTCCCCCGTCATCCGCCCGCGCGCCGGCGGCTGGCGCGGTGGTGGCGGCGGCGGACGGCGCTGACGGTGGGAGCGCGGTTCGTCGAGCTCGAAGAGGCGCGCGCGGCATCCGGCCTTCGCCTCGTCGTCGCCTCCGGGGTGCCGAGCCCCTGGTCGCAGGCCGCGCTCGGCGCGTTCGACGTGAAGGGCCTCGACTACGTCGCGGTGCGCTTTCGTCGGAGCGACGAGGAGATCAAGCGTTGGACGGGCTCGCGCAACGTGCCCGTCGTGCTTTATGACGACGAGCCGCCACGCACGGGTTGGGCGGAGATCCTCGCGCTCGCCGAGCGGCTCGGCGGCTCAACGTCGCTCGTTCCCGAGGATGACGGCACGCGCGTCCGGATGTTCGGTCTGTCGCACGAGATCCTCGGCGAGGGTGGCCTCGGGTGGAGCGTGCGCCTCCTGCTCACGCACGCGAGCTTGGCGACGGGCGGGAGCGAAGGCTGGCCGCTGCCCGTCGCCGGCTACCTCGCGCCGCGATATGGCTATGCGCCCGAGCGCGTGCAGCCGGCGCGGGAGCGCGCGCTCTCGGTGCTCCGGCTGCTCGATCGGGTGCTCGCGGAAAGCCACGCGCGCGGGCAGCAGTACCTGCTCGGCGCGGCGCCCTCGGCGCTCGACATCCACTGCGCCGTCGCGCTCGCCCCCATCGTGCCCATGCCCGAAGCCGAATGCCCGATGCTCGCACCGGTGCGCCATGCGTTCGAAACGCTCGACCCCGAAGTGCGCAGCGGGGTCTCCGACGCGCTGCTCGCTCATCGCGCGCTGATGTTCGCGCGTCACCTCGTCTTGCCCGTCAGATTGTGACCGCGGTGTTCACTCGATGTGGCGAAAATGCCAAGCCATAGGTATCACTAAGGAATTCATGGGCCTCAAGTAACCGTCGCAATGCCTCGATGCTAGGGGCTTGCGCGTCCTACGGTCCATGGCGCCCAAAGCGACTGGCAGCCCGGGCCTACTCACGTTGCTCCTACTCGGGGCGTTCCTTCGCTTCTCGGCCGCTGGGTGCAGCTCGCCGGAGAGCTTCCGCTCGAGCGGCGACCTCGCGTCCGGCTCCGCCGGGAGCAACGCCGGCAATTCTGGATCGGCCGGCCTCACGGGAACGGCGGGTGACGGAGCGGCGGGTCTCGCCGGTCAAGGCGGTTCCGGCACGGCGGGCGACACGTCCGGCGCGGCCGGCTCGGGTCTCGCGGGCGCTGGGGGCATCACGGGCCAGGCCGGCACCGGGCCGGGCGCGGGCACCGCGGGCGCAGCCGCGGGCTCGGGCGGAACGGGCGTCGCCGGCAGCGGCGGGGCGGGCACGGCAGGGGCGGCAGGTACTGCGGGGACTGCGGGAATGGCCGGCTCCACGGGGACTGCGGGCGCAGCCGGAATGGCGGGCGGAGCGGGGGGGCAAGGTGGCGCGGCAGGTGCGGCCGGCGCGAGCGGTGGCGCGGGGACCGCAGGCGCTGCCGGCACAGGCGCGATCAATTACTGCGATCACAGTCACTGGACCGCGACGGCTTCGAACGGGGCCAACAGCGGAGGCGGCGGCCCGCCCTCTAGCGGCGTCGACGGCGATCTCATGACCCGCTGGGCGACGAACAAAGGTCAGGTCGACACCGACTATTACGCGGTCGATTTCGGCGGAACGGTCAAGCTCACGAAGATTACGCTCAATAACGCGATCTATCCCGGCGACTACCCGGGTGCATACGCCATATACACGTCCACCGACGGCACGACGTTTGGAACTACGGCCATCGCGACGGGCAACGGCACCTCGGGCACGACGGTCATCACCTTCACTCAGCAGTCGGTGCGCGCCGTTCGGGTCGACCAGACCGCAACGAACCGCGGCGGGACCTGGTGGCAAATCGCCGAGTTCCAGGTCGACTGCACGCTCTGATTCACGGCTTGCGAGCGCGTCGCTCCGCCACCGTCAGGAGGCGCAGGGCCTTGCGACGGCCCCGCACGAGCCGCGACTGCGCCGCCGCGACGGAGACGCCCGTGAGGCGCGAGATCTCCGCGAGGTCGTGACCGAGCAAGTCGTGCAGCACGACCGCCTCGGCGTGGGTGGTCGAGATCGAGGACAGCACCCTGATGAGGCGGTTCGCGCGCCGCTGCGTCTCCACGATCTGTTCGGTCGAGCGGTTGCCGTCCGGGACGAGCTCGACCGTCTGGGTTCCGACGTGGCGATCGAAGACCCTCCGATCGCGCGTGCGGGATCGCATGGTGTCGATCGCGAGGTGCTGCGTGATGAGCGTGGCCCAGGAGCTCAAGCTGCAGTCGCGCATGTAGCGCCCCGAGACGATCGTGCCGATGATGCGTTCCATGGCTTGTTGCGCCAGGTCCTCGCGCTCGTGGTCGTTGGGGCCGAGCAGGCGGAACAACACCGCGTCGACGACGTTCGCGACGCGCTCGTAGACGATCTCGGCGGCCCCCGTGTTGCCGGATTCGAGGCGGCGACAGATCTCCTCGTCCGTTGCGACGTGCTCCTCGCCGCCCGGACTATCCTGGGAGAAAGCGGGCCGATGACGCCGTCTAGTCATCAGTTGCGTCGCACGTCGTGGATCAGCCCGGCGGCGGCCGGCGGGTCGAGACCCACGGCAGCCCGAGATCTGCCGGGTGATGTTAGCGGTAACAACCGGCGACGCGTCAAGGGTATTTTGCGTCCGCGTATTTTGCGTCCTTCGGGGGAGCGGGCGCGGCCGGTCGCTTCGCCGCCGCGCCTGTGATACGTCCTTCGCCTGACAGAGCCGACACGTCCTTCGCGCACGGAGCCCGTCCATGAGAGTTCGCGCACTCGGAGCCTGCCTTTGAGAGTCTTTCTGGGAATCGACATCGGGACGAGCGCCGTCAAGGCAACGCTCGTCGACGAGAAGGGGCGCATCAAGGGCGCCGCGTCGCAGAGCCATCCGCTCGCCACGCCGCACCCGGGTTGGGCCGAGCAGAAGCCGCAGGACTGGTGGAGCTCGACGGTGGGAGCCATCAAAAAGGTGCTGCGCGTCGCGAAGGTCCCCGCCACGCGCGTCGCCTCCATCGGGTTGTCTGGTCAAATGCACTCATCGGTGTTCCTCGACGGCAAGAACGCCGTCATTCGTCCGGCCCTTCTCTGGTGCGACGGACGCACGACCAAGGAGTGCCAGGAGATCCAGATGCGCGTCGGCGAGGAGCAGCTCGCGCGCTGGGTGGCAAATCCCGCGCTCGAGGGTTTCACGCTGCCCAAGGTGCTGTGGCTGCGCAACCACGAGCCGGCGGCCTGGGCGCGGCTCGTCAAAGTGGTGCTCGCCAAGGACTACGTCCGGTTTCGTTTGACGGGGGTGCTCGCGAGCGAGCCATCCGACGCCTCGGCGACGCTGATGTACGACACGGCGAACCGGCGCTGGAGCGAGCCGCTCATGAAGGCGCTCGACCTCGACATGAGCCTCTTGCCCGAGCTCGGGGCGAGCACGGAGGTGCTCGGCACCGTGAGCCGAGAGGTCGCCAAGCTCACGGGGCTCGTCGTCGGCACGCCCGTCGTCGGCGGCGGCGCCGACAACGCCTGCGGCGCCGTCGGCGTCGGCCTGGTCTCGTCCGGCGAAGCCGTCGCGAGCTGGGGCACCTCGGGCACCGTGCTGACGCCGACCTCGGCGCCGCGCGTCGACCCCGCGATGCGCGCGCACACCTTCTGCCACGTCGTGCCAGACACCTGGTACCTCATGGGCGTCATGCTCACGGCGGGGGGAGCCTTCGCGTGGTTCACGCGCGAGCTCGCGCGCGACTTGGCGCGACGCAAGGACGCCGAGCTCGAGCTCAATCGCGAGGCGGCGCGCATCCCTCCCGGCGCCCTCGGGCTCACGTTCTTGCCGTATCTCCAGGGCGAGCGAACGCCGCACCGGGACGCTGCCGCGCGCGGCGCCTTCGTGGGGCTTTCCCTCGCGCACGGCCGCGCGCACCTGGCGCGCGCCGTCGCCGAGGGAATTTGCTTCGGCTTGCGCGACAGCCTCGAGATTCTGCGCGGTTTGTCGCCGGCCCTCGACCGCGTGCTCGTCACGGGCGGGGGCGCGAAGAGCGCCTTCATCCGCCACCTGCAGGCCGACGTTTACGGCCTGCCCGTCATCCGCGTCAATCGGGAGGAAGGCCCGGCCTACGGCGCGGCCTTGCTCGCGGCCGTGGGCGTGGGCGCATTCCCGGATCTCGCCGCTGCGTGCGCGGCGACGCTCAAGCGCCTCCCGCCCGAGTCGCCCGATCGCGCGCGCCACGAAGCCTACGCCCAGCCTTATGCGCGGTTCCGTGCGCTCTATCCGGCGCTTCGCTCGGTCGGAGCGCCGGCCGGGTAGCCAGCCGCCCCTCGCAAAATTGCGATGGGGCCGAATCTTTGACAATTCTTCGCCCGCGTTCCCTAATCTAAGGAACCTGGAAACCTCCGCTCGCTCGTGGTACGTTTGCCGTTCCGACGGAACGCGTCAGCGTGCGGCGGAATCGGGCTTTTAAGGATGATTTCGCCTGCCCATCATGGCCTCGAACGTCGTTCTCCGCAGGATGATGAGCATTCCTAGGTACGTCGCGCTGCCCCTTGTGGCGGCGAGCTTCCATCTTCGGGACAACGATAGTAATGTCTCTTTCCGATCGCGGCGCCGCTCCGTGGCGGCCCCTTCAGTAGACCAGCCAAACGGAGGATTAAAGGTATGAAGAATTTCCGCGGACTCTCGCTTTTGTCTCCGGCTTTGGCTCTGGCGCTGGCGGCCTGCGCCAACGGTGCTCCCACAGGCCGCGCCGCCGGTGCGGCTGGCTCGACGGGCACGCAAGGAACGGCGGGCTCGACCGGAAGCGGGACCGCCGGGACGAGCACGCCGGGAACGGCGGGCTCGAGCACACCGGGGACGGCTGGAAGCGGGAGCGGCGCCTCGGGGACGACCGGCGCCGCGGGTCAAACCGGGGCCGGGGGTGCGGCAGGTGACGTTGGTGGTGTCGGTACGGCTGGTTCGACGGGCGCGGCCGGCGCGACCGGCGTGGCTGGTACGGGCGGGGGCGCGGGCGGTACGAGCGCAACCGGGTTGAGGACAGGTCCGTTCAAGATCATCGTGCTCACGACGACGGACGAGTTCAGGCACGATTCCATCCCCAACGGCATGCAGATGTTGATTGATCTCGGCCAGGCGTCCGCTCCCGAGCGGCTCAAGATTGCCGGCCTGGCGGCGGACTCCACCTGGACGGTCGACCATATCGGCGACGGTAGTGGTTCGGCGCCGCTTTGGAATGGACCGACATGCCCGCCGTCGTGCAGCGTGGGTAACGTCAAGGAAGCAGACGAGTTCGCTGCCAAGATGACCGCCGAAAATATGAAGACCTACGAGCTGCTTTACTCGGACAACCCGACCGGGAAGGTCTTCAGCAATCAGCCCAATGGCACCGCTGCCGCGAAGAAGCAGGTCTTCGTCGACTTCTGGAACGCCGGCGGCTCGTGGGCGGGTCAACACTCGGGTACCGACTTCGAGAACAGCAACGCTTGGACGTGGTTCCAGGACAACATCAACGGCGGCTGGTTCACCACGCACGACAACGACGGGACTCCGGGCACGATCAACGTGCAATCTCAATACGCCGACAACCCGATCCTCAGAGGAATCCCGAATCCTTGGAACGTGGGCGACGAGTGGTACGTCATGAACCGCAACATCGAGGTGGTTCCGGGCTTCAAGGTGCTCGCCAAGGTGACGGTGAGCAACTCGATGTTGTCGACGGCGCCGCGGCCGGCGATCTGGAGCAACGAGAACACGAACATGATGGGCGGCCGAGCCTTCTACACGATTCGCGGGCACAACAAGACGGTCTACGCAGAGCCAGCGTTCCGGCAGCTCATGCTGCAAGGAATTCTTTGGGCCGTTCACCGGCTGCCCGGCGGGAACTGAATAAGCTCCGGCTTCCGCAAGACGCTATCTGCAACGGCTTCTTGCCGTTGCAGATAGCGTTCTCGTTATTCATTTGCAGGGGGCGCTCCGCTTTGCGCGCGACGCGCGCTTTCTGGCACCCCCGGATCGGGGCAACGCGCGACCGCCACGGTTTGGTTGACAGGCCTTTTGGGAGTGTGCGACTTTTCCGCGACGTTCAATCGGCCGATGTGGCTCGCTTGCCGTCGGCTCGAGCTCATCGCCATTTGCGTTTCAAAAAACCACCGGTCCTCCAGCGAGGAGATCATCACGTGAACAAAAGACGAGGCAATCTTTGTCGGGGAAACAGGTCGTGGATCGTCTTGGCGGCCTCGCTGGTGGCTACGGCGCTCGTAAGCCGCGACGCCGCCGCGGAGCTCTCGCTCACCAAGAGCAACGGTTGGGAGCTGACGCTCGACGGACGAGTCAACGGATTCCTCAGCTACGCGTATGGAGATCCGACGCCGCCGGCCGTCGCCCAGTGGACCGCGGGCCTCTTCCAGCCGAATGATCCGAACAGCGGGAAGATCGAAGAGGTCCGCATCCGGAGCGGCTTCGTCCAGGACATACTCGGGTTCGGCCTCAAGAAGAACGTGGCGGAGGGTTACACGCTGGTGGCTCGATTGGCGCTGTGGATGGGCGCTTCGAACGAGGCCAAGCCCATCCTGGGCCAGCAACCCGACGTCGAGGCGCGCGAGGCGTACGTCAGGGTCGACGCCCCCTGGGGATCGGTGCAAGCGGGGCGCGACTTGGGCCTCTTTGGCCGCGGGGGCATCCTCATGGACGCCGACATCGTTCACGCCAACGGCTTGGGCTTCCCCTGCTCGACGCAGCAGATATTGGGCGGAGCCTGCGGCTTTGCGGGCCATGGCGTCCTGTTCCCCGCCTTCAATGCCGGCATCCTTTACAACACGCCGAACCTGGCCGGATTCAAATTCACGGGCGGGATCTACGATCCTTCAGTTAACAGCGAAAGAAACTACACCATCACCCCCTACCCGCGAATCGAAGGACAGATCGCCTACAACTATCGCGACATGGTCAAGGTGTTCGTCGAGGGCATGTGGCAACGGCTGATCAACGGCAACCCAGCCATGGACATGAACGGCAATCCCGTCTTGGACGCCAGCGGCAAGCCGGAGGACCAGGTCGCCGACGCCAAAGGATTTGCGGCCGGCGCCCAGGTGAACGCGGGCCCGTTGCAGGTGGGTGTCTCCGGCTACGACGGCACCGGCGTGACCTTGATCGTCCCGATCTTCAACACGCCGATCATCTCGGATGCGAACAACGTCCTGCGAAATGGGCTCGGGTTCGCCGGCATGGCGTCACTCACGTTCGGAGGGACGAAGGTCGCGGGAGGCGCCGGCATCTCTCAGCTCAAGCTGACGTCGTTCGAGTCCGAGCCTTACACGCAGATCGTGCCTCCCAAGCAGCAGCTGGGGATTTCGATCGGTGTTTACCAGACCTTTTGGAAGTCGCTGACCTGGGCCGTCGAATACTTCCGGGGGCAATATACCTGGTACAAGTACCAATCGATGGTGGGCGCTCCCGTCGTCACGCCGACGCAGAACGTGAACTTCGTCAACACCGGCCTGACGCTGGTCTTCTAGGATATCCCGTTAGTAAATGTTGTTGACGAACGGGACCCGCCCGAAGGTTTGAGCTGGACCGTGTGCTCGATGCCTGACGTCGTTGACCCGGGACAGATCGTTTTTCGGCTCCCGGACACCACCTTCGGCAACCCGAAGTTCTGCACGGCAGGCCCGATCGCCGAAATCAAAAGGTAGCGTCGTCAGTCGAGACGCGCCGTCGCGCGAGCACCGCGCCCGCGGACGGAGAAAGCCGCGGCGCGCCCGATTGACAGCGGCGCGTGGTTCGTGGCAGTTTTTTGTTCGGAAATATAGTTTACCAACTCGCGATTGCAGGAGGAGGTACGCGATGTCGACGCCCGCGAAGCCGTTCGAGCCGAAGTTCATGAAGTTGGGTGTCCTCACGGCGGCGCTCCAGGAGCTGACGCCGCGGGCCGTGCGGGACGAAGATCCCGACCGCGCCATCGAGGATTGGCTCGTCTTCGCGCGCGACATCGGCGCCGACAACATCCAGATCTCGGCGGCCTTGCACCCGTCGGAGTCGGACGTGCCGCCGGAGGCCATGCTCGACCCGGTCGCCAACACGCTCGACCTGCGCAAGCCGTTCGACGCCGCGCGCGCCAAGCGCGTGCTCGGCGCCGTGAAGGAGGCCAAGGTCGGCATCTCCGACTTCGCTTACTTCGACAACCTCCTTCACCACGACGCGGACCTGCGCAAGAAGAAGCACGATTTCATGCTGCGCATCTTCGACACGGCCGTGCTCCTGGGCGTCGACGCGGTCTGCGGCTTCGTGGGCCGCAACCAGACGCTCAGCATGGATCAGAACCTCGAGCAGTTTGCCCAGGACTTCATCCCGCTGCTCAAGGCGGCCAAGTCGCGGGGCCTCACCTACCGCGTCGAGCAGTGCCCCATGCCGGGCTGGACGACGGGCGACAACTGGCACAACAACATCGCGTACACGCCCGGCGCGTGGATCGCGCTGCACAAGATCTGCGAGAAGCACGGCGTCGGCGACCAGCTCCGCATCCACTACGATCCCTCGCACGCGATCCTCATGGGACAGGACACGCGCTCGCTGTTCCAGTACCTCAAGGACGAGGGTTACGCCTTCCTCATCGGCGGCTTTCACGTCAAGGGTCAGGTCATCGACGCCAAGGGCGTTTCGGCCTGGGGCTACGGCGGACAGACGATGGGGCGCGGCGATTGGATCGGCGGCAAGCCGTCGCCCAACCCCGCCGATCAGTCGAAGGCCTGGCTCAAACAGGTGGCCTTCTCCGAGCACGAGCTGCCCGGCACGGCCAAGCACGATCCGCTCGCGTACCTGCAGAACCGCACGGTCGACTGGCTCGACCACCAGCTCGCGGCGCGCGAGCTCTTGCCGCTCGACGTCGCGAAGACGCACCTCATCGTCGAGCACGAGTACCCGCGCGCGCGCATCCAGGACAAGGAGCGGCTCAAGCCCATCTTGAAGGGCTCGCTGGCCTTCACGCGCAAGATCGACGAGGCGGCGGCGTGCATGTTCGCGCTCCAGAGCGAGGTACTCGCCTCGCAGAACATCCCCGTTCAGGGCCACGGCCGCGTGGCTTACTGGACGTAAGCGGAGCTCGCCATGGCCACGGCAAAGAAGAAGCTGAACGTCGCGATGATCGGGTACCAGTTCATGGGCCGGGCGCACAGCAACGCCTGGCGCCAGGTGGGGCGATTCTTCGACCTGCCGCTCGAGCCGGTGCTCAAGGTCGTGTGCGGCCGCAACCAGGCCGAGGTCGAGAAGGCCGCGGGCACGCTGGGCTGGGACGAGGCGGCCACGTCGTGGCAGGAGGTCGTCGCGCGCAAGGACATCGACGTCATCGACATCTGCACGCCAGGCGACTCGCACATGCCGGTCGCCATCGCGGCCGCCGAGGCAAAGAAGGTCGTTTTCTGCGAGAAGCCCCTGGCCAACACGCTGGCCGATGCGCAGAAGATGCTCGAGGCCGTCACGCGCGCGGGTGTCCTGCACATGCTCTGTCACAACTACCGGCGCGTCCCGGCCGTGGCGCTCGCCAAGCAGCTCATCGACGAAGGACGGCTGGGCACGATTCGACACTACCGGGGCGTGTACCTCCAGGACTGGATCGTGGACCCCGAGTTCCCGCGGGTCTGGCGCCTCGAGAAGGCCAAGGCCGGCTCGGGCGCGCTCGGCGACATCGCCTCGCACTCGCTCGATCTGGCGCGCCACCTCGTGGGCGAGATCGCGGAGGTCACGGGCCTCATGAAGACGTTCATCACGGAGCGGCCGCTGCCGGGCTCGAAGACGAGGGCGCCGGTCGACGTCGACGACGCGGCGCTGTCGCTGCTGCGCTTCGAGAACGGCGCCATCGGCAGCGTCGAGGGCTCGCGCTTCGCGCCCGGGCGCAAGAACTACAACCGCTTCGAGATCAACGGCAGCAAGGGCAGCCTCGTGTGGGACCTCGAGCGCTTGAACGAGCTCGAGCTCTACATCGAAGAGGGCCCCAACAGCGGCTTTCGGCAGGTCTTGGCGACCGACGGCAAGCACCCGTACGTCTCGGCCTGGTGGCCGCCGGGCCACATCCTCGGCTACGAGCACAGCTTCACGCACACGGTGCACGACCTCGTGCAGGCCGTCGCGACGCAGAAGCTGCCGAAGCCGAACTTCGAGGACGGCGTGAAGAACCAGCGCGTGCTCGACGCCGTCGAGCGCTCGTCCGCCTCGGGCCGCTGGGAGAAGGTCTAACAGGACGGATCGCCGGCGCGTGTCGGGGGACGCGCGCCGGTGGTTCGTCCGCTATTACACGGGGGGCGGCTCGCTGCCGCTCGCCCTTCGGCCCCTACACGCCCTGCCACCACCCCGCTCGCTTCGCTCGGCCTCGGCCGGCCCCCCCTCGCTCCGCTCGGCAAAGCCGCGCTGCGCTCGCTCAATTCAGCGCACTGAGCACGGAGTGAGAGGCATCTATCCAAGCGGTTCAGGAGGCGCGGCTATGCCGCGCCGGCTCTCCTTGCGGAGCGATCTGAGGGAGGGGCCCGCGGGGAGGGCGAAGCCCTTCCCGCGCTCGCGAAGCCCTTCCCGCGCTCGCGCTACCGCACGCCGAGCAGGAGCTCGGTCGTGAGCTGGTCGAGGCGCTCGTACTGGTAGCCTTGGCGGCGCAGGAGGGCGACGTCGAAGGTGTGGTTCTTGAGCGACGCGGCCGTCGCGGTGCTGTACTTGAACTTGCCGTCGAAGCCGTCGCTGCCGCCCGTGCCGAGCTGCGCGAGCGTCTTGATGATGTCCTGGATCTCCGGGTCGGCGTTGAACTGCGCGGCCTTGTCCTTGAGGATCAAGTACGAGCGCATGCTGCCGGCCGCGAAGTCCCACACGCCCGCCTCGTCCTCGGTGCGGTAGGCGTGGCTGTCGAAGTGGCGCATGCCGGCCCACTTCGTGTCCTCGAGCAGCTTGACGAGGAAGAAGGCGCCCTTTTGGTCCTCGCTCGCGAAGCGCAGGTCCTGGTCATAGCGCCCGGGCTTCTGTCCGTTGAGGTCGATGTGGAAGAGCTTGCCGGCCTCGATGGCCTGCGCGACCACGTGAGAGAAGTCGAGGCCCGGCATTTGCTCGTGCGCCACCTCGGGGTTGAGCCCAACCATCTCGGGGTGGTCGAGCGTGTAGATGAACGCCAGCATGTGGCCCGAGGTCGGCAGGAAGATGTCGCCGCGCGGCTCGTTGGGCTTGGCTTCGAGCGCGAACTTGAAGTCGTACTTGTTGGCGATGCAGTACTCGCAGAGGAAGTTCAGCGCCTCGCGAAAGCGCTTGATGCCGTCCTGAGGCGACTTCGAGGCGTTCGTCTCGACGCCCTCGCGGCCGCCCCAGAAGACGTACGTCTTGGCCCCGAGCTCGAAGCCGAGATCCATGGCGCGCATCGTCTTCTGCAGGGCGTAGGCGCGGACGCGCGCGTCGTTGGCCGTGAAGGCGCCCTCTTTGAAGATAGGGTCGTAAAAGAGGTTCGTCGTCGCCATCGGCACCAGCATGCCGGTCTGCTTGAGCGCCGCCTTGAACTCCTTGACGATGCGATCGCGGTCGGCCGGGGAGGCATCGGCGGGGATCAGATCGTTGTCGTGGAGGTTGACGCCGTAGGCGCCGAGCTCGGCGAGCTTCTCGACGATGCGCACGGGCGGGAGCGTGGCACGCACCGCGTCTCCGAAAGGATCGCGCCCGCGGTTTCCGACCGTCCAGAGTCCGAAGGTGAAGTGGTCCTCCTTCGAGGGGACGAAGCTGGCGTTCGCTTGGGATTGCCTGGTCATGCGGTTCTCCTCTTGTCCGTGTTCGGAGATTGTAAGTATTATTTATTAAGTGAGTCAAGTCAAAGGGATGCGTCGCCGGTTATGCCGGATTTGACTTTAAATCTAGTTATTTATGAGACCTTCAGGGCTCTGATTGGGTCGGGAAGGCGCCGAAGGTGGGCGTCTCGGACCCTTCCCCGGCGGCGACGAGGCGGTAGGACGGCACGGCGATCTGCATGGCGAGCAGCACCGACCCGATGAGCGCGGCGCGCTCGCCGAGGCTCGACTGCACGACGCGCACGGCCTCGGGCGCGAGGGCGTGGCGCGGCAGGGCCTTTGTGACGTGCTCGAGCAGCGCCGGTCCGGCCGTGCCGACGCTGCCCCCGAGCACGACCATTTGCGGATCGATGACGTTGACGAGGTAGGAGACCCCCTTGGCGATGTCGTCACCCAGGTGGGCCAGGACCGCGTTCGCCGCCTCGTCACCAGAGCGCGCGGCTTCGAAGAGGGGCGACAGCTCTTTGATGGGCGCGAGCGCGGCGAGGCGGCTACCCGGGTGCTCGTGCGCGGCGCGCTGCGCAGCCTCGAGCACGGCGGTCTTCGACGTGAACGACTCCAGGTGCCCGGACTTGCCGCAACCGCACGGGACATCTTTGTCCGAGATGCGGCAGTGGCCGAGCTCGCCGGCGAAGCCGCGCATGCCGGTGAAGGGGCGTCCCTTGAGGACGATGCCCGCGCCCACGCCGCTGCCGAGGTAGAGCCAGACGAAGGACTGCACGCCGCGCGCGGCGCCGAGGCGTCCTTCGGCGATGGCCGCCGTCTGGGTGATGTTCGTCACGACGACGGGCCGGCGCAGCGTGCGCTCGAGCTCCGAACGCAGCGGGTAATTCTTCCAGCCCAGATTGGGCGCGAGCTTGCACATGCCGGTCGTCTGATCGACGAGGCCGGGTACGCTCGCGCCCACGGCCTGAAGGCGCGCCCGCGGCAAGCGGCTCGTCTCGAGGGCGCTCGCCACGAGCTCGGGAAGCGCCGCGAGGGCACGCTCCGGGTCCTTGAGAGCCGCGCTCGTGATCACCGAACGAATCGCGCCGCGTCCGTCGGCGACGGCCACGAGCGTCCGCTCGACACCGAACTCGACACTCAGGTAGGCCGCCGCGTCCGGGTTGAGCTCGAGCAGGCGCGCGGGCCGGCCCCCCGCGCCGGCGCTGTCGGTGTAGCCGAGCTCGCGCACGATGTCGTCGCGCATCAGATCCTCGACGATGGCGGCCACCGTGGGCTTCGTCAGCCCCGAGCGGCGCGCGAGCTCGGGGCGCGAGATCGTGTCAGTCGCGCGGATCAGATCGAGGACCACCGAGCGGTTGACCTGGCGCATCGACTGGTGGCCGACCTTGCCGGTGCTGGCCGCCTTCGAGGCCTTTGACGTCGTTGACGTCGCGGGGCCGCCGCCCTCCCGCAGTGCCGCCGAAGCGGGCGGATCGTTGTCGAGATCAGACGGGCGCGACATCGAGCTCGTTCGCGTCGTTCAGCGCCGCAAGACCCATGCGAGGCCCGGTACGATGTGCTTCGCGCCGAGCACCGGATCGGTGAGATCGCTCACGACCTTGCCGAAGTTCGTGTAGAAGACGCGCCCGTCGCCGTCGGTGCGGACCCATGACACGGGGACGTCGGTCATGGGCGTCTTGTTGTCGTGCCACGTGCAACGCACGGTGAGCGTCGTCGTGGGACCGAGGACGAGGTTGCTGTCGAGGTTGCCCGGGAACTCGAACGTCGCGGGCAGCGCGTCGATCGTCGGGTGGGAGCCGAGCTTGCGGCACGTGCTCGTTCCGTCGAAGAAGGTCCCGCCCTCCTGGCCGCCGAAGACCTGGTTGTAGAGCGGCAGGGGCGTCACGCCCGCGAACGTCACCGCCGCGCAGTGCGTTCCGAAGAGGCCGCCGCCGCGCTGCACGAACTTCTGCAGCGCCGCCGCTTGCGGGGCGCCGTCCTTGCCGGCGCCGAAGGGCATGAAGCAGGTGTTGATCATGGCGACGGCGCCGTAGGCCGCCAGGCCGGCGTCGGTGAACTTCGCGGGGTCGACCGAGTCGTCGCTCGTGTAACCCCAGCTCGTGAGCAGGTCTTTGTAGAAGGTCAGCTGCGCGGGAACGGTGTCGATGACGGAGGTGCTGAAGTGATAGAGCAGCACGCGCATGGGCAACACCGGTCCGTCGGCGGCGCCCGCGTCGCCGCCCGCGCCGCCGGCGCCGGCCTCGAGGACGCCCGTGTCTTCGCGCGATTCGCTCGGTGCCTCGACGGGAGCATCCGGGGACGGCGGCGCGTTGCCACCCGCGCCCGCCGACGCCGTGGCGTCGTTGCCACCGCCACCACCGTCAACCGGAGGCGCGTTGCCAGCGGCGCCCGTCTTCGGCCCGGAGCTGCCGGGCGTGCTCCCGCAGGCGGCCACGCAGAGCATGGCGCCGAACACGATCGCGAGGGACTTCCACGATTTGTTCTTCATCGTGCGCCAAGATTATCAACAATACTTACTAACCTCCACAATCCACGTCCGACCGTCCGCTCACCCGAGGGGTCGCGGCGAACGGCGGGTGCCTGCGGGCGAAGCTAGCTCGTGTTGCGCCGCTTGCGGCGCAGTTGGTCGGCGGCGACCGCGAGCAGCAGGACGACGCCGCGGGCCGTCTCCTGGTAAAAAGTGGGGACGTTCATCAGGCTCATGCCGTTGTTGAGACTGCCCATGAGCAGGGCGCCCACGAGCGCGCCGAAGACGCGCCCGCGACCTCCCGTGAGCGACGTGCCTCCGATGATGGCGGCGGAGATGGCGTCGAGCTCGAGGAAGAGGCCGGCGCTGCCCGCCACGGCGCCGCCCACGCGCGCCGTGAGCGCCACGCCCGTAACGCCATAGGCGAGACCGGCGATGAGGAAGTTGATGAACACGACGCGGTTGAGACGGATACCCGACAGGCGCGCCGCTTCGGGGTTGCCGCCGATGGCGTAGAGCTGCACGCCGAAGGGCGTCCGGCGCATGACGATCTCGGCGAGGATGGCCGCGACCGCCACGAGCAGCACGAGGTAGGGGATGCCCTGCCGCGACGCGAGCCAGGCCATCGCGGCCGCGCCCACGACGAAGGGCGCGAGGGCGCGCGCGACCGCCGGGCCCACCTGATTGATGACGCCGAGCTCGCGCCCCCGCCGCGCGCCCATGACCTGAAACGCGGCGAGCGTCACGAGGCCGAGGACGAGCAGCGTGATGGCGGGCGCCGGCGCCATGAAGCCCGTCGCGAGATCGGCGAGCGAGTCGGGCAGGGGAGCTATCGTCGAGCCGTCAGTCACGATCATCGACATTCCCCGGAAGTACAGCATTCCGGCGAGCGTCACGATGAACGACGAGACGCCCATGCGCGTGACCCAGACACCCTGCCACGCGCCCATGGCGACGCCGGTCGCGAGCGCCGCCGCCACGGCGACCGCTGGATGGACGTCGTGCTTCACCGTGAGGTTCGCGACGACGACGCCCACGAGCGCGACCGCCGACCCCACCGACAGATCGAAGTTCCGCGTGACGATCAGCATGACGGCGCTGATGGCCGCCAGGCTCACGATCGAGGTCTGCAGCGCGAGCAAGACGAGGTTGCGCTGCGTGAGGAACGTCCCCTCGGTCATGAACTGGAAGAAGATCCAGATGGCGGCCACGACGAGGAGCAACGTCGAGTCGCGGAAGGCGTTCTTGCTGAAGAGCTTCATCAAACGCCTGCCGCCATGCGCAGGAGTCGCTCTTCGGTGAGCTCGGCGCGCCCGACCTCGCCCGCGAGGACACCGTTTCGAAGGACGAGCGCGCGATCGCACACGTCGACGAGCTCCTCGGCCTCGGAGGAGATCAGCAAGAGCGCGTGCCCTTCGGCGGCGAGCTGTCTCCAAAGCGCGTTGATCTCGTGGCGCGTTCCGACGTCGATGCCGCGCGTCGGATCGACGAGGAGCAGGATCTTGGCGCCCGACGCGAGCCAGCGCGCCACCTGCACCTTCTGTTGGTTGCCGCCGCTCAGCGTCCCCACCTGGGTGTCGATCGTGGGGACCTTGATGGCGAGCCGCTTGACGTAGTCGGCCGCCAGGCGGCGCATGGCCGCGACGTCCAGGAATCCACGGCGCGTGACGCTCGGGAGGGTCGCCATGACGATGTTCTCGGCCACCGTGTGCTCGTGCACGAGGGCCTGGCGGCGGTCCTGCGCGATGAGGCCGATGCCGCGCCCGACGGCGTCGGAGGGGCGCGTGATGCGCGCCTCCTGTCCGTTGACGAGCACGCGGCCGGTGACGGGCCCGTCCCAGGCGCCGAAGATCGCGAGGGCCGCCTCGCCGCAGCCCGCGCCGAGCAGGCCGAACAGGCCCAGGATCTCGCCCTTCGCGATGCTGAGGTCGAGGCCGCTCACGAGCGGGCGGCGCGCGCCGTCGGCGTCGCGCACGACGAGCTCGCGGACCTCGAGCGCTATGGGCGCTGCCGTCGCGCTGCGCGCGCCGCGCGCGTCGCCCTCCGCGATGGCGCCGCCCAGCATGGCGCGCACGACCTCGTCGCGCGACTCGGGGTGTCCCGCGTAGACGCCGCTCACTCGCCCGTCCCGCATGACGACGATGCGGTCGGCGATGGCGAAGACCTCGGCGAGGCGGTGGGACACGAAGATGCAGGAGACGCCGCGCGCCTTGAGGGCGCGCATGCGCTCGAAGAGGAGCTGCGCCTCCTTGTCGGTGAGGGCCGCCGTCGGCTCGTCGAGGATGAGCAGCCGCACGTCCTTGGCCAGCGCCGCCGCGATCGAGACGAGCTGCTGCGTCGCGAGATCGAGCGAGGCCATGGAGGCGCGCGCGTCGACGTCGACGCCGAAGCCGGCGAGCGCCGTGCGCGCGCGCGCGACGCGCGCCGGCTCGTCGAGGAACCCGAAGCGTGTCGGCTCGTCGCCGAGAAACATGTTCTCGGCGACGCTGAGCTCGGCGACGACGTTCACCTCCTGCGCGACGAGCGCGATGCCCTGCGCCCGCGCCTGGCGCACGGTGGTGGCCGTGAACGGCTTGCCGCCGAGGGCGATCTGGCCCTCGTACGAGCCGTGGGGGTGCACGCCCGCGAGGATCTGCATGATCGTCGATTTGCCCGCGCCGTTTTGGCCGAGCAGCGCGACGATCTCACCCTCGTCGATCGCGAGATCCATGCGGTCGAGGGCGAGGACGCCCGGGAACCGTTTGACGATGCCCGTCGCGGTGAGGAGCGGCGCCGGCGTCACGTGCAGAGGCGAAGCCTTCACTTACAGGTCGGCTTCTTGGCGGGGACGTTCTTGTAGACGTCTTCCGGCTTGAGCCAGAACTGGTGCGCGCAGACGAAGGCGGGCATGTCCTTGGCGGTCACGAGCGTGATGGGCGTCTTCGCCCAGGGGATCTTGCCGGCGCCGTTGTCGATCGTCGTCTCGGTCTTGGTCGTCTCGCAGCGGGCCGCCGCGACGGCGACCTTGGCGGCGCGCACGGCCATCTCGTCGGGCGCGGGCCACAGCGTGCCGAACATCTTGCCCTCGACGATGGCCTGCGCCGCCGACAGCTCCATGTCCTGCCCCGTGATCGGGATCGAGCCCGGCTTTATGCCGGCGCCGCGCACGGCCTGGAGGACGCCCAGCGACATGCCGTCGTACGAGACGAGGAAGGCGTCGATGTGGTTGCCGTTCCTCGTGAGCGCGTTCTCGGCGTGCGCCTGCGCGGGCTCGGTCTTCCACTTGGGCGTGTACTGGTCGAGCACGATCTTGACGTCGCCCTTCTTGACGAGCGGCGCGAGCGCCTCGCGGTAGCCTTCCTGCATCTTCGTCGACCCGGTCTGGCCGGGATCGCCGCCGATGAGCGCGTAGTTGCCCTTGGGCACGGCCGCCGAGACCGCCTTGGCCGCGGCGATGCCGCCTTCCTTCGGGTCGCGCCCGATGAACGCCGTTTGCTTGGCGTTCATGATGACGTCGTCGTAGGAGATCACGGGGATGTTCGCGCGCGCCGCCATCTTCGCCATCGTCGCCGCGACGTTGAAGTCGACCGGCTGGATGACGATGGCGTCGACGCCCTTCGTGATGACGTTCTCGGCCTGGGAGACCTGCGTGTTGGGATCGTTCTCGGCCGACTGGAACACGACCTTGTAACCGGCCGCCTCGACGGTCTTCTGGAAGAAGGGGACGTCGGCGTGCAGGTAGCGGAAGGCCGTCTGCTGCTTGAGCAGGAAGGCGATGCGCTTCGTCGTGCCGGGCGTGCACGGCGCGTCGGCGCGCGCGGGCCGCGGGGCGACGGCCACCACGGCCAGCAAGATCGCGGCGCGCGTGATCAGGCGCGGGCAGCACGAGGGCAACGAGAACGAGGGCGGCTTGGCTGGGGTCTCGAAGGTCATTGCGGGGGCCTTTCCGGTCGACGACGACCCGAAAATGGTACCGTTAACATCTTCTCTCGTTCGACACAAAGGCCAATTCTAGGCGGTGAGCGCGTCGATGCGGGCGAGCTCTTCCGCGGTGAATTCGAGCTTCGCGAGCGCGCCGACGTTCTGCTCGACCTGCTCGGGACGCGAGGCGCCCATGACGACCGAGGTCATGCCCTCGTGCCGCAAAGTCCAGGCCACCGTCATCTGCGCGAGCGATTGACCCCGCTCGCGCGCCACGCCGCTGAGGCCCTGCAGGATGCGCTTGCGCTCGTCCTTCGACCTCGACGCCACCCAGTCGTGCGCCCACTCGCGCGCGGGCCGCGAATCGGCCGGCACGTCGCCATCCTGATACTTCGCGCCCGACAGCAGGCCCGAGGCGAGCGGACAGAACGCGATGACGCCCACGCCGGCGCGCGCCGTGTGCGGCAGGAGATCCTTCTCGACCGTGCGCCCCAGCATGTTGTAGTAGGGCTGGTGGATCGTGATGGGCGCGAAGCGCTCGCGCGCCACGACCTCGAGCGCCGCCTGCGTTTGCGCGCCCGTGTAGCTCGAGATGCCCACGTAGAGCGCCTTGCCCTGCTTGACGAGCGTGTCGAGCGCCCCCATCGTCTCCTCGAGCGGCGTCCCCGGATCGGGGCGGTGCGAGTAGAAGATGTCGAAGTACTCGAGGCCCGTGCGTTTGAGCGACTGATCGCAGCTCGCGATCATGTACTTGCGCGAGCCCCACTCGCCGTAGGGGCCCGGCCACATCCGGTAGCCCGCCTTGCTCGAGATGACGAGCTCGTCGCGCGGCATGTCCTTGACGACGCGGCCGCACACGAGCTCGGCGTTGCCGGCCGGCGCGCCGTAGTTGTTCGCGAGGTCGAAGTGCGTGATGCCGAGGTCGAACGCCCGGTACATGCACCGCTTGGCGACGTCGCCGTCGTGCGTGCCGCCGTAAGTCTCCCACGCCCCCAGCGAGACGGCGGGCAGCATGAGCCCGCTTTTTCCCGTGCGGCGATATTGCATCTTCGAGTAACGGTCCGTTGAGAAGGTCTGGGTCATTTGGTCCATCGTTTGCGCTGTGATGTTGTCGGTCGGTTTCAGTACCTAAGAGCTGGAGAAGTCGCCATCAGCTTGGCGCCGCACGATTCGCGCACGAGCAGATCGGAGTTGAGGACGACGTGCCGGCTGGGGCCGGCCGGGCCCCCCGCGATGCGCTCGAGCACGAGCTGAGCGGCGAGCGTACCAAACATCTCCGTGGGCTGGTTGACGACGGTGAGAAACGGCGAGAGGACCGCGAGGTGCTCGACGTCGTCGAAGCAGACGAGGGCCATGTCCTTGGGCACGACGAGGCCATGCTCGCGGATGGCTTGCATGGCGCCGAGGGCCGTCATGTTGTTGACCGCGAAGACGGCCGTGGGCCGCGGGTCCTGCTGGAGGATCTGCTGCATGGCCGCGTGGCCGCCCGCCCGGTCCGCCGTCGTGCGCACGATGAGCGACGGCGAGCTCTTGAGGCCGGCGGCCTTCAGGGCGGAGTTGTAGCCCTGCAAGCGCTCGCGCGCCGTCGAGACGTTGTCCGGCTCGGTGATGACGGCGATTCGACGATGGCCGATCGACAGGAGATGGCTCGCGAGCATCTTCGCGCCGGCGACGCTGTCGGCCTGGACGAGATCGCACTCGAGGCCCGAGACCGAACGATCGATGAGCACGAGCGGAAACTTGCGCCGCTCGAGGGGCACGAGGTTGGCCTTCGAGCGATCGCCCACGGGCGCGATGATGAGCCCTTCGGCGCGGTGGGCGATCATGTCCTGCACATACTGCTTCTCGAGGGCGAGATCGCCTTCGCTGTTGCAGAGCAGGACGCGGTATCCCGCGCGGCGCGCCACCGTCTCGGCCCCGCGCACGAGGATCGAGAAGAAGGGGTTCGAAATGTCCGGCACGATGAGACCCAGGGTCCCGCTCTTGCTGGACATCAGGCCGCGGGCAACGCCGTTCGGAACGAAGTCGAGCTCCGTGACGGCCCGCTCGACGCGCCGCCGTGTCTCGGGACTGACGCCCGCGACGCCATTGATGACGCGCGAGACCGTCATGGCAGAGACGCCGGCTCGTCGAGCGACGTCGCGAACGGTGGCGTTCATCGTGGCAGGTCCAATGCCCTGAGCATGGTACCGGTATCACATAGCATAGGGATTCCCCGCCCTTGAAATGGATTCGCGGCGGCGATGGCTCGTTGCGTCCTCGATGGGAACCGCCGCTCGACGTCAAGCGCGGGCGATCGGTCGAATGACGCTCGCGCGGCCGATCATCCCTCGGCGCCGTCGCTCGCGGCGCCGTCGCCTCCGTCGGAGCCGTCGCCCGGTGCTGGAGCGTCGGTCCCTCCGTCACTTGGAAGGCCGGCGTCGCCGCCACCGCCCGCCGGACCATCGGTGCCCGCGTCCCCGGTCGAGGCGTCCCCGCCGCGGACGTCCGCCGCCGAGCCGTCCGCGCCCGCGGAGCCGTCGGCGCCCGCGGAGCCGTCGGCGCCCGCAGCCCCGTCCGCGCCGCCGCCGGCGTCGTTCCCGCCGGCGCCCGCGGAGCCGTCGGCGCTTCCCGGGCCGGGCTTGATGCAAACCTTCGCGACGCACGTGAGCTGCGCGTTGCAGCGATTGTCGGCGTAGCAGGCGGCGCCCTCGTCACCGAGGGGTTTGGCCGGCGTGCTGCTGCAGCCAATCGTCAGTGCGGAGGCGACGAGGGCGACCGGGAATAGGGGCGAAAGGGTGTGAAGAACGGTCCGGACGCGCATGGCGCGGACGGTAGCACGACGGTTGACGGGCGTGGCAAATTGAGCCACAGTATCAAAATATGAACCGCCGTTCAGAACTTAGAGCGCCGCCGTCGAACCTGCGCGCGCGCATCCGCGAGACGACGGTGCAGGCCATCCTCGCCGCGGCCGAGGAGGTGTTCGCCGATGCGGGCCTGCACGCCGCCCGCATGGACACGATCGCGGCCAAGGCGGGCGTCTCGGTGGGGACGCTCTACAACCACTTCGAGGATCGGGAGGCCCTGCTGGCGGGGCTGCTGGCGGCGCGGCGCGCCGAGCTCGTGGGAAAGGTCGATGCCGCAATCAGCGAGGCCGCCGGGCGCCCGCTGCGCGAGCGCCTGCGACGGATCCTGGGCGCCTTCGCCAGTCACTGCGACACGCACCGCAGGTTCGTCAACATCGTCCTGCAGCGCGAGGTCGGCCGTTACCAGCAGACGTTCCCGCAGGCTTGCGCCAAGAAGCACGACACCATGCGCGAGATCTACGAGCGCATCGACGGTGAGATGAAGCGTGGCATCAAGGAGCGTGCGCTGCGCGCCGAGGCGGGCGCGCTCGCGACGACGTTCTTCATGGGCATGCTGCGCGCGCTCATTGTCCGTGACGTCGTCCTCGAGGCTGGCGGCGACATGGCATCCGATCTCGATCGGCTCCTCGACGCGTTCTTCGACGGCCTGGGAGCGCGGAGGGCCGCGGCGTGACGGCCGCCGTCTCCGCGTTCCCCGCGCCCTACGCGCGCGCGCCCGTCAACAAGTGGGTCGTGACGCTGTCGGTGACGTTCGGGACGCTCATGGGCGCCATCGACACCTCGATCGTCGCGGTGGCGACGCCGCACCTCACGGGGGCGCTCGGCGCCACCGTCGAGGAGATGACGTGGGTCACGACGGGCTTCGTGATCGCGACCGTCGTCGTCATGCCGCTCACGGCGTTCCTGGGCCGCTTCTTCGGCCAGAAGCGCGTCTACCTCTTCTCCCTCGGGCTGTTCGTGGTCGGGTCGGCGCTCTGCGGGCTGGCCCGCTCGCTGCCCATGATGGTGGCCTGTCGGGCCTTGCAGGGCCTCGGCGCGGGCGCGCTGCAGCCGACCGAGCAGGCCATCTTGCGCCAGACCTTCCCGCCGGAGGAGCAGGGGATGGCCATGGCGCTCTTCGGCCTGGCTGTCGTCGTGGGGCCGGCCGCTGGGCCCGCGCTCGGGGGCTACATCCTCGACAACTTCGCCTGGCCTTGGATCTTCTACATCAACCTGCCCGTCGGCCTGCTCGGCATCTTCATGGTGACGCGCTTCGTGCACGAGCCCGACGACATCCGGCGCGAGAACCACGCGCGCGCCGCCGCCCAGCGCAAGAACCTCGACTGGCAGGGGATCGTCCTCATGACCGTCGGCCTCGCCTCCCTGCAATACGTGCTCGAGGAGGGCAGCCACAACGATTGGTTCCAATCGCAGGTCATCACCGTGGCGTCCTTCGTCGCCGTGTTCGTCCTGGCGGCCTTCGTCATCCGCGAGCTGACGGCGCCCGTGCCCGCCGTCGACCTGTCGCTGTTCAAGGACCGGGTGTTTCTCTCGGGCACGATCATCGGCGCCATGATGTTTGCGATCCTCATGTCCATCACGTTCCTGCTGCCGCTCTTCATGCAGCAGCTCCTGGGCTTCCCGGCGCTCGACTCGGGCGTCGCGCTCATGCCGCGCGCCTTCGCAATGATGGTCGGCATCCCGCTCGTGGGCCGGCTCTACAACTACGTCCAGCCGCGCATCCTCGTGATCTGCGGCGTCGTGCTCGTGGCGCTGTCGGCCGTGCTCATGTCGCGCTACACGCTCGCGACGAGCTCGCAGTCCGTCGTGCTCGCCATCGTCATCCAGGGCTTCGGCTTCGCGTCGCTCTTCGTGCCGCTCACGACGGTGGCGCTGGCGGGGATCCCACGCTTTCGGATGACGGACGCCACGGGGCTGAACTCCCTCATTCGGCAGATCGGCGGGTCGCTCGGGCTGGCCGCGTTCGCGACGCTGTTGCCGCACTTCGTGGCGGCCGCGCGCACGGGGCTGGCCGCGCACGTCGATCCGGGCCGACCCGAGGTCATGGCGCGCCTCATGGGGCTGCAGGGGGCCCTGACGGCCCGGGGGCTCGACGTCACGGCGGCGCGCGCCGGAGCGCTGCGCATCCTCGACGGCACGCTCGGCCAGCAGGCCTCCGTGCTGGGCTTCGAGCGCATGTTCCTCTTCGCGGGCCTCGCCTTCCTGCTCGTGATTCCCTTCGCTCTGTTCCTGCGCCGGCCCGCGAGCGCGCCCAAGGCCAAGATCGATCTTCACTGAGAAAAAACATGGAAACAGCCAGACAGCCCACGACCCTCCCCCTGCCCGAGCCGAAGGACGACGTCAGCGTCGCCGCCGTCAAGCCGGCCCGAAAGCGTCGGCCGTTCGTCGTCCTCGGCCTCGTCGCGCTCGTCGCGCTCGTCGCCGTGGCCGCCTACGCGCTCGTGACGCGCGGCCGCGAGAGCACCGACGACGCCCAAGTCACGGCCGACATCGTGCCCGTCTCGGCGCGCGTGGGCGGCGTGCTGTCCGCGGTCCACATCCACGAGAACCAGGCCGTCAAGCGCGGCGATCTGCTCGTGGAGCTCGACGCCGCCGACATGCGCGCGCGTCGGGACCAGTCCGAGGCCGAGCTCGCGACCGCGCAGGCCCAAGCTCAGGCCGCCGACGCGCAGGTCCAGATCGTCGAGGCTACCTCGAAGGGCGGTCTCACGAGCGCGCGCGCCGCGCTCTCGGGCTCGGCGGCCGGCGTCGGCAGCGCCGACGCTCAGCTCGCCAGCGCGCGTGCGGCCGCGGCGCGGGCCGAGGCGGATCTCAAGAAGGCCCAGCTCGATCTCGGCCGCGCGCAGACGCTGCGCTCGGCCGGCGCCACGCCGCAGCAGCAGCTCGACTCCGCGCAGATCGAGGTCGAGGTCGCGCGCGCCGCCAAGGCGCAGGCCGACGCGCAGGTCGCGCTCGCCGAGGACGCGCGCCGTGGCGCGCAGAGCCGCGTGGGAGAGGCGCGCGGCCGCGTCGATCAGAGCACCTCGGTGGCGCCGCAGATCGCGGCCGCGCGCGCCGGGGCCGCGCTCGCGGCGGCGCGCGTGCGCAGCGCCCAGGCGTCTCTCACGCTCGTCACGCTCCAGCTCGGCTACGCGCGCATCCTCGCGCCCGCCGACGGCTACGCCTCGAAGCTCGCGGTGCACGAGGGCCAGCTCGTCGCTCTCGGACAGCCACTCGTCGAGCTGGTGCCCTTCGAGACCTACATCGTCGCCAACTTCAAGGAGGGCCAGATCGGCCTCATGCGTCCCGGCCAGCCCGCGACGATCGAGGTCGACGCCTTCCCGGGCCGCAAGCTCGCGGGCCGGGTCGAGAGCCTCGCGGGCGGGACGGGCGCGAGCTTCTCGCTGTTGCCGCCCGACAACGCCACGGGCAACTTCGTGAAGGTCGTGCAGCGCGTCCCCGTCCGGATCGCGCTCGTCGACCCGCCGAGCGACGTCGTGCTTCGCCCTGGGCTATCGGCGGACGTCACGGTCAGCGTGCGGTAGGCTCTGGTTGGTCGCGCGCAGTGAGCGCCGCAGTTGTTTCTCGAGTCGCTTCCCGGACTTCTCCTCCGTGAGCCGTCGTTGCAGCAGGGCGAGCACCGCGGTCTCCTCTGGCCGCAGCGCCCATGGGCGCCGCGCGACCCGGGCGTCGGCGCGCCGTTTGAGCGCGCCGGCGAGCGAGCCGTCGAGGTACGACGCGATGACGTCGGGATGGACGTAGGACTTTCGGCACACGGCGGGCGTGTTGCCGAGCCGCGCGGCGACGTGCTCGATGGCGCGCTTGACGTCGCGGTTGTTGGGCGGGCGCCGCGTCTTCGCGGACAGGGCATGCGCAGTGGCCGCGAGCTCCTCGAGCGCGAGCGCGGCGAGCACTGTCCCCGCCCAGGTGCGGAAGTCCTTGGCCGTGAACTGCTGCCCCGCGGCATGCCGGATGTAGTCGTTGACGTCGGCCGAATCTATGGTCGCCGGGTGTCCCTCGCGCTCGACGTATTGGAACAGCTCCTGTCCGGGTAGGTCGCGGCACTGGCGCACGATGCGCGCGAGCTTGGCGTCGTGGACCGTGACGTCGTGGACGACGCCGCTCTTGCCACGGAAATGAAAGCGGAGCTCCGCTGCACGAAAGGCGACGTGCCTGTCTTTCAGTGTCGTGAGCCCGAACGAGTTGTTGGCGCGCGCGTACTCCTCGTTGCCGACGCGCATGAACGTCGTCTCGAGCAGACGCACGACCGCGGCGAGGACCTTCCGCCGCGGCAACCCAGGTGCCGCGAGGTCGGCGGCTGCGCGCCGGCGCAGCGCCGGGAGGGCCTCACCGAGGGCGATCATGCGCGAGTACTTCGTGCCGTCCCGCTCTTCGCGCCATTTGCCATGGTAGCGGTACTGCTTCCGCCCGCGCGCGTCGCGTCCCGTGGCCTGAATGTGGCCATTCGCTTGCGCGCAGATCCAGACGTCGCGCCAGGCGGGCGGGATCGCGAGGCGATGGATCCGGTCGAGAATCGCGGCGTCCCTGACGCGGTGGCCGTCGGGGTCTTCGTAGAGGAAGACGGTAACCTCGCGCTTGCCCTGAAGGAGCGTGCGGCCCGTGCGACGTCGGACGATCCCCGGCTGCCGATCGTCGACGTGCCTCAGGCCGGCGGCGCGCGCAGAGGCTTCCGGCTCGACGAGAGGGGCGAGGCCGAGGGCTGCGGACCGCACCCGACAAACCTGGGGCCTCGTCGGGCCAAGGCAAGGAACGCCGGCGCGGCGCGCCGTTACTTGCCGGCGGCCTCGACGACCTGCACGGGCGCGCCGTCCTCGATCTCGTTTCCGAGGTTGAGCGCGACGCGCTCGCCGCCGCGGAGGCCCGAGACGAGCCGCACCGTCGCGCCGTCATCGTCGGCCACCACGACGGGGAGGTGGTGGAGTCGTTTGTCGGCGTCGACGACGGCCACGAACGTCTTGTCACCCTTGATGACGAGCGCTTCGACGGGGACCTGGACGAGTGCCGGGACCTTGAGCTCGAGGGTCACGTTGACGAAGCTGCCTGGCAGGATCGCGCCGTCCTGGTTGTCGACGTCGATCTCCGTGAGCATCGTCCTGGTCTTCGGCGCGAGCTCCCCTGCGGCCCGCGTGACCGTGGCCTTTCGCACGAAGCCGGCGCGCTCCGGCGCCCGCACCTCCGCGACGTCGCCCAGGTGGACGAACGGCGCCGACGATTGATCGAGGTACACGTAGACGCGCAGCCGATCCGCGTTCGCGATGCTCACGACGGGCAGCGCCCCGCTCTGGCCGGCCGTCGCGCTCTGAATGAGGGCGCCCGGGTCGGCGAATCGCGCCGTGACGACGCCCGCGAACGGCGCGCGCAACACGCGGTATCCCCCCTGGGTCGACCACGCCGCCTGGTTGGCCTCGGCGACGGCCGCCCCCGTCTGCGCCGCCTCGACCTCCTGGGCCGACACCATGTTCGACGGCGCGAGCGCCTCGAAGCGCTTGGCGTTGACGCGCTTGTTCTTGGCGTCCGCGGAGGCCGATTGAATCTGCTTGTCGAGCTCGGGCGCCTCGATCGTCGCGAGGACCTGGTTCGCCTTGACGTGGTCGCCCTTGTCCACCTTGAGGTTCTTGAGGTAACCGCTGACCTTCGCGTACAGCGTCACCGCCGCGAACGCGCGCGCCTCGCCTTGCAGCACGAGCTTGCGAACGGCCAGAGACGTTACGGCCTTGGAGACGCGGACGCGCGCGCCGTGGCTCGCCTCCTCCTCGCGGGCGCCTGCCTCCGCCCGCGCTTGCGAGACGCGGTGCGTCCCGAGACCGACGACGCCCAGCACGGTGGCCGCCACCATGACGATGCCCGCGACGTAGATGACGCCACGCCGCCCCCGTGGCGGCTCGGCCTCATCGGCCGTCGGGCGTAGGTTTGGTGATGCTCCGGTCGACATTCTGTAAGCCATTCTCCCCTAAGTCGTGGCCTGCGGAGCGCCTTCGTGCTCCTCGGCGAGGAACTTCTTGTCGATGAGATGCTTCGTCGGCAGCTTGCGTCGCAAGATCGCGTAAACCACGGGGACCATGAAGAGCGTCACGAACGTGGCCATGAGGAGGCCCCCGATGACCGCGCGGCCGAGCGGGGCGTTCTGCTCGCCCGCCTCTCCGAGGCCCAGGGCCATGGGGACCATGCCGATGATCATGGCGAGGGCCGTCATGAGCACGGGTCGCAGGCGCGTGCGCCCCGCCTCGAGGGCGGCCTCGAGCGGCGAGATATCCTCGTTCTCGACGCGCAGATCGTTGGCGAAGCTCACGAGCAGGATCGAGTTCGAGACGGCGATGCCCACGGCCATGATGGCGCCCATGAGCGACTCGACGTTCAGCGTCGTGTGCGTGGCCGCCAGCATCCAGAGGATGCCGACGAGCGCGCCCGGGACCGCGACCATGATGATGAACGGGTCGAGCCACGACTGGAACAGGACGACCATCAGACAGTAGACGAGCAGCACCGCGAGGATGAGGCCGAGGCCGAGACTGTGGAACGAGCTCTGCATGACCTGATTCTGGCCGCGCACCGTGATCTTCATGGCCTTGGGCAACGGGCCGAGCGCGCGAATCTTGGCCTCGATGTCCGAGGTCACGGCGCCCAGATCGCGGCCCTCGAGGTTGGCGCCGATGTCGAGGACGCGCTGGACCGTGTAGTGGTTGATCTCGACGGGCGTGACGCCGGGGCGGATGTCGGCGACGCTGCTGAGCGTCTGCGTGGGCGCGTCGGGGACGCCGTCGGTGGGCGACGCTGCCGGACCGGGGCCTGCGCCGCCGGGCGGCGAGAGGGGCGTGGCCATGACGCTGCCCACCGAGGCGAGCTGCGGCAGCGGCGACTTCACGGCGACGACGTAGTTGACGTTGTTCTTGGGGTTGAGGAAGTAAGACGGCGACACGAGGCCGCTCGAGGACAGCGAGATGAGCAGGTTGTTCGCGACGTCGCGCTCGCTCACGCCCACCTGCGCGGCGCGCTGGCGGTCCACGGCGATGTTGAGCGACGGGTAGTCGAGGACCTGAACGATGTGCGCGTCGGCCGTCCCAGGCACGGTCGCGATCATGTCGCGGAGCTTGCGCGCGACGTCGTAGCTCTTCGCGAGGTCGGGGAACTCCACCTGGACGTCGATGGGGGAGGGCAGGCCGAAGTTCAGCACCTGGCTCACGATGTCGGCGGGCTGAAAATAGGCCGTCGAGCCAGGGAAATCGCGCGCGATCATGGCGCGGATGCGGCGCATGTACCCGGCCGTCGCGTGGTGGCCGGGCTTGAGCGCGATGAGGATCTCGGCGTCCATGGGGCCGACGTTGTCGGTCTGGATGAAGGCGAGGTTGTACGAGATCGGCAGGCCCAGCATGTCGTTGAGCGCGTCGATCTCGCCGGCCGGGATGATCTCGTGAATCTTCGCCTCGACGTCGCCGATGATCCGCTCCGTCTTCTCGATGCGCGTGCCGGGAGGCGCGCGGAAGTGCAGCTTCATCAGCCCGGCGTCGACCGAGGGGAAGAAGTCGGTGCCGACGACGAAGAGCAGGCCCAGGCTCGCGATTGAGACGCCGGCGCCGATGCCCAGCGCGAAGCGGCGGTGGGCCAGCACCGTCGCGAGGAGGCCGGCGTAGAAGCTCTGGAAGCGCTCGAACGCCACGTCGCGCCGCGCGTTGAAGCGCCGCGCGAGGCGCGACCACGAGGACACGCGGCGTGGAAGGCTCCGGGTCTCGCCGTCCGGGGCGCCGGCGTGATGCTCGCCAGCCATGAGCAACCGCGCGAGCGACGGCACGAGCGTGCGCGAGAGCAGGTACGACGCCAGCATGGCGAGCACGACGCTGAGCGCGAGCGACGTGAACAGGAAGCGTGCCGGCCCGAAGAGCAGCACGACTGGGAAGAAGACGATGCAGATCGCGAGCGTCGCGACGATGGCCGGCACGGCGATCTGCTGCGCGCCGTCGAGGATGGCGCGCGTGAGCGGCTTGCCCAGACTGCGGTTCCTGTGGATGTTTTCGACCTCGACGGTGGCGTCGTCGACCAGCATCCCGATCGCGAGGGCGAGCCCGCCGAGCGTCATGATGTTGATCGTGTTGCCCGTGAGCTTGAGGCCCACGACCGCCGAGAAGATCGCGAGCGGGATCGACGTGCAGACGATCACCATGCTGCGCCAGCTGCCAAGAAAGGCCCCCACCATGAGCGACACGAGGATCGAGGAGATCACGGCCTCGCGCACGACGCCCGCGATGGCGCTGCGCACGAACACGGACTGGTCGAAGTCGATCTTGAGCTCGAGCCCCTCGGGCGCGGAGGCCTTGATCGTCGGGAGGATGTCGCGTACGGCGTCGACGACGGCCAGCGTCGACGCGTCGGCGTGCTTGAGGATCGCGAGGTACGTCGCGCGTTTGCCGCCCACGCGCACGACGTTGAACTGATCGGTATAGGCGTCGACGACGTGCGCGACGTCGCCCAGCAGCACCATGGCGCCGCTGACGGCTTTGACGGGGATGGCCGCGAAGTCCTCGACGCTGGGCGGGCTCGAGTTGAGCAGCACGTTGTACTGCCGATCGCCGATGCGCGCGTCGCCCGCCGGCAGAATGACGTTCGAGGCCTGGAGCGCGTTGACGACGTCGGTGGGCGTGAGGCCGCGCGCCGCGAGCGCGCGGGTGTCGATGTCGACGTTGATCTGACGCTGCTTGCCGCCGAAGGGCGCGGGGCACGACAGGCCCGGGATCGTGAACAACCGCACGCGGATGAAGTTCAGCCCGTAGTCGAAGATCTTCTCCTCGGGCAGCGTCTCGCTGCTGGCCGTGAGCTGCGCCACCGGCACGTTCGACGCGTTGAACTGGATGACGTTGGGCGGCTGCATGCCGGGCGGCGTGATGCGGAGGATCGTCGTCGAGACCGAGGTGATCTGCGCGATGGCCGCCCCGATGTCGGCACCCGGCTGGAAATAGATCTTGAGCATGCCGATGCCGGGGATCGACTGCGACTCGATGCGCTCGATGCCGTTGACCGTCGTCGAGTAGGCGCGCTCGCTGATGAGCACCACGCGGCGCTCCATGTCCTGCGCAGGTAAGCCAGGATAGTTCCAGATGACGGCCACGACGGGGATGTCGATGGCCGGAAAGATGTCGACGACCATGCGGGTCATCGACAGGATCCCCATGACGAGGATGAGCAGGCACATGACGGCCACCGTGTAGGGGCGGCGCAGGGCGAGTCGGACGATCCACATGGCGACCGGTCCTAGGACGCTCCGCCGTCGTCGTCACTTCCCTCGGTCGCGGCGTGGCGCGCGCCGAGCCCGTGCTCCTCGAGCTTGGCGTAGAGGAGGGGGCGCCCGATGCCGAGGAGGCGCGCGGCCGCGGAGCGGTTGCCCTTGGCGCGCTCGAGGGCGCGCACGATGAACCGGCGCTCGAGGCGCGCGGTCGCCGCGTGGAGCGACAGGTCGTCGTCGACGGCCGGCTCGGCGTCGGGCGCCGCGCGGCCGAGCGGCGCCGGAAGGTTCACGACGTCGATGACCTCGCCGCCACACAGGACGGCGGCGCGCTGCAAGACGTGGAAGAGCTCCCGCACGTTGCCGGGCCAGCCGTAGGAGAGCAGCTCCGCCATGGCGCCTTCGGACAGGGCGCGCGCCGGCGTGCCGCGCAGCGCGTGCGAGACGAGCAGCGCGATGTCGCTCTTGCGCGCGCGCAGCGGCGGCAGCTCGATCTCGATGACGGCCAGCCGGTAGTAGAGGTCCTCGCGCAGCGCGACGCCGGGCGCGCCGGGACGCACGGGCCGGTTCGTCGCCGCCACGAGCCGCGCGCCGCTCGTGAGGACCTCGTTGCCGCCCACGCGCTCGAAGGTGCCCTCCTGCACGGCGCGCAGCAGCTTGGTTTGCAGGGACGGATCGAGCTCGCCGATCTCGTCGAGGAACAACGTGCCGTCGCCGGCGCTCTCGAAGCGCCCGCTGCGCCGCGCGCTCGCTCCCGTGAAGGCGCCGCGCTCGTGGCCGAAGAGCTCGCTCTCGATGAGGGTGGCTGGCAGCGCCGCGAGGTTGACCGGCACGAATGGACGCGCGGCGCGTGGCGAGTAGCGGTGGATGGCGCGCGCGACGAGCTCCTTGCCCGTGCCCGTCTCGCCTGTGATGAGCACGGGCGCGTCGGACGCGGCGGCACGTCCGATGAGCTTCCACACGGCCAGCATGGCGGCGCTCGTGCCCACGAGGTCGCCGGGCGCCTCGTCGGCAGCGGCGGCGGGCGCCGCGGCCCGCGCGAGGGCGCGCTGCTTGACGGCGCGGTCGACGGCGGCTCGCAGCGTGGGCAGATCGAACGGCTTCGTGAGGTAGTCGAAGGCGCCGTCGCGCATGGCGCGGATCGTGCGCTCGCTGTCGCCGTACGCCGTCGTCACGATCACGGGGACGTCGCGCGCCGGGCCCGCGCGCAGCTCGCGCAGGAAATCGAGGCCGTCGCCGTCGCGCAGCCGAATGTCGAGGAGCAGGCAGTCGACGGGCACGAGCGCGGCGCCCCCGCCGCGCGCGAACGCCTGGCGCGCCTCGGCGAGACCCGGCACGGCTAGGGCCTCGAGGCCCATGGAGACGATGACGTCGACGAGGCCTTGGCGCAGACCGGCCTCGTCCTCGACGATGAGGACCCGGTTCACGCGCGCGCCTCGCGGGCCGGGGCCGCGTCGGGGCCGCCGTCGCGCGGCAGCATGAGCTCGAACCGCGTCACGTCGCCCTCGCGCGAGTAGGCGACCTCGCCGCCGTGCGCCTGCGCGATGGCGCGCGAGATCGCGAGGCCGAGGCCGGTGCCGTCCGCCTTCGTGGTGAAGAAGGGCTCGAAGAGCTCGCCGGCCTTCCCCTGCGGAAAGCCGCTGCCACGATCGAGGACGCGGAGGCGCACCCGCTCGCGGTCGGCCCTGACCTCGACGGCGACGACGTCGCCGCCCGGCGAGGCCTCGATGGCGTTGCGCAGCAGGTTGTCGACGGCGCGCGCGAGCCGGTCGGCGTCGCCGGTCGCGACGGCGTCGCCGTCACCGCCGTCCGACACGTGCATCGTCACGCCGCGGAGCGCGGCCCAGGGCGCGAGCGCGTCGGCGCGCCGGCGCGCGAGCTGCGCGAGGTCGAGCGGCGCGCGCGGCCCGAGCGCTCTGCCCGACACGGTCAGGAGGTCGGCCACGAGCCCGTCGAGGCGCGCGATCTCGGCCGAGGCGTGGGCGATGGCCCCCGTTACGGCGGCGGGCAGGGGCGAGGCGCCTGACACGGCCGGCTCCGAGGCCGCCAGATCGAGCCTCAGCTTGATCGAGGCGAGCGGGTTGCGCACCTCGTGCGCGACACCGGCCACGACGCGCCCCAGCGCCGCGAGGCGCTCCTGCCGCGCGAGATCGCGCCCGAGGCGCTCTTGCGCCTGACGCGACTCGGTGAGGTTCCGCGCCAACGTCGCGATGCCGTCGCCGATGTCCGCGAGCTCGCGCACGGGCGGCCGCGGGACGGGCGCTGTCAGGTCATTGGCGAGGGCGCGCGTCGCGTGGAGGAGCGCACCCGCGCCACGCTTGAACGTCACGAGCGACACCAGGGCGCTCAACACGAGCAGCATCGCCGAGATCGTGAGGGCGACCACGAGCACGCGCCAGCTCTGCAGATAAGGGGACGGGCCGACCTTGTGCGCGACCCAGGCCAGCCGGCCGCCGGGCGCGGGCGCGACCCGCTCGACGAGCCGACCGCCCGGGATCGTCACCTCGTCGTAGACGGCCGTCCGCTCGCGCCGGGCGCGCTCCGCCAGCGCGACCAGCGGAGCGGCCCACGGCGCGGGCACGCGCGCCGCGATCTCGGCGGGCTCGCGCGCGACATCGCCCCGGATGCCGATGATGTTCGGTGGAGGCGCTTCGAGGCCGGACGGGGTGGACCCGAGGCGCGCCAGCTCCTCGGCCGTCGACTCGCGCGCGTGTGACAAGCGCAGGGACTGGCTCGCAGCCACCGCCCGATAGAGTGCGACGAC
Organism: Polyangia bacterium; assembly: GCA_036494575.1. GTDB lineage: Bacteria > Myxococcota_A > Polyangia > Fen-1088 > Fen-1088 > DASZFV01. The sequence continues at coordinate 25,532 of DASXOE010000045.1, read as the reverse complement.
GGCCAGTCCGGAGGTCAAGACCCCCAGAACGGCCACCGTCAGCAGACCCTGGCGGATGGGCGGGCGCAGGCGCATTCGAGGGTCTTTTAGCAAGACGGGGTCCGAACGTCATACCGCGCCCCACGGCCGCTGTCCCCACCTCGTGGTGCACCCGCGGCGGACAAGTGTCGTTTTTTAGGACACCTCGGGCCAGTAAGTACGCAGATTTAGCGGTTCAGGGGCTGGCCTGCTTGTTGCGCAGGTGCCACTGTCTTTCGCCATGGCAACGATCCTCCACCTTTCCGTGACGGCGGCGGCCCTGGTCGCCCAGCTGTCCACCGCCGGCGGTCCGGCGAGCCGCGCTGTAGACGTGCCCGCCGGTCCAGCCCTCTCGCTCGCGCAGGCCGAGCAGAACGCCCTTCGGTATCAGCCGGCGGTGCGTCAAGCGGAGGGGCAGACCGAGGCGGCCGTGGGGCGCGTCGAGGAGGCCCGCGCGGGTTACCTGCCGCAGGTGTCCGCGAGCGCCACGTACTACTTGGTTCGCTCCGGGGCGCTCACGACCGTGACGACGACGAGCGGCATGCCGCTGCCCACGCAAAGCGCGACGTCTGGCGGCTCGCTGCAATACGGGCTCTGGAGCGCCGGCGTCACGGGGTCGCAGCTCATCTTTGATTTCAACGCGACCGCTGATCGCTGGCACTCGGCGGCGGCGAACCGCGACGCCGCTCGATCGAATGAGGACGTCTCGAGGCTGCAGGCCCTGCTCAGCGTCCGCCGGGCCTATTTCACGGCGCGGGCACAGCGCGAGCTCGCGCGCGTCGCCGAGGAGGCCGTCGCGAACCAGCAGAAGCACCTCGATCAGATCGTGGAGATGGTCCGGGCGGGGATGAAGTCACAGATCGATCTCGCGACGCAGCGGACGGCGCTCGCGAACGCGCGCGTCCAGGCCGTCACTGCCGAGAACAGCTATGCGGCCGACCTCGCCCTCCTGAATCAGACGATGGGCCTGCCGAGCGAGAGCGTGTTCGAGCTGACCGACACCGAGATGCGCGCCGTGCCCGGCGAGGACGGCGAGGAACGGCCGATGATCGAGGGGGCCATCAAGGCGCGGCCCGAGGTCGCCTCCATCGAGGAGCAGCGGCGTGCCCAGCAGCTGCTCGTCGCGTCCACCCGAGGCAACTACTTTCCGGCGGTCTCGGCCGTCGCGGGCGCCACCGACGTCGGTTCGTCGAGCGCGCGCCTGTCACCGTCGTGGTACGTGGGGCTGACGGCGAGCTGGGCTCTCCTGCAGGGCGGGCTCACGACGGGGCAGCTGCGCGAGGCGAACGGGACGCTGGCCGCGCTCGCGGCGCAGACGGACTCGGTGCGGCTCCAGGTCAGCATCGACGTCGTGCAGGGGCGGCTGGCCGTACGCGGGGCGAAGTCGAGCATCGGCGGCGCCGAGGAGGCGCTCACGAACGCGCGCGAGCAGCTGCGCCTCGCCGAGGCGCGCTACCAGACGGGGCAAGGCAGCATCATCGAGCTCGCCGACGCGCAGGTCGCGTACACGACGGCGGAGGCCCAGGAGGTGTCGGCGCGCTACAGTCTCGCGTCGGCCCGGGCGCAATTGCTGACGGCCATGGGCGGCAGCAGATGAGTCGCCCGGGACGATGGGGGCTGGGTCTCGGCGTCGGCGCCGCCGTCGTGGTCTTTCTCGTGGCGCGCGCGCACCTGCACGGCAAGAACAAGGGCCTCGGCGCCGAGCCGGGCGGAGAGAGCGCCCACGCGGAGGGCGCGCGGGGCAGCGGGCGTCCGGGCGGCGGCGCCGATCGGCCCGTGCCGGTCCTGCTCGCGCGCGCGGCGAAGCGCGACGTGCCCATCACGCTCGAGGGGCTCGGGTCCGTTACGGCGTACAAGACGGTCAACGTGCGCGCGCAGGTGGACGGGCGGCTCGACAAGATGGTGTTCCGCGAGGGTCAGGCCGTCAAGCGCGGCGAGGTTCTCGCCGAGATCGATCCGCGGCCGTTCCAGATCCTGCTGCATCAGGGCCAGGCGGCGCTCGCGCGCGACGAGGGGCAGCTCCACGGCGCCGAGCGTGACCTCGAGAGGTATCAAGCGGTCGTCACGAAGCAGCTCATCCCGCAGCAACAGGTCGATGACCAGCGCGCGACCGTCGAGCAGCTGCGGGGCGCCACCCAGGGCGACGAGGCGCAGATCGAGAACGCCCGCCTGCAGCTCGACTACGCGCGCATCAAATCGCCCATCGACGGCGTCACCGGCGTACGTCAGGTCGACCCGGGCAACATCGTCCACGCCGCCGACGCCACCGGCATCGTGGTCGTCACGCAGCTCGATCCCATTGCCGTGCTCTTCACGCTCCCCGAGGACGATCTACCGCGCGTCGCCGCGGCGCAGGCGGCGGGGCCGCTCGACGTCGCGGCGCTGCCGCGCGACGGCACGCAGGCGCTCGCGACGGGCACGCTCGAGGTGGTCGACAACCAGATCAACACGGCCACGGCCACCATCCGATGCAAGGCGATCTTCCCCAACCCGCGGCATGTGCTCTGGCCCAACCAGTTCGTCAGGGCGCGGCTGCAGCTGGCGATGCGCAAGGGCGCGCTCGTCATCCCGGCCGTGGCGGTCCAGCACGGCCCCCAGGGCACCTTCGTTTACGTCGTGGGCGCGGACGAGACGGCGCAGAGCCGCCCCCTGACGGTCGACGTGCTCGAAGGCGACCAGGCGCTCGTCGGCAAGGGGCTCGCGGCGGGAGAGATGGTCGTCATCGAGGGACAGAACCAGCTGCGCCCGGGCGCCAAGACCGTCTCGCGCGCCGGCGCGCACCCATGAGCATCTCGGCGCCGTTCATCAAGCGTCCCGTGGGGACGGCGCTGCTCATGGTGGGGGTGCTCATCGGCGGCATCGTCGGGTACCGGCAGCTCCCCGTGTCGGCCCTGCCGCAGGTCGACTATCCGACTATCGTCGTGTCGACGCTGCTCCCGGGCGCGAGCGCCGACACGATGGTCTCGGCCGTCACGACGCCGCTCGAGCGCCAGCTCGGGCAGATCCCGTCGCTGGCCCAGCTCACATCGGTGTCGAGCGCGGCCAGCTCGCAGATCACGCTGCAGTTCAATCTCGACCGCAACATCGACGCCGCCGAGCAGGACGTGCAGGCGGCCATCAACGCCGCCTCCAACCTGCTGCCGCGCACGCTGCCGACGCCGCCCACGTACAGCAAGAGCAACCCGGCGGACGTGCCCGTCATTTCGTTCAGCGTCAGCTCCGACACGGTGCCGCTGTCGCAGGTCGACGACTACGCGGACTCGATCTTCGCGCAGAAGCTCTCGCAGGTCTCGGGCGTGGGGCTCGTGACGCTCAACGGGGGCCAGCGCCCGGCCGTGCGCGTGCAGGTCGACCCGGAGGCGCTCGCGGGGCGCGGCCTGTCGCTCGAGGACGTGCGCACGGTGCTCGCGGCCGCGAACGTCAACCAGCCGAAGGGCAACCTCGACGGCCCTCGCCAGAACTACACGGTCACCGCCAACGATCAGCTCGGTGATGCCAAGGGCTACGCGCCGCTCGTCGTCGCCTACGTCGGCGGCGCGTCCGTGCGGCTGTCCGACGTCGCCAAGGTCGTCGACGGCGTCGAGAACGACCAGCTCGCCGGCTGGGCGGGCGCGCACCGCGCCGTCATCGTCAACGTGCAGCGCCAGCCGGGCGCCAACCTCATCGAGGTGGCCGATCGCGTCAAGGCGCTCGTGCCGCAGCTCGCGGCCTCCCTGCCGCGCGGCATCGACGTGCACGTGCTGTCCGACCGCACGGAGACCGTGCGCGCCTCGGTGGACGACGTGCAGTTCACGCTGCTCCTCACGATCGGGCTCGTCGTCGCTGTCATATATCTCTTCTTGCACAGCCTGCGCGCGACGATCATCCCGGGCGTCGCCGTGCCGCTGTCGCTCGTCGCGACCTTCGGCGTCATGCTCTTCGCCGGTTACAGCCTCAACAACCTCACGCTCATGGCCCTCACGATCTCGACGGGCTTCGTCGTCGACGACGCCATCGTCATGATCGAGAACATCGCGCGCTACATCGAGGAGGGGGAGACGCCCATCGAGGCGGCGCTCAAGGGCTCGAAGCAGATCGGCTTCACGATCGTCTCGCTCACGGTCTCGCTCGTCGCCGTGCTCATCCCGCTCCTCTTCATGGGCGGCGTCATCGGGCGGCTCTTCCGCGAGTTCGCCGTGACGCTGGCGACGGCCATCGTCGCCTCGGCCTTCGTCTCACTGACGCTCACCGCGATGATGTGCGCGCATATTCTCAAACCCCGCGCCGAAGGCGCCGGCGCCGGAGGCGCCGCGAAGCCCAACCTCGTGACGCGGTTCACGGAGCGAGCCTGGCAACGGGCGGTGAAGCTCTACGACGCCGGCCTCGGCTGGGTGCTCGAGCACCAGGCGCTCACGCTCGCGGCGACCGTCGGGACGATCCTCCTCACCGTCGGGCTGGCCGTCGTCGTGCCGAAGGGGTTGTTCCCGCAGCAGGACACGGGAATGCTCCTGGGGGTCACGCAGGCGGCGCCCGACATCTCGTTCGCCGCCATGAGCGAGCGCCAGCAGGCCGTCGCCGACATCGTGCGCGTCGATCCCGACGTGGCGTCGGTGGCGTCGTTCATCGGCGCCGACGGCACGAACCCGACGCTCAACAGCGGCCGCCTTTCGATCACGCTCAAGCCCCACGCCGAACGGCACACGGGAGCGCAGCAGATCATCGAACGGCTCGACAAGCGACTCGCGTCGCTGGCGGGCGTCGCCGTCTACCTGCAGGCCGTCCAGGACCTGCAGCTCGACACGCGCACGAGCCGCACCCAGTACCAGTTCACGCTCGAGGACGCCGACTCCGACGAGCTCGCCGACTGGGCCCCGCGCATCCTCGAGCGCCTGCGCGCGCTGCCCCAGCTCGCCGACGTCGCGAGCGACCAGCAGGCCGGCGGCCTGCAGCTCGCGCTCGTCGTCGACCGCGACACCGCCTCCCGCCTGGGCGTGACCTCACAGATGATCGACGACACGCTCTATGACGCCTTCGGGCAGCGGCAGGTCTCGACGATCTTCACGCAGCTCAACCTCTACCGCGTCATCCTCGAGGTCGCGCCGGGCGCCCAGCAGAGCCCGGAGGCGCTCGACCGGATCTACCTGCGCTCGCAGAGCGGCCAGTCGGTGCCGCTCTCCGCGTTCGCCCGCTACGAGCAGCGTCGCGCGCCGCTCTCGATCGCGCACGAGGGGCAGTTCCCGGCCGTGACGCTCTCCTTCAACGTCGCGGGCGGCGCGTCGCTCGGCGACGCCGTCGACGCAATCAACGCCGCCGTGGCGTCGCTCGGCGCGCCCGTGGGCCTGCATGGCGATTTTCAGGGCGCGGCGCGCGCCTTCAGCGACTCGCTCGGCAGCGAGCCCATCCTCATCCTCGCGGCGCTGGTGACGGTCTACATCGTCCTCGGCGTCCTTTACGAGAGCTACATCCACCCCATCACTATCCTGAGCACGCTGCCCTCGGCTGGGGTGGGCGCGTTCCTCGCGCTGCTCGTCTCCGGCTCGGAGTTCTCGATCATCGCCCTCATCGGGATCGTGCTCCTCATCGGCATCGTCAAGAAGAACGCCATCATGATGATCGACTTCGCGCTCGAGGCCGAGCGCGACCAGGGCAAGACCCCGCGCGAGGCCATCCATCAGGCCTGCCTGCTGCGTTTTCGGCCCATCATGATGACCACGGCGGCGGCGCTCCTCGGCGGCTTGCCGCTCGCGCTCGGGCAGGGCATCGGCTCCGAGCTGCGGCGGCCGCTCGGCATCACGATCGTGGGCGGCCTCCTGCTCTCGCAGGTGCTAACGCTCTTCACGACGCCCGTGATTTATCTCTACATGGAGCGCGCCGCTTCGTGGGGGCGGCGGCTGCGGGGCGCGCGAGGCCGCGTGAGCGCGCCCGCGGCAGCGGCCGACGGCGGGCCATGAGAAGTGACAATGAGAAGTGACCGTGAGAAGTGACCGTGAGAACTGACAATGTCGGGTGACGACTCCGGTCGCCCCGTCGGCGGCATCTCGGCGCCGTTCATCCGGCGGCCCGTCGCGACGTCGCTGCTCGCGGCGGCCGTGCTACTCGCGGGCGTGGCGGCGTTCTTCAATCTGCCGGTCGCGCCGTTGCCCGACATCGACTTTCCCACGGTCTCGGTTTCGGCGGCGCTGCCAGGCGCGAGCCCCGACACGATGGCCTCCGCCGTGGCGACGCCGCTCGAGCGCCGCTTCGGGCGCATCGCGGGCCTCACCGAGATGACCTCGACGAGCTCGCTCGGCAACACGAGCATCACGATGCAGTTCGACCTCACGCGCGACGTCGCGGCCGCGGCGCGCGACGTGCAAGCCGCCATCAACGCCGCGGGCGGCGAGCTGCCCACGAACCTGCCCACGCGCCCGAACTATAGAAAGGTCAATCCGGCCGACTCGCCGATCCTCATTCTCTCGCTGCGCTCCGACACGCTGCCGCTCGCGCAGGTCTTCGACGCCGCGAACAGCGTCCTCGCGCAGAAGATGTCCCAGATCGAGGGGGTGGGGCAGGTCTTCGTGGGCGGCGGGCAGCAGCCGGCCGTGCGCGTGCAGGTCGACGGCCAGGCGCTCGCGGCCATGGGCCTCGGCACCGCCGACGTGCGCACCGCGCTCGCGGCCTCGACGTCGAACCAGCCCAAGGGCATCATCAGCGGCCCGCGCTCGACGTACTCCGTCTCGGCCAATGACCAGCTCCTCGGCGCGGCGGCCTACCGCCAGCTCGTGATCTCGTACCAGGGCGGCGCGGCCGTGCGCCTCGGCGACGTCGCGCGCGTCTTCGACGACGTCGAGAACAACCGGCTCGCCGCCTGGATCGACGGCCAGCGCGCCGTCCTCATGATCGTGCGGCGCGAGCCGGGCGCCAACATCCTCGCGACCCTCGAGCGCATCAAGGAGGCGCTGCCGCGCCTGCGCGAGTCGATCTCGCCCGCCATCGAGACGCGACTCGTCCTCGATCGCACCGAGACCATTCGCGCCTCCGTGCGCGACGTCGAGCGCACGCTCATCATCAGCGTCCTGCTCGTGACGCTCGTCGTCTTCGTCTTCCTGCGCAGCGCGCGCGCCACCATCATCCCGAGCATCGCCGTGCCGTTGTCACTCGTGGGCACCTTCGGCGTCATGTATCTCGTGGGCTACAGCCTCGACAACCTGTCGCTCATGGCGCTCGCGATCTCGACGGGCTTCGTCGTCGACGACGCCATCGTCGTCACGGAGAACATCGCTCGCTTCATCGAAGACGGCATGCCGCCGCTGCGCGCCGCGCTCGCGGGCGCCCGACAGATCGGCTTCACGATCGTGTCCATCACGGTGTCGCTCATCGCCGTCTTCATCCCGATCCTGCTCATGGGCGGCATCATCGGGCGCCTCTTCCGCGAGTTCGCGGTCACGCTGAGCATCGCCATCGTGATCTCGGCCGTCGTGTCCCTCACCGTGACGCCCACGATGGCCGCTTATCTGCTGCGCCCCGCGTCCGAGGCGAAACGCTCGCGCGCATACGCCTGGTCGGAGCGGCTCTTCGGGGCGCTCCAGCGCGGCTACGATCGCGGCATCACCTGGGTGCTGGATCATTCCGGGCTCATGCTCATGCTCACGCTCGCCACCGTGGGCGTCACGGTCTGGTTGGCGATCAAGGTCCCCAAGGGCCTCTTCCCGCAACAGGACACGGGCCTCCTGGCCGGATTCTCGGAGGCCTCCCAGGACATCTCCTCGACGGCGATGCGCGGCATGCAGGAGAAGGTCAACGCCTTGGTGCAAGCGGACCCGGACGTCGCGCACACGGTGTCGTTCTTCGGCGGTCAGAGCGGCTCGGGCAACACCGGCACGGTCTTCGTGACGCTCAAACCCTACGCCCACCGCAAGGCGACCGCCGACGAGATCATCGCGCGCCTTCGCCCCAAGCTGGCGCGCACCCCAGGGATGACGCTCTTCCTGCAGGCGGTGCAGGACCTTCGCATCGGGGGCCGCGGCTCGCGCACCCAGTACCAGTACACGCTTCAGGACGCCAACCTAGACGAGCTGCGCGTCTGGGCGCCGCGCGTCCTCGACGGCCTGCGCAAGGTCCCGGAGCTGCGCGACGTCAACACCGACCAGCAGACGGCCGGCCTCGAGGCCGAGGTCACGATCGACCGCGACAGCGCCGCGCGCCTCGGCGTCACACCGCAGACCATCGACGACGCGCTCTACGACGCCTACGGCCAGCGCCAGGTCGCCACGTCCTTCACGGCGTCGAACTACTACCGCGTCGTGCTCGAGGCGACGCCCGACTATCAAGCCGGCCCCGACCAGCTCGCGCGGCTCTACGTGCGCGGCGCCTCCGGAGCCATCGTGCCGCTCTCCGCCGTCGCGCGCTTCGGCACGGGCCTCATGCCGCTCGCGATCACGCACCAGGGCCAGTTCCCCTCGGTGACGCTCTCCTTCAACCTGACGCCCGGGAAAGCGCTCGGTGACGCCATCAAGGCCATCGACCTCCTCGAGCGCAGGATCGGGCTCCCCGCGAGCATCAACGCCGGCTTCAGCGGCACCGCCCAGGCCTTCGGCGCCTCGCTCGCGACCGAGCCCTGGCTCATCCTCGCGGCGCTCGTTTCGGTCTACCTCGTCCTCGGCATCCTGTACGAGAGTCTGGTTCACCCGCTGACGATCATCTCGACGCTGCCGTCCGCGGCCGTGGGGGCGCTCATCGCGCTCCTGGTCACGCACGTCGACTTCAGCATCATCGCTCTCATCGGCGTCGTGCTCTTGCTCGGCATCGTCAAGAAGAACGCCATCATGATGATCGACTTCGCCCTCGAGGCCGAGCGCACGCAGGGGCTCGAGCCGAAGGAGGCCATCCATCGCGCCTGCCTCCTGCGCTTTCGCCCAATCCTCATGACGACGCTGGCGGCGCTCTTCGGCGCCATCCCGCTCGCCGTCGGCTTCGGCGCGGGCTCGGAGCTGCGCCGCCCGCTCGGCATCGCCATCGTGGGCGGGCTCGCCGTCTCGCAGCTGCTGAACCTGTTCACGACGCCCGTGATCTACCTGTTCCTCGACCGGCTGCGCCTCGAGCGAAGGCGCGCGCGTGCCCGGTTGCCGAATTCGCCGATCGGATCGACAGTGGAGGCGTGAACGAGAGCATCCTCGATCGCGTCACCTGCCTGCGCTGCGCCGCCCCGCTCGACACGCGGCCCCGCGAGATTGCTTGCGCGCGCTGCCGCCATGACTATCCGCGCGTCGGTCCCATCGCCGTCCTCTTGCCCGAGGCCGAGGCCCACGTGCAGCTCTGGCGGCGTCAGCTCGCCCTGCTGCTCGACAACGGGGCGAAGACGCACGCGGGCTTGGAAGCCCAGGCGAGCGCCGACGGAGCTCTCCCCGCCACCGTGACGCGCATGTCCTCCATGGCCCGGGCCGTCCGCGATCAGGTCGACGACTACGCGGCGCTGCTCGGCCCGGCGCTCGGCGGTCCGCTCGAAGGGCCCGTGAACGGGCTGCCCCGCGGCGTCGTCGAGTACAGCTACTATCTGTTTCGCGACTGGGGTTGGAGAGGGCCCGACCTGCGAGAGAACGAGGAAGCGCTCGAGGCGTTGCGGGCCGTCGCGCCGGGCCCGCTCGGGCGGGTCCTCGTCCTCGGCGCCGGCGGCTGCCGGCTCGCGTACGACCTGCACCGGCACTGTGGCGCCACCGAGACGATCGTCGTCGACATCGATCCCTACCTGTTCGTGATCGCCGAGGCGGTCGTGCGCGGCCGGGAGGTGCGCCTCACCGAGGCGAGCCTCAATGTCCTCGACGCGCAACGCGTCTCCGAGGCCTGGACGCTGCGCGCGCCCGAGCAGCCGCTCGACGACACAGCCTTCCATTTCTTCCTCGCGAACGGCCTCGAGCCGCCCTTCGCGGACGGCACGTTCGACGCCGTCGTTACGCCCTGGTTCATAGACCGGGTGCCCAGCGACGTCCCGGCGTTCCTCGCGACGGTGCGCCGCCTGCTCCGGCCGGGAGGGCGCTGGCTGAACCAGGGGCCCTTGCTATACCCGCCCGAGACGCCCCTCGCACGCCGGTACTCTGGAGACGAGCTCTTCGAGCTGCTGGCCCGCGCGGGATTTCGCCTCGGACAGACCAACGTTGCGTCGCGTCAGTACCTCGTGTCCCCGCTCACTGGGGCCGGGAAAATCGAGCGTGTCGTCACTTTTAGCGCCCTACTTTAGCAGGTGACACGTCTATGTAGCCGAGACGATGAAATCGAAAATGCTCGCGCCGAGGCAGGTGCCCTACCTTTTGCTTGTGTCGTCGCTTGCTTTCGCGCTTTTTGGTGGCGGTTGCACGGGCGCAGTCGGCAGCTCGAGCTCCCCAATGGGATCGGCCGGCTCGCCGGCGGGAACGGGGGGCAGCACCGGAAGCGGTGCGGGGACAGGCACGGGGACCGGGACAGGCACGGGGACCGGGACAGGCACGGGGGGCGCGGGAAGCGCGAGCTCCCTGCTGGGTCTGCCGGGCGGCAACGAGCCAGCCGCGAGCCTGCACAAGCTGACGATCGCCGAGTTCACGAACAGCCTTCAGGATCTTCTGGGCACCGGTGCTCCGGTATCAGGCGTCGAGCCCGACACGATCGTGTCGGAATTCGGCTCGGTGGGAGCGTCGACCGTCGCGATATCACCGGCGGGCGTGGGCCTCTATGAGGACGCAACGGGCGCCGCGACCAACTATGCGTTCTCCGACGCGACGCACGCCGCGGCCGTGCTCTCCTGCATCCCGACCGGGACCACGGACACCGCCTGCGCTTCGAAGGCCCTGGCGGCTTTTGGTCGCCGCGCGTTCCGCCGCACGCTGACCGATGCGGAGACGATGCGCTTCGTGACGCTGGCGATGACCGTCGCGGCCAAGCCCGGCAGCAGCGTCCTCGCGGGCATGCGCCACGCGGTGTGGGCGATCCTGCAATCGCCGAGCTTCCTCTATCGGGTCGAGCTCGGGGCGCCGAGCGCGGCCGACAAGGGCCGCGTCAAGTACACGGACTTCGAGGTCGCGTCACGCCTCGCGGGCGCGCTGTGGGGCTCGGTGCCCGACGACGTGCTCTTGGACGCGGCGGCGCAAGGCAAGCTCGCGACCGCGGCCGACGTCCGCGCTCAAGCGACGCGCATGCTCGCCGACCCGCGCGTGCATCGCTCGATCGTGGCGTTCGTCGACGATCTTTTCGGCAAGCTGACGCTCGCGGAGGCCACGAAGGATCCGGCGGTCTTCCCGGCTTGGACACCGACGCTGCGGGACGCCATGCAGCAGGAGCTCGAGCAGCGCATCGACGACGTCGTGTTCACGCAGAAGGGCGATTTTCTGGCGCTCTACGAGAGCAAGACGACGTTCGTGAACAACGAGCTCGCGATGTACTACGGGTTGCCCACGCAGGCCACCGACGGCTGGCGCGCCGCGACCTTCCCGGCCGACTCGCCGCGCGTCGGTCTGCTCGGCGCGGGGGCGATCCTCTCAGCGTACGCGCACCCGCAGCGGACCTCGCCGACCGAGCGCGGGAAGTTCGTCGCGATCAACTTGCTGTGCAAGAACATCCCCGAGCCGCCGCCGGGCATCCCGCCGCTTCCCGCGGTGACGGGCGGGACGGCGACCGTGCGGCAGACGCTGGAGATGCACCGCACGGCCGCGTCGTGCTCGGTGTGCCACAACATCATGGATCCCATCGGCTTCGGCATGGAGACCTTCGACGGCGCGGGGCAGTACCGGACCAAGGACAACACGTTGCCCATCGACGCGACGGGCACGCTCGACGGCGTCTCGTTCAACGGGCTCGCCGACCTCGGCGCCGCGGTTCACAAGGACGCCGTCGCGGGGCCGTGCCTCGTGAGCAAGCTCTACACCTTTGCGGAGGGCCGCACGCTGAGCGGCCACGACGCGCCCGCGCTGGACGCGCTCGCGGCGACCTTCGCCAAGAGCGGCAACCACGTCGACCAGCTGATGCTCGACATGGTGACGAACGACGCCTTTCGCTACGTGACGCCCGATTTATAGGAGGCAACGAGACTCATGGGCCGCTTGAATCGCAGCTTCGTTCCGCGTCGCACCTTCCTACGAGGCGTGCTCGCGGGTGGCGTGAGCGTGGCCGTGCCGCTGCCGCGCCTCGCGTGCATGCTGAACGGGAACGGCACGGCCTCCGCCCAGGGCAAGCCGCTGCCGGTGCGGTTCGGCACGTGGTTCTTCGGCAACGGCATCATCCCTGAGCGCTGGGTGCCGTCGCACACGGGCGTCGGCAACAACTGGACGTTGAGCGAGCAGCTCGCGCCCCTTCTGGCGGTCAAGCCGTGGCTCAATGTCGTCACGGGCCTGTCGATCAAGATCCCGAACGCCGCGCCGCACGCCAGCATGCCGTGCGCCGCGCTCACCGGCGCGCAGACGGGCGGGGGCGCCGTGCAGCTGCCGTCGGTCGATCAGGTCGTGGCCAAGATCAATGGCGCGGGTGCGATCTACCCGACGGGCCTTCACGTGGGCATCTCGAACACGTCGGGCGCGACGTCGCTAGGCCTGGCGATCTCGTACGCCGGACCGAACGCGCCCAACGCGCCCAACTACAGCCCTTCGATGTTGTTCAGCAAGCTCATGCAGTTCGCGACGACGGCGGGGAGCACGCCGAAGCCGCCCGATCCGGAGCTCTTGAATCGCACGCTCGTGCTCGACGCCGTGCGAGAGGACGCCGCGTCGTTGCGCACGCGGCTCGGCACAGGTGACCAGCAGCGGCTCGACCTGCACCTGCAGGGCCTCGGCCAGCTGCAGCAGCAGATCGTGGCGGCCGAGATGCCCAAGGCCACGGGCACGATCAACGATCCCGACAAGACTTACCCGATGCGCGGCGCGGACGGTTCGATCTCGCGCCAGCGGGCTCAGGCCTTCTCGGACCTACTCGTGTTCGCCATGGCGAGCGATCTCACGCGCGTCTTCTCGTACATGTTCACGTGCCCGGCCTGCCACGGCAACTACGCCGACTGCGGTCTCGACCCGGCGACCTTCCACGAGGACTACGGTCACCGCCTCTCGCCCAAGGGGCTCACCTACGCGACGTCTGGGTTCAACCAAGGCGTCCGCTACGCCATGTCGAACCTCGCCGATCTGCTCGAGCGGATGAAGGCGACGCCGGACGGCGCGGGCAACCTGCTCGACAATTCATGCGTGTACACGACCTCGTGCGTATCGGAGTCGCAGACCCACGGCGGCACGGACTTCCCGCTGCTCGCCGCTGGCAAGGCGGGCGGCAAGCTCAAGACCGACCAGCACATCCGCCTGCTGGACGACAACGTCAGCAAGGTGCCGTTCACGCTGCTCACCGCCATGGGGAGCTCGGCGACGTCGTTCGGCCTGGCCGAGGCACAGGTCTCGAGCCCGATCTCCGCGATGCTGGCCTGAAGTCGCTCGTTAGAGGACGCAGAAACGGATGAGGAGATTCGCCCCGACGTCATCAGTCGTTGTAGCGCTGGCAGGCGTGTTCTTGGGCGCGGGCTGCGGCGGGGGTGGCTCTGACCGAACGCAGGGCTCGGCGGGGAACGGGGGAATCGCCGGAAGCTCAGGCGGAGGCGGGGCGGGGACGGCCGGCGGCGGGGGCGTGATTGCCTCAGGAGCGGCGGGGACGGGCGCCGCAGGCACGGGCACGTTGACGGGGACCGCCGGCTCTGGCGCGGCTGGCTCCTCTGGCGCGGCTGGCTCTGGCGCGGCCGGAGCGTCGGACCCGACGGGCGCCGGCGGCGCCTCGATGAACGTCAAGGGCCCGAGCATCACGATCACCGAGTTCATGATTCCGACGGCGAGCGATCCAGGGTGGATCTGCGCGGGTCCGGACGGGAAGATCTGGTTCACGCACCAGAGCACGGCGCCCAACGCCCTCGGGAACCTCACGACGATGGGCACGATGTTCAACCTCTTCAAGACCTCGACGACGAACACGGGTCCCATGGGCATCGCGCCCGGTCCCGACGGAAACGTCTGGTACACGAAGCAGACCGGCATCGGCCGCGCGTTGCCTTCGGGCACGATCTCCGAATACGGCGTGCCCAACGGCGGCGACTCGGGGCGCATCACGCTCGGACCCGACATGAACCTGTGGTTCACCGAGCCCTTGCACGACCGCATCGGGCGTGTCACGCCCCAGGCCGCCTTCACGCAGTTCAACCTCCCGAGCATGGGTGGCCACCCGCTCGGAATCGCGACCGGGCCCGACGGGAACCTCTGGTTCACGGAGACCACCGGCAACAAGATCGGGCGCATCAGCCCCATGGGCACGATGATCATGGAGTTCCCCATCCCGACGGCGGCGAGCGATCCGGCGTCGATCGCCAAGGGTGCCGACGGGAACATGTGGTTCACCGAGCACGACGTGCACAAAATCGGGCGCATCACGCCGGCGGGCGTCGTCACGGAGTTCCCCATCGGCTCGAACGGCGACCCCGGCAGCATCGCCGCGGGCATGGACGGCAACCTGTGGTTTACCGAGGCGGGTGGCGCGAACGCCATCGGCCGCGTCACGCCGATGGGTGGCGTCTCGGAATACGCCGTCCCGACGACGGGCAGCGATCCGACGGACATCACGGCCGGGCCCGACATGAACCTGTGGTTCACGGAGCTGTCGACGAACAAGATCGGGCGCATCGGCAACCTCGCGGGCGGCGGCATGCTCGCGAGCTCGGACGTCAGCGCGACGGCCCCGCTCAGCGGCAGCATGATGTGCATGAAGGACTCTGACTGCGGGGCGAGCGGGAAGGCCTGTGGCGGCGACGTCTGTAGCTACACGGTCACGCCGCACGTCTGCATGCTCGCCGTCTCGGGCGACCCGGGCTGGTGCACGGCGGACGCCGACTGCTGGTGCAAATCGTCGGGCGCGACGTGCAACGCGACGTCGCATCATTGCTCCTCGACGATGTGACGGCCCGGACGTCCGTCTAGGACGCATCTGGAACGCCGTCCTAACGCCGGCTCAGCGAGCGGACTTGGCTAGAATGTCCCGACGAGCCGGAGGTCGCCGAAGCCGGCGGCGAGCGAGACCCGAGCGCGGCCGTTGTGCACCTCGTAGAGGCGCCAGGCGACGCCGGCGATCGCGAGCTGGGCGCCGAGCGCGACGAAGGCCCACCCTTGCCATGCGGTCGCCGTCCCGTACGGGCAAGTCGTGTGGCCGCCCGGCATCGTCGCGCACGTGGGCGCCGTGGCCTCCGTGTGGTCGCGGTGGACGAGCCAGATTCCGGTCCCGAGCGTGAGCGCGCCGGCACCCACGAGCACGAACGGCCAGACGTTGGGATGCGCGTCCGCTGCGCCGACAGGCGTCTTGGGCGCCGGCGGCGGGGCCGAGGGCGTGGGCGCGAGCGAGTCGGCCTCGTGAGCCAACGCGGGCGCGGCCGCGAGATTGAGCGCGAGGGCCGCGAGAAACCAGCGCGAGGCTGCCACGTCGGGGACTATACCTCACCGCATTGACGCCGCGACCTCAGATTCCGACACCGACCTTGAAGAGGAAGCTGTCATGCGTGACGTCTTTGAAGGTGAGCCCGCCGCCGCCCCGGCTCGCCACCATCGCGTCGTAGCTCGCGCTGCCCCACGTCGTCCGGATCCAGCCGAGGCCGACAGACACGTAGCTTGGCCCGAGCGCATAGAGCTCGACGCCAGCGTCGAGCCCGCGCGCGTACATCCAGGTCGCGGCCGACACGCCACTCACGGTCGCCGTCGTGCCCGGGATCGTGAGCGCGCCGTCGAGCGTCCCGCCGAGGATGCCGGCCGCGAGCCGTCCTTCGAAGAAGGGCGTCACGCGACCCGGGATCTGAACGCCGGCGTTGACGCCCAGCAGGCCGTACTTCACGGAGGCGCTCGCGCCGCTCAGCTTGGCGTGGCCGCGTCCAGCCTCGGCGTCGACGCCGAGGCGCAGCCACCGCCAGGACAAAGCATACATGTCGAGGTGCAGGGACTCGAGTGGCATTCCAGTGCCATCGACGTTACCGGCGGAGAACCGCTCGTAGCTGAGCTTGAGCCGCGGCGTGGGCCGTTGCGCGGCGCGGCTGGGCGGAGGCGCCGGTCGTTCAGCGACGGCCTCTGGCGCTGCCTGGAGTGGCTCCACGACCTGGGCGTGGGACGTCCGGCTGACGACGAACCACGCGGCGAGCAACGCCGATACCGTGAGCAGTGACTTCATGCTCGGACCTCCGTGCATCGGCCACGCCAGACGAAGCGGCCGTCAACGATGCAGAGCTATCTCTCTAGCACGCGAGAAGACGATACGCCCGTGTCGCGGCGTCAAGCTCTTGCGCCGCGATATCACGCGTGACGAGCACTAAGGTGACGTGCGCTGCGGGTCTCTTCGGATGGTCGCGCCGGCCCTGCGCGCACGATCGTAGTGCGTGCCGAAGACGTGATCCCACAGCGGCGTCGTGAATCCCCAGTTGTAGTCGGGGTAGGTGTGGTGCAGCAGGTGGTGCCGCTTCATCTTTTTGAGCCAGCCGCGCCGGTAGGCCCAGTGGTGGCTGCCGTGGTGGGCGATGCAATAAAGGACGTAGCCGAGCCACGCGAAGCCCATGACGACGCCCGTGGAGGACGGGCGCAGCGCGAGGGCGAGCAGCTCGAACGCGAGCACGATCGCGATGGTCGTCAGGTACCAGGGCACGCCGATGAGCGCGCGCGGAGTCTGGTGGTGCAGCGCGTGCCCCTCAGTGAGGAAGGACGTCCACAGATGATAGACGTAGCGATGGAGGAGCCACTCGGCGAGCGTCCAGGCCAGCAGCCCCTCCACCGCGTAGGCGAGCAGCGCGGACGCCCCGAGGCGCGCGTGGCCGCGCGCGAACGCGTGGCTCACGAGCCAGATCACGAGGGACAGGTTGGCGACGTACCCGAACCAGTAGTTGAATTTCGAGGAGCCGAGCTTTCGGATGAGCTCGGTGCGCGGACCGATTTCTGAGGCTGTCGTTGGCATGTCGCGTCTTCCGCGACAAAACCTAACAACTGTTTCAGCGACGGCCAGCAGAACGTGACGTTCGTCGTGCGACCGTTGTTTTCCTGTTGACCCCGGTCCGGCTTTTTGCCTTGGGCTTGGCGGCCGCCTTGGCGCGGAGGGGGGCCTTGGCCTTTGGCGCCTTGGCGCGAGCCTTGTCCTTCGCCTTCGCGTTGTCCTTGGTCTTCGGGCTGTCCTTGGCCTTTCGGGGCAACGACGCTGTATGCGTGATGGCCTCGCGAATCCAGGCGCGCAGCTCGGCGGCATCGTCGACGACGGCCGGAGGGACGATGACGTACTCCTTCATGGGCCGCCCCGGCATCGGCTCGAAGGTTCGCGCGCCGGGCTGCTCGAGGAGGACACGCCGACGTGCCTCGGGCAGCCGCACGATGAGATCCTCCTGATGGAGGCCGGTGGCCATCCGGCCGTTCACGAAGGCCGCTGGATAGCCGAACATCTGGCGCCGTTCGGCGGAGCCGTCGGTGGGCAGGGCCGCCTGGAAGGTCGCCACGAGCGCCTCGGGCGACTTTCGCCAGTTCATCATCGCCGGACTATACGCCCCTTTCTGCGCGTCGTGCCGCCGCGCGGGAACGTCGGACTCCTGCCTGCCGCCCACCCTTCGCGTTCAATCTTCGACAGGTCGGGAGCGCGTTTTCGAGGCGCGCGCGCGAGTTTTCGACGCGGCGGGCGCTGGCCCGGAGCTTGCGATGTCTCCCTGTATGCACGCACGCAAACAGGATCCGGGAGCGTTGTCACGGGGCGTTGCGCGCCTCGCCGGACGGCCGCGCGCGGTGATCGCGGTCGCGCTCCTCGCGGCGCTGGGCGCTGCGGCCGCCGCCTCGACGTTGCGCCTGCGAACGTCGCTCGTCGAGCTCTTGCCGACCCGCGATGCCGCGGTCGTCGGCCTCGAGCGCACGCGCACGCGCGTGGGCGACATGAACCTCTTGCTCGTCGGCATCCGCTCGCCCGATCGCGACGCCAACCTGCGCTACGCCCGCGCGCTGACGCGGCACCTCCAGACGCTGCCGCCGTCCGTCTGCGAGCTGGCCGTCGGCGACGTTCACGACCTGCGCGATTTCTTCGCGCGAAACCGCTGGCTGTACGTGCCGGAGGAGCACCTCGAGGAGGTGCGCGACGGGCTGCGCAAGGCGATCCTCAAGCGAAAGAACCCCTTGTTCATCGATCTCGCGGAGGACGGCGCCCGCCCGGAAGACACGCTCCTCGCGAGCCTGCGCGCCGACGCCGCCCGGACGGGCACGCTGGAGCAGCGTTTCCCGAACGGAGACTTCGTGCGCGGCGACTTCGCGTGGGTGGCGGCGCTGCCGCCCGGTGGCCTGCTCGTCGAGAACGCCGGGCAGGATCTGCTGGACGCCGTGCGCGCCTTCGTCGCCGCCAACCCGCCGTGGAGGTTCCACCCCGCGATGCAGGTCATGCCCGCGGGGCCCGTCATGGCGACGCTGCGGAATCGCGAGGCCGTCGAGCACGATGTCGTGGCGGTGACGCTCGCCTGCATCGTCGTCATCGGGCTCTCGATTGTCGTCTACTTCCGTTCGCTGCGCGCGCTGCCCCTCGTCGTCGCGCCCGCGCTGCTCGGCACGCTCGTGGCCTTCGCGGCGGCGGCCGTGGGCTTCGGGACCTTGAATTCCTCTACGGCGTTCCTCGGGTCGATCATCCTGGGCAACGGCATCAACTACGCGATCGTGCTGCTGGCATCGTTCCGCGAGCGGCGGCGCGCGGGCGACCCGGTCGGCGAGGCGCTCGCGCGCGCCGTCGAGCAGGTGTGGCGCAGCACGCTGGCCGCGTCCTTGGCCGCCGCGGCCGCCTACGCGTCCCTCGCGGTCACGGGCTTCCGCGGCTTTTCGCAGTTCGGCGTCATGGGCGCCGTGGGCAGCGTCGCCTGCTGGACGGCGACCTTCCTCGTGTTGCCCGCTTTGCTCGGCCGCTTCGGCGAAGCGGCGCGCGCGCCGCGCTCGAGCGCGCCGCGCGCCGGGGGCTTGCCTGCGCTCGTGGCCCGGCGGCCAGGCGTGCTGCTCGTGGGCGCGCTGGGGCTCACCGCGGTGGCCACCGTCGGGCTCCGGCACTTCGCGCACGACCCCTTCGAGTACGACTTCCGCAAGCTGAGCACGTCCGACGAGGGTGATCCGCAGCGGCGCCAGTTCGAGGGCGGCGTCCAGGCGCTCTTCGGACGCTGGCACACGCCGAACATCCTGCTCGCCGATCGCGTCGAGCAGGTCGAGGCCATGCGGGCGGCCATTCGCGCCCAGGATGATGCCAGGCACCCCCGCGTCGGGCAGATCGTCAGCGTCTACGACGTCCTGCCGGGCGCGCCGGATGTCCAGCGCCGGAAGCTGGTGCTGCTGCACGAAATCCGCGCGCTCGCGACCGACCCGGGCCTCGCGACCCTGGACGCCGACACGCGCCGCCAGATCCACGACAACTTGCCCCCCGCGTCGCTCGGCGTGCTCGCGCCCGACGACCTGCCGGCCGTCGTGCGCCGTCCCTTCACGGAGCGGGATGGCACCGTGGGCCGGGTCCTGCTCGTCTATCACGCCGAGGGCGGCACCTCGATGTGGGACGGCCACGAGCTGCTCGCGTTCGCCGGCGTGCTCCAGCACCTCCGCCTTGCCGACGGCACCGTCATCGACAGCTCGGGACCTCCGATGGTTTTCGGCGCCATGGTGCGAGCCATCCTGCGCGACGGCCCACGCGCCTCCGCGCTCGCGCTGCTGTCCGTGGTGCTGCTCGTGAGCCTCGTCATCCGGCCGTTCGGCGCCGCTGCCCTCGCCGTGGGGGCCATGCTCGCCGGCGTCGTGTGGATGATCGGCGGCGCGGGCCTCGCCGGCGTCCGCATCACGTTCCTGAACTTCATCGCGCTGCCCATCACGTTCGGCATCGGCGTCGAGTATGCCGTCAACGTCGTGGCCCGCCTCCGCGCCGAGCCCGACGCCGCCGCGGCCGTTCGCTCGACGGGCAGCGCCGTGGCGCTCTGCTCCTGGACGACCATCGTGGGCTACGGCTCGCTGCTCGCCGCCCGGAGCCAGGCGCTGCGCGGGTTCGGCGCGATGGCGATCATGGGGGAGCTCTCGTGCTTACTGACTGCCGTCGTGGCGCTGCCCGCGCTCGCGAGCTGGTGGCGCCGTCGCGCCGAGGACGCCCGGGCGCCCGAGCGCGCACCGTTCGGGGCGTGCGCCATGACCGGTGTGGTTGCCGGCACGGCCGAGCGCGTTTCGGAGTAGTCTCGCGAGGAATGAGTGACCACGAGCGCGCCGCCAAGATCGAGGCAGCGCGGCAGAGCTTGGCCCACATCGCGACCGGCATGACCGTCGGGCTGGGCTCGGGCACGACGGCGGCCGAGATGGTGCGCCTCCTCGGCGAGCGGGTGCGCGCCGGTCTCGACGTCCGCGCCGTCGCGAGCTCGTCGGTCACCGAGGCGCTGGCCCGCGCCGCTGGCATCCCGCTCGTCGGCCTCGGCGACGTCGAGGGGCTCGACGTCACGATCGACGGCGCCGACGAGGTGGACCCGGCGGGCCGCATGATCAAGGGTCGGGGAGGGGCCTTGCTGCGGGAGAAGATCCTGGCGGCGTGCTCGCGCAAGCTCGTCATCATCGTCGACCCGCGCAAGCAGGTCGCGACGCTGGGGAACGCCTCCGTGCCCGTCGAGGTCACTCCCTTCGCCGTGCCCGTCGTCGATCGCGCGCTCGTCACGCTGGGCGCGAAGACCTCGCGGCGCCTCGGCCCCGACGGCGCTCCCTATGTCACGGACGGCGCCAACCACATCCTGGACTGCGCCTTTGGCCCCATCGCGGAGCCCGACGCGTTGGCGGCGCGCCTCGACGGGACGATCGGTGTCGTCGAGCACGGCCTGTTCGTGGGCTTCTCGCCCATCCTCATCGTCGGTGGCGCGCGCTAGACCTTCGCGGCCGAGGCGCCCGGAAGCGGAGAAGCGCGAATCAGACGATGCCGAGAGACATCGGATCGAGCGCTTGCGGTCCGCTGAAGCCGAAGAATGGCTGCGTCATGGGGAGGCCCATCTTCTTCGCGATGATCGTGAGCAGCGACGAGTGCGCGAGGTTCGTGATCCCGGGATGCATACCGCCGACGTAGGCAGGTACCTTGCCCGTGAAATTGATGGATTGGCCGCCCTTGAAGCCGAGGTTCTTGCCACCGATGAACACGAAGGGAATCCGGTCGGTCTTGTGCGGGCCGCCGTCTCCCAGCTCCGAGCAGTGGAAGATGATCGTGTTGTCGAAAAGCGAGCCCCCCGAGACGTCGGGCGTGTCCTTCATCATCTGGACGAACTGAGCTAGCTTCTGCGCGTACCAGACGCGGTAGTTTTCCCAGGCGGTCAGCTTGGCATCCTTCTGCGCCTGCGTCGCGTTGCCCACGAGCTGCCCGGGAGGGGCGTTGAAGTGGGACGCGTCGTGCACGCCGAAGATGCCGAGGTCCGTGATGGGGTTGTGCGCGTTCGTGTGCTCGTAAAGCAACGTGATGACCTGCGTGCGCCCACAGGCGAGCGACAGGCGCGCGATCTCCATCTGGAGGTCGGCGACGACGCCGCGATTCGCCGTCTGGTTGTAGGCCGCCTGGTTGGGGTCGCTCACCTGAGGCACCGTGAACCCCGTGGGGTTGAACTTCGTCGTGTCGCACGAGAGCGGCCCACCGGACGTCGTGAGCTGGTGCTCGAGGTCGCGCAACGAGGTCGAATAGGCATCGACCTTCATTGCCTCCGACGGCGGCAAGCTCTTTTGCAGGGCGGTCAGATCGGCGGTCGCCGTATCGAGAATGCTCTTCTGGCGCGCCGCCAGCTGCGCGAGCGCCGCCATATTGGTCATCGGTGAGGGCGTCCCCATGCCGAATATCCGCGTGAACGCCGCGAGTGGGTTGTCCTCCGCGAAGACCTCTTGAGCGAGGCTGATCCGCGTGAAGTGAGGGTGGGGCACCGTGGGCGTGCCGCCCTTGCTGATGCGCGACTGGATCCCGAGCTGCACCGAACCGAACACGCTCGTGGCCTTGAGCAGATCGCCGAGCTGCAGATCGAGCGTCTTGATGTCCTTGTCGTCACCCGCCAGCATCTGCTGGGAACCGCCCTGGTGATCGTTGAGCGGATACATGGACACGCCGTCCATGAAGATGCAGTCGCTCTGGTACGGCGCCAGAGGCGCGGCCAGCCGTGGCAACGTGAAGGTCGTACCCGTCTGTGCCGGGTGCCAGAGCGGCGGTTCGAGACCGCACGGCGTGTAGAAGAACACCACCTTCGGCAAGGGGCCAGCACCGGCGGCCGCTCGCGACTTGTGCATGCGGAAGAGCTGCGCAAGCGGGGCTGCCAACGCCGAGGCCGCGAGGCCCTTCAGTATGCCGCGTCGCTGAATGGGAAGTGGCCTCATCGTCATCTCGCGATGACCT
The DNA here is from genome assembly GCA_036494575.1 of Polyangia bacterium. GTDB lineage: Bacteria > Myxococcota_A > Polyangia > Fen-1088 > Fen-1088 > DASZFV01. Next base: position 3,173 of record DASXOE010000045.1, on the reverse strand, counting down.
CCGCGGAGCGGCGCAGGACGAAAGAGTCCTGCAGCGCAACCTGCACGAAAAGCTCAGGTAGATCGAGATCCTTGGTCACGAACAATTGCGACAGCTTGTCGACGGCAGGCGTGTCGACGCCCTTTGCGGCAAACCCGCGCGTGTAGCGGTGGTAGTTGCCTGCGAAGCACTTCCGCGCGTCGTCGCTGTTGGCCAGGATGTTCGCCAGCTGGCGCGCACCGTTGAACGTGAGGTCGCCGCCGGTGCTGCTCTTGAATCCGTTGATGACGCCGGTGGCATCAACCGGCGAACCGTTGTCGAGCGTGCGCTCCGCACCCGTGCTGTCGAAGCCCTCGAGACCGAAGCCGATGGGATTCATGAGGCTGTGGCAGCCGTTGCAGACCCCCTGGCCGGTCAGGGCCTGGATTTGATCGCGCCCCGTCTGGCCGGCTGGTGCGGTCGCGACGGACGTGTTCACATCCGGTGGTGGCGGAGGGACGTCGGAGCAGAGCATGCTCGCGCGGATCATGTGTCCGCGCTGCGTGGGCGACGACTGATCGGTGCGCCCGTGTCCCACGAGAAACATTCCGAGGGTCAAGAGCCCGCCGCGCTGATCACTGCCGCCGATCATGACCTTCTTGGGCGTCGTCGCGCTGCCAGGCGCGGGCAGGCCGTAATATCCGGCGAGGGCATCATTCGCGAACGTGTAGTTGGCGCTGAAGAGCTCGCTCCACTTCTTGGTCGAATCGAAGACGACGTTGGAAATGAAGGCATCCTCCTCGTCGCGCATGGCGCTGACCAGCGCGTTGTTTGCGCCCTGGACCTTCACGAAGGTCGGATATTTGCCGGAGTCCTTGGTCGCGACGTAGGCACGCGCCGACTCCATCCATTCGTAGAAAAAGCTCGCGACGCGGACGCGCCCTTTTGGATCGGCCAACAAACGCCGCGTCTGCGCCTCGAGCTCTGTCTTGCCCGCGAGAGCGCCACTCTTCGCCGAAGCGAACAGCGCATCGTCGGGCATCGTGCCCCAGTAAGCGTACGAGAGCGCCGTCGCGATCTCGTACGGCGTGAGCTTGAACGTCCCGTTGCCCATGTCGGCGCCGAGCTCACTGCGAAACAGGAAGTTTGGCGACACGAGCATCGCCTTGATGGCGATCCCGATTCCGGCCTTGAAGTCACCACCGGTGAGCGACGGATCGAAGAGCGCGAGATAGCGCGCCCTCTCGTCGGCCGTCACCGGCCGGCGGAACGCCTTCAGGCCGAATTGATCGATGAACGTACCGGCACACGCCGTGTCCTGCGTCTGACAGGGAACGAGCGTCGTGAACGACTCGTTCACCGCGCGATCGCCGAGGGTGCTGGCGGTGCTGTAGTACGCGCCCATCGCGGTATCGCTGACGAAGATGCCGGTGACGTTCGTCGTGAAGCCATCGACCGAGACGTCCGGCGGGATGGCGCTCGTATCGATGTTCGTGAGGTGCAACAAGTCCGATACGGTCCTGCCGTACTCGGCGAGATTGAGCTGGCGAAGCATGCGGGGGCTGGGCGACTCGACGCCTGGCTGCACGGCGGGGCCCGAGCCGCCGGTGCCCGTCACGGAGCCCCCGGCCGCGCCCGTGCTTGCCCCACCAGTAGGGGACTGACCCGGGGTCATGCCCGGCATGCTGATTTGGCCGTTGCAGCCGACCAGCAGGCCCGCGAGAGCAGTGATTGCCAGGCCTACACCGGTTGCGAGTCTGTTACCGGTCACGTCAGTACTGACGGTGTTCCTAGCGCGAGGCAGGCAAGAAAAACGGCCCCGCGGCACCCTACCGTGTCGGAAGGGCGCCACTTCCGGAATATATTCTTTGATATTAGGTGGTTGTGTCATGGTCACCCATCGCAACGGTTGGCGTGCTTCCCGCCCTCGTTGACCGCCGTTTCATGTCCATTCGGGTCGCGATCCCAACCCTCAGCCTATTAGAGATGTCCGGGGGCCATTTTAGGTCCATTTGCTCGGGCGCGGGGGTTCGTTGCGGCGGACGCCGAGCGTCCGTGGAGCGCGGCCCGGCTGGCGGTGGCCCGGCTCCTCGGCGGCGTCGGCGGCGCTCAAAAAGTCTTGGCGAAGCTGACGCTGGTCGACGGGGCCGCCCCGTCGAGCGCGCCCGCGCGGTAGTGGCGCAAGCTTTCGATGGCGCCCGTGGGCTGCGTGAGGATGATGACCTCGCCGATGGCGGCGCCGCTCACGGCATTGAAGATTCCGGCGGTCCAGTGACGAAACCCGACGATGAGGAAGAGCCCCACTCCGGCGTTGAGGACGACGTTGCCCGCGTGCAGCCACCAGCGGCGGCCGTCGGCCTGATTCTGGGCGTCGCGCGCGAGCCGCGTCTCGGCGTCGGCCAGCAGTTCACAGACGTCATCTTGGGCGCCGCCGCGCGCCGCGATGCGTGAGCGCAGCGCGCGCGAATCGGCGAGGACGTCGAGAGGCGCGATGAGGAGCGGCACGATGCCCACGCCCGTCGTGACGGCCCCGGTGTACCAGTCGATGCGCTCGTCGGGTTTGACGAAGGGGAGGGGCGCGAGGTTCGCGATCGTGCCGACGCCGAGCGCGATGCCCCACGACCAGGTCCACAGGCGGGCGCGGCCGGCGCCGCGCGCGAGCTCGGCGTCGATCCAGCGCAGGCGCCGCTCGGGGTCGAGAGCGCCGACGAGGGCTTGGGAGCTTGCGTTCGCGAGGGCCAGGGCGGGGCTCGGCCCGCAGCTCGAGGCGCGTGCGGCCGGCGCCGCGAGCGCGACCTGCGCGAGGCCGACCGCGAGCGCGACCTGCGCGAGGCAGACGACGACGAGCGCGGGCGGGCGGCGCGTCGCCACGCTCAGTGTCCGTGCGGCAGGCCCGTGCGATACCGCCCGTCACCATCGACGTCGAGGAACACGGGGTTGGTGAGCGCGAAAGGGTAGGCGGTGAACGTCTTGCGATCGCCGACGACGGGGGCGAGCGACTTGTCGCCGTCGACGCGGACGACGACGTAACCGTCGCCCGGCGTCGTGAGGTCGAGCGTCTCGTGGAAGCGCGCGACGTCGGTCCCGGCGGCGACAGCCCAGCGCTTGGCCTCGTGTCCGTTGAGGTAGAGCGTGACGCGCTCGACGGACACCCAAGGGGCCGCTTGCACCGTGATCTCGGCGTGCACCTTGCCGCCGCGCGCGGGCACGAGGTC
>DASXOE010000044.1:0-15634 GCA_036494575.1 Polyangia bacterium | reverse complement strand
AGCGCCCGATGAATCGCATGTACGCAACGCGGGTCTCGGGAAGCACTTTGATCTCGACCTCATCGGCCATCGACAGTGGGACCTTACCATCGCAGCCATACACCTGGGCCAGGGGACTAGACTCGTGCGATCTTGATTGGGCGATGTTTGGTCCTGGCAGAGCGCATCGCTCAAGATCAGCACCGCTCGCCCGTCGATGAGCTGAGCGGATCACCTGATTTACAGACGGCGGCCCCTACCGGCGGCGTTTGCGTCGGACGGTCAGGATCGCGCCGAGGAGCAGCAGCGCGGCCGGGCCGGGAGAGAGCGGAGCGACCGCGCAGCCGCAGCCGTTGTCGCGCACGATGACCTTGCCGCGGTACCCGTCGCCGGTGGTGCTCTGGGCGCCGCTGGTGCCGCCGGAGCCGGCGCCACTCGCACCGGCCGTGCCCGTCGGGATCACGCCGCCCGTGCCCGCCGTCCCCACGCCGTCCGCGCCACCGGCTCCAGCCATGCCCGTCGAGCCGCTGCCACCCGTGCCCGTGCCGCCGACGCCCGCCGTTGCGGTGCCCGTCGTGCCGCCAGCGCCCGTCCCCGTCGTGCCCCCCGCGCCCGTGCCAGTCGTTCCGCCTGCGCCGGTGCCGGTCGTTCCGCCCGCGCCTGTCCCCGTCGGTCCGCCCATTCCGGTGCCCGTCGTTCCGCCCGCGCCCGTGCCGGTCGTTCCGCCTGCGCCAGTTCCCGTCGTTCCGCCCGCGCCCGTGCCGGTCGTTCCGCCTGCGCCAGTTCCCGTCGTTCCGCCCGCGCCCGTGCCGGTCGTTCCGCCCGCGCCAGTTCCCGTCGTTCCGCCTGCGCCCGTGCCGGTCGTTCCGCCTGCGCCCGTTCCCGTCGTTCCGCCCGTGCCCGCGCCGGTCGTTCCGCCCGCGCCCGTGCCGGTCGTTCCGCCCGCGCCAGTTCCCGACGTGCCCGCGCCGCCCGAGGCGCCTCCGGCGCCCGTCGCCGGGGTCGTGCATGCGCCCTTGACGCAGATCTGCGGATCGCTGCACACGATGTTGTCGCACGGGTCGATGCACTTGCCGGCCCGGCACGCGAGATCCGTCGGGCAGCTGATGAGGTTGCACGGATCGATGCACTGGCCGACCGAGCAAACGAAGACTCCCGAGCAGGTCACGCCGACGCAGGCGTCGACGCAGGTGCCCGCCGCACATTTCTTGCCCGCGGCGCACGTCACGCCCTGGCAAGCGTCGACGCACGCGCTGCCGACGCACTTCAGCCCCGCCATGCACGTCACGCCCGTGCACTCGTCGACGCACGAACCGAGGTTGCAGCGCAGACCGCCGCCGCAGCTCACGCCCTGGCAGGCGTCGACGCAGTTGCCCGAAAGACAGGTCTGACCGGTCGGGCACGTCACGCCCGAGCACGCGTCGATGCAGTTGCCCTGGCGGCAAACGAAGCCGACGTTGCACGTCACGACGCTGCAAGTGTCGACGCACGCGCCCCCCTGACAGACCTGACCCGTCTGGCACGTCACGCCCGTGCACAGCGGCACGCAGCTGCCGCCCACGCATTTCTCGCTCGCCATGCAGGTGACGCCCGCGCAGGGATCGACGCAGTTGCCCGTGAGACAGACCTGGCCCGCCGGACAGGTCGCGCCCGCGCACGAGTCGTGGCACGAGCCGCCGTTGCAGTACGCGCCGGGCGGACACGAGACGCCCGCGCAGGCGTCGGACGTGCAACGCTCGTCGCTGCCGCAGGTGTTGCCGGTGGAGCAGCGCTGGCACGTGCAAAACGGCTTGCAGACGCCGTCGACGCACACCATGTTGGCGTCGCAGGTGATGCCTGAGCACGGGTCGACGCAGCGGCCCGCGCGACAGACCTGGCTGTGCGGGCACACGACGCCGTTGCACGGCGCGACGCAGGTGCCGCCGATGCAGCGCGTGCCGCTGCCGCACGTGACGGTGTCGCAGGCCGGCTCGCTGCAGATGCCGTTGCCCGAGCAGGCCTGGCCGATGGGACACGCCTGCTCGACGCAGCGATCGACGCACGCGCCCCGATCGCAGACCTTGCCCGCCGGGCAGAGGTTGCTGCCGTCGTCGACGATGCCGTTGCAGTCGTTGTCGAGGCCGTCGCAAGTCTCGGGCCCGGCCGGCGTCGTCTGCGTGCAGGTCAGCGACCCCGCGTGGCACTGCTCGATCCCCGCAGCGCAGACGCCCAGCTTGCCCGTGTCGCACGCCGCGCCGCCGCCCTGGCAGGTGATGCCCGTGATGAAGAAGACCTTGTCGTTGAAGTCACCGTCGTTCGAGAACGCGTTCGTCGTCGACGGGCCGTCCTCGAACGCGAGGTAGTACGCGTTCGGCGTCACCGTCGATTGGTAGATGAGCGCCTCGATCCAGTGCGCGCCCGTCTTGTAGGTCGGGTTCCATTGCGTCTCGGAGAAGTGGTACTGCGTGCAAGTCTGCGTGTCCCACAGCGCGAAGCCGATGAGCCCGCCCGTGTAGCGCGGGTCGGCCTGGATGTCGCCGCCAGAGAACTGCGTGTTGAGCGCCGCGCCTCGCGGCACGAGCGTGAAGATCTCCGCGGGCGTGGGCGCCGTCATGCGCGCCGGATCGACGTTGTACCAACCGAGCGCGTTCTGGCAGCCCGCCTGCGACAGGACGAGCGTGCCCGTGAAGCCGCACGTGGGCGAGAACACGGCGGGCTGCGTGAGGGCGTCCGCCTTCTCGTTGAGCATTTCGCCGCGGCCGTTGAACAGCGTCTGCACCTGCACCTCGCTGCCGACCGAATTGTCCGTCGGCACGACCGTGCCGTCCGGCTCGGTGACGCTCGCGCGCGCCGCCGTCGCGAAGAAGGCGCCCGTGAGGAACGTGCCCGCGAGGAGGGTGGTTTTCAGGACGGCGATAAAAGAAACTCGACCGTAAGAATGACGCATAGTTCGTCCCCGATCATCGGCGGTTTTTACGTAGAGCCTAACGAGCGCGCGCGTGCGACGCGACCGCACCCGCGCTCACATTGTAGAGCCAGCCGGCGTCAACACCAACTAGGGCACGAGGCGACCCGTCAGCCGGGCGGCCAGGTCAGCGAGCGGCCCGCGAGGACGTGCAAGTGAAGGTGCCAGACCGTCTGTCCGGCCTCCTCGCCGCTGTTCATGACGACGCGGAAGCCCGATTCGCCGTAGCCGGCCTCGCGGGCCAGGCGGGCGCCCGCGAGCATGAGCCGGCCGAGGAGCACGGCGTCGTCGGGCCCGGCGTCGGCCAGCCGCGCGACGTGGCGCAGCGGAACCACCAGCTGGTGAAAGGGCGCCTTGGGGGCGATGTCCTTGAAGGCGAAGACGTGGTCGTCCCGGTGGGTGACGGCCGCGGGGATCTGGCCATCGCGAATCTTGCAAAAGAGGCAGTCTGTCGTCATGCGTCGCTCCTTTGATTGCGTCAGTCGCGAACGAGCTCGAGCAGGCGGTGGCGCGTCTCGGCGAAGGGCGCCGCCTCGTCGGTGGTTTGGCGCAGGAAGGCCGTGAGCGCGTCCCAGCGCGCGAGCGCGGCGTCCGTCGCGGCGTCCGAGCCGCGCTCGTAGGCGCCGAGGACGATGAGATCGCGGTGGCGCTCGTGCGCAGCCAGCCACTCGCGCAGGCGCGCCGCGGCCGCGCGGTGCGGCGCCTCGGCGACGGCGGTCATGAGCCGCGAGAGCGAGGCGAGGACGTCGATGGCGGGCCAGTGGCCGCGCGATGCGAGCTCGCGCGAGAGCACGACGTGCCCATCGAGGATGCCGCGCACCTCGTCGGCGATGGGCTCGTCCATGTCTCCGCCCGCGACGAGCACGGTGTAGAGCGCCGTGATCGAGCCGCGCTCGTCTGTGCCGGTGCGCTCGAGCAGACGCGGCAAGAGCGCGAAGACGCTCGGCGGGTAGCCCTGCCGCGCGGGCGGTTCGCCCGCCGCGAGGCCGACCTCGCGCTGGGCCCGCGCGACGCGCGTGAGCGAGTCGAGCATGAAGAGCACGCGCTTTCCCTGGGCGCGGAACCACTCTGCGATGGCCGTCGCGACGAAGGCGGAGCGCAGCCGCACGAGGCTGGGCGCGTCGCTCGTCGCGCAGACGACCACGGAGCGCGCGCGGCCCGCGGGTCCGAGGGAGGCGTCGAGGAACTCACCCACCTCGCGGCCGCGCTCGCCCACGAGCGCGATGACGGCGACGTCGGCCTCAGCCTGGCGCGCGATCTGACCGAGCAGCGTCGACTTACCCACGCCCGAACCGGCGAAGAGGCCCAGACGCTGCCCCTCGCCGACGGTGAGGAGCGCGTCGAGGGCCCGCACGCCGAGCGGCAGCGGCCGCGTCACGGGCGCGCGCCTCAGCGGATCGGGCGCCGCGCGGTCGACGGCCCAGGGCACCGCCCCGGCGATGGGCCCGCCGCCGTCGGCCGGGCGCCCAAGGCCGTCGAGCACGCGACCGAGCAAGCCCGGCGCGACGCCGATCGTGAGGGGTCGGCCCGTCGTCGTGACGAGCGCATCGGGCCCGATGCCCGCGAGCTCGCCCAGGGGCATGAGGATGGCCTCGTCTCCGCGGAAGCCGACGACCTCGGCTTCGACGCGAACGCCGGCGCCGTCGCCGGACGGCGGCTCGATCCAGCACAGGTCGCCCACGCGAATGCCTGGAACCGTGGCGCGCACGACGAGCCCCGTGACCTCGACGACGCGCCCGGCCTCTCGGCGCGGTGGCGCGCGATCGAGACGCGCGAGCGCCCGCGCGACGTCGAGCCCGCCGCGGGCGGAGCGGGCGTCAGCCACGGGACGGCACCTCGAGGCCGGTGGTCGGGCCGGCGGGGCGGTCCTCGTCATCCTCGCCATGCTCATCAGCGGCGGCGAGCACGCGCTCGAACGCCGCGAGCTGCGTCGCGAGGCGCGCGTCGACGCGTCCCACGGCCGTGTCGACGACGCAGCCGTACCGCCCCACGCTCTCGTCGGCGACGAGCTCGAGCGCGGCCTCGCCGCCGAGCCGCGCCGCCAGGGCTTCACGCGCAGCAGCCACCGCCGGGAGGTCTTCGGGGTGAACCCGGAGCTGCACGAGGCCCGCACGCGTGCGGCGGGCGGCGAACGCCTCCGCCGCGATGTCCGCCATGAGGGTCGGGTCGAGGTCGACGGCGCGCCCCACGATCTTCTCCGCCATGCGCGCGGCGATCGTGAGCGCCGCCGGCTCCACGCGCGCGAGCATGGCGTCGGCCTCAGCCCGTCCCCCGGCCAGCACGCCGGCGAGGTCCGCCGCCGCTTCGGCGCGCCCCTCCTCGAGCCCCCGGCGTCGCGCCTCCTCGAGCGTCGCGGAGGCCCGCGCGCGCGCGTCCTCCAGGATGGCCGACGCGCGCGCGCGCGCGTCCATGACGACGGCCGGAACGACGTGACCGTGACCTTTGACGACGTGGCCCATGACGGCGCGAGCGCTCAGGGCGCCTCCCGTGTCGAGGCGCCGCGCGCGCAGGCGAGCAGCCTCTCACCGACGGCCGGCGGGAGCCGCTGCGCCACGGCGGCGAGGGCGGCGGCGCCCTCTGGCGCGAGCTCGCGCGCCAAGGCGCGCAGGCCCACGGCGCGCACGGCCCCGCGCCCGGCCTCGGGTGAAGGAACGTCCTCGATGAGGGCGCGCGCGGCAGCCCGCGCGTCCGGCTTCGAGAGCGCCCGCGCGGCGGCGAGCACGGCCCGCGCGGCGGGCTCGCCCGCGGCTGCGGCGGCACGCGCCACGACGGCGTCGGGGGCCCCGGCCAGCGCCAGACCGAGCGCGGCGGCACCCCGCTGGTCGACCTCGTCGACCAGCGCCGCGCGCGGCAGGGCGCAAAGGGCTCGCGCGCGGGGCATCGAGCCCGGCGCGCCCGGGGGCATCGGCGCGAGGCCACCGAAGAGCGTCCGGCGCAGGCCGTCGAGCCCCGGACCCTCGGGTAGCAGCGCGGGCGCTCCGGGCGCGTCGCCGTGGGCCCGCAGGAGCTCGTCGGCCACGCGACCCACTTCGGGGGGAAGGCCGCGCGTCACCGCGCGAACGAGCGCGACGGGCTCGCCTTCGAGGGCACCTCGAATCCAGCCGGGATGCACCTCCTCGAGGCCGGCGGGGACCGGTGCGCCGAGCTCGGCGGCCAGCGCCTCGCGCACCATCGCCCGAGCCTCCCCGGAGGCGGCCAGCGCCTCGAGAGCGGCGCGGCATCGCTCCCGTCCGGGTTCGGCGAGGCAAGCCGCCGCGTCGGCGCCGCCGCCTGCCAAGAGCAGCCCGAGGGCCAGGCCCCGCTCGTCGACCGCCAGCGCCTCCACCGCGGAAATCACGGGCGCATCATCCAGCTTGGCCCCCCGGCTGGCAACACCCAGGCGCTCCGCGGGCGCGGCGGGGCGCCCCACCCGCCGCGCCCGGCCTTGCGCTAGGGGCGTTCACCGGGTAAGTCTCCCGACCCGCATGTCCACAGCAGGAATCGAAGCCCCCCAAGCCGCAGCTGCGTCCGCCAGGCCCGTGAGGGCAGACGTCCGCAACATCGCGATCATCGCGCACGTCGACCACGGCAAGACGACGCTCGTCGACGGCTTCCTGCGCCAGGCGGGGCAATTCCGCGCGGGCGAGGTCATCGCCGACTGCGCGATGGACTCGAACGACCTCGAGCGCGAGCGCGGCATCACGATCCTCTCGAAGTTCACCGCCATCACGTGGAAGGGCACGCGCATCAACATCGTCGATACGCCGGGCCACGCGGACGTCGGCGGCGAGGTCGAGCGCGTCCTCAAGATGGTCGACTCGGTGTGCCTGCTCGTCGACGCGTTCGAAGGCCCGATGCCGCAGACGCGCTTCGTGACGCGCAAGGCGCTCGCGCTCGGCTTGCGCCCCATCTTGGTCATCAACAAGGTCGACCGCCCAGGCTGCGATCCGACGGGCACGGTCGACGAGACCTTCGATCTCTTCTGCGCCCTCGGCGCCACCGACGAGCAGCTCGACTTCCCCATCGTCTACGCCTCGGGCCGAGAGGGCTGGGCCGTCAAGGATCTCAACGACGAGCACAAGGATCTCGGGCCGCTGCTCGACATCATCGTCGAGAAGGTGCACCCGCCCACGGGCGACGTCGACGCGCCCCTCGCCATGCACGTCACGACGCTCGACTATGACGACTACCTCGGCTACGTCGCGATCGGCCGCATCGACTCGGGGCGCATCAAGCAGGCCGACCGCGTGCTCTGCGTGCACCGGGACGGCAAGCGCGAGGAGTTCCGCGTGCAGAAGCTGCTCGGCTACCAGTCGCTCAAGCGCTTCGAGCTGGCCGAGGCGGCCGCGGGCGACATCTGCGCCGTGACGGGCATGCAGGACCTCACGGTCGGCGAGACGATCACCGAGATCGCGCGCCCCACCGTGTTGCCGCTCCTCGAGATCGAGGAGCCGACCGTGAAGATGCAGTTCATGTCGAACAACGGTCCGTTCGCCGGGAAAGAGGGGAAGTTCGTGACCTCTCGCAACCTGCGCGACCGCCTGTTCAAGGAGATCAAGGCCAACGTCGCGCTGCGCGTGCTCGAGACGCCGTCTCCCGACACGTTCGACGTGCTCGGCCGCGGCGAGCTGCACCTCAGCGTCCTCATCGAGACGATGCGCCGCGAGGGCTACGAGCTCATGGTGTCGCAGCCCCAGGTCATCTTCAAGGAGGAGGGCGGCGAGAAGCTCGAGCCGTACGAGGAGGTCGTCATCGACCTCGACGAGGCGTTCTCGGGCGCCGTCATCGAGGAGCTCGGGCGGCGCGGCGGCCGAATGCAGGAGATGGGGCCCGCGGGCGAGGGCCGCATGCGCCTCGAGTACCTCTGCCCGGCGCGCGGCCTCATCGGCTACCGCTCGCAGTTCCTCACCGACACGCGCGGCACGGGCATCCTCAACCACACCTTCAAGAACTACGGCCCGTTCGCGGGCAGCTTCAAGGCGCGCCCGAACGGCGTGCTCGTCGCCCAGGACGAGGGCGAAACCAACGCCTACGGCCTCTTCTATCTGCAGGAGCGCGGGCAGCTCTTCATGGGGCCGCAGAACCGCGTCTACGGCGGGCAGATCATCGGCCTGCACTCGCGCGACAACGATCTCGTCGTGAACCCCTCGAAGGCCAAGAAGCTCACCAACATCCGCACGACGGCCGCCGACGAGAAGCTCACGCTCACGCCGCCGCGCGTGTTCACGCTCGAATCGGCGCTCGAGTTCATCAACGACGACGAGCTCGTCGAGGTCACGCCCAAGGCCATCCGCCTGCGCAAGCGCTACCTCGACGAAAACGAACGCAAGCGCCTCGACAAAGCCAATAGGACCGAGTGAGCCGCTGCGGCAGCCGGTCCCCGTCAGAATGAAGGGGCTCGTTGGCAGGGTCGTCGTCGGCGTCGCGGTGGGTGTGGCCGTCTACGTCGGGTTCACGATCTGGGCGAACGCGGGGCAGGTCGCCGGGGCGCTGCGCGCGTTTCACTGGAGCATGGCGGCGCTCGCCTGCTTGCTCGCCGCGGGCAACTACCTCGTGCGCTTCTTGCGCTGGGAGTACTACCTGCGCGTGCTCGGCGTTCGCGTCGGGCCGCGCGACAGCCTGTCGGTGTTCCTGGCGGGCTTCGCGCTCACGGTGACGCCGGGGAAGTTGGGCGAGGCGGTCAAGGCGCTGCTCCTGCGCGCCTCGCACGGCGTGCCCGCGGCGCGCACGGCGCCCATCGTCATCGCCGAGCGCGTGACCGACCTCGTGGCGCTGCTCCTGCTCGCGCTCGCGGGCGTGTTCAGCTTCGAGGTCGACCGGCGCTTCCTCGTGGCGGCCGCCGCGCTCGTCGGCGCCGGCGTGCTCATCGTCTCGGTCGACCCGCTCGCGGAGGCCTGCCTCGCGCTCGCGGCGCGCCTGCCGGGCGTGCGCCGGTTCGCGCCCAAGCTCTCGGAGTTTCACCGCAGCACGGCGCTGCTGCTGCGCCCCACGCCCCTGCTGCTCGCGACCGTGCTCTCGACGGGCTCCTGGATGCTCGAGTGCCTGGCCTTCTGGGTCGTCGTGGGCGGCTTCCCGGGCGCGCACGTCGAGCTGCGCGCGGCCACCTTCATCTACGCCTCGATGACCGTCGCGGGCGCCCTCTCCTTCCTGCCCGGAGGCCTCGGCGTCACCGAGGCGGGCATGCTCGCGATGCTCGTGAGGTTCGGCGTGGGCCTGACGCGCGGGAGCGCCGCGGCCGCCACCTTCGTGACCCGCGCGTGCACGCTGTGGTTCGCGGTCGCGCTCGGCCTGCCCGCCCTCGTGCTCTACACGCGCCGCAAGCACGTGGCCGTGCCCGCCATGGAGACGCTCGGCGCCAATGTGGATGGGGAGGTGGCCGCAGCCGCCCCGTCCGGGCCGTCATCCGAGCGGTCTTCCGAGCTGTCTTCGGACTTTCACCGCGATGTTGCTCGCGGCAGGCCGCCGGGAGGCATATCCTGAACGGGCGATGCGCATCGCCGCCCTCGATTGCGGGTCCAACTCGTTCCACCTCATCGTCGCCGACGTCGAGACGGGGGGACGCATCCAGGTGCTCGACCGCGCCAAGGAGCTCGTGCGCCTCGGCGACACGACGCTCCACACGGGCGTCATCCCGCCCGAGCTCTTCCGTCGTGCTATCGACGCGTTGAAATTCTTGCGCCGCATCGCCGATCGGCACAAGCCCGACGCCCTCGTGGCCGTCGCGACGAGCGCCGTGCGCGAGGCCCAGAACGGCGGCGAGTTCGTGCGCGCCGCGCGAGACGAGGTGGGCGTCGACATCCGCGTCATCCGGGGCGACGAGGAGGCACGGCTCATCTATCTCGGCGCGCGCGGCTCGCTCGATCTCGGCAAACGGCGCGTCGCGCTCTTCGATCTGGGCGGCGGTTCGCTGGAGGTCGTGCTCGCCGACGCCCAAGAGCTCTACTTCACGGCCTCGCTCAAGCTGGGCGTCATCCGCCTGTCCGAGGCCTGCCCCGTCTCCGACCCGCCGACGCCGCGCGAGCGCGCGCAGGTTGCCGAGCGCGCCCGTTCGCTGCTCGAGCCCGTCATCGCGCGCGTGCGCGCCATGGGCTTCGACTTCGTGGCATTCACCTCGGGCACGGCCTCGGCGCTCGCCGGATTGTTGGGCCTCGAGCGCGAGCGGCCCGGCAGCCAGCGCACGACGGCGCTGCCGCTCAAGGCGCTCATCGATCTCGAGCGGCGCCTCGGCGGCATGCGCGCCATCGAGCGCGCGCGTCTACCCGGCCTCGACGCGCGCCGCGGCGACACGATCTACACGGGCGCCGTCGTGCTGCGCACGGTCCTCGAGCTCACGGGCACCGCCGAGGCCGCGCTGTGCGAGACGGCTTTGCGCGAGGGCATCATCGCGGACTACGTCGCGTCGAACCGGCCCGGCATCCTCCTCGTCGACGAGTTCCCCGACCTGCGGCGCCGCGGCATCATGGAGCTCGCGCGTCGCTGCCAGTTTCGCGAGGAGCACGCCACGCACGTCGCGCGCCTCGCGCTGTCGATCTTCCACCAGACGCGTCGGCTCCACGGCATGCCCAAGGGCGACGCCGAGCTCCTCGAGTTCGCGGCGCTCTTGCACGACATCGGCTTCCACGTCGCGGCCCACCGCCACCACCGCCACACCGAGTACCTCATCCAGAGCCACGAGATGTCCGGCTTCTCGCGCGAGGAGGTCAACGTCCTCGCGCTCGTCGCGCGCTATCACCGCAAGGCCGAGCCCACGAAGAGCCACGACGCCTTCGCGGCGCTCTCGAAGAGCGACCGCCGCCGCGTGCGCCACCTCGCGGCCATCCTGCGCGTCGCCGACGCGCTCGACCGCACGCAGGCGCGCCTCGTGCGCTCCGTCCGCTGCGTCGTCACCGAAAAGACCATCGAGATGCGCCTCGACGTCGACGGCGACCCCGAGCTCGAGCTGTGGGCCGCGCGCCGCAAGGGCGACCTCCTCGAGGAGCTGACGACCCACAAGCTCCGCCTCACCGTCGACGCCGTCCGCGAGCGCGAGGACGCCGCCGACGCGCGCGGGCGGCTGCAAGTCGTCAAGTAGGCGCCTGGCTCGCCGAAGGGCGGCGCCGGCAGACCAAACACGGCCCAATCGCTCCGAGCGGTGGCGCTGGCGACCAAGCACGGTCCAATCGCTCCGAACGGCGGCGCCGACGGGACAAACATGGCCCATCACTCCGAGCGGCAGCGCCGGCAGGGACCAAACGCATCTCAATCGCTCCGAGCGGCGGCGCCGGCAGGACCGAACACGACCCAATCACTCCGAGCGGCGGCACTGGCAGGACCGAACACGGCCCAATCACTCCGAGCGGCGGCACCGCAGGACCAAACATGGCCCAATCAAGAGGCGCCCCCGGAGGAATTGAATGTGTGCGTCTGTCCCGCCTCTGGCCACAAACTTGATTGCGCACTGTTCGGTGAAACGCGTCTTCGCGCTCCTCACGCCTGGCTGCGCGCAACGGCACGGAGCCGCGACCGAAAAGATCTCTGGTCAATCAAGATGCGGCGCCGCGGGTCCACACAGCTCGAGCTTCCCGCGTCGCGCGGTTGGGGCGGCGCGAGGCCGGGCTCGGGCCGGAAGCGAGCGTCGGAACGGCCGAGTCCTCCTCATCGCCCGAGAGCGTCCCACAGTGCCCGATGTCCGGTCCACGTCACCCTTCGGGCTTGCAGCACGGTCCCGTCGCTTCGCTCTGAGCGAGTCTTCGTGGCGCTAAGGCGTGCGCTGGCGGCCTCGATGCTCCTTTGGTTTCGCATCGTTCATTTCTCGGTTCAGCGGGATCATGTCCACCTCATCGTCGAGGCTGACGACGCGCGCAGCTTCACGAGCGGAATCCAAGGTTTGGCGGCGCGATCCGCGAAGGCCATCAATCGCGTGAGCGGTCGCCGAGGGCGGGTCTGGAGCGGCCGATATCACGCTCACGCGCTCCGCACTCCGACCGAGACCCGGCGAGGAATCGCCTACGTGCTGCTGAACTTCAGGAAGCACCTGGGAGCAACGGGCTGCTTCGATCCGCGCAGCTCGGGACCCTGGTTCGACGGGTGGCGAGGTGCGGCGCCACGCCCTGCAAATGATCGTCCGGTCGCCACTCCACGGACGTGGCTCGCGTCCGCGGGTTGGCGACGCGCCGGCGGCTTGCTCGAGACCGATGGGCTGGCCGCCGACAAGCTCTCGCGCAGGCCGCGTCCTTAGAGCGGCCGTCAAAGCCCTTTAGAGCCGCCGTCAAAGGCCCGCGGCCTTCGCGACGAAGTAAATCGCGGCCGCGATGATGGCGGCGGATTGGATCGTGAACAGCCACGCCCACACGATGCGCAGGGCGACGGCCCAACGCACGCCGCCCGGGTCGTTGACGACACCGACACCGACGATGCCGCCCGTGATCGTGTGCGTCGTGGAGACAGGGATGCCGAGAGCGCTCGCGAGGAACAGCATGCCGGCGGCGCCGGTCTCGGCGCAGAAACCGCCGAACGGCTTGAGCTTCGTGAGGCGCATGCCCATCGTCCGGACGATCCGCCATCCGCCCGTGAACGTCCCGAGTCCCATGGCGGCCTGGCTCGCGAGGACCACCCACAGCGGCACCTCGGACTTGGCGCTCACGTAGCCCTTCGCGATGAGCAGCGCGAGGATGATGCCCATCGTCTTCTGCGCGTCGTTCGCCCCGTGGCCCAGGCTGAACATGGCCGCCGATACCAGCTGCAGCCGCCGGAACCAGCGGTCTATGCGCCCCGGCGTCGAACGCCGGAAGGCCCAGGCTACGAGCACCATCATCGAGCCGCCGAGCAGCATGCCCAGCACGGGCGAGACGATGATGAAGATCGCGATCTTCGTGACGCCCGAGGTCTGCACGACCGACAGGCCGCCCTTGGAGATGCCCGCCCCGATGAGCCCGCCGACGAGGGCGTGCGACGAGCTGGACGGCAGGCCGTACCACCACGTGATGAGGTTCCACACGATGGCGCCGCCCAGCGCGCCGAGGAGCACGGCGTCGTCGACGATCTTGGGGTCGATGATGCCCTTGCCCACCGTGTGCGCGACGTTCAGCGGGAAGATCACGAAGGCGATGAAGTTGAAGAACGCGGCCCAGGCGACGGCCCGCCGCGGCGTCAGGACGCGCGTCGAGACGATCGTCGCTATCGAGTTGGCCGCGTCGTGGAACCCGTTGATGTAGTCGAACACCAACGCGACCACGACGATCGCGATGACAATGCCCATGCGCCGGGGTCAGCTGTTCTCGAGGACGACGCCCTCGATGATGTTCGCGACGTCCTCGCAGCGGTCGGTCGCCGCCTCGAGCGTCTCGTAGATCTCTTTCCACTTGATGATCGAGATGGGATCCTTCTCCTCGCGGAACAGCTTGGCGAGCGCGCCGCGCAGGATGCCATCGGCGACGTTCTCGAGGCGGTTGATCTCCACGCAGTGCTCGAGGATCCCGCTTGGCTTCTTGAGGTCCTTGATGCCCGAGACGGCGCCGAGGACGTGCTCGGCGCTGCTCACGAGGCACCGGGCGAGCTCCCCCGCCTCGGTGGTCATCTTGGGGATGTCGTAGAGGGCGAGCCGGTCGGCCGCCGCCTCGACCATGTCCATGATGTCGTCCATCTTCGTGATGAGCCGGTAGATGTCGTTCCTATCGAAGGGCGTGATGAACGTCTTGTGAAGGCTCTCGACGACGGCGTGCGTGATGTCGTCGCACTCGTGCTCGATGCGCTTGACCCGCTCGGCCTTGCCCTCGAGGCCCGTCGGCTCGTCGATCATCTGCTGGAAGGCATTGCAGCCTTCGACGGTCTTTCTCCCCTGGGCCTCGAAGAGCGCGAAGAAGGACCCGTCGTACGGCAGCAGCCTCATGGGCGGCGTGTATAACCGACCTCGGGCCGCGATCAAAGGCCCATCGCGAGCAGCAGGAGGAGCTCCTGCTCCGACTTGCCGGTCGTCGCGCCGATCGCCTTGACGTTCTCGGTGGTTCCGCCAACGAAGGTCAGCACGTAGTCGAGCGACGCGCGCACGCGCCGCCCGTACCAGTAGTTCACCGCGAGCGACGCGGCCGTGATGCGGGTCGTCGCGAGGTTGGGATCGCCGAGGATCGCCTGCGTGCTCGTGAGGTCCTCCTTGAGGAGCTCGCCGCGCGCCGCGATCATGAGGCCGTGCTGGGGCGGCGGCTCGACGACGCGCCCGAGACGCAGCGGCAGCTCGAGGCCCGGGCGCGGCAGCTGGCGGTCGTCACCGACGGCCCAGGCCCAGACCTCGGCGTACCCGCCGAGGCCCTGGAGCTTGGCGCGGCCGAGCGTCGACACCGTCGAACCGTCGGCCGCCACGCTGTCCTCGGCGAGATCCTGCTTCTTGAAGATGCCCTCGACGCGCGCGCCGAAGACGTGGTTGACGGGGATGTTGAGCTCGCCGCCGAGCGTGAGCGTGGACCCGCCCTCGTGCAGCGCCAGCGCCTCCAGCATGTCGCCGCGCCCCGTCGTCCACGTCGGATTGAAGAACACGAACCCTCCCGGCGTCGTCTCGGGCGCGAACGGGAGCCCGCCCACGTGCTGGCCGTACCAGACCGACGCGCCCAGCGAGACCTCGCGCAGGCCCGCCATCGACCCGCGCGCGAGCGGCGCCACGAAGGCGCGCCCGACGACGTCGACCTTGTTGTCGGCGTTGGGCAGGCCCGGCCCGTCGCCGTTGAACACGCCGCCCGAGTAGTAGACGGTGCGCGCGGCGTCGGTGCCGTGGACCATGAGGCCGAGGTCCTTGTTCTTGGGCGCGCCGAGCGCGCGCACGGCCAGCGACCGTTCGATGAACGGCGTGTAGGCGTCGAGGGTGCGGTTCTCGAACGAGAAGGGCGCGTCGAACTGTCCAGCCTGGACGATGAACAGATCGTCCGCGGGCGCGAAGGCGACATAGGCGTCGGTCGGCGGGCCGCCGGTCACGGAGGCCGGCCCCGCCGCGGGCGGCGGCGCGAAATCGCCCGCGAGATCGAAGTAGAACATCGGCCCCATCCAGCCGGCGAGCTCGAGGCGCGCGCGCCGGATCGAGAAGCCGCTCTTGAGGTTGTCCTGCGGCGGAAAAAACGCGCCCATGACTTGCAGGAGGAGGCTCGGGAAGAGCACGAGCTCGTTGCCAGGCGAGCGCAGGAACGCCCGCTCCCCCGCGAAGCCGGCGAGGGGATCGCCTGGGCCGGGAGGCGCGGGCAGGCTCTCGACGGGCGCGGGGGCCGGCGCGGCGGCCGGCGGCGCCGCGGGCGCGGGCGCCTGGGCCGAGGCGACGCCGACGCGTACCGTCATCGCCAGCGCCGCGGCCCAGCTGGCAAGAAATCGGCGGTTCGAGGCCATGGGCGCCGCCATTGTATCCGGGTCCGTGACGCCGCGCGCGGGTGTGACGTGGGGACTTCTCTCGGCGCTCCGTCCCGTGCGACAATAGACGTGTGCGTATTGTCGCGCCCGCTCGGGCTAGCACGGGTCGCCGCTCCGCCAGCCGCGGTGGCGCGGCCATCGAGTTCGCGCTCATCCTGCCGCTGTTCCTGGCGATCCTCTTCGGGATCATCGACTACGGCTGGTACTTCTACCAGCGCTACGCGCTCGTCGCCGCCATCCGGGACGGCGTGCGCTACGGCGCGACATTTTCCGAAGCGTCAGCCTGGAACAACGCCAAGTCGCAAGCCGTAACGGATCTCAAGGTCACTGGCTCACCCATCAATTATCTCGACGTCACCTGGGGACCGG
>DASXOE010000043.1:0-18388 GCA_036494575.1 Polyangia bacterium | reverse complement strand
GGCGCGCCGGCCGCGCGACGCGCATGGGCATGCGCGCGCACTTCCGCCTCGCGACCGGCCAGACGCCGCCCGAGCACCTCGAGATCTTCGTGGCCGCCGGGCACGAGCTCTACGCGGCCCCGCTGCCCGACGGTGAGCTGCTCGTGGCCGCGCTCTGCCGCGGACCGGAGCTCGGCGGCCAGCCGCGCGCCGCGCTCGCCCGCTGGATCGCCGAGACGCCGCGCCTCGCCGCGCTGCTCGACGGCGCCGAGCCGCTGACCGACGTGGCGGGGCGCGCGACCGTCGCGGGCCGCGCGCGCGCCGGGTTCGCGCCGGGCGCCGTGCTGCTCGGCGACGCCGCGCGCGCCACCGATCCGCTGACGGCGGGCGGCCTCGCGCACGCGCTCGTCACGGCCGAGCGTCTCGCGGCGCTCGTGCCGCGCGCTCTCGCCGACGGCGACATCTGGCTGCGCCGCTTCGACGGCGAGCGCCGGCGGCTCCTGCGCGCGCCCGCCCTCCTCACGGACGGCCTGCTCGCCCTCGTGCAACGCCCGACGCTCGCGCGCGGCACGCTCCGCCTCATGCGCGCGTGGCCCCGCCTCATGCGCCGTCTGCTGGGAGTCGCGGCCGGGATATAGTGCCGCCCATGGCCCGGCCCTGGTTCCTCTTCGCCCCCGGCGCTGGGGCCCCCTCCTCGTCACCCTGGATGCGTCGTTGGCGCGACTACCTGCGCACGCTCGGCGAGGTGACGTCGTTCGACTACCCGTACATGCTGGCGCGCCGCAAGATGCCCGACCGCATGCCGGCGCTCGTCGCCGCGCACCGCGAGGCCCTCGCTAAGGTGCGCGCCGAGGCCGGGGACGCGCCCGTCTTCCTCGCGGGCAAATCCATGGGCTCGCGCGTGGGCTGCCACCTCTCCCTCGAGGAGCCGGTGGCCGGACTCATCTGCATCGGCTACCCGCTCGTCTCGGGATCGAGCCACGCTTTGCGCGACGAGGTCCTCGTCGCGCTCCGAACGCCAATCTTGTTCCTGCAGGGCACGCACGACTCGCTCTGCCCCATCCCGCGGCTCGAGGACGTGCGCGCGCGCATGACCGCGTCGAACTGGCTCTACACGGTGCAGGACGCCAACCACTCCCTCGAGCTGCCGAGCGTCAAGCACACGCCGGCGCTCCAAAAGGACGTCGAGATCTCGGCCGTCGAGGCCATCCGCCGTTTCCTGGAAGACGTGAACAAAGTGCCCCGGACGCCCGTCTGACCGTCATGCATCCCCTGCGTCTCGGCCTTCTCAGCCGCCTCACCCAAGGGCCGCTCGCGTCGAGGGTCCTCCTCGCGGGGGCCCTCTTCGCGGTGATCATCGGCGCCGTCCCTGTCGCGCGCGCCGAAGGGGGCTTTCGCTGCGGCAGCCGCCTGGTCCGCAACGGCGAGACCGAGGACGACGTCGCCGGCAAGTGCGGCGATCCCGACGCCGTGCGCACCTGGACCGAGGTGCGCACCGAGTCCGTCTGGGAGGGCGGCCGCAAGATCGAGCGCTCCGTCCCCATCGAGTACTCCGAATGGAAGTACGACTTCGGCCGCGATCGCCTGCAGCGCTACCTCACCTTCGTCCAGGGCCGCCTCACGGCCGTGCGCACCGGCGAGTACGGCCGCAAGTAAGCTCGTGGCGTCGTGGGCCACACTCAGTCATGGGCTCACGGATTCGCCTGCTCGCGGGATCGCTTCAACTAAGACGTGATCGACAGTCGGCGCCAAGGCAGGCGGAGATACCACGAGACGGCGCTCACGACCGCGAGGGCCGCGACGGACCAAAAGGGTGGGTTCGGGAGGATGCCGAACGGCGGTGTCGTCAATATCATGCCGAGCATGAGCGCGAGCGGGCTCAAGGGGCCCACCCAGGCCATGGCCCTTCTCGTAAGGCTGCCGCCGCGCGGGGGCTCGATGCCGCCCAGGAACAAGAAGGTCAGGGCCAGCAGAGCCATGCGCGCCGAGATCTCATGGGAGCGTGAGGGCGCCGCGAGCTCCCGCAGGACGGCCACGAGGGGAGCGAGGAGCGCGCAAAGGAACCAGGGCAGCACCGTGGTTGCGACGATGCGGCGCAGTCGGAGCGGCCGAGAGCCGAGGAAATCGATCGTGCGGGGCGAGGTGGCCGCGGCGACGAATGGAATCATGGCGTACGGCATCATCATCCAGCTCACGTTGGGCATCGTCGCCACCCCGCTACTGAGGATCACGGGCGCGAGAGTCAGGCTGCCAATCGCGATCAACCAAAGAACCCACTGGTTGTGGTGGGGCACGCCGAAGCCAAAGAGCTGGCCGAAGCCGACATCCGAGTTCGCCGGTCGAAACGAGGGTGCAGCCGATCGCGCCGGTGGCCACGCCGCCCCGGCGACGATCTGAGTCGTCGGGCGTGCGAGCGGGCGCCGGATCGAACGGGGAGACAGCGCGAGGCCGAGCCCGGCCATGACGACCGATGCGATCGCGGCGCGCTTCCAGCTGGGATCGCCGCCGTCGGGACCGAAGGCGATCATGCAGACGAACGGAGCCGCGCAGATGATGAGGATCCACACGGGGACGCGCGACCAGCGCCGGATCGGGAAGAAGTGGCTCGTCGCGATGGCCCACGCGCAGCACCCCCACAGCGTGAGCGCGCTCCACGGGGCGAAGTGGTGCCAACGGGCCGCGCCCGCGATGAAGAGGCCCGACATCGCGATCTCGGGAATCTCGACGAGGGTCCGGCTCGAAGCTCGAATCGGTAGAGCTTCGAGGTAAGAAAGTCGGTCGACGATGGTGCGCTGACGGCCCTCCGCTGCGACCCCGCACATCAGCACCATGAAGAACGCGTAGAGGCCCCAAAGGTCGATCGACGTGAAACTGAGCCCTATGAAGAGCCAAATGGCGGAACGCCCGCTCCCCAAGAGGCTCAGACAGCGCGCCCACTCCGCGGGCGCGCCGCGCCCGCGCATCGTCTTTGTGTCCATCGTCTGCGTACCCATCGCCGCCTACGCCGCCCTCCGCGTCGCAAGGCCGTGCTCGCCCACGAGATCGATGAAGAGCTCCTCGAGGCCCAGGGGTGCGGCTTCGACGTGCGCGCCGTGCGCGGCAGCGACGCTGGCCGCCGCGGACTCGTCGTAGTCCACGACGGTCGCGAGGAGCTCGCGCGCTCCGCGGCGCAGCGACACGAGGCCGGGCAGGACGAGCGTCTCGGGAGGCGCCGCCGCGAACGAGAAGCGGAGGCGCCGCGAGCGCTCCTTGAGCTCGTCGAGCGGCGCCTGCAGGAGACGCCGACCCGCGTGCATGATCGCGACATGATCGGCGACGCGCTCGACGTCTCCGAGCATGTGGCTCGAGACGATCACGGTGCGCTCGCCGTCGCCGATGAGCCGCAGCACCGTCTCGAGCAGCTCGCGCCGCACGACCGCGTCGAGGTTCGCCGCTGGCTCGTCGAGGATGAGAAGCTCAGGCTGTGGGCACACGGCGAGCATGAGGCCCACGGCGCGCTGCTGTCCGAGCGAGAGCTCTTTGAGCTTGCGGTCGGGCGCGATGCCAAACTGCGCGAGCATGCGGTCCTGGAGCGCGAAATCCCAGTGGGGATAGAGGGGCGCGCACAGCTCGATGAGCGCGCGCACCCGCGCGCCCGAAAAGGGCACGCCCGTTTCAGCGAGGTAGACCACGCGCTGGCGCAGAGGGACGTCGAAGCTATTCGGGTCGCGGCCGAGCACGCGGATCGTCCCCGCGTCGGGGCGCTCGAGGCCGGCCATGCAGCGCAGCGCCGTGGACTTGCCGGCGGCGTTGCGGCCGAGCAGCCCGACGATCGAGCCCTTCGGCACCTCGAGGTCGAAGCCACGCAATGCCGGCGTCTCGCCGAACTTCTTCTGCACCCCGGAGAACAGAACGCACGCCTCACTCATCGTTGCTTCCTTTCGAGCGAGGCCGGCCGGGGGCCCACCTCGCGCCATTCGCTTTCGACGCTGCGCACCGTCTGCGTCATCGTCATGCCCGCCTGCGCTGCCTCGAGCACGAGCCGCCGTGCCGCCGCCGCGACGCCGGACGGCGTCCCTCCGCGGCCTCCCGCGACATCGACCGCGCTCTCCCGCACGAACATCCCGAGCCCGCGCCGCATTTCGATGATGCCGCCGCGCTCGAGCTCGCTGTAAGCCTTGCCGACCGTGAGCGGGTTGATTCCGAGGGTCACGGCGAGGTCGCGCACTGAAGGCAGCTTTTCGCCGGCGGGCAGCCGTCCCGCGACGATCATGCGGCGCACCTGCTCCATGATCTGCCGGTAGACCGGCAGGCCGGAACTGGCGTCGATCGGCAGGAACACAGCTTAGTGATATATATAACTAGTTCACTATGTCAAGCGTTAGGACGTCCGGTCGGATTGTCTGGAGAGATTTCTATCGGACTTCGAGGTCCAGCTGACGCTGACGAAACGTTGCGACTCCAAGATCACAAAACGTGATCTTGAACGCAAAGGAGGCTGCAATCATTGACGTTTCTAGGGCAAGACGCGACGCAAGAAGACTGGGCACAAATAAAGAGACCGCCTGGACAGCCCCGGCCGTCAGCGCAGCTCGGCCGTGAGGGCCGCGGTGAGCTCGACGGCCGCTGTCGCGATCAAGAGGGCGACGGACCAGAAGGCGAGGCTCTCCCAGCGGTCGCGCTCGCGCCAGGCGCCGCCGGCCACGCGGATGACCTGCCAGGCGGCGAGCGGCGACGTCGTGGACGCGGCGATGGCGAGGCGAGGCGGCAGGCCGAGCGAGACCCACAGCGGCAGCGTCAGATAGGCCGCCGAGACGACCGCGACGTAGAGGCGCGCGGCCCAGGCGCCGCCGAGGAGCACGACGAGGGTGCGCTTGCCGGTGGCGGCGTCGCCCGCGGCGTCGGGGAACTCGATGGCCAGCAGCATGACGAACTGGAAGGCGCAGAGCGGCAGCACGGCGAGCGGCAAGAGCCGCCACGTCGTGCCCATCTGCAGGACGAATGCGAGCCACGGCACGAGGAACGTCACCATGACGGCGGTCGTGAGCTCGCCGAGTCCATGGGCGCACAGGCGCAGCGGCGGCGCGCTGTACGCCCACGACAGCGCGATCATGAGCAACACGGCGGGCGCGACCGACCGCGGAAACGGCCCCGTCGCGAAGCGGGCGGCCGCGCCGAGCGCGACGGCCGTGAGCGCGAGCGCCGTGGCGAGCGCGACCCAGCGCGGGAGCCCGCCGTCGACGAGCACGCGGCTGCCGCCGGACCAGCGCGTCGGCGTCGCGTTCGCCTTGTCGGCCGCGACGTCGAAGTAGTCGTTCGAGTGGTGCGTCGCGAGCTGGATCGCCGTCACGACGAGCTGGCCCCATGCGTAGCGCGGCCAATCGACGACGACGCCGGCGTACGCCGCGAGCGCGGCGCCGAGCGCGTACATGACGAAGCCGCCGCCGAGAAAGATCGGCCGCCCGAGCTTGACGAACACGCGCACGCGCGTCAGCGCCGTCTTGAGCATTGCCGGGCCTCGGACGTCGACGTACCACGGGAAGTGCCCGTACATGCTAAAATTTCGTGCCCCCGTGACGGAGTCTGACGTGCCCCTGAAGGTCGATGGACGTGTCTCGCGCGCGCAGCGGCTGCGCGAATCGCGCCGCACCGCCGTCCTGGCGGTGGCCCGCCGGATCTTCTCGCAGAAGGGCTACCACGCGACGAGCATCAACGACCTCATCGAGGGCGCCGACATCGCGCGCGGGACCTTCTATCTCTACTTCGAATCGAAGCGCTCCATCTTCGACGAGCTGCTCGACCAGCTCGTCGCGACGCTCAAGGCGCAGGTTCGCCGCATCGACGTTTCCCCGGGGGCGTCCCCGCCCGTCCAGCAGATGAACGAGATGGTCGACCGCGTGTTGAAGACGCTGCTCGACAACCGCGAGATGGCCCGCATCCTCCTGCGCGAAGCCGTGGGGATCGACAAGGACTTCGATCGCAAGCTCGCCGATTTCTACGGCGTGTTCGAGGCCATGCTCGTGAGGGCGCTCCACACGGGGCACGCGCTCGGCCTCCTGCGCCCCTGCGACGCGCAGGTGGTCTCGCGCTGCATCCTCGGCAGCGTCAAGGAGGTCGTGCAGTGGGCCTTCGTCGAGCACGACCCGAAGAAAATCGACATCACGGGGATGGGGCGCGAGCTCATCACGCACACCTTGAAGGGCTGTCTCGCCTGAGCGCGCCGGTCGGGGCAAAGGCTCAGCTCACGGGCAGGCGGGAGCCACCGGTCGGCCAGACTGAAAGTCGGTCTTTTTCGTCTGCCTCATCTCCCCTCGCGTTACGGGGCTAACGTTTCGGAATTGTCAGGTTTCTGTTGATAATGCGCTCTGCGACATTCGTCACTTGATCCGGGGCCGGAGCGTCTCTACACTCTGCGACTTCCAGACTGAAGTGTCAGTCTAGTTTGATCTCGCTCAGAAGGAGCCCCGCGTGAGTGCAGAGCCATCGCCTGTAAATTCCCGCTCGGAAGCGGTCGCGATCGGTATCGACGTCGGGTCCACCACGGTCAAGGCGGTCGTGGTCGACCCCGTGACGAAGGAAATTCTCTGGAGCGACTACCAGCGCCACCAGACGAAGCAGGCCGAGTTCGTGCTCGGCCAGCTCGAGCGCATCGAGGCGGCGTTCCCCAACGTCCCGCGAGGCAAGGGGATGATCCGCACCTTCATCACGGGCTCGGGCGCGGGGCCGCTCGCGACGCCGATCGGCTCGAAGTTCGTGCAGGAGGTCAACGCCGTCACGCTCGCCGTCGAGAAGCTGCACCCCGACGTCGGGTCGGTCGTCGAGCTCGGCGGGCAGGACGCGAAGATCATCATCTTCAAGGAAGCCAAGGACGACGCCGGCAAGCCCACGGGAAAGACCGCCATTGCCTCGATGAACGACAAGTGCGCCTCCGGCACGGGCGCGACGATCGACAAGTGCTTCATGAAGGTCGGCATGCCGAACGAAGAGTCGGCGAAGCTGCACTTCGACGACTCGAAGCTCCACCACGTCGCCGCGAAGTGCGGCGTCTTCGCGGAGACGGACATCGTCAACCTCGTGAAGGCGTCGATCCCGTCGCCCGAGATCATGTGCTCGCTCGCCGACGCGATCGTCATGCAGAACCTCTCGGTGCTCACGCGCGGGAACACGCTGCGCCACAAGGTGCTGCTGCTCGGCGGGCCGAACACGTACCTCCCGTTCCTGCAGGAGTGCTGGCGCAAGCGCATCCCGCAGACCTGGGCCGACCGCGGGTACGACTATCCGAAGGACGTCCCCATCGAGGAGCTCATCCTCGTGCCCGAAAACGCGCAGTACTACGCCGCGTTCGGCGCCGTCATCTACGGCCTCTACGAGGAGGCCTCGGTGGGCGTCTACCGCGGCCTCGACGCTCTGAACGCCTTCATCTCGGGTGGACGCAAGTCCAAGCTCGGTGACACGGCGGGCCCCGCGCTCGCGCGCACGAGCGACGAGCTCGAGTCGTTCCGCGAGCAGTACCGCATCCCCAAGTTCATTCCCGCGACGTTGACGCCCGGCACGAAGGTGCGCGCCGTCATCGGCATGGACGGGGGCTCGACGTCGTCGAAGGCCGTGCTCGTCGACGAGCAGAAGAACATCCTCAAGAAGGAGTACCAGCTCTCGAAGGGCAACCCCATCGCGGACGCCAAGGAGATCCTCGCGCGCCTGCGGGACTGGGTCACCGACCAGGGCTGCGAGCTCGAGGTGCTGGGCTTCGGCGCGACCGGCTACGCCGCCGACGTCCTCGAGAAGACCGTGAAGTCCGACGTCAACATCGTCGAGACCGTCGCGCACATGATGTCGGCGACGACGTACTTCGGCGACATCGACGTCGTTTGCGACATCGGCGGGCAGGACATCAAGGTCCTGTTCATGCAGAACGGCGACATCAAGAACTTCCGCCTCTCGAACCAGTGCTCGGCCGGCAACGGCATGCTGCTGCAGGCGATGGCCGACCAGTTCGGCGTCAAGATCACGGACTACGCCGACGTCGCGTTCGGCGCCGAGCTCTCGCCCAAGTTCAGCTACGGCTGCGCCGTCTTCCTCGACAGCGACCGCGTGAACTTCCAGAAGGAAGGCTACTCGCGCGAGGAGCTCCTCGCGGGGCTCGCGCAGGTGCTCCCGAAGAACGTCTGGCAGTACGTCGTACAGATCCCGCGCATGGCGGCCCTCGGCACGAAGTACGTCCTGCAGGGCGGCACGCAGTACAACCTCGCGGCCGTCAAGGCGCAGGTCGACTACATCAAGGAGCGCGTGCCGGGCGCCGAGGTCTACGTCCACCCGCACTGCGGCGAGGCCGGCGCGATCGGCGCGGCGTTCGAGACGCTCCGGGTCGTCAAGCGCCGCGGGTACTCGACGTTCGTCGGTCTCGATTCGGCGATCGGCATCAGCTACACGTCGAAGAACGACGAGGAGACGCGCTGCCACTTTTGCCCGAACCTTTGCGCGCGAACGTTCATCGACACCGTGACGCCCGCCGGCGATACGGCGCGCTACATCAGCGGCTTTTCGTGTGAAAAGGGCACCGTCGAGTCCGAGGACGCGATGCTCGCCCTCAGCGCCGAGCGCAAGAAGCTGATGAAGAAGTTTCCGAACCTCGTCGACAGCGAGGCGAAGATGCTCTTCCGGCACTTCTACGACCAGGCGCCCGTGCCCGCCGACGGCGCCAAGAAGATGGACGTCGAGGTCACGCGCACGCTCATGGGCGTCAAGCGCGCTCAGGTGGAGCGGACGTTCCAGCGCTCGTCGCCCGAGGCCGCCGAGCGCCGCAAGCGGATGCGCATCGGCATCCCCAAGGTCCTGAATATCTGGTCGACGGCGCCGTTCTGGCGCACGTACTTCGAGACGCTCGGTATCCAGAAGCACCACGTGGTGTTCTCCGACGACACGACGGAGGAGATCTGGACCGAGGGCGGCAAGTATGGCTCGATCGATCCCTGCTACCCCTCGAAGGTCGGCCAGGCGCACATCCACAACCTGCTCTTCCACCACCACAGCGAAGAGCGCCCGCTCAAGTACATCTTCTTCCCGACGCTGACGCACGTGCCGTCGTTCGTGAAGAAGGCGATGGACTACTCGTCGTGCCCGATCGTCGCGGGCGCGCCCAACGTCCTCAAGGCCGCCTTCACGAAGGAAGTGAACTTCTTCGAGCAGCGCGGGATCACGTACCTCGATCCGGCCTGCTCGATGATCGAGCCGCATTTACTCCGGAAGCAACTCTTCCAATCATTGCAGGCCCATCTCGACATGACCGAGGACGAGTCGGACTTCGCGTGCGACGAGGCGTGGAAAGCCATGGAGAAGCTCGACGTCGACATCCAGGCCAAGGGCCGCGCCGTCCTCGAGGCCGTCGAGAAGGAGGACCGCATCGCGATCCTCATGCTCGGCCGCCCCTACCACCTCGACCCGGGCCTCAACCACTCCATCCCCGAGGAGTTCCAGGTGCTCGGGTACCCCGTGCTCTCGATCCGCTCGATCCCGAAGGACGAGCAGTGGCTCTCGCGCTACTTCAAGGAGGACCTCGAGTCCGGCCGCATCACGACGCCCCTTGAAATCGGAGATGTCTGGCCAGAGAACTATTCGTCGAACTCGGCGCAGAAGGTGTGGGCCGCGAAGTTCGCCGCCCACCACCCGAACGTCGTCGTCCTCGATCTGTCGTCATTCAAGTGCGGCCACGACGCGCCCACCTACGGCATCATCGACAGCATCATCTCGGCGGCGCAGACGCCCTACTCGGCGCTGCACGACATAGACGCCAACAAGCCGGGCGGCTCGATCAAGATCCGCGTCAAGACCTACGCGCACAGCCTGGGCCTCCACAAGGAGCGCCTCGAGGACGTCTCGAAGGGCAAGAGCGAGCTCCTGCACCAGATTGATCAGAAGCGGCTCGCGCTGCTCACGCTCAAGGCGGAGCAGCTCGCGGCGCGCTCGCACCACGACGGCGCGCTCGCGCAGCAGATCGCGGACATCACGGCGAAGGTCAAGGCCTACGAGGAAGCCCACAAGGGGCCCTCCGACGCCGAGCGCGCGGCCGTCAACCGCGACGACCTACGTCGCACGGGAATCGTGAAGCTTGGCATCAAGCGCGTCGATGGCCGCATCGATGCGCTCGGCGAACAGACCATGAATGCGGCTCCCGCCGCGAACTGAGGAGCAGACAATGGCGACAGCGACGACCACCCAGCCCTTCAAGCTCCCCATTCTCGGCGAGGACGTCGACATCGACGCCGAGCTGCGCGCGCTCGACGAGGAGGCGGCCACCGTCGGCCTGCCGCACGTCGACGCCAAGCACTGGGTCGATGAGATGGTGAACCCGCAGTTCACGAAGAGCCAGCGCGCCGGCACGACGCTGCTCGTCTCCGGGCTCACGGCGGCGCACGACTACCTCGTGAAGGCGGCGCTCACGGGCCTCGGCTACAACGTCGAGGTCATCGAGACGCCGACCAACGACGCGCTCCGCTACGGCAAGGAGTTCGGCAACCGCGGCCAGTGCAACCCGACGTACTTCACCGTCGGGAACCTCGTGAAGTTCCTCACCGAGCGCGCCGCCCGCGACGGCATTCCGGCCGCCGAGGTCGTCGACAAATACGTCTTCCTCACGGCGGGAGCCTGCGGCCCCTGCCGCTTCGGCATGTACGCGACAGAGTACCGGAAGGCCCTTCGAGATGGCGGCTTCGACGGCTTCCGCGTCATGCTCTTCCAGCAGAAGGGCGGCCTGCAGCAGGCGACGGGCGAGGAGGCGGGGCTCGCCATGAACCCGGCCTTCTTCCTCGGGCTGCTCAAGGCCATCATCTCGGGCGACGTCATCAACGGCATGGGCTACCGCTTGCGCCCTTTCGAGGTCGAGGCCGGCGCCACCGACCGCGCCATCGAAAAGACCAAGCTTTGGGTGAACGACGCGCTCGTCGAGGGCGGCTCGGTGCTCGCGGCGCTGCTGCGCGGCCGGCGCGAGTTCGCGAAGGTCCAGCTCGATTGGACGCGCCCCGCGCCGCGCGTGTCGATCATCGGCGAGTTCTGGGCCATGACGACCGAGGGCGACGGCAACTACCAGCTGCAGCGCTTCCTCGAGGGCGAGGGCGCCGAGTGCGACATCCAGTTCGTGACGAACTGGCTCCTCTTCATGCTGTGGGAGGGCCGCTACGACACCAAGCTGCGCGCGGAGCTGCGCGGCATCGACGAGGCGCGCAAGGGCCTCAAGAACGTCAACATCGGCAAGAAGCTGATCGGCCTCTTCGTAGCCGACACAGCGATCCGCGCGGCGTTCCACACCTTCGGCGCCGCCATCGGCTACCGCGGCTACCACTTGCCCGACATGGACGTCATCGCCAAGACGGCGCACGCGTACTACGACAACAACGTGCGCGGCGGCGAGGGGCACATGGAGGTGGGCAAGTTCATCCTCAACGTGCTCCACAACAAGGCGCACATGACGCTGTCGGTGAAGCCGTTCGGGTGCATGCCGTCATCCGGCGTCAGCGACGGTGTGCAGAGCCTCATCACGAGCAAGTACCCGCAGAGCATCTTCTGCGCGATCGAGACCTCGGGTGACGGCAAGGTCAACGTGCAGAGCCGCGTCCAGATGTTCCTCTTCAAGGCGCGCCTCGCGGCCCAGAAGGAGTACGCGGAGCTCTGCGCCAAGCTCGGCACGAGCCCCGACGAGGTTCGGGGCTTCCTCGCGAAGCACCCCGGTCTCGCGAGCGGCCTGCGCCGCTCTCCCCACGCGGCCGCCGGCAGCGCCGCCGACCGCCTCGCCGAGGTCGCGCCCTTCATCGGCAAGACCGAGTCGGAGATCCGCGTCCTGCGCGCCAAGGCCCTCGGCGCCCGCGCGCTCGAAACCGCCCGCGGCCTCCCGGCGACGCTGAACGCCCTGCGCGGCCGCTTGAAGGAGCGCGCGCCCATCCTCTTCGCCCAAGCACGCGAAGAGTGGGTGGACGCCAAGCCCGTCGTCGCCCAGAAACTCCGCGACCAGCTCACCAAGGTGTCAGAGCGAGCGAAGCGAGCGCGTCCAAGCACCGAGAGGCGCGGCTCCGCCGCGCCGGCGTCGATCTAGATCTTCGGGGAGGGCCGCGGCCGAGGCCGCGCGAAGCGAGCCCGGTGGAGGCAGGGCCTGGGGCCGAGGGGCGAAGCCCCTTCCGCGCTACGGCACCACGCCGCAGACGATGCGCTCGCCCCCGCCGCCGAGGGGCTTGGGCGCGTCGGCGTAGTTGTCGCCCCCGGCGTGGATCATGAGCGCGTGGCCGGTGAAGTCGGCCAGCGTGAGGCCCTTGACCTCGAGCTTCTGCTTCGAGACGCCCTTGTCCGTCGCCTCGAGCTTGGGCAGATCGCCCTTGTGACCGCCGCCGCCCGGGCCTTTGTGGGCCTTCGTGGCCGCGGGATCGAAGTGACCACCCGCCGCCTGCCCCGCAGTCTTCTTGCCCTCCTTGTCGGCCGGATCGCAGCTCGCCTTCTCGTGCACGTGGAACCCGTGTTCGCCGGGGGGCAACCCTTTGAGGTCTGTCGCGAGCGTGACGCCGTCCTTGGTCTCTTTGATCGTAACGGTCCCGGCAGGCTTTCCGACGCCGTCCGCCGTGATGAAGTCGAGCGTGACCTTGACGGGCTTGGCGGCGAGGGCGGGCGTACCGACGCCGAGGAGCGTCACGGCGGCCAGCGTGGGGAATACGAGGCTTCTCATATGGCAATCTCCGTGGAGTGGGCGTGCAGTTGAGGAAAAACAGGGCGGCACAGGCGCCGAAACCCGACCAGCGGCACGAATTCTAAGCTCCTCGACGGTCTGTGCAATAATGACGCTGTCGAGAGCCTCATGGCAGTGGACGACGAGGACAAATCGGGATCCGCCGAGCGGCGGCGCTACGAGCGCCTCCCTTCGCGGTCGCTCATCGAGGTGCGCCTGCCGACCTGGAGCGCGCTCCAGAGCGTCTACACGGTGAACCTCTCGATGGGCGGGATGCGCATCTCGATCGGCTCGAAGGTGCCGCTCGGCACGTCCATCGACATCATCCTCACGTTGCCGAATGGACAGCGGCTGCACCTGCCCGGCACGGTCGCGCACCTCGGGCCGGCGGGCGACGGCGACGTCGGCGTGCGCTTCGACCAGATGTCGGCCACGACGCGCGACGAGATCAAGCGCTACGTGCTCGAGCTCTCGTCGGGCCGCACGCCCGGCCCCGTTCCGCCCAGCAAGACGATTCCGCCGGGCCACCTCATCAAGAAGAAGAGCTGAGCGCCGCATGAGACGGCGGCGACGGCGATGCGACGTCGCCTTCTCAGTCGTCGGCGCGGCCTTCGTCGTTCGCGGGGCCTTCGTCGCTGGCGCGGCCTTCGTCGCCGGCGCGGCCGCCCTCCTCGGCGCGGCGCGCCACGCCGACGCCGCGCCCGCCGCCGAGCTCGTCGCGGCCCTCGATGCCGCCGGAGGTGCCGACGTCGTCGCCTTCGAGCTGCCCGCGCCGCCACGCACGCCGCACGTCCGCGCCGCGACCGTCACGGGCGCGTCCATGGCCGCCGTCCTCGCCGTCCTCGCCGACCCGGGGCACTACCGGGCGCTGCTCCCCTCGCTCGTGCGCTCGGAGGAGATCGGCCGACGCGACGACGCGCGCGTCGTCGCCTGGGAGCTCGAGATTCCGCTCTTCAACCTGTCGGGCACGCTGGAGCTTCGCCCCCGCGCCGGCGGGTTCGAGCTGGCCCTCATCGAGGGCGACTTCAGCCCCGGCCGCCTCGTCTTCGACGTCGCGCCGCGCGCCGACGGACGCACGACCGTCGCGCTCGACGCGCGCCTCGACGTCGCGCGCTCGAGCTTCTTCCTGCGCCGGATCATGGCGCGCAGCGATTGGGGCGAGCCGGCCGCGCTCTGCGCGGCCGCGTGGGTGGCGTTGCGCGCGACGACGTCACGCGCCGAGCACCCCCACGACGCCGCGGCCTTTCGTCCCAACGCGCCGCCAGCCGCGCCCCCGCCGGGCCAGCCGGATGGAGCCACGCTGTCTCGGCCGGCCTTCGCGCCCCTCGCGGCGCGCGGCGCCGCCGCGCTCGTGAACCTCTCGTCCTCGGGCCGCCTCGCGAGCGTGGCCGTGAGCGTCGCGTCGCGGGAGGCGCCGGCCGCCCTCGCGGCTCGGCTGGCGGCGCCCCGCAGCTGGCGCGCGTTCCCCGGTTGGCGTCACGTGCAACCCATGCCGGTGGCCGGCACATCGGCGGCGACGGTCATCGTCGAGGACGGCATCCCGTTCGTCGATTTCGACGCCACCTGGCGCGCCACGACCCCGCTCGGGTCACCTTGGTGGGTCGCCGTCGAGGGCGCCGCGCGCGGGGCCTGGTTCGGGTGGCAGGTGTTCCCGGGCGCGGGCACGACCCAGGCCGTCCTCACGATGGACCCGCGCCTCGAGGCGACCGGGTCGATCCCGCGCCGGTTCATCGAGGCCGAGCCTCTGCTCGAGCAAGGGCTGTCGCTCGCCTTGGCGTTCGTGGACGCGGTGAGCGCAACACGCGGTGGTGCGAAATAGCGCGAGCGTCTCAGGGCGCGGCGGAGGGCTCGCTGAGCTCGCAGATGCCGGCGGCGCAGAACGGTTTCTGCTCGCACGTCGCATCCTGCGACATCACCTCGGTGCACGCGGTGCCTTGGCAGCGCTTGTGACGATCCTTCTCGTAGCCGGCCTGGTCCTTCTTCGGGATCGCGCGCTGCTTGCCGCCCTCGCTGCACGGACAGCAGTCGTCGACGACCGCGACGCAGTCCGTGTCCTTCTTGCAGTCGACCGTGCCCGCGGCAGGCGCCTTGGCGCGCGCGCGCTTGGCCTCGGCGGGGGGCGCCGCGACGAACGCCGCGCCGAGCGCGAGCGCGAGGAACACTTGGGCGATCCGACGGCGACGAGGAGATGCCATTGCGAGAAACTATACACGGCCCGCGCACGGGGCAACTGCCGCGACCCGCGCGACAGAAGCGCGGGTCGGTGATAGACGAAGGACATGGAGGTTTCCCGCACGCTGCGCGCCTGGTTCGTGGCGGACGCGCTCGTCGACGTCGCCGCGGGGCTGCCGCTGCTCGCGGCCCCGGAGCTCGTGCTGCGCGGGCTCGGCTGGACGTGCGTCGACCCCGTCTCGGCGCGGCTCGTCGGCGCGGCGCTCCTCGCCATCGGCGGCCAGTCCTTCCTCGGGCGCGACGCCGGCGTCGACGTCTACCGCGCGATGCTGCGCCTCAAGCTCGTCTGGTCGCTCGCGGCCGCCGTCTCCCTCTTCATCGGCGTCGGCGCGGGGGCGCCTCCTGCCGCCTGGGCGCTCCTGTCGATCTTCATCGTCCTCGCGGGCGTGTGGATGCACCACGCGATCCGCTTTCGCCAGCTCGCGCGCCTCTCGACGCTCGACGATGCCGACGACGTCAGTTGACGGGGCCCGGCGGCGCGATGCGGGAGGTCAGCGCGACGACCTCCGCCGCCACGCGCTCGATGCGACGCTCGACCTCGCGCGTCTCGAGCAAGCGCTGCCGGAGCGCCGGGTCCGAAACGAGCTGGGCCGTCAGCACGTCGACGAGCTCCGCCGGGGTCTCCTGCGCGGCCACGACCTGGCGCAGGATCTCGCCGCCGTCGGGGATGGCGTCGGCGAGCTGGCCCACGAGCGCGCGCAGCGACTGTTCGGCGTCGCGCAGCTCGGCGCCGTCGAGCGCGGGCAGATCGGGCAGCATGGTCGCCGCGATCTCACGATACGGTTGGACCGTCGGCAGCTCCTCGTCGATGCGGATGCGGGCGCGTCCTCGCAGCACGAGGTTGAAGCGTCCGTCGGCGAGCTCGTGGGCCATCATGATCTCGCCCACGCCGGCGACGCGCGCGACGGCGGGGCGCTCGACGGCTTCGAGCTCGCCGGGCGCGATGAGGCTCACAGCGAGGAAGCGCGGGCCCTTGAGCACGTCGCGCGTCATGGCGCGATAGCGCTCCTCGAAGATGTGCAGCGGCAGCAGCGCGTGCGGCAGGAGGACGACGCCCGGAAGCGGAAACATGGGCAGGCGGCGCAACGCGATCGCGAGCTCCTCGTCGCTCGAGCCGCTCGCGAACTGGATGGGCTCAGCCAAAGACGTCCACGCACGAGCCCGTCATCGCCGACGGGGCATGGGCCGCGAGGTAGAGGACCACGCCGGCGACGTCCTCGGGAGACATGTCGGCCGCGGCGCCGGGACGTCCGACGCGCAGCATGTCGGTGTCCACCGAGCCGGGACACACGGCGTTCACGACGATGCCGTCGCCGCGCAGCTCCTCGGCGAGGGCGCGCGTGAGGCCGACCACGCCGTGCTTGGCGGCGCAGTAGGCCGTGAGCTCCGCGGTGCCCTGCCGGCCCGCGATCGAGGCGATGTTGATGATGCGGCCGCTGCCGCGCGCGCGCATCATCGGCAAGAACGCGCGCGTCACGAGGAAGGTGCCCTTGAGGTTGGCGTCGATGACCTCGTCCCAGGCCTCGACCGGAAGCTCGTCGAGCCGGGCGCGCGCGACGGTGCCGGCGTTGTTGACGAGGATGTCCGGGACGCCGAAGCGGCGGCGCACGTCCTCCCCGAAGCGCGCGACGTCGTCGGGGAGGCGCACGTCGCAGGCCTCGACACCGGGCGCTGCGTGGAGCGCGCAACCCGCGACGACGGCGCCCGCTCCCGAGAGGGCCGCGGCCACGGCGCGCCCGATGCCGCGCGACGCGCCCGTCACGACGGCGATCTTGCCCGCGAGCGAGAAAGTCCCAGTACCCTCGGACGAACCTTCGCGGGAAGTCTTCGACGGCGGCGTCACCGCGCGCGCCCTCCCAGATTGGCCGCCTCGAGCAGGCGGGCCTTGAGGTCGGGACGCTCGCGCATCTCGCCCACGAAGGAGCTCGTGACGACGCCCGACTGCGCGTGCTTCTCCCCGGGAATGGCGAGGCACATCTGCTCGGCCTCGATGACGCAGCCCGCGCCGCCCGCGCCGAGGTGCGTGACGAGGGCCTCGGCCACCTGGTGCGTCGCGCGCTCCTGCAGCGTCAGCCGCTTCGTGAAGCACTCCACGAGCTCGGCGAGCCGGCCGAACCCCACGAGCTTGCCGCGCGGGATGTAGGCGACGTGCGCGACCCCCCGATACGGCAGCAGGTGATGCGGACACATGCCGTGGAAGCGCAGGCCGCCCACGACGACGACGTCCGGATCGACCTCGCCAGTGACCGGCTCGCCGAGGATCGCGGCGGGATCCATCTCGTACCCAGCGAGGAATTCGGCTTGCCAGAGACGCGCGACGCGGGCGGGCGTGTCGCGAAGATCGGCCGCGCCGGGATCCAACCCCGCGGCGCGCAACAGGGCCTCGACGGCGGCGCGCAGCTTCGGCTCCGACGACGGCACGCTCTAGTCCAGCCGCGACGGCGCGCTCGAGATCTGCGCGTCGATCGGGCGGCGCGACGCAAAGCCTCCGTCGACGGCGTGCCAGTAGCCGATGCTCTTCTCGCCGAGCTTCCAGCAGAGCAGAATCTCCTCGCCGTCGCGCGTGCTCGGAAAGTCGACGAGCCCGAGCTCGATGTCCTTCACCTGGCCGCCGAGCGCCTGGATGCGTTCGATCTCGTCGTTGAGCGCCTCGTCGAGCCCCTGAAAGACCGCCCTGGCTTGCCGGACGGCCGGCGGGCCTGCGTCGTTGTCGGCCTCGCCGTCGCGGCTCGGGCTCAAGCCGGCGCGGTCGAGCTTCTGACCGAGCGCGTGGAGCCCCGCCCGCAGCTGCAGCACCTGCACGAAGATTCGCTCGAGCGCGGGAATCATCGCCTCGACCTCGTCGACCGTGAAATGCACGCGGGCGGCCATGGGGATAACTTACCCGAGTCTGGAATTCCGTGCTCTAGGGGGAGGAGGGGGCCGCCAGGCCCGGCGGGGGATACAGCGGCGGCTTGCGGTTCTTGCCCGTGAGGCGGCGGATGTCGACGTCCGAGATGACGAAGGACGGCGCGATGATCGTGGTGGGGACGCCCGCGAAGCCGTTGCCCTCGTCGACGTAGTTGTAGACGAAGGCGTCACGCCCCGCGGCGGTGACGTCCTTGAGCGAACGCGGCTGCAAATCCTCGAGCGCGAGGCCCCGCACGAGCGTCTCCTTGCCCTTGTCGACGCGATAGACGACGAGCGGGCGTACGGTCGGCGGGCCATGGCCCCCGCCCGCTCCGAAGGAGAACATCGACAACAGGTCGTCCGAATCGCCCGCGGGCAGCAAGCCGTCGTCGAGCAGCCGCACGACGTAGGTCGTGACGCCGCCGCCCTTGGCGATGCGCGCGAGCTCGCCGAGGAGACCCTTGCGCGGGAGCCCCGTCTTGGCCGAGAGCACGAGCGTGCCGACGTGGGCGTGCGGCCCCGCGAAGCGCGGCGCGCGCGCGTGGCCGTTCGAGTGCACGATCTCCTTGCGCGGCGTGCGCGTCATGAGCAACCCGGCCAGGACGC
>DASXOE010000042.1:0-4346 GCA_036494575.1 Polyangia bacterium | reverse complement strand
CGCCGACGTCGAGCTGCCGCTCCCCTTCGCGGTGCTGTCCGGCGTCCACGTCCGCCTGGCTCGCGTGGCGGGCGGCTGGGTCGTCGAGGACGCCGGCAGCACGAACGGGACTTGGCTCGACGGCGCGCCGCTGCCGCCCGGGGAGCGCCGGCCGCTCGTTGCGGGCGCGGAGCTGCGGCTCGCGGGCGTGGGGCTGCGCTTCGAGGGCGCCGGCCGGGCCGCGCCGGTCGCGGAGGGGACGGGCACGATCGCGCGGCGCCTCGTGGACGATCTCTTCGCGGGCGGCGCCCACGGCGCGCCCGCGCTGCGCATCGTCAGCGGCGCCCCTCCGCGCACCCTCACGCTCGCCGTCGCCGGCCTTTCCTACGTCGCGGGCCGGGCCGAGACCTGCGCGCTTTGTCTGGCGGTCGAGGAGGTCTCGCGCGAGCACGCCGCGTTCGCACGCGGCGCCGACGGCGTCGTCGTTCGCGACCTCGGCTCGAAGAACGGCGTCGTCCTGCGCGGCGTCCGCGTGGTCGGAGAGGTCCTCCTCGCCGACGGCGACCTCGTCCAGATCGGCCCCGTGACGCTCACCCTCGACGACCCCGTGACCCGTTACCTCCGCGAGCTCGAGCAGATCCCGTCCGACCCGCCACCCACCGTGCCCGCGGCGCCGGCCGCCTCACCGCCTCCACCATCCCCAACCATCCAGCAGCCAGTCCCGCCGGCGCGCCCCAAGGGCAGCGCGACTCAGCTGACGGTCGTCGTCGCCGTCTCGGTCCTGCTTCTCCTCGCCGTCGCCGTCGTCGCGATCTTTTGGCCTCGAGGCTGACTCATCGGCGCGCGCGGCCCTTTTTGCGGGCCTTGCGCGCGTCCTTGCGTTTGCGCTTCTCCTTGGCGCGATCGACGTTGCGCTTTGGCGCCTGGAAGCCGCCGCGCTCGGCGGAGGGCGTGTTCATCATGCTCGCGAGCGCGTTCACGTCCATGCCCATGAGCTTCTTGGCCTGCGCGACCTGCTTGAAGCCGGGGATCTTGCCGAGCAGGCCCGTCGACATCCCGAGCTGCATCATCATCTGCCGCATCATCGCGAAGCGGTTGAGCAGATCGGCCACCTCCTGCTCCTTGTGCCCCGAGCCGCGCGCGACGCGGTTGAGGCGCCCCGTGTCGTAGAAGGCGCTGCGCTTCTTCTTGCGCTTGCCGCCGTCGACGATCTCCTCCCAGCTCGTGACGACGAAGCGCTCGGGGTGCCGCCGCTCGTCCTCGGTCATCGACGAGATCATGGCGCCGATGCGCACGAGCTCCTTGTCGTCGACCTGCACGCCCTGGGGCATGGCGTCGGCCATCCCAGGGATCTTGTCGATCATGTCGCCGAGGGGCCCCATCTTCTTGAGGACGCCGAGCTGCTCCTGGAAGTCGTTCATGTCGAACTTCCCCTTGAGCATGCGGACGGCGTCCTGCTCCGCCTTCTCTTCGTCGACGACATCCTCGAACTGCTGGATGAGCCCCACGACATCGCCGCGGCCCAAGATGCGGCTCGCCATGCCGTCGGGGCGGAACTCCTCGAGGCGGTCCGACGACTCGCCCATGCCGACGAACTTGATGGGCTTGCCCGTGACGGCCCTCACCGAGAGCGCGGCGCCGCCGCGGGCGTCGCCGTCGAGCTTGGTGAGGATGACGCCGTCGAGGCCGAGGCGGTCGTTGAACGCTTTGGCCGTCCCCACGGCGTCCTGACCGATCATGGCGTCGACGACGAGCAGGATGTTGCCTGGGTGGACGCGCCGATCGATCTCGGCGAGCTCCTGCATGAGCGGCTCGTCGATCGCGAGGCGGCCCGCCGTGTCGAAGAGGATGACGTCGCGTCCGGTCTCCGAGGCGACGCGCACGGCCTTCTCGCAGATGTCGGGCGGGCTGCCTCCAGGCTCGGCGTAGACGGGGATGTCGAGCTGCTTGCCCAGGATCTGGAGCTGCTCGATGGCGGCCGGGCGGTACACGTCGGCGGCCACGAGCAGGGGCCGCTTGTGGTGCTTCTCGAGGTAACGCGCCAGCTTGCCGATGGTCGTCGTTTTGCCCGAGCCCTGCAGGCCGACCAGCATGACGCCCGTCGGTCCCTTCTTCGCGAACTTGAGCCCCGGCTCGACCGGGCCCATGAGCTCGATGAGCTCGTCGTGGCACAGCTTGACGAAGTGATCCTCGGGCGAGACGCGCCGGACCTTCTCCTTCGAGGAGGCCTTGACCTTGACGATGACGCCGACGGCCTTCTCCCGGATGCGCTTGCAGAAATCCTGCACGACGTCGAAGCCGACGTCGGCCTCGAGCAGCGACGTGCGCACGTCCTTGAGCGCCTCGTCGACGGTGGCCTCGTCGAGCTCGGCGAGCCCCTGGAACCGCTGCTTGGCGTTGCGAAAGCCCTTCGTGAGCGTCTCGAACATGGGCGCGGAATCTAACCCTTACGGCGCCGGGGGGCCAGCGGTAGCCGCCCGCGGCCTCTCGCGAAGTGTCAGCTCTTGTCGGGCAGGCGGGCGTGACCCGACTGGTACCACCAAGCCTGCCAGCGCTCCTTCGCCTCCTCGCGCTCGCGCTTGGGCAGGTCGAAGTGGTACCCGAAGTACTCGCCCGTGATGAGCCGCAGCTCCT
This sequence comes from Polyangia bacterium, assembly GCA_036494575.1. Lineage (GTDB taxonomy): Bacteria > Myxococcota_A > Polyangia > Fen-1088 > Fen-1088 > DASZFV01. The sequence continues at coordinate 1,733 of DASXOE010000042.1, read as the reverse complement.
CGGACGACGAGAATCGGATCTCCTGTGACCGGTGTGACAGGCCCTCGAGCAGCCACGCGACGCGGTCGGTGCTCTTGTGGTGCTCCCACCAGGCCAGCCACCGCTTGCGGTTCTGACCGAAGTCTTGCTGCGCGATCTCGACGAGCGCGCGGGCGGCCGTGCGCGCGACCGAAGGCGGCGCCTCGAGGGCCGCGATGAGCGCCGGCACCGCCTGCGCGTCCCTCAGCTCGCCGAGCGCCGCGGCGGCGAGGACGCCGCGCTCGGGTGGGCCCTGGAGGTCGGCGCGCAGCTTGTCGGCGAGCTGGCGCACGCGCGGGCGGCCGAGGCGCGTGCGCAGGACGCGCAGGGCCGCGAGCCGGGCCTCCGACTCGGCGTCGTCGGCGACGAGGCACAGTTGATCCTCGTTGTCGCCGCCGGGGAGCTCGAGCGTCGGCCGTCCGATGGGCGTCCGCATGTGAGCGCGCTGCTGGGTCGCTGCCGCCGCGGCCGGGCCGCCTCCGCGCGGGGCCGCCTCCGCGCCCGAGGCCCCCGCTCTCCGAGCGCCCCCGTCGCCGGCGAGCGCGCGGGCGACCTCGTCGGCCGCGGACGCCTCGGCCGCCGCGCGCGAGGCCCGAGATTCGATGATGTCGGCCGGCTGGGTCGTGTACGTGTTCACGGGGACGTCGAACTCCGCCTCGGCGAGCTCGCCCTCGTCGGGGGCGGGCGTCGCGGCGCCAGCCTCCATCTGGCTTGGGGGCGTTCGCGCTGGCGCCGCCTCGGAGGCGGCCGCACGGGGCCGCTCGGGCGCGAGCGCCTTCACCCACTTGCGCACGGGTTGGGCGCCGAGCAAGCGCGCGAGGACACCCAGCAGCCGCGGAGGCATGAGCTCGCCGTACACGGCCTGGCGCGCCGCCGACAGCCGCACCTCGGGGACGACGTAGATCTCGAACGGCACGCCGAGGGCGGCCTGAGCGGCCTCGAGCTGGGCGCCGTCGAGCGGCTCGCTGCAACAAAGCTGCAGGGCGCCACCGGTCTGGCCCACCGGAACCGCCCGGCAGCGGTGCGACCACGCCGCGTCGAAGACCGCCGCCGCCGACGCGTCGGGGTTCTCGAAGAGCGCGGCGTCGGGGATGGGGACGCCCGTCGCGTTCGCGAGGGCGTTCCACAGCGTCGGCTCGTCGAGCGCGCCGAGCTCCAGGAGGGCCGTGTCGAGCGTGCCGCCGTAGACGGCCTGGCGCGCCGTGGCGGCGCGCACGACGTCCGCGCGGAGCAGCCCGTCGCGCACGAGGCTATCGGAGAGGCGCGAAGCCATCGGTGCCCCGTCAGGGTACCCGGATTCGGACCCGGCGGCCAGCGACCAGGCGGACGTCAGAATCTTTAAAACGCCAGGCGTTGGCCAAACTTCTTCTGGACGCAGAATAGCGCGGTCAGTCCTACCTCGCGCCGCAGGTGAGCATCGCGCAGGCTCCCGCTACGCTGTTGCGTTGCCAAACGCCCCCCAGGCAGTGGAGATTGTCGCCCACAGAGATTCCGCACCCGCCGCCGCCGTAGAAACAGAATTGGTCGAGCATCTCGCACTTCGTTCCGCTCTGTGGAGCGAACGAAGGACAACCCTGGCCGCCGGAGTCCCAGTTGCGGCATGACCACATGCTGCTCGGCGTTTGGGAGCCCGGAACAAAACAGGTGACGCAGCCGCAGCGACCCTCGTCGTAGTCGCACGAAAGTGTGGGCTGTCCCGGGCAGGCGGCGCCCTC
>DASXOE010000041.1:0-65360 GCA_036494575.1 Polyangia bacterium | reverse complement strand
GGACGTCGTCGACCAGCAACCGCCGTCGTCGAAGTAGCCGTAGCACTTGGCGGCGGGGGGCGACGGGGGACGTTTCGCGTACCCGCCAGCGCCGGCCCAGTAGTAGGTCGCCGTCGAGACCTTGAACGTCGCGATGGCCGCTACCATGTTCGAGGGCTTGTTGTTGCTCGAGATCGTCTCGGTGACGATCGTGCCCGCCGAGATCGAGGGAGAGTACGTGCCGAGCTCGTCCGTCGCTGGCCCCGAAACGTCGCCACTGCCCAGGTCGAAAAACGGCGCGCTCGCGCCACTCAGCTCCTGGTTGTTCTTGCTGCCGTCGGTGCCGAACGCGCCGATGGCGAGCTCGGGACCGGTGGACGTCGCGCTCGATGACGAGACCGTGATCGAAGTAGCGCCCGCCGCGTTCTGAGTGCCCGCGACGTCGAGCGATCCTGAAATCACAATCCCCGAGACCTCGGCGATCTGGACCACGATGCCGGTCGACGAGGACACGCTGAAGGTCTCGGTCGCGCTCTTCGCGCGCGCCGGGCCATTCTCGTAGTAGTAGATGTTGGCGTTGACGATGTTGGCGCTCGACGTCCCGAAGTTGTGGGACGACGCGGCGGCGAGGGCCCAACCCGCCGGCGCCGTGACGACGCCGTTGCTCGCCGTAGTCGTCTGCCACTGAACGACGGCGATCAGCAGGTGGCCCGCCGTGACCGCCTTGGTCGACCACGCGGGGGCCGCGCTCGTCGTGCCGGTCGCCGAGCTGCTCTGCTCGAGCACGGCACCAGCGTGCGCCTGACCGGAGAGGGCGAGGAGGACGATACCCGCGATGAATGACGCGCTGATCTTGAACGCGGCCCGAGTCGCGGTAGCGCATCCGAATTTCATCGTGTTGGACATGACATGTTAATCGGGTGTCAAAGGCGGGGTCTTGACCCCCCGACCGGGGGGGGGAACCCTCACCTGGCCCAAGGGAAAACACCTAGTGCCGTAGCCTCCGACAGCATCAATGTCATTCCCGCACCCAAGGTTAGGTACCCGTGATCACCCAACCCCACCCCACCCCATCTGCGGACCGGCTCGGCGGCATCGTCGTAACGCCGTTACTCCTGACACGCCTCGTCCCGACGCAGCTCTTCGTGGGCGGCGACCTTTCCCCTGGGCGCACGCGACTTACCCTGCTCGGGAGGAGAACGAGCTCATGCTTTCGGCAATCGCGTTCGTGTTGGAGCCCTGATGCCGCGCCCGATCTGGACGGGCTCGATCAGCTTCGGGCTCGTCAATATTCCCATCAGGCTCGTCTCGGCGATCGAATCGCATCGCGTGGGTTTCCACGAGCTCGAGGAGGGCACGGGAGAGCGGATCCGCTACAAGCGCGTCGCGGAAGGCTCCGGTCACGAGGTGGCGTGGGATCACATCCAGAAAGGCTTCGCGGTCGGGAAGGACCGCTTCGTCGTACTCTCCGACGAGGAGGTCGCCGCCGCCGAGCCTGAGCGGACGCACACGGTCGACATCCAGCAGTTCGTCGGCCTCGCGGAGATCGATCCGCTGAGCTTCGGCGCGGCGTACTACGCGGCGCCCGACGGCGCCGCCGCCGGCAAGCCCTACGTCCTCTTGCGGGACGCCATGCACAAGGAGGACCGCGTCGCCGTCGGCCGGTTCGTCATGCGCACGAAGGAATATGTCGCCTGCATCCGGCCGCTCGGACGAGTCCTCGTTCTCCACACGATGTACTTCGCCGACGAGATCCGTCGCCCCGAGGCCGTCGCTGATCTCCCCGCGCGAACGACCGTGAGCGCCCGTGAGCTGGCGATGGCTGCCGAGCTCATCTCTTCGCTCTCGGGGCCGTGGAAGCCGCGGGAGTACCAGGACACGTTTCGGCAGAGCGTGCTCGCGCTCGTGAAGAAGAAGGAGCGAGGCGAGACGATCGAGACCGGCGCCGCGCGCCCCAAGGCTGCGCGCGTCGTCGATCTCATGGAGGCCCTCAAGGCCACGCTCGAGCAGGGCCCCAAGGGGCCAGCGCCAGCGCGCAGGACGGCGGCCTCGACGCGCACGCAAGCGCGCGAGCGCTCTCACGTCAAGGGAAGGCCGCGTCGCCGCGCTGCGAAGCACGGCGATCGCTCATGACGTCAGACGAGCCTGCGGCGCATGACGACCCGATAGATGGCGAGCAGAATGACCGCTCCCACGATCGACGCGATGATGCCTGGGCCGACGTCGCCGGCGCGGTAGATGCCCAGCGCGCGCCCGATCAAGGCAGCGACGAGCGAACCGGCGATGCCGAGCAACGACGTCACGACGATGCCGCCCGGATCGCGGCCCGGCATGACGAGCTTGGCGATGGCCCCGACGACGAGCCCCACGATGAGTGCCCACAGGATGTGCATGGTTCGATCCTTTCGAGTGAGAAAACGCTCCGTGACCTACGCGTAGCGACGCGCGTGCCGGCGCCAAAACCGCGGTCTCGCGCGGCGCCGGCGCCAGCGACGTCACGGATGGGTAGCGTCGCGTTCCCTTCGGTAACGGCGGCTCGAGCCCCGGCGAGACGCGCGGCCGCCTGGCGGCCCCACGGCCTGGCACACGGATTGAATTTGGAAGGGCGAGCCGGTGGGTCGCCGCGGGGCAGATCTGGGCGCCGGCCCGAGAGTGACGAGGCACAGGAGGCAAGTGGACATGCCGACGACAACCAGGAGATCCATGCCACCCCGCGCGAAGGCACGCCGTTGGCGGCGGTGGCTTCCCGTATCGTTCGCGCTCGCCCTGACCCTCAGCTTCGGCACGGCCGACGCCTGGGCCAAGGGGAACCCGCCCGCGCGTGCGGCCACGGAAGCTCCCGCGTCTCTGGAGACGCGGACGCAGGCGCCCCCGCCGGCGCCCGAGCCAGCCTTCGACGACCTTTATGTCGAACGCGAGGTCAGCGCCGCGGGCCTCGAAGCCTTTCGAGGCGGCGACGTCGTCATCATCGGCAGCACGGGACTGATCATCCTGCTGCTCGTCATCCTCATCATCTTGCTGCTTTGAAGCTCGCTCTTTTCCGCGCCGGCCGCGCGGCGATCCTCTTGGTCGCCGTCGCCGGTTGCTATCGCGGCTCCGCTCGGACGGTCTCCTTGGCCGAGATCGACCGACAGCCGGGTTGGTTGATGGTCCGCGGCGTGCGGGTCATTCGGCAGGAGTCGGCCCACGACTGCGGAAGTGCGGCATTGGCGATGGTGCTCGACCACTGGGGCGTCGCCGATGCCGCGGTCCAGGTCCGATTGGCCATGCCCTCGGCCCGCGAGCAGGGTTCGACCGCGGGCGCGCTCCGCCAGCTCGCGCGCGACAAGGGGCTACGAGCCTTCCTCATCACGGGCGTGGAGGCGGATCTCGTGCGCGAGCTTCGAGCCAATCGGCCGGTCCTCGTCGGGCTCGTGCAACGCTACACGGGCGACAAGGCCCTGTCTCACTACGAGGTCGTGATTGGCATCAACGAAGCCACCAGCCACGTCCTGCTCCTGGATCCGGGGCGCGGCCCGCGCGAGGATGGGCTCGCGTCTTTCGACCACGAATGGCGCGATGCGGGGCGGCTCACGCTCGTCGTCGCGCCGGCATGAGCGCGCGGCGCATCCGCGGCGCCGGACCGGTCGTCATCGGCGCGGCCGTGGTCGCGCTTCTGGCCGGGGCGTGCGGCACCGCCTATCAACCCTCGGCGAGCCCACGCATCGGCATCGTCATCCGCCACGGCGTTCCCTGGTACGTCAAGGAAGGCGTCGAGGCGCCGATCGGACCGCTCGGCGGCGATCTCGCGGCGCTCGTCGCGGGCGAGCCGGACGCCGTTCGCTACGCACGGCGGGCGCGCCACCAGCTCGTCGTCGGCGTCCCGGCCTACGTATGCGGCCTCGCCGCGGTCGTCGTCGGCGCCGCGATCGCCAAGCCGGCGGGCTGGTTCTCCGCCGGCGCGGGCGTCGCGACCGCTGGCGTCGGCCTCGGCCTCATGGGCGCGGGCGCCACGAACGCGGTCGACGCCCTGAACGTCTACAATGACCACGTCGAAAGCGCGGCGTCCCGGTGAGGGGCTACGGCGGGGACGCGCTCTCGACGCACTTGAGATCGTTCCCCGCGATGTGACACACGAAGATCTTCCGATTCGCGCCGAGCAGGGAGTTGCGCGCGAGGACCACCGTTCCGTCCGGTGTCGCCGCCATCCCGCTGTACGCGCAGCCGCCTCCGCAAAGACCCGACAAGACGACGGAGGCCGCGAGCATTGCGGCGAGGCTGAGGGTTTTCGTGACGTTCGGGAACCGTCGAATGCCTGGCATGGGCGCTCCTTGGATGAGGTTTCTCAACGCATAAGCATTGATCCCGGTCGCGGCGACCGTGCCCGACAAAATCGATCGGGCATCTGGCGCGCCTCGGAACCAGCCTTATCTTGTCGGGAGAATGCCTGATGCACCCACGCTGGCGAGCGCGCCCAAGGCAGAGGCCACGAGAGCGAGTCGTCACTTCACGGTCTGCGGCGGATCGGACGTCGGCCGAGAGCGAGATGAGAATCAAGACACGTTCGTGATCGCGGATCTCGCGTCCGGTCGGATGAGCAGCCCGTGCGTCCGTACGGAGGTCTCGGTCTGCCGCCCCGGGATGCTGGCCGTCGTGTGCGACGGTATGGGCGGCCCGCCCGCGGGCGACGTCGCCGCCGAGGTGGCGGCCGCGACGATCAAAGCCGAGCTCGCCGGTGCGGGCCCGGCGCTCGTGAGCGCGCCCGGGCCCACGCTGAAGAGCGCCCTCGAAGGCGCGAACCGGGCGATCCTCGCGGAGGCCAACGCCCACCCCGAGGACAAGGGCATGGGCACGACCTGCACGGCGGCGGTCTTCGGGCTCGATCATCTCTCGCTCGCCCAGGTGGGTGACTCGCGCGCCTATCTGCTGCGGGGTGGGCGGCTCGAGCTCCTCACGCGAGATCAAACGATGGCGTCGCAACTCGTCGAGGCGGGCGTCCTGCGGCCCGATCAGGTCGAGCACTTTCCGTATCGGCACGTCCTCGTCCAGGCCCTTGGCACCACGGGGCGCGTTCAACCGGTCATCACCGACGTCCCGCTCCAAGAGGGCGATCGCGTCCTCCTGTGCTCGGACGGCTTGCATGGACCCGTGTCGGACGATTCGATCGCGTCTATCCTCAAGACGGCGCCTGACGATCCAGCCGCCGCCGCGCAGGCGCTCATCGCGGCCGCGCTCGCCTCCGGCGGACCGGACAACGTCACGGTCGTCGTCGCCGACTGCGGCCCTCTCGAGGCGCCGCCTTGAAGAGGCTGGTGCTCGTCGCCCTCACCGTCGTGGCGCTGGGGGCGCCCGGGTTCGTCGCCTGTCGCGCGCATGGCGGTGGTGCGCCGTCGCCCCTCGACCAAGCCGCCGAGAAGCCTCCGTGGGACGCGGCGCTGCCGCCGCCGCCCGCCCCCGGCAGGCGCGGCGTCATCGTTCCTTCGGACGTCGGTCTCGGCGCCGGCCCAGCTGGGCCCACGACCAACAGCCAGACCTCGCCGCCGCTGAGCCCGGCGCCGACTTCGACCACGGGAAAGTAACGCCAGCCTGGCCGGAACCGTCGGCGTCCCGCGCGTGCGGCGCGAGTCGGGCGCCTCCGTATCAGCCTTGACGGGGCCGCCGTCGATATTGACACCCGCGGCGCGCGTCACCATTGGTGCACGCCATGAGGCTTCTTCGATCAATCCCGAGATTCCCGGTCGCCTTGCGCGGCGAGCTGGCGCGCGGGCGGCGGCGCCGCGCTTTTTCGGAGTCTCGTGGCTCGAGCCGCAGCGGAGGGGCACGCGTCGTTGGACGCCAGACCGTGAACCTCTCCCAGCTCGTCGAGACCTCGATCGGCCGAAAGCTCCTCGTGCTCATCAGCGTGGCCGTAGCGTTCGTCGCGACGCACGGCCACGCAGCACGGCCCGTGCCGCAGAGCGCTTCGCTCGGCGTCTTGGTACGGCCTTTGAACGTCCCTTCGCGAGAAAGGACGCAACCATGAAGAACACGGCTCTAGCTCTCCTCGTCTCAGGCATTCTCGCGAGCGGCGTCGCGCTAGGCGAGTCCGCACCTGGAAACGCGCCGTCTCCAGGCGGTGCCGCGGGCAGCGAAAACAACGACGAGCACCCGGGGGGGTACCCGGGGCCGGGATTCAATGATTCGGACGATCGCAACACGACGGCGGGCGGCGACACGGGCGGCTCGACCGGCGCCGCGGGCACGGGCGGCGGCAAGAGCGCGCGGAAGCGCCACAAGGACAAGGGCACGGCCGGAATGAGCGGCAGCGGCAGCGCCGGCTCCGGCGGCACCATGTAGCGGTCGCGCGCGCGGCGGCGCCGCCGGTCGGCCGGGGGATCCGGTAGATTCGGCGGCGCCGATGAAAGTCCTGCTCCTCACGCCGCCGATGGTCCAGGTGAACACGCCCTACCCGGCCACGGCCTACCTGACGGGATTCCTGCGGACGCACGCCATCGCGCGCGGCGTGGTGGCCGTGCAAGACGACCCGGCGCTCGGGCTCGTGCTGCGCCTGTTGTCGCGGGACGGGCTCGAGGCGGTCCGCGACGAGCTCGAGCGAAGGCGGCCGCGCGCCGGCCGCGGCGGGGAGACCGCGGCCCGCCCACCTTCGGTGGCGTTCTTCCTCGCCGAGCACGAGCGCTACCTCGCGACGATCGACGCCGTCGTGAGATTCCTCCAAGGCGGCGACCCGACGCTGGCGCTGCGCATCGCCGGCCGCGCGTTCCTGCCCGAGGGGCCGCGCTTCGCCGTGCTGCGCGCCGGCGCCGAGGACGACATGCTGCTCTGGGCCTTCGGCGAGCTGGGGCTCGTGGATCGCGCGAAGTACCTGGCCACGTTGTACATCGACGATCTGGCGGACGTGGTGCGCGACGGCGTCGACGCGCGCTTCGAGCTCGCGCGCTACGGCGAGGCCCTCGCGGCGAGCGCGCCGACCTTCGACGCGCTTCGCGAGGCGCTCGCAGGCCCGCCCACCTTGATCGACGCCTGGCTCGACGAGCTGGCCGTCGAGCTGGCCCGGCACCACGCGCCGGATCTCCTCGCGCTCACGGTGCCGTTTCCAGGCAATGTCTACGGCGCGTTCCGAATCGCGCGCGCGGTCAAGCGCGCGCGACCGGAGACCGTGGTCGCCATGGGCGGCGGCTACGTCAACACCGAGCTGCGCGGGCTCTCGGATCCGCGCGTCTTCGAGCACGTGGACTACATCACGCTCGATGACGGCGAGGCGCCGTTGCTGGCGCTCATCGACTTCCTGCGCGCGGGCCGCGACGAACGGCGGCCTCTCCTTCGTACGATGCTGCGGGAGGGCGATCGCGTCGTCACGCGCAGCGATCCGTCGCTCCACGACATTCCCCACGCCGAGACGGGCACACCCACCTACGACGGCCTGCCCCTCGGGCGCTACCTGTCGCTCGTCGAGATGCTCAACCCGATGCACCGGCTCTGGTCGGATGGCCGCTGGAACAAGCTGACGGTCGCGCACGGCTGCTACTGGAAGAAGTGCACGTTCTGCGACGTCACGCTCGACTACATCGGCCGCTACGATCCGCTCGCGGCCGACCTGCTCGTCGATCGCATCGTCGCGCTCGCGGTAGAGACCGGCCAGAGCGGCTTTCACTTCGTCGACGAGGCGGCGCCCCCGGCGGCGCTGCGGGCGCTCGCGGAGCGTCTCATCGCGCGCCGGGTGACGATCACGTGGTGGGGCAACATCCGCTTCGAGAAGACCTTCACGCCCGCCCTCGCCGCGCTCCTGGCACGCTCGGGCTGCGTGGCCGTGAGCGGCGGCCTCGAGGTGGCGTCCGATCGCCTGCTGGCCCTCATGAAGAAGGGCGTGACCGTGGCCCAGGTGGCCCGCGTCTCGCGCGCCTTCACCGACGCCGGCATCATGGTTCACGCCTATCTGATGTACGGCTTTCCCACCGAGACGGAGCAGGAGACCATCGACGCCCTCGAGCGCGTGCGCCAGCTCTTCGAGGAGGGCTGCATCCAGTCGGCGTTCTGGCACCGCTTCGCGGCCACGGCGCACAGCCCCATCGGCCTTCGCCCCGAGCTCTTCGGCATCCGCCTGCGCCCCGAGCCGGCGTCGACGTTCGCGCGCAACGAGCTGCCGTTCGAGGACCCGGTCGGCTGCGATCACGAGACGCTCGGCCGCGGGCTGCGCAAGGCCGTCTACAACTTCATGCACGGGATTGGCCTCGACGCCGACGTCCGCACGTGGTTCAAGGAGCGCCCGAAAGGGCGGACGACGCGGGCGCCCCGCCTGCCCCCGCCCGACGTTCCGCCCGACTTGATTCGCAAGGCGCTCCGCGCCACGTGACCTCACGCCGCGCGGGAGTCGCGCGCGCGTTCTTGCTCAGGTCGGCGTTCCTCTCGCGCGCTCTTCGCGCACCCTCAGGATCTCCTCCCGGATCTCGACGGAGGGTTCTTCCGAGAAAAACCCGCCGAAATTCGCCTGGCTCCACCCGCCGAGGGCGCCGCTGCCGAGGGACTCGCCTTGCGAGTGCACGTATGCCTCGTCCGGATCGATGAACTGGCCAAAGGGCGGGCCGTCCACAACCTGCTTTCTCAACGTCGACATCGCCACCCGCGCCTCCCATCAAAAGCTTGGATCTCCGCCGCGGTCGATCAAGGTCACGCGGCCGAGGCCTCACGCGATGGACCCGGCCGCGAACGAAGGATGAACCTGGCTTGGCGACCTCGATCGAGTGGCTAACTTGTTTTTCTGCGGGCCGCGGGCCCGTTTCGTTTCTGGAGGTCAGTCATGAACACGCAGCATCGCAACTGGCAGATCGTCTTGGAGCGTTCGTTGGGCCCGCAGAGGTCAGGGGTTTGAGGGCGGCCATGGCGTCTCCCAAGTGGTTCGAGCGGGATCTCGTCGGTGACACCTCCGCGCACGAGAACAGCGGGCGGCTCTGGCTCGCCGCGAGCGGCAAGGCGGCGATCTCTAGGCCGGGCGCGCTCCTCGCCGCCGGGATGGCGGTGCTCGTCGCCGTGCTCGCGGGAATGCCGTCGGTGCTCGTCGGCGTACCCGTGATCTTCACACTCCTCTTCGCAGGGACGTTCCTCGATGGAAAGACCAGGCAGATGGCGCTGCGGAGGGCGCGCGCCCTCCCCATCGAGCTCCCTCCCCTCACGGCTTTCACCGATCCGAAGGCCCGGATCCTGCTCGAGCGCCTGGCCCGGAGCCGCGAGGCGATCCGCGAGGTGCTGGAGGCGGCGCCGCGGGGCGGCGGTTTCGATCTCGAGCCCGCGCTCGCGCGGATTCCGCAGCTCGAGCGTCAAATCGTCGTGATCGCAGCGCGCGTCGAGTACGTCGCGCGGTTCATCGCGACGACCGCGGTGAGCTGCCTGCGTGCGGACGGCGAGCGCCTGCGCGAGCGCGCGCGAGAACGCGACGGCGAGACCCGCGAGAGCTTTCAGCGCGCCGCCGAGCTGAGCCGATCGCACTTCGAGTCCGTGCTCATGCTACAGGCCGAAGGGGAGCGGCTCCTCGGCATGGGCGAAGAAGCCCTCGCGACGCTCGAGCAGCTGCCCGCGATGATCACGTCGGTCCAGCTCCGCCGATTCGAGGCCTGTGACGGCAACATCGAGGGACAGCTCACGGAGGCGACCTGCGACCTCGTCGAGGGGCTACGCGCGCTCGATCAGACATTGCGCGAGCCCCTCGCGTCATAGAGCCGTCCGGCGGCGCGAGGGACCGGGTCAGGGCGCGCGGCCGCCGAACAAGTGGACGACCTTGTCCACGAGCGCGGCGACGGGAGTCAGGCGGGGGACGCGGCCGGGAGCGGCGGCCTCCGAGGCCTCCCCCGGCAGGACCTCGCCGAGAATCTTCATGAGCTCGTCGAAGGCGAACGGCTTGACGAGGAGCGCGATGTCGTCCAACCCGGCGCGGGCGAGGCGGGCGCGCGCGAGCGCCGGGTCGCTGCCCGTCATCATGATCGCCGGCACCTGGCAGCCCTCGCGGCGCATCCGCGCGATGAGATCGACACCGTCGCCCCCGGGACCGAGATCGAGATCGGTCAGGACGGCGGCGGGTGAATCGCTCTCGATCATCCTGAGCGCCGACTCGACGGAGCGGGCGGCGCGGCCGGCGTGGCCTAGGCGGATGAGGCTGCGGGCAAGCGAGCTACAGATGAGGCTATCGTCGTCGACAATCAGCAACTTCATGGCGTCTCCGAGGTGCGGGTTCGGTCTACGGAGATGTCAGGTGCGAAGTCGCGAGGAAAGGTTGCGGGAAAAAAATCCGGAGGACTCCGTGTAAGGCAATGTCGTACCTTCTGCTACCTCGCGGGCGCGAGGACGGCCGGCGGGGCGTGGATTCGCGCAACTTTTCTCCGGCGCCCGCCCACCAACGCTGAGATGATCCTGGCTGTGCAGTCCCTCGACGGCGAAGAGGCCGCGCGCGATCTCGCGCGCCGGTGCGTCGACGGCGACCGCGCCGCGCAGACGCGCCTGTTCCGCGAGGAGGTTAGGAGGGTCCACGGCCTCCTCTACCGCGTGCTCGGCCCGAACGGCCCTCACGAGGACCTGATTCAAGAGACCTTCCTGCGCGTGTTCCGGTCGCTCCCGCAGTTTCGCGGCGAGTCGCAGCTCACGACGTGGATCGGCGGCATCGCCCTCAACGTCGCGTACGGCTACCTGCGTTCCAACCCGCCGCCAGCCGTTCGCCTCGAGCTCGTGCCCGACGCGCGCGTCGATGAATCAGAGGCCGAGCAACAGGTTGCGGCGCGCCAGGGCCTGCGCCGCGTGTACCAGTTCCTCGAACGGATGGATCCGAGGCTGCGAATCGCTTTCACGCTGCACGCCATCGATGGACGACCACTGCGCGAGGTGGCCGAGCTCATGTCGGCGTCCCTGGTGGCGACCAAGGCCCGCGTGTGGCGCGCGCGACGCGAGCTCGACAAACGCGCCAAACGCGATCCGCTGCTGGCGTCATTCCTGGGCGGCGCGCTCGGCGACGCGGCGGAGGATACGGAATGAAGCGCGGACCGATTCCTCCGACGCCCGCCCTCGCCGACGCGGCCGTGGCGCGCATCGAGCGCGGCCTATTCGCGGCGCTCGACGCGCGCCCGCTCGCGCCCCCGCGGCCCTGGGTCTCGAGGCGCAGCGGCCTCGCGTTCGCGCTCGCTGGCGTGGCCGCGGCCGCCGGTATTTTCGCCGTCCGCGAGGGACGCCGCGGCGAGACGCTCCCGGCGCGCGCGCAGCTCGGCACCGCGCAGGTGACCACGACCACCAGCGGCTCGCGCATCGCCATCGGGGGCGCCACGCTCGACGTCGCGCCGCAGTCCGCGATCAGCTTCGGCGGCGGGCGAGGCGGCGCCGTCGTCGTCGTGCTCGATCGCGGGACAGTCACCTGCGAGGTGGCACCCCGCGCCACGCGCGCGCCGTTCATCGTGGAGGCGGGCGCGACGCGCGTGACCGTCATCGGCACGCGCTTCTCCGTCCATCGTGTCGGCGGGCACGCGACAGTGTCCGTCGACCACGGCCTCGTCGAGGTGGCCGACACGAACATGACCGAGCTCGTTCACGCGGGCGAGCGCTACACGCCGGGCGAGGCGGTCACCCGCGAGCCCGTCGCGTCCGCGGCGCCGGCGCCCGCGGCGATCGCGTCGACGCCGCCCCTCGGGTCATCGGCGGCCGGCGCGACCGCGCAGGTGCCCCCCCACGAAGATCCGACCCCGGCGACGCGTCAGCGCCACCCGCGCCGGGTCGCGCTGGCGGACGCCGAAGGTCACGCCCCCGCGTCGCCGCGCACGCCCGAGGACGGCGCGGCTCCCGCGGCGACCGCTCGGTCTGGAGACCTGACCATCGCCGACCGCCCCAACGCGAGCGCGCTCACCGACGCCGCGGCCGCGAAGCCGAGCCCCGACACGCCGCTCGTCGCGCCGCGCCACTCCGTTCAGGTCTTGTTCGAGCTTGCCTCGCAGCTCGAGATCCGCGATCCCGAGGCCGCGCTGCGCATCTACGGCGAGCTCGCGGCCGGCGAGGACGGCTGGGCCGCGATCGCCTTGTTCGCTTCGGCGCGCCTCGAGAGCGAGCGCGGCCAGGCCCAGCTCGCGCGCGAGCTCTGCGAGACCTATCTCCGCCGATTCCCACACGGCCCCAACGCCGACGACGCCCGCACATTGCTCGCGCCGGCGCGCTGACGGTCCGTGCGCCCGCCCGCAGACATCGCCGGCTCCGCGGCGCTCACACGACGAGCCCGCGCGTGGGCGTTCGCGGTCCTGCTCCTCGCGAGCCGACCGGGGCGCGCGGATTCGGAGCGCGTCGTCCTCGGCACGCACGACGCCGCGCTCGCCTCCGCCTTGTCGGTCGCCGTCTCGCCACGCGGGTTGTCTGTGTTCGAGCTGCCCGGCCCGTTGATGGGCGTCGCCGACATCGAAGCCGCGCGGCGGGAGATCTCGGTCCCAGGCACCGTGGCCGTCGTCTGGCTTTGCGACGACGAGAGCGGCGCCCACGCGCTCTGCTTCTGCGGCCGCGACGGAATCCTCGCCGTGAGGCCCCTGTCGGTGACGACGCCGCTCGCGCCGCCCGATGCGGCCGCTGTGGCCCTCTCCGTGAAGATGCTGCTCGGCTCCCCGCCCCCTCCGCCCGCCCCGACGCGATCGCCACCGCCGACGACGAGCCCCTCGCCGACGCCGGCGCCGCACCTCTCCCCGGGCCGCCCCGCGCCACCGACGCTGGCCGTCGAGCTCGCGGCCGGCGCTCGCCTGCAGTCACCCCCCTCGCAACACGTCGGTCTGCGTCTCGGGCTCAAAGGCGTTTTCACCCCCGAGGCGTTGGGGCGAGCGCTCGGCGTCGGCGTCGGGCTCGCGGCCGGTCCGTCGCTCGCGTCCGGAGGGGCCGCTCCGGCGGGGCGAACCGTGAACGACGTCGCGATCGAGCTCGGCGCCCACGGCCGTCTTCCCCTCGCTCCGCTGTGGCTCGAGCTCGAGCTCGGTCCGTCCGTTCACGTTCTCTCGGTCGACGCGGGACCTCCCGCCGCACGTCGGCCCGAGCTCGCGCTCGACGCCCTCGGGGGCGCCGTCCTGCCCTTCGGTCGCGCCCTCGTGGGCTTCCGCGCGGGCGGATTTTACGTGCTCACTTCACCGAGCGCCGCGGCCGGGGCCGTGGCGCCCGCCGCGCTGCCGCGCTGGAACGGCGAGGCGATGCTGACGGTCGGTCTCGCCCTGCGATAGGGCGAAACTTCGCGGGCGAAGCTTCGCTATTGAAGGTTCGCGGGGGCCGAGCCGTCAGCGCAACCGCGCTCAGCCTGCTTCGGAACCTGAATCGCTGGCGCCGTCCGTGCCCCCGTCCACACCGGCCTCGCTCGAGGCGTCGCCGGAGGAGTCGGTCCCGGTATCCGAGGCCGCAGCATCCGAGGCGTCGCCGCCCGTGCCCGCGTCCGAGGCGTCGCCCGCGTGGTCGGTCGCCGTGTCGGGCGCCGGCGTGTCGGTCGAGTGATCCGTCGCCACGTCCGTCGCGGTATCAGGAGCAACGTCAGGATGAGCGTCCGAACCAGCGGCGCCCGTGGCGTCAGCGCCTGCGCTACCACCCGTACCCGCGGCGGCATCGGCGCCGGCATTACCACCCGTGCCCGCTCCGCCGCTGCCCGCTCCGCCGCTGCCTGCCCCGCCCGTGCCCGCTCCGCCGTCTTTTCCGGCTTTTCCACCGTCGGGATTCTTGGTCCCGCTGCTTCCACAGGCGACCAGAACCAACCCCAGGACCATCGAACAACCAATCAGGCGAAGTGAGCGCATCGGGATCCTTTTGTAAGTTGCGGTCTGTGAGTATCACAACGCGCTGACGGCCGCAATGCGGCAAAATGTCGCGCCTCATCTTTTTTTTACCCGGACGCGACCCAGTTTTCGGGAGGTGCTGTGCGCGGTCGACGCGGCCCCGCAGCCCGGTTTCTGGCACCTCGCCTGACGCTGATCGCGACTTAGCTTGTCAGCATGATGCGGGTCTCTCCTTGGCGAGCTGTGGCGATTGTTTCAGGCGCCGTGCTGCTTGGATGCGGCGGCACGAAAGCGGGCTCCGGCAGCGACACGGGCGCCGCGGGCGGCGATCCCGAGATGGGCGGCGCCGGCGGCGCGTTCACGACGGCCAATATCTCCGTCGACGCGACCAAGAACGCGGTGCGCATGGACGCGTGCGGGGTCACGCCCGCCGTCATCCCCGACGTCGCCGCGGGAACATACACGATCGCGCTCAGCGCGAGCACGCTCACGAAGGGAGGCGTGTCGGGACCAACGCCCCCGCCGCCGTCCTTCGACAACTACGTCATCGTCCACGCGCCCTTGCCCGCCGGCGACCCGAATGAAGACCACCGGTTCTTCATGCTGAACGGGATCGGCGCGACGGCGTCCGTCACGCTCCCGGCCATGGGCACGATCGAAGTCATGTTCGTCGATTCGGACCTCGCCGACAACGCGGGGACGGCGACGGTGACCCTCTCGCCGGGCGGCGCCAGCACGACGGTGGACGCGACGAAGAACGTCTTGGCCTACGACACCAACTGCCACTCGACGCCAGCCATGCTCGTGGTCCCCGATGGAAATTATCGAGCGACGCTCGTCGACAGCACCTTCTCCTCGGGCGCGGGCGCGCACGACGACTTCGTCCTGCTCCGCGTCCCGAGCGAACAGCCCCACGAGGACTTCCGATACGTCATCCTGAACGGCGTGGGGACGAACCATGACTTCAGCCCCTTCAACAGCGAGACCGTGCTGGCCTGGTACGTCGGCGCGAGCGCCGGCACGGGGCTCGCCACGGTGATGGTATCGAAGCAGTAGCGGCGCAGCGGCTCGGCGTCGCCGCCACCCCTAGCTCGGCAAGCCGAGGTCGCGCCAGCCCACCATGCCGCCTGCGAGGTTGGCGACGCCCGGCAGGCCCGCCTTCGCGAGAATCACGGTCGCCATTCCCGCGCGCCTGCCGGTCTGGCAGACGACGACGACAGGCTTGTCGGCTCTCACTTCGGACAGGCGCGCGCGCAGGTCGTCGAGCGGGATGAGCTGCGCGCCCTCGAGATGGCCGAGCTCGCCGTCGAACTCGGCCGGGCTGCGCACGTCGAGCACGTGAACGTCGTCGCGGTGGCGGGCCACCCACTCGCACGCGATCTCCGGCAGGCCGGCATACGTGCGCACGACCGGCCCCCAGGGCGGCGTCGGCCCCGGCGCGACGCTCTCGGGCCGTCCCGCGCGCATGTTGGCCGGCACGGCGACGGCGAGCTGCTTGGGGTGCGGCAGCCCGAGGTTGCGCATGTACCCGACGAAGTCCTCCTCGCGTGCGCCCCCGCCGATGCGCGGGTTGTAGCGACGCTCCTCGCCGATCGTGCTCGCCGTGCGTCCTTCGTAGTCGTGCGCCGGGTAGACGAGGCATGCGTCGGGAAGCGTGAAGAGCTGCTCGCGAATGGAACGGAACAGGCGCCCGGCGTCCCCCTGCTGAAAGTCCGTGCGGCCCGCGCCGCGGACGAGCAGCGCGTCGCCCGTGAAGACCATGCCGTGGTCGCCCGTGACGAACGACAGGCAACCGGGGGTGTGACCGGGCGTGGCGCGGATCTCGAGCGCGTGCGCGCCGAACCGGACGAGGTCGCCGTGGGCCAGCGGACGGTCGACGTTCTCGGCGCCGTATGCCGCCGCGAGGGCCACCTCGGAGCCGAAGGCCGCCGTCATGAGCCAGGCCCCCGTCACGTGGTCCGCGTGGCAGTGCGTGTCGAGCGCGCACAGCAGCCCGAGCTCGAGCTCGCGGATGAGCGCGGCGTCGCGCGTGTGCTGCTCGAAGACACAATCGACGAGCACGGCGTCGCGCGTCCCTTCGTCTGCCAGCAGATAGGTGTACGTGCTCGAGGTCGGATCGAAGAGCTGTCGGAAGATCACCGCGACACGATACCAGCGTCGCGGACCAACGGGTCTAACGAGGGACCAGCGCGGCGACGGCGCGCGAGAGGCCCTCGGCTGAAAAGGGCTTGCGCAGATATCCATCGGCGGTCAAGAGCCGGGCCCTCTCGGCGGTGTCCGAAAGGGCCGAGATGAGCAAGATCGGCAAGCGCGCCGTCGCAGGCTCGAGGCGCAACTGGCGAACGACATCCTCGGCCGTGAGTCCGTTGAGGATCCAGTCGAGCACGAGGAGATCGGGCTTCATGCGCCGCGCGGTCTCCAAGGTCTGGCGCGCGTCGGTGAGGGCGACGACCTCGTGCCCTTCGCCGGACAGCAGGTCGGACGACACCTCGACGAGATCGGCCTCGTCGTTCACGAAGAGAATGCGGGCCAAGGATCGCCTCCTAGTGCGGGTGAGACGCCACGACGCGGCGGGGGAGCGTGATCCAGAAATGGCACCCGGACGTCCCGGCCTGCGCGGCCTGGATGGAGCCGCCCTGCGCCTCGATGGCGCGCCGCGCGACCACGAGGCCGAGCCCGGCGCCCGCCTGGGGCGTCGGGGTGCGCTCGAAGGGCTCGAAGAGCGTGCGGACCTCGTCGTCCGTCAGCGCGGGGCAGTCGTTCCGGACGTGAATGACGACGTCGTCGAGCCGCGTCTCGACGGCGACGTCGATGCCGCGCTTCTCGGCGTAGCGGACCGCGTTCTCGGCGAGGTGCTGGATCGCCGTGCGCGTCAGCAGCGGATCGACGTGAACGCACAGCCCCGCGACTCGCGCCATCCGGAAGGCGACGCCCTTGCGCTCGGCCGCGCAGCGGGCCACCTCCACGGCGTCGTCGAGGATCTTCCCGAGGTCGACGTTCGTGGGGCGGCTCTCGACGGTTCCCGCGCCGAGCTTCTCGGTGAGCAGGACGCCGTCGATCATCTCGCTCAGGCGCTGGTGACTGCGCTCGAGCTTCTCGAGCGTGCCCTTCTCTTGCGGCACGTGGCGGCGCAGGAGCGAGGCGGTCAGCATGGCCGTGCCCAGAGGATTGCGCAGCTCGTGCGTGAGAAAGGCCACATACTCGGCCTGCCGGCGCTTCGTCTCGTGGTCGCGGGCATCGACGTAGGCCTGGACAGCCGCGGCGATGGCCGCGTCGAGGATGTCGGCGAGAATCGACTCGGGTCCGTCGACGGCGATGCCGGCGTCGAGGGCCACGGCGCGGATCACCTGCCGAAGCACGACGAACTCGTGGACGAGCTGCCCGATGTCGAAGCCGATGCGCACGCGCGCGATGCCGTGCTCGCGGGCGACCTTGGCCCAGACCTCACGCGCGTCGCGCTCGAACGCCGCCCGCGGACCGAGGAGCAGCGCCGCCAGGCCTGCGAGGTACTCGTGCATCCCGGCGCGCAACTGCGTGAGCTCGATGCCCGGAGCACGGGCGACGTCCGCGCGCACGCGCGCGAGCCAGCGGCGCTCGATTTCGTCGCGTTCGCAGTCGATGAGCGCCGCGAGCTTCCGCGCCGCACCCAGATCCTCTTGCCCTTCCATGAGTCCCTTTCGACACGGGTCGCGAGCCATGGGACGGCGACCCCTTGGCAAAATGGTGGCGGCCGAGCGAGGCGTCAAGCGCGCCCCCCGGCGGGCGCGAGAGACGGTCGTGTGTCGTCCGTATCCGAAGGCCAACGTCTTGTGACCGACGTGAGGGTGCCCACGATATTGAACGTGGCCTCGCTGCGGGAATTCATCGCGAATCGCCGTGACGAGATCCGAGATCTCTGCGTGCGCAAGATCCGGGCGGATTGGCCCGACCAGCCGGGGACGAACCTCGAGACCGACCTGGCCGCCCTCATCGACGAAATCGCGCGTGCGCTCGGCCGAGAGCAGGGCTTACCGGAGACGTCGCCGCTGCCCGGCGGCAAGAGCGAGACGGCGGCGCGCCACGGTCGGCGGCGCCAGGAGCTCGGCTACACGATCCAGATCATCAGCCGCGACTTCGGCGCGATCTCGGACTCAGTGGGCGAGCTCGCCGGGCCCGAGGGCCTCTGTTTCGACGCGCGCGAGTACCAAATTTTCAACCTGTGCCTCGACAAGGCGATCGGGACAGCCATCGAGGAGTACTGGAAAGACGCGCGCGCCAAGCTCCAGCATGCGACGACCGAGCGCGTGGGGCTGCTCGCGCACGAGCTGCGCAACGCTCTCGCGAGCGCGCGGATGGCGTTCTCGATCCTCAAGCGGGACGAGGGCTGCATCAACGGCCGCGCGGGGGACGTGCTCGCGCGCGGCCTGGCGCGCCTCGACGGGATCATCGGCCAGGCCCTGCTGACGGTTCAGCTCGAGGCGGGCGTTGCCGTCGAGCCGCGACGCATCCGCGCGAGCGCGCTGCTGCACGAGCTCGAGGACTCCGCCGTCCTCGAGCGCGGCGTCACCCTCTCGGTAGAGGTCGACGATTCGCTCGAGCTCGACGCCGACGAGCGTCTCCTCACCTCGGCGCTCAGCAACCTCGTCCAGAACGCGCTCAAGTTCACGCGCAACGGCGGCCACGTCGTCATGCGCGCCCGCGCCGAGGGCGACACGAGCGTCATCGAGGTCGAGGACGAGTGCGGAGGTCTCCCGCCGGGGCGAGAGGAGGAGCTGTTCGTGCCGTTCGTTCAGCGCGGAAAGGACCGACGCGGTCTCGGCCTCGGGCTGTCGGTGACGCGCGAGGCGATCGAGGCGCACGGGGGCCGGCTCTCGGTGAACAACCGCCCCGGCAAGGGGTGCGTCTTCGCGGTTACGGTCCAGCGCGCCGCCGAGAGCTGAGCCCGCCGCGGCGAGCGGGCAATCGATCATGGGGCCCGCCGCTCGTCCTCGAGCAGGCGGAGATTTTGGCCAAGGCCGGGCAAGCCGGGTTCGAGCCGCGCGGCGGCCTCGTAGGCTCCTCGCGCGGCGTCGAGCGCGCCCGCGAGCTGAAGGACGGCGCCCAGGCTCGCCTGCGCCTCCGGGAGCGCCGGAAAGTGCGCCACGGCGCGCTCGAGGGCACGGCGCGCCTCGGGGATCCTGCCGCGCCGCCGCAGGTCGTTCCCGATGTCGTACTCCACGACGCCAGCGGCCTCGTCTTCGGTGAGCGGACGGTCGTAGACGGGAGCCGTGGTCCGCGGCAAGGGCCAGCGGGCGCGATACCAGTCAGAGCTCTCCTCGTCGCCGCGGCGGAGCAGCTCGACCGGACGCCAGCGGCCATCGACCCAGGCGCGCACGAAGAAGTGCCCCGGGACGACGACGCCACGCATCGGAATCTCGAGGAGGCTGCCGAGGGCAAGATAGAGCGTGCCGAGGCCCACGCAGCTGCCCCGGTGGTTGAGCAGGACGGAGGGAAGCAAGACATACGCGAGCGAGGTGTCGTCGACCTCGCGACTGAAGCCTTCTGTCTCGAAGACGAGGCGGTTCAGGACCTCGACGGCCGACGCCGGCCCGCGCCGAGTGAGCGCGGCGCGCGCCGCGGCCGCGAGCCGCTCGAGGTCGCGCGCGGCTGCGGCGGGATCGGCGGTCGGGCCAACCTCGAGGCCGCGCGAGATCGTCAGCAAGCGCCGCGCGAACGGCGCCTCCTCGACGGCGGGGCCCCCGCGGCGCCTCTCGCAGGCCGCGAGCAGCAGCAGCACGAGCAGGGCCCGCCTCACTTGACCTTCAGCGGCTCCCATTCCTCCCAGTAGTTGTAGAGATCGCGGGCCGTCATGATCCAGACGACGAGCTTCTTGCTGCCGAGGGCATCGGCGCCGCGACGCATGAGCTTCTGCCGGACGTTCGGCCCGCCGCCGTAGCTCATGACGAGATCGACGGGCACGCCGGCGTCGAGCGCGAGGTGCGCGGAGACGCCAGCGTGCTCGGCGTCCATGAGCTCGTAGACTCCCGTGAAGCTGTCGCCCAGGACGACGATCGGGCTCGTGTCGTCGTCGTCGTACGGCGTCCCGTCGGCGTGCAGCACCTGATGCGCGACGAGCGTCTCGGGCTTGTACCTGCGGCGCTCGGCGACGGGCAGGCGCGAATGCAGGTCTCCGTGGCGGCTGAACGTCGTCTGCTTGCTGTGCAGCTTCTGTCCGTTGCGCGCGGCGGCGCCGTACCAGGGGTACTTCTTGACGCGTTCGGCGATGAGCTCGGCGGCGAGCCGCAGCCCGCGATCCGTCCAGTGCGTGTCCTGGTGCTGGAAGATCAGCTCGCGCTCGACCTTGTCCGGCTCGCGCGCCGCGAGGAACGCGGGCAGCAGATCGACCGTCTCGACGCCGGCCAGGCCGAGGTCGTAGAGCAGCTTGCGTTCGTAGGGGTTGACCACCCGACCCGCGAAACCCTTCGCGCGGCCGTCGATCTCCTCGGGGAAGATCTCTGCCTTCGTGGGCACGGGCACGAAGAGGAAGTCCACGCCGCGCGCCTCGAGCTCCTTTTTGAACTCGACGATGACGGGCAACGGATTCTTGCCCTTGGGCTGAGCCTCGAGATCGCCGCCCACGGCGTATTCGAGGCTGTTCCGGAAGAAGAGGAACCCGTCGGTCCCAGCGATCCCTTTCACGGTCGCCGGCGTCGCGCCGAGCACGCGCCGAACGATCTCGCCCCAGGGCGCCACCGAGGCCGCCCATTTCTCCCAGGAGCCGCCGCCCGTCGTCGCGAGCTCCTTGCGAATGGCCTCGACGACGACCTCCGGGTGGGGGCTCGGCTGCGTCTTGGGCAGGGATGGAACCGTCGCCGCGCGCGCCGCGCCCGGCGTCGCCGATGCTCCTTGTCCCTTGACGATGAAAACCTCGTAGGTGGCTTTGCCCTGGGGCTTTCCGCGCATGACGATCGTCGGCGCCTCGAACGTGTGGCCGCCGAGCTCGGTCTTGACGTCGGCCTCGGTGGCGTCGTTCGGCCAGGTCGGGCCCGCCACCATGAGGTCGGTGTTGTACGACGGGTACCAGTAGCCGGAGAGCTGATTGGCCCAGGTCTTGATCTCGGCGCGCGACAGCACTTTTCGCGAATAGTCGCCCAAGATCGTATCGACGACGGAGGCGCTCACGTGCGCGGGCGCCACGCGCCCGTAGATCTCCGGAAAGCCGTCGCCGTCCTGATCGGGCAACGCGCCGAGGGCCTCGAACCAGGGCTCGAACTCCACCTTGACCCAGAGCTCCGGCGCCGACCCCGCGTGCGGGCCCGCATGAACGAAGAGCTCGCTCGCGAACTGCGGCACGATCTGCGGGCCACCCGGAAGACCCCAGCTCTCGCCGTGCACGGCGCCGCCGACGTCCTCGAGGTCGGACGCGCCCGCGACCTTGTGCGCCGACAGGTATTCGACGACCGGCGCGAACGCCAAGGGGTGCGCGCGCTCCTCCGGCGTGAGCGGCGTCCGGCCGATGTCGCCCGTGAGCGTCGCCGCCTCGACGAGGCCGTGAAACGGCGCCGTCGCCACGGCCACGCCGCCCGCGGAGCGCGCGCCCGCGGGCTCGGGATCGGCGATCATGAAGTTGGCGTGGTAGGCGGCGTAGTCGAGGTTGGCGCGCGTCGGCTCGTCGATCTCGCGCACGAGCGCGGTGGAGCGCGTGCGGCTGTACCCGTCGTTGAGCGTCCGCACCTGGGCGTGGACGGCGGGGACCGAGCCCTTGGTCGCCGACCAGGGCGCGGGCCCGAGGCCCGGGTGACAGGCGAGCGCGAGCGCCGCCAGCGCGACGCCAACGACGCCTGCGGCGCGCGCGCGGGTGGCGGCCGCGCGACTAGGAAGGAGCATAGTGCCCCCGGCGGAAGCGCCACAGCACGCGCAGCACGCGCAAGCCGTACGGGACCGGTCGCAGGTGCGAGATCTCGTCGGCGTAGCGCGTGGGCACGGGCGCCTCGGCGACGGCGAGACCGCACGCGCGCGCCGAGGCGATGACCTCGAGGTCGAAGTCGAAGCTGTCGGAGAGGCGCGCGAACGGAACGCTCTCGCGCAGGCGGCGGCCGTAGAGGAGATAGCCGCTGTGATAGTCCGTCATGCGCAGGCCGAGCGCCCGGTTTTCGAGAACGTTGAGCGCGGCGTTGGCGACGTACTTGTAGATGGGCATCCCGCCCGACAGGGCGGAGCCCGAGGCGATGCGCGAGCCCTGGAGCAGGTCGAGGCCACCGGTTTGCATTGCGTCGAGCAGCGACGGCAGAGCCTCGGGGCTGTACTGTCCGTCGGCGTGAACGCAGGCGACGACGTCGGGATCGGTCTCGGCGGCGCGCGCGAGCCCGTCTTTCATGGCTGCGCCGTAGCCGCCGTTGCGCGGGCGGTCGACGAGCTCGACGGGGCAGCGGCCACGCGGCAGCTCCGCGACGATCCGCGCCGTGTCGTCGCGGCTGCCGTCGTTGACGACGATGACGCGGTCGAGGTCCGGCACGGGAGCCGCGAGGACCCGCTCGATGACCGCGGCGACGTGTCTGGAGGCGTCGTACGCCGGGATGACGACGGCGACCCTCACGGCGCCTTCGACCGCGCCGCGCGCGCGGCGACCGCGTGCCTCTCGCTGGCCAGCGCCGGACCGTAGCGCGCCACGTAGTCGTCGACGATTCCGGGGAGCATCCGCTCGAGGGTCGTCTCGGGTTGCCAGCTCAGCAGGCGCCGGGCCTTGCCGATGTCGGGGACGCGCTGCTCGGAGTCGTCGTAGCCGGCGCCGTAGAGCTCTTCCGCCGTGACGTCGCGGAACCGCGCGCGGGCCGCGCCCGGCACGCGGGCCGCGTAGGCGCGCGCGAGCACCTCCGCGAGCGCGCGCACGCTGACCTCGTTCGCCGGGTTGCCGAGATTCAGGATCTGGCGCCGGCAGGCCGTGGGCCGCTCGACGATCCGGACGACGGCCTCGACGAAGTCCTCGACCGAGATGAACGATCGCCGCTGCGCGCCGCCGGCGACGAGCGGAAGCTCTTCGTCGCGCAGCAGGGCGCTCATGAACGACGCCAGCACGCGCGGCACGCCCTCGCCGTCGACGCCGGGCACGAAGTCCATGCGCGGCCCGATGACGTTGAAGGGCCGGACGATCGTGAAGTCCAGCGCGCCGTGCAGACCGTGCGCCCAGATCACGCGCTCGAGGAGCTGCTTGGCGCAGGCGTAGGTCCAACGCTCGCGGTCGACGGGACCGAGGAACATCCCCGTCGTCTCCTCGTTCATCGTGGGCGTCCCGTGGCCTCCGGCGTCGAGCGCTCGCCGTCCGTAGACCTCGCACGTCGAGAAATGAACGAGGCGAACCCCGCGCGCCGCGCACAGCTTCACGAGCGGCACGAGATCGGTGTAGTTGGCGTCGATGACGTCGAGCGGCCGCGTGTTGTAGAGCGACGGGTTGCACAGCGCCGTGAGGGACACCACCGTCGAGCAGCGCGCCGTCACCTCGTCGAGCAACCCAGGCCGATCGACGGACGCCGTCACGAAGCGCACGCGCGCATCCGTCGAGACGAGCTTCTCGAACGTCAGGTCGACGGCCACAACCTCGACTTCCTCGCGCTCGGCCAGCAGCGCCGGCACGAGGTGCGACCCGATGAAGCCGCCCGCGCCGAGGACGGCGACGCGCTCCGGCTTCACTTGTGTTTCCTCTTGGCGTGCGACGGAGCCTTGTCGGCGTCGGCCTTCTCGCCGGTGCTGTCGGCGGCCTCGCCGCCCTCGCCGTCGGCGGCCGGTGCCCCGGCGCCCGCCGCGCTCGGGATGAAGATGTCCGGCCAGCGATCGTTGGCCGAGTGGAACGTCAGGCGCGCCGCGCCCGTGTCGGGCGCCGTGCCCACCTCCCACAGGTAGATCTCGTAGTCGGCGATGTCGTGATCGTGGCCGCGCTGCGTGATGCCCCAGACGAGCCACTTGCCGTCGCGCGACAGCTGCGGAAAGTATTCGTGCGAGCGCCGCCCCGGCATGTCCATGAATCGAATCTCGTCGTCGCTCGGGGCCTTCGCGGGAGGCGCGCCGTCGACGATGGGCATGCGGAACACCTCGCTGCCGCCGTTGCCCGTGGGATTCATCCAGTAGATCGTCTTGCCATCGGGCGCCCAGTTGATCTGGCAGCCGAGACCGGTCTTCGTCCACGTCTTGTCGTCGAGGCTCCAGATGCCCGTCTCGCGCCGGGAGCCGCGCAGCGTGATGGCGATGTAGCGCCCGTCGGGGGAGAGCTCAGGCTGCTGCAGCTCGGCCCCGTCGAGCGACGTGGCCTTGTTTCCGTCGAGCAGCAAGTGCTCCTTTCCGGCGCCGTCCGAGCCGAGCTTGGTGCGCAGGATCTTGCCGTCGCGCACGAAGACGATGTGGTCGGCGCTGGTCCAGCTTCCCCAGGTCGCGTTCTCGACGACCTTCGTGGGCTCGCTGCCGTCGGGGTGCACCGTCCAGAGATCCCACTTCGAGCTGATGTTGGCGTCCTTCTCGCTGACCCAACCCTTCTTGCTGCGGCAGAACAGGATCCTCGAGCCGTCCGGCGAGAAGCGCGGGAACCAATCGACCTCGTCGCCCTTCGTGATGGACTTCACGTCCGACCCGTCGGTCTTCATCGTGAAGAGATCGTGGTTGCCGTTGCGAGAGCTCGACCACACGATGAGGCCTCCCGCCTTCTCGCCGATGCGCTTGCTCGCGGCGGCGTCCTCGTCGGTGGGCTTCTCCTCGGTCCCCGTCGGGGGCGCCCCCGACAGCGTGGCGCAGGCGCACATCGAGAGCGCCAACAGCAAGGGGGACGCGAACAGCGCAGAAGAAACCATGAGCGGAGCAACGAACGACGTCTTGCGCGAGGTCATGATGAATTCCCTTCGGGTTTCGAGGCGAGCGCGGAGCGCTCGCGGAGCGTCGGAGACGACTTGACGGGGAAGCAAAGGCTCAACCCCTCGCTGACGGGCATGGCCCGATAGCCGAGCTCGCGCGTCGCGAGGGCCGGATCGAGATCGGCGTCGTTCACGATCCCGGCGATCGCACTGGCCGTGAGCGGCGGCCGCTTCATGAGGCGCGCGAGCACGAAGGCGACCGCGCGGCAGATCGGCACGGGGACCGGCACGAAGAGACGGCGCTCGCCGTGATGACGAAGCAGGAGGCGGCCGAAGTCGGCGATCGCGATGGCCTCGCCACCGCTGAAGTTGAAGGTCTTGCCGTGCGCGACGGCGTTGCCGGCGAGGCGAAGCAGCCCGTCGATGACGTCGCCCGCCCACACGGGGCGCTTGAGCGCCCGGCCGGCGCCGATGAACGGGACCACGGGGAAGCGCCGCAAATAGTCGAGGAACAGGAGCAGCTCCTGTCCGCCGCCCACGTCGTAGACCAGCGTGGGCCGCACGATCGTGTGGGCGAACGAACCCTCGGCCTTGACGAGTTCCTCGGCCGCGAGCTTCGAGTCGGCGTAAGGGGTCCGCTTCGGATACGTCACCGACGCCGAGGACACATAGATGAAGTGACGCACGCCGGCGCGCGCCGCCTCGGCCACGACGTGCGCCGTGCCCTCGCGGTTGACCCGCGCGAAGACCAACGGATCGTGCGAGAGGATCACGGCCGCGAGGTGATAGACGGTGTCGACCCCCGCGCAGGCGCCCTCCAGAGAGGCCGCGTCCGCCACGTCGCCCTCGCGAATGTCGCAGCCGAGCCCGGCGAGGCGCGCGCGCAGCGGGTCCCCCGGCAGCACGAGCGCGCGCACGCGCCATCCCGCTTCGACGAGCCCGCGCACGAGGCGGACGCCCATGACGCCCGCGGCGCCCGTGACGAACGCCGTGCGGCCGGAGGTCGCGGCCCCCCCGTTCATTTCGGCCATTCGACGGCCTTCCAGTCGCCCACGGCGAGCTCGCGGCTCGCGAGCTCCCAGACGACGACGCGCTTGCCACGCAGCCGATCCTGGCCGCCGCCGAGCTCGCGCGCCAGCGCCTGGCGGGTCGCGAACGCGCCCGAATCGTTCTGAGCGATGACGTCGACGGGGCGCCCGAGCGCGAAGGCCAGGTGCGGCGCGAGGCCGGCCGCGGTCCCCCACCCCATCGCCTCGAGCGAGAACACGTTCGTGAAGCTGTCGCCGAGGAGCAGCACGTCGGCCGTCTCCTCTGGCTCCCAGTCGGCGGCGTCCGCGCTCCCGCCCGCCGCTTGCGCACCGACGACGATCGCGCGCGTCGTCACCGATTGCGGCGCGAAGATGGTCTGCCCCTCGGGCAGCTTCAACATGTCGACGACGTCGCCGAGGCGCGCGACCGGCCGCTCGACCTCGCGCCAGACGGGCCGCGAGGACAGAGCGGGAAGGCGACCGACGCGCGCGACGACGGCCGCGAGGTTCCCGGCGACCTCCTCCATCCAGGCCGGCGTCCAGTGCGTGTCCTGGACGAGGTAATGCGGCGGCTCACCCGCGCCGAGAGCCGACGGCGCCGGGTCGAAGACGGTGACGCCCGCGGTGGTCATCTCCTCGACGAAACGTCCCCAGTCCGGATTGCGCGGAACGGGAACCACCTCGGCGGGCGACGCCCGGCCGTGCAGCTGGCGCGGCTCCAGCATCGACTTGTCGGGGACCGGGAACAGCACGAGCGCGATCCCGCGCGCCGCGAGCGCCCGCTGGAACGACAGGATCGCCGGGCGGGGATCGGCGCCGACGTCGGGTCCGCCGCCGTCACGCGCGGCGCGCACACGCCCGTCGATCGTGTCGGCCGCGAGGAACCCGGGACCGCCGACGTAGGCGATGCCGGGCTTGTAGTAGAGCCAACCTTCCCGACCGACGACCGCCTTCTTGTTGCCGACCCGCCCGAAGCGCGTCAGGAGCGCCTGCATGCGCGGCTGGACGTAGTCTTTGAAGTAGGAGGCCTGCTCGAGATCGTCCTCGAATTGGCGCAGGCTCTCGCGCGTCGGTCGGTGGCGGAAGAGCTCGGGCAGCACCGAGTCCTCGCCGCGAGCGCGTTGCATGACCTCCTGAGAGACGGGGATGGCGAAGATTCCGACGATGAAGAGCGCCGTCATCCAGCGGGCGCGGCCGAGCGGCAGGTCGGTGTCGATGATGCCCCGCCGCAGCCGCTCGTCGTGCGACGGATCAGTCGGCCCCCCGCGCCGGGGCGCTGCTTCCTTGCGAGCCTCCGCGCCAGCGCCGACGGCGCGCGCGTCGAGGGGAAGGGCGTGATCTGGAACCGTCATCTTCAGAACTGGAAGTAGAGGAACGGATTCACCGTCTGCGTCCACATCATGAGGACCGAGAGCGCGAGCAGCGCCATGCCCGAGGCGGCGCGACCGAGCGACAGGCGATTGGTGAAGGCCCACGTGTTGGGCAAGGCCCAGACCGTCAGCGCCGCGACCACGAACATCGCGGCATGATACGGCGTGTAGATCGCGCCGGCCACGACGTCGGAGGACGGCCCGGCGTGCGCGACGCCGAACATCGAGCCGAGGTAAGCGAGCGCCTGCGGCAGCGTCTTCGCCCGGAAGAAGACCCACGACAGGCAGACGATCACGAACGTCAGCGCCACCCGCACGGGGTGCGGCAGGCGCGCGTAGAAGCCCTTTTTGCCCTGCGCGCGCTCGAAGGCCAGCATGCCGCCGTGAATGGCGCCCCAAAGGACGAAGTTCCAGCTCGCGCCGTGCCAGAGGCCCCCGAACAGCATGACGGTCATGAGGTTGACGTACGTGCGCCGCTCGCCCTTCCGGTTGCCGCCGAGCGGGATGTAGAGGTAGTCGCGCAGCCACGTCGACAGGCTGATGTGCCAGCGCCGCCAGAAGTCGGTGATGCTGTCCGCCTTGTAGGGCGAGTCGAAGTTCTGAATGAGGACGAAGCCCATCATGAGCGCGAGGCCCACGGCCATGTCGGAGTAGCCCGAGAAGTCGAAGTAGATCTGGAAAGCGTAGCCGAACACGCCGAACCAGGCGTCGTGCGCGTGCAGCGCGCCCGCCCCGAAGGCCGTGTCGGCGATGTGGCCCATGGGGTTCGCGATGAGGATCTTCTTGGCCATGCCGAACGCGAAGAAGGCCACGCCGCGCGCGAACTTCTCCCAGGTGTGCTGCCGCAGGCGCATCTGCTCTTCCATGGCGGCGTAGCGGATGATGGGCCCCGCGACGAGATCGGGGAAGAACGCCTCGAAGCACATGTAGTCGGTGAAGCGGCGCATGGGACGCGCGTCGCCCCGATAGACGTCGATCGCGTAGCTCATGGCCTTGAACGTATAGAACGAGATGCCGACGGGCAGGACGAGGTGGAAGACGGGCAACAGTGCTCCGCCCAGGCCCAAGGCGCCGCCGAGCGCGTTGATGTTCTCGGCCACGAAGCCGGTGTACTTGAAGGCGGCGAGGAGGCCGAGGTTGGTGATGATCGAGAGCGCCAGCACGCTCTTCATGGCGCGCGTGCGCGGCACCTCGGGGCCGATGACGGGCGGCAGGCCGTCGCGATCGGGGAGCCGCGAGAGCCTCACGAGCGCGAGCCCGCACATGTAGTCGACGCTCGAGCCGAAGAACATGATGACGGCCCAGATCGGGTTGGCCCACCCGTAGAAGACGTAGCTCGAGATCGCGATGAGGGCCGTGCGCGCCCGGAAAGGCGCCAGGTAATAGAGCAGGAGGACCGCCGGCAGGAAGTAAAAGAGAAAGATCTGGCTCGAAAAGACCATCGTGCGGCGTCCCCCGCGCTACCCGCCAACTACCACGGGAAGAAGCCCTTGTCCTTCATCGTCTGCAACAGGCGACGCGCGTATTCCTCGTGGCCGCCGAGGCTGAAGTGGTGATCGTCGTCCGTCGACTTGTCGTCCTCGATCTGGACGATCGGATTGTCGGTCGGGATGATGAAGGAGTTCGTGACGACGCTCGGCACCATGAGGATCTTGGGCCGGATCGCCAGCGCGAACGCGCTCGTCGGCGCGAGGGGGCCGGTCGTGCCCATCTCGTAGTCGTTGAGCAGCAGGGGCAGGTTCGGCTCACCGAGGTCGTTGCGAATGGCGGTCACGAGCGTGCTTATGCACTGGGGATAGTTGTTGATGTCGGCCTGCGTGCCGTGCCGCTCGGTGATGCCCAGCAGGATGACGATCCCTGCGAACGTCACCTTGCCCTTGAGCTCCTTCGCGCCCGTGATGAGCTTGTTGTAGTAGAGCGCATTGGGAAGAAACTGCGAGCAATAGGCCGAGCCCTGGGCAAAGGGAATCGTCACGAAATACTTGCCGGGCGCGAGGGCCGCGGCCTGCTTCACGAGGGGCGTGCTGAGACCGCCCGAAACCATTCCGTTGACCATGTTGCCGCCGTCACCGGCGGTGTTGGGCTCGACGGCCGGCTGGAAGCCCTTCCCGCTGTGGTACATCCACGCGTGCGGGTCCGGGGCACCGAAAAAGAACGTTCGTTGATCCGCGGGGCTGACGCCGCGCCCGGCCATGTTCGAGTGCCCGAAGTTGATGAACGCGATGACGTTCTCCTTGGGGACGTTCGTGCCGCCGATGTTGACGGTGATGCCGGAGAGCGGCGCCATTCCCGCGGCGCCTGACGCGCCGGCCGCGCCCGTCCCAGACGCGCCCGCGGCGCCGGTCGAGCCGGCCGCGCCCGTCGTCGAGCCGTCCGCGCCCGTCGTCGAGCCAGCGGCGCCCGTCGTCGTGCCGGCCGCGCCCGTGGTCCCCACGCTTCCCGCCGCGCCGTTGCCGCTCGCTCCGCTCACGGAGATGTTTCCGGCCGCGCCCGTCTGGGAGCTTCCCGCCGCGCCGTTCCCGACGGTGTCAGCTTCCCCGTGGACGCCGCACGCGAGGCCGCTCGCCGCAACGAGCCAGCCCGCGACGGCGGCCACTCGGTTCCATCGAACTTCGCGCGACGTGTCACGAGCCTGCCTCATCGTCGTCTTCTTCTTCGTCGGCGTCATCGGGCCTCCCATCGCGCGTGCAACTCTGCTTTGGGCGCGTCCACTCCTACAGAGACTCCCCGCCGCGCGAAAAGGGTCTCCATGGCGTCGACAGGGACGATCTCCCCGAGCGCGCCCGGCCGTTTGCGGTCTCTGAAGAGCGCCCGCGTCATGACTCAAAAGGGAGACACCGACAGGCCGAGCGCGACCACCCACGCCTGCAGGTCGAAGTGACCCGACGTGTGCCAGTTCTCGTTGAGCAGCGCCACCGGGATGTACGCGCCGAGGAGGACCGCGACGTACGGGGTCGACCATTCGACCGACGCCTGCGCGGCGCCCGCGAGCACCGGCGTGTTGAGATTCTCGCCGAAGTCGCCGCGTGTATCCTGTTGCGTCTGGCCGACGAGGTTCAGGCCCAGCGCGGGCACGAGGGGACCGAGAAAGTACCCGGCGTAACCGTAGAGCGTGGCGCCTGGCGCGCGGTAATTGGCCGCGGAGTTTCTGCCCCCGCGGTAGTTCGCGGCGCCGCCCACGAGCACGATGCCCCAATCCTCGTCGAAGATGTGATCGAGGAGCAGAGACCCGGTGAAGCGCCCGAAGCCGAGCTGCTCGTCGGGAGAAAGCTCGACGCCGCGATACGCCGCCCGGTACGTCCCCGTGGGCAGCGTCACGATTCCCGAGAGCAGGGTCGAGTTGTCCGTGCCCAGGCGTCGGGTCGCCAGAACGTTCATGTCTGCCAGGCCCGCGTTCGACACCCAGCCAGTGCCGAACGGATCGCGGTACCACTTGTAAGCGTACGGGATGGACACGCCGGCGTTCCACTTGTCGGTGAAGTCGCGCGTGATCTGGTTGTTGCTGATGACGTTGTAGCCCCCGAGAGCGGGGCCCGTCGGGCCGCTCCTTGGAATCGTGATGTAGTTGTCGAGGCTGATGACCTGGAACAGCCCGCCCGTCGTGTTCCGGCCGATCCAGCGCACTCCGGCGCCATTCGTGCCGCCGCCCGCGCCGCAGCCGCCGATCGTCTCCCAGCCCGCGAGGAGCGGCCCGAGGCGCGCGACCCGCGGCGCCAGCGCCGTCTCGTCCAACGCGACGCACGCCGCCCCGGGCGCGCGCTCGAGACGCGCGAGGCGCGCCGACAGACGACGACGCGCGACCTCCTTCGCGCCGAGGGAAAAAAGAATGGAGGCGCAGCCGACGACGAGCAGCAGCGTCCGGAGGCTCCTCACGCGGGATCCGCCTCCAAGCACCAGTAGCGAACGCTCTTGCGATCGGTGGCCGCGAAATCGTCGATGACGGCTCCCTTCCAGATCGCCTTCAGATCGGGCGTGAGCTTGAGCTTGTGAACGTCACCCTTCGTGAAGCTGCGGAGCTTGCCGCCGACGTGAGCCTTCATGCCGTCCTTGATCTTCGCGCGTGGCAACCGCGGTTTGTAATGAGCCACGAGGATGAGTTGCTTGTCCATCGGCCCACCGATCACTTCGTAACGCATGACGTACGCGTAATCGTAAAGATCGTCGGGCGGTAAGCTCGAGGGAATCTCGACGAGCTTGGCCGTCACGGTGATGGGCGCCGCAGCCGCGTGAGCACGGCGCGTCAGCGGCGACGTCAACGACGCACACACGATCGCGATCAACAGGGCGGTACCTCGGGGTATCGAGCGGATCATCGAGCGAACCTCCTCCTCGAACGGCGCGACGAGACACGCGTCGCTTGGCCGGATCTCTGGCCGAACCTACGTCAGTGGCAGAGACCCGGCAACAGGTTTCCGGTCCGCGGAAAGCCGAATTTGCAGACCGATCCGCTCGTGTCCGCTCGCGTTGCCGTGGTCGGTGATCCCTTCGCGGTATTTTGGCGCAGCCCTCCCGGATGAAACGCACGCTACGCGACGTTCGCGTGAGCCGTTTTCTAAGGCCTGCGCACTTCCTATACTTGGTCTCGGTCCGTCGGTCGGCGACGCACGGAGGGCGCATGCTCCCCGATCAGCGGCCCGCGGAGGATCGCGCGAACGCGCCCAAGCCTTCGCGCGCGCTTGCGCGCACGCTCTCGTGCGGGTCCTGCGCGGCCGTCCGAAAGAGCGCCGCCGCCTCCTCCATCCGGTGTGCATCGACGAACAGCCAGC
The DNA here is from genome assembly GCA_036494575.1 of Polyangia bacterium. Taxonomy (GTDB): domain Bacteria; phylum Myxococcota_A; class Polyangia; order Fen-1088; family Fen-1088; genus DASZFV01. The sequence goes on along the minus strand of DASXOE010000041.1, from coordinate 33,694 downwards.
CCAAGATCGCAGACGCCTCGCCGCGCCGGGGCGACGCCGGATAGGTCGCGAGAAATGCCCGGAACGCCGGGACGGCTTCCGCGTTCTTCTTCCCGCGCGCGAGCGCGATGGCCCGCCAGAACCCGGCCTCGTCGGCGAGCGGCCCGGACGGCGACTCCGCCAAGACGCGACCGAACCCCGTGGCCGCTTCATCGAAGCGTCTGGCCCGCAATGCGTCCCAGGCATCGTCGTAGAGGGCCTCCTGTCGCGTGGGCGCGAGGGCGCGAGCGACGCCCGCCTCGGCCCGCGCCGCCACCCGGCGGAGCCGCGGGGCGATGGCGCGCGGCGGTTCGGCGACGGGAAGCTCGGCGGGCGGCGACGGCCTCTCCGGCGCCGCCCGCGGTGCGGCGCGCCACCTCTGGCCGGCCCCGAGCGTCGCGAGCGCTGCGCCGCGCGGGCGGACCTCGACGCGACCGTGAGTCACCTCGACCCCGACGAGCCGGTCTGTCTCCGCCGCGACCTGAAAGCGCGTTCCGCGCACCTCGATCTCGCCATCGCCCACCTCGACGCGCACGCGATCGCCCGGCCCCAGCGGCTGCACGTCGAGGTCGATGGCCCCGTCCCAGAGTCGAATCGTCTCGAGCGGCGGTGGCGATGCGATCGCGTAGCGAGCCCCGCTCGCCGGCCGCACGACGACGTGCGAGCGCGCAGGCTCCGGCGGCCGTCGGCCCCGCGCGAGCCCGAGCGCGAGGATGACCGCGGCGACGGCGACGATGCCTCCCACCGCCCACGACGTCCGTGGCGCGACCGCGGCGGGCTCGGCCGCCGCGGTCGCGAGCAAGCTCGCGCGCACCTCCTCGCGGCGCGCCGCCCCGGGCACGTTCGACGGCAGCGCCTTCGCGAGCGCGATGGCCCGCAGGAGCTCGTCCCGCGTGGCGCGACACCGCGGGCAGGTCGCGACGTGTCGGTCCAGCTCGGCGTCGCCCGGCGGCTGCAGCGCCTCGTCCTCCGACGGGCAGGCGGAACGGGTCACCGGGTGGCCTTCTCGACGGCGGCGCGCACGGCCTTCCGCGCTACGTGAAGGCGCCGCCACAGCGTTCCCTGCGGAACACCGAGCGCGCGCGCCGCCTCGACGCCGGGAATGTCCTCGAGGTCGCACAGGACGAACGCCACGCACAGATCGTGCGGCAGACTCCCGAGCGCACTTTCGATCTCGTGAAGGATCTCGCGCCGCTCGACATGCTCGTCGGGGCGCTCCACGACGACCTGCAGACCATCGGCGTAGCGGGCGTGCTTTTCGCGACGGCGTCGCTCGCCGCGCAGGTGCTGGCGCGCGAGGTTGGCGGCGATGCCCAGCACCCACGTCTTCACGGAGGAGCCGCCGCGGAAGCGCTTCGCTCCGCGCCGCGCCTCGAGGAACGTCGCCTGCACGAGGTCGTCACGAGCCGCCTCGTCCGCGGCGGCCAACCTGCCGAGGAATCGAAAGACCGCGACGTGAAATCGCTCGAACAGCGCGTCCAGCGCCGCCAGATCGCCGGTGGCGCTCGCCGCGAGCAGGGCCTCGTCCGACATCGCGGCCGCGGCGTCGCCGAAACGGCGAAGGGAGACCAGCTTGCCGCTCATGGGGCCCCGAACCTGAGGCCGACGCCCGCGTGCGCCAGCACGCGCGCGTCGCCGGGGAGCGGCTCTCTCGAGGTCGACTCGGTGCGGACCGTTCGGGCAGCCTCGAGGGAGAGGCTCGTCTCGGCCGCGAGCGACCGACTGACTGCGACCGACAACGCGAGATGGAGCTCGCCGCGTAAACCGATCGTCGCCTGGCCGCCTTCCTGGGTTCGCTCGGCGCTCTCCTCGTGGGTTTGCGCGCGCCCCGCGCCCACGGCGAGGCCGGGCCACAGCGTCGCGCGCCCGAGGCGCACGGGCAGGTCGAGGCCGACGAGGGCCTCGACGACCTGCCGGTCGACGGCCCGTTCCCAGGGTCCCCGGCCGTCTGCGACCGCCGAGAAGCGTGCCCGCGCGCCCGCGCACGTGCGCCCGAGCATCAAACACGCGCCGAGCTCGAAGCCGAGCCAGTCGCTGTGATCGCTCGCGAAGGCAGCCTCGCCGGCGGCGAACACTTGCAACCCTCGTCCCCGGGCCGGCGGCCCGGTGGCCACCACGGTGGAAGCTCCTCCCGTTGGCTCGCTGTCGCGCGACAGCCGGGGCTCGAGCAGCGGCGCCTCGACGTCCGTGCGGACCCAGGACTCGATCACGGTGGCCGCCGTCCTCACGTCCGTGACCTCGCGCGCGCTCGCCGGACCGTCCGCGGACACATCGCGAACGGCGATCGTCTGGCCCCTCCTTGCGAGAGTGATCACGAGCGCCGGACACGCGCCCTCGTCGAGCGCGATCCCGCGCTCGACGAGCACCGGCGTCACCTCCGCGATGAGACTTTCGTCCCCGCTCAGACGAACCGTGGGCGGGCAGGCCTGCGCCCCTCGGCCAAGTCCGACGGTGATCCAAAGCATGACGGCGAACACGAAGTACGGGCGCACCGACCCTCCATGCCTCCGATCGCTCGCGGAGGCCGGGGAGGATCATTCCGCCGAACGGGGCCCAAGACAAGGGAAGACAAGGGAAGACAAGGGAAGACAAGGGAAGACAGGCGAGGACGCGCCGCTCCTCAGCGCGGGAAACCCTTGAGCTTTTGGTATAGCCGATCGATGGCGTTTTGAATCATCGGGTCCGCCCCGGAAGGAACCGGCTGCACGTCTTCAGGCGACGCGCGCTTGCCAGTCTCGGATTCATCAGGGCGTTCTTCGGGTAGGTCACCTTCACGGGGCAGCTCGCGCGCGGTTCGCACAATGAGGTTAGTTGCCGTCCGCGGCGCTTCCTTCGCCCCGTCGAAACAAATGCGCGCCATTATCCCCAGGGCACGATGCTGAAGACCGCCAGATTGCTCTCCGGCTTCGCGCTCACGGCTCTCGTCTTGGGCGGCTGCGCAGGCCAAGGCGGCGTCCCGGGCAAGATGTGGACCTGGAACCGCGACTTCCCGCCTTACCGCGTGATCGACAACATCTATTACGTCGGCAGCAGCGAGATCGCGCAGTTCTTGATCACGACGCCGGCCGGACACTTCCTCCTCGACGGCGGGTTCGCGTCGTCCGTTCCGCGCCTGCGCGCGGAGGTGGCCGCGCTCGGCTTCCGCTTCGAGGACATCCGCTTCCTGCTGACGAGCCACGCTCACATCGATCACGTCCAGGGAGACGCGCTCGTGCGGCGCCTCACGGGCGCGCAGGTCGTCGCCTCGGCGCGCGACGGCGAGGTGCTGGCCGCGGGCGGCCGCGGCGAAGCCGTGTATGACGGCGTTTACAGCTGGACGCCGTGCCCGGTCGATCGCCTCGTCGCCGACGGGGACGAGCTCACGCTCGGCGGCACGACGCTCATTGCGCATCTGACGCCGGGTCACACGCGCGGCGCCGTGACCTGGACGATGCGGGTGGCCGCGCCCGAGGGCGGCCCAGCCGCGCGCCGCCTCGACGTCGTCTTCTTCCCGAGCGCCAACATCAATTCGGGAGTGCGTCTCGTCGGCAACGTCCGCTACCCGGAGATAGCGCGAGATTTCACCCACAGCTTCGAGGTCTGGAAGGCACTCCCGTGCGACGTGTTTCTCGGCGTTCACGGCTCCTTCTACGGCATGGATTCCAAGCGCGCGCGACAGCGCGACGGCGCGCCCCGAAATCCGTTCGTCGACCCTGACGGCTATCGCCGCTTCGTTGCCGGAGCAGAGGAACAGTTCCGCGCGCAGCTCGCCGCCGAACGCTAAAACCGCGCTCGTTGTTGCCCTTCGGTAACATTCTTTCTCCATCTCGAGGTGTCGGTTTCGAAACCACAACTGTATAGACCGTTGGATTTGCGTCTCGTACATCGCAAAGCTTGATTGCGGAGATCATTTCGCGCGATCCTGTCGAGGGCGGAAAATGACGGCCGCAACGAACGACCTCTCCTGTCGGCGCCTCGGAGCGCCGCCGTGACGAGCCGGCAGACCATCGTGCTCGTCGAGGACAACGACGACGATGCGGATCTCACGATCATGGCCTTCTCGGAGGCGAAGGTCTCGAACCCCGTGGTGCGGCTCACCGACGGCGTCGAGGCGCTCGACTATCTCCTGTGTCGCGGCCGCTGGGCGGCGCGCGATCCCGTGGACGTTCCCGCCGTCGTCCTCCTCGACCTCAACCTGCCGCGCGTGGGCGGGCTCGAGGTGCTCGCGGGCCTGCGCGCCGATCCGCGAACGAAGCACCTCCCCGTGGTCGTCCTCACCTCGTCCGCGGAGGAGGGCGATCGCCTCGCCGCTTATGACCAGCACGTCAACAGCTACGTGCGCAAGCCGGTCGACTACGACCAGTTCGTGGTCGCGACACGCCAGCTCGGCGTCTACTGGATGCTGCTCAACCTGCCGCCCCCCGCGAGGCCGGCGTGAACGCCGGACGGGGCATCCGCGTCCTCATGATCGAGGACAGCTCCGACGACGAGGAGCTCGTCCTCGCCGAGGTGCGACGCGGGGGGTACGCCGTCGTTCACGAACGGGTCGAATCGGCGGACGACATGCGTGCGGCTCTGGCGAACGCGCCGTGGGACATCGTGCTCTCGGACTTCGTCATGCCGACGTTCAGCGGCCCGGCGGCGCTCGAGCTCCTGCGCGAGGGCGGCTTCGACACGCCGTTCATCATCGTGTCGGGCACCGTGGGCGAGGAAACGGCCGTCGCGGCCATGCGCAGCGGCGCGAGCGACTACGTGCTCAAGGGGAGCCTGGCGCGCCTCTGCCCCGCTATCGAGCGCGAGCTGCGCGAAGCCCAGCGCCGCGTCGAGCAGCGCAAGATGCAAGAGCAGCTGCTCATCTCCGATCGCATGGCGTCCGTCGGCACGCTCGCCGCGGGCGTGGCCCACGAGATCAACAACCCGCTGGCCGCGATTTGCGCGAACCTCGAGCTGATGTCGAAGGCCGTGGGCGACCTCGCGGCCGAGCCCGGCATGGACCACCGGCTCGCCGACGTCATCGACGAGCTGCGCGACGCGCGCGACGGCGCCGAGCGCGTGCGACAGATCATCCGCGACCTGAAGATCTTCTCGCGCGCGCCCGACGAGGAGCGCCGCGGCCCCGTCGAGGTTCAGCGCGTGCTCGAGTCCTCGCTGCGCATGGCCTGGAACGAGATCCGGCACCGCGCGCGGCTCATCAAGGACTATGGCCCGGTGCCGCCCGTCGAGGCGAACGAGGCACGCCTCGGGCAGGTCTTCCTCAACCTGATCGTCAACGCCGCCCAAGCCATCCCCGAGGGCGACGCCGAGCACAACGCCGTCCGGGTCGTCACGAAGGTCGACGCGGGGGGGCGCATCTCGGTCGAGGTCAGCGACACGGGCATGGGCATCGCACCTGAAAACCTCTCGCGTATCTTCGACGCCTTTTTCACGACGAAGGCCATCGGCGTGGGCACGGGCCTCGGCTTGTCGATCTGTCACCGCATCGTGCGCGGCCTCGGCGGCGAGATAGAGGTCGAGAGCGAGCGCGGCAAGGGCACGACGTTCCGCGTCCTCCTGCCGCCGTCGAGCGCCGAGACCGCGACTCCGCACGCACCCCTGCCCGTCTCCGCGGCCGCGCGACGCGGCCGGGTCCTCATCGTCGACGACGAGGTGCTGTTCGCGAAGGCCATCGCACGCTCGATCGCGCAAGAGCACGACGTCTCACTCGCCGCCAGCGCCGGCGACGCGCTCATACGGCTGCGCGACGGGCAGCGCTTCGACGTCATCATCTGCGATCTCATGATGCCGCAGATGACGGGCATGGAGCTGCACGCCGAGCTCGCGCGCCTCGCCCCCGAGCAGGCCGCCCGCATCGTCTTCGTCACGGGCGGCGCCTTCACGGCGGGCGCGCGCGCCTTCCTCGACGCCGTGCCGAACCAGCGCATCGAGAAACCGTTCGAGACCCAGCAGCTGCGCGCCGTGCTCAACGATCGGATCCGTTGATTCGCGCGCGCGCCGAACGCGAAGCGCAGTCTGCTCTCGGCGCGTGAGCGCGCGCACGCCGCGCGGAAATGCGCGGGCTCATCCGGCCGAATCGAAGTAGAACACCCGAAGGGTGAGCAGCCGGGCGGCAACTCATGGGACCGTGCGCTTCGCGGCCCCCGTCCTCCTCATCCTCGCGCTGTCAGCCGTCGTCGAAGCCGCGGAGGCGCCGCGCCTCGACGACGCCCAGTGGACGGTGACCTCGAAGGGTCCGCTGGCCGTCGACGCGGGCCTGCTGATGGGCCCGCCGCTGACCTTGTCGACCGGCCTGTCGACGGGCGTGGGCGGCGGCCTCACGGTGGGACGGCGGCTCGCGTGGGGCGTGCGCGCGTCGTGGTCGACGTCCACCGAGTCGTCGCTCGTCTGGACCGTCACGCAGCAAGCCTTCCGCCTGCGCGCCGTGGCGGCCGTCCAGCAGCCCGTCGGGCGCGGCGCCTTCGGGCTCCGCCTGGGTCTTGGCCCCACGTTCGTTTACGAGGACAGGATCCGCAACCAGGGAAGCCGCGCCCACCTCACGGGGAGCGACCTCGAGACGTCGGCGCTCGTCGCGCTGCCGGCGGGTGAGCTCGAAGCGGTCGTGTCCGTTCACGTGGCGGGTCGCTGGCTCATGACCTTGAGCGGGGGCCCCTCTGCCCTCCTCTCCGACGGCGCGCTCGTCCGCGGCTGGACGGCCCAGCTCGGCGCGGGGTGGCAACCATGAGGCGCGTCGCCACCACGGCCCTCCTCGCGCTCGGCCTCACGGCTTGTGGAAAGGTCCAGGGCTTCGGTGGGCCCGCGCCGCCGCTCGTCTCGTTCGACGTCACCTTCACCGGCGATCTGGCGGCGCTGCGTCCGCCGGGAATCCAGGCCGAGCAGCAGCTTCGGGTCGCGCTCGTGTGGGGCGACCAGTGGCTCACCGAGCCCTTCTGCGTGTTAAAGGCGGAGTCGCCGGACGCCGCCGCCGTCATCGCCGCGGGCTGCCGCGATCCGTTCGGGTTCGTCCCCGCCAATGTCGCCGCCAGCGTTCCCCTCGCGCTGGACGGGCCGACGACGTTGACGCTCGAGCAGCTTCCGTCGGCGGACCTCTTGGTGGGCGACGTCACGTCGCGCGTCGCCTACGGCAGCTTCGTCGTGTTCGACGACCGCGGCGGCAACGGGGCGGGCAACGGAACACTCGACCTCTCGCAGCCTCAGCGCGCGGCCAGCGGCCGCGGTGACCGCGGCGGCGGGCCCAACGGCGACAACGTCGCGGATGCGCTGGACGTGATCTATGGCGCGAGCTTCGTGACCATGACCATGCCCGATCGACGCGTCGCTTATCGCGAGGGTGCCTTCACGCCGACCGCCTTCTACCCGCGGGGGGGCTGCTCCGCTCCGCGGCCGGGCTTTTCGGTGGTCGGCGCGGGCGGGTTCTCGATGGCGCCGGACCTCGCGTCCGCGCTCGCGGGAGCCCTCCCGGCCGAGCGCAGCTGCTTCGACTCGGCGCCGGACGACACCGTGACAGCCATTGCGGCCCAAGCGCCGGCGCATGTCGAGGAGGTCGGGTGCGACGAACGAACGGCGGACAGCAGCACGCGCTACCGCGAGCCTCCGGAGAGCGCGCCCGATTTCGGGGGGCGCGTCATGGCGTGCGCGCACCTGCCGTCGTTCGACACGGGCGGCATGGGGACGCCGTCGACCCTGATCCAGCTCGTCCTCTCGGGCCACGCCAGCGATCATTGCAAGGGCCTCACGCACTACACGTTGCGTGGTTGCCGGGAAAGTGTGACGTGCTCCGTTCCCGACTGGGACTTCACGGCAACGCCACCGGCCTGGTGGCCGTGTCACTGACCGACGCGCGCCCGAGCCTCGCATGAACCGGCCATCCCATCGAAGGAATCTGCTCGCGATCCCTTTCGCGCTCGCGCTCGCATTGGACGCGGGCCCGGCGCGCGCGCAGCCAACGCCGACGCCCCCCCCCGGCCCGGCGGCGGCACCGGCGGTGAAGGACGACGAAGGCGAACCACGCCTCTCGCTGCCCACGGAGGCCGATCGTGACGCCTGGAAGCGCAGCGGCTTTCGCCTCGCGCTCGGCCTGACCTACGGACGCTTGGTGGGGCTCGAGGGCGCGCCGAGCGGGCGCCTCCTCGGCCCGACGATCAAGTTCGGAATTCGGCTCGACCCCGCGTGGTCCATCCTGGCGTCGTTTCAATACGCGAGCGCTTCCGCGGCGGGCGGGCTGTCGGGCCTGAGGTTCGCAGGCACGATCGATCCGACCTGGCACGCCACGGAGCATCTGTCGCTGGCCGTGGGGCTCGGGTTCGGCGGCATCGTCGAGGGACGCACTGGCCGCCCCGACATCTCGCCGCTGCCGAGCACGATCGATACCTCGTACACGTTCCCGAGCCCGTCGCCACCGCTGCCGAGCTGCAGCGGCGTCGGCGCGGCCGGCCTCGTGCGCGCCGAATGGTCGATCGTTCTGGGGCCGCGCGCGGCGACGAGCCTCGGCCTCGAGGGGCTAGGCCAGTGGACCGGTTGCAGCGACGACACGGGTCGCGTCGAGCCCGACACCGGCCAGGCCATCGTGCGCCGCCAGTGGTGGCCTCACGCCGGCGTCACGGGGACCTGGAGCGTCACGTGGCGTTGAGACTCGCGTTTCTCCTCGCGCTCATGACGCCGACCGCGGCGTTCGCGCGTGCGGACGCCGCGGCTCCGGACGCGCCCGCGCCCTTCGCCGACGCAGGCGATGCGACGCCCGCGGACGCCGGGGCCGAAGCCCCGCGGGACGGTGGCCCACCCGACGGCGGCGCCACATTCGAGCCGCCGCGCGCGCTCACCGACACGCACGTGGCGTATCCACCCGGCGCCCCGGACATCACGGAGCCGGTCGTCGTCACGGTGAAGCTCCTCGTCGACAAGACCGGCGCGGTCACGAAGGCCGAGCTGCGCACGCCGCCGCGGCCGCCCTTCGACGAGGCCGTGCTCACGGCCGCGCGCGACTTCAAGTTCGAGGCGGGCCGCTACAAGGGCGCGGCCGTACCCGTCGAAGTCACGTTCACGCAGCGGTTCCTGCCCCGGCCGCGGCCCGTCGCGGCGGCGACGGCGCAGGGCCCGGCGCTCACCGCCGTCCTGCGCGGCCGCCTCGTCGAGCTCGGGACGCGCGCGGCCCTGCGCCACGCGACCGTCTCGGCCGTCATCGGCGATCAATATTACTCCGCCGAATCCGACGCCGAAGGGCGCTTTAGGCTGCCGCTGCCGCCGGGCCCGACGCGCATCTCCGTGTTCGCGGCCGATCACAACCCCTTCGTCCAGCAAGAGACGCTCACGGCCAATCAGGAGCTCGCGGTCACGTACCTCGTCGAGCGCGATCGCTACAACTCGTACGAGACGATCGTGGTCGGCGCGCGGCGGCGCGAGGAGGTCTCGCGCATCTCATTGCGCGGCGCCGAGATCGAACAGATCCCGGGGACGTTCGGCGATCCCTTTCGCGTCATCCAGACGTTGCCGGGGGTCTCGTCGGTGGTGTCGCTGCTGCCCTTCCCCGTCGTGCGCGGCTCGAGCCCCAGCTCGACGGGCTTCCTGCTCGACGGCATCCGGGTGCCGCTCCTCTTCCACCTGCTGCTCGCGACGAGCGTCATCCATCCCGATTTCATCGACGAGATCCAGTTCTTCCCGGGCGGCGCGCCCGCGCCCTACGGCGGCTACGTGGGCGGCATCGTCGACGGCCGCACCGCGCGCGCGCGGCCCGACGAGCGCCTCGTCGACATCGACCTCAACCTCCTGCAGACCGGCGCCCTCGTGCGCGGGCCCGTGCCGGGCCTCGGCGCCACCGTGACCGCCGCCGGGCGCTACGGCTACCCCGGCTTCTTGCTCGGCCTCGCCACGAATCAGATCTCGCTGTCGTATTGGGACTACCAGCTGCGGCTCGACGGCGGCAACGCCGCCAACGGCTGGACGGCCTTCTTGTTCGGCGCGCGCGACGAGCTCGACACGCCCGCGGCCACCGCAGCTCCGACTGACCCGAACCCGCCGCTCCAGCCCTCGCTCGTCCTCGGATTCCACCGCCTCGACCTGCGCGAGCACCGAACGCAGGGCCGGCTCGAGGAGACGTTCAGGGCCGTGCTCGGGTACGACCGCACGGTCAGCATGGGGACGGACTTCTCGGTGTGGAGCGCCGAGCCCTCCATCTCGGCGCAGTGGACGCAGAGCGAGCAGCTCCGCTTGGCCGGCGGTGTCTCGGGCGCGTTTCGCGACGTCCAGCAGGGCGCGGCGGCGGTGGCCGCCACCAACGCCTTCTCCTCGCTCACGGCCTCCATCGGGAAGGTCTACACGGAGTCTTCGTATCTCGAGGCGATCTGGCGGCCCACGCCCACGCTCCTCCTGCGCCCCGGCGTGCGCGCCGACGTCTACGAGGACGATACGGCGACCAAGGGCGCCGCCGATCCCCGGCTCACGGCGCGCTACCGGCTGTTCGAGCGCAACCTGCCCGAGCTCACCGCCGGCAGCGACGACCGCGCCGTGTGGCTCAAGGCCAGCGCCGGCATCTATCACCAGCCCCCGCGCTTCGTGCTGCCGCTGCCGGGCCTCGACATCATGCCGCTCAAGTACGGGCTGCTCCGTTCCTACCAGACCAGCCTCGGCGCCGACGTCCCGCTGCGAAACCGGCTCGAGGTTTCGCTCGAGGGCTTCTTCAACTACATGGACCCGACGATCTTCGACCTGTCCTTGAACTCCACCTCCGTCGTCACGGCCGCCAACCAAACTGTCCTGCCGACGAACATCGTCATGCCGCCGATGGACGCCCAGCAGTTCATCGATCGCTTGACGATGCCGCAGCTCGGCCGCGCCTACGGCTTCGAGGTCTTGCTGCGCCGCCGCTCGAAGACCGGCGTCTTCGGGTGGATCTCTTACACGCTCTCGCGCTCGGAGCGGTACCGCGACGGGAGCTGGGCGCCCTACGACTTCGACCGAACGCACCTCTTCAACCTCGTCGCCGGGATGCCGCTGCGCCGCAACTGGGATCTGGGCGTCCGCCTGCAGTACGAGAGCGGCCGGCCCACGACGACGACCGCCGGCTACAACGCCGCTTACGGCACGGGTTACTTCCGTTTCGACTTTCGCATCGACAAGCGGGCCGTCTGGAAGAAGTGGCTGCTCGACTTCTACGTCGACGTCACGAACGCCGCGGTCTTCCCCGAGGAGGTCGAGCCGGGCACCGTCATCCGATTCCCCCTCCCCACCGTGGGCTTCCGCGCTCGCTTCTGATGAGCTCGAGCCCGTCCTGCCGTCAGAGCGCCGCCGACGCGCCCTTGAGGGCCGGCCCCGGGCCCGCCTGGACCGGGTCTCCGTGGCAGGGAATGACGCGCGCGAGGCCGGGCAGGTCCGCCCATTGGGCGAGCTGGCTTTTGAGCGCCTTCGTGTCCGAGAGGAACATCATCTTGAACACGGGCGCGGCGGTTTTGCCATCGGGGCCTCCTGCGGTTCACTACCACGCGCACCGCCGTCCGTGGTAGGCCTCCGTCGGAGGAGGTGAACGCCATGAACATCGCCGAATCGCCGATCTGGAAGCAGCTCGAGCAGCACCAGCGCGCCACGGAGCCGCTCCTCATGCGCGACCTCTTCGCCAAGGACCCCGACCGCTTCGCGCGCTTCTCGCTGCGTCTCGGCGATCTGCTCCTCGACTACTCGAAGAACCGTGTCACCGACGAGACGATGACGCTGCTGCGCGCGCTCGCGCGCGCGGCGGGCGTCGAGACCATGCGCGACCGCATGTTCGCGGGCGAGCCCATCAACCTCACCGAGGGGCGCGCCGTGCTGCACGTGGCGTTGCGCAACCGGTCCCGCCGGCCCATCTTGGTCGACGGGAAGGACGTCATGCCCGACGTCGAGGCCGCGCTCGCGCACATGAAGTCCTTCAGCGAGGCCGTCCGCGGCGGCGCGTGGACGGGCTACACGGGCAAGCCAATTCGCGCCGTCGTCAACATCGGAATCGGCGGGTCCGATCTCGGGCCCGTCATGGTGACGCAGGCGCTGCGGCCCTATGCGCGCCCGGACGGCGAGCTGGCGCTGCACTTCGTCTCGAACGTCGACGGCTCGCACATCGCGGAGGCGCTCAAACGCGTCGATCCCGAGACGACGCTCTTCCTCGTGGCGTCGAAGACGTTCACGACGCAAGAGACGATGACCAACGCGCACACGGCGCGGACCTGGTTCCTCGAGCGCGCCCAGGGGGACGAGCGCCACATCGCGAAGCACTTTGTAGCGCTGTCGACGAACACCAAGGCCGTCTCCGCCTTCGGCATCGACCCGGCCAACATGTTCGTCTTCTGGGACTGGGTCGGCGGCCGCTACTCCCTGTGGTCGTCGATCGGCCTGTCGATCGCGCTCGCGATCGGCTTCGAACGCTTCGAAGAGCTTCTCGAGGGAGCTTTCGGGATGGACGAGCACTTCCGCACGGCGCCCCTCGAACAGAACCTGCCCGTCACGCTGGCGCTGCTCGGCGTCTGGTACAACGACTTCTTCGGCGCCGCCACGCACGCCATCCTGCCCTACGACCAATACCTGAGCCGTTTCCCCGCCTATTTCCAGCAGGGCGACATGGAGTCGAACGGCAAGGGCGTCACGCGCGAGGGTCGCCGCGTCGATTGTCAGACCGGCCCCGTCATCTGGGGCGAGCCGGGCACGAACGGCCAGCACGCCTTCTATCAGCTGATCCACCAGGGCACGAAGCTCGTGCCGTGCGACTTTCTCGCGGCCGTCGAGACGCACAACCCGCTCGGCCGGCACCACGAGCTGCTCCTCGCGAACTTCTTCGCGCAGCCCGAAGCTCTCATGAGGGGCCTCGATGAGAGCGAGGCGCGCCGGGAGCTGAAGGCGCAGGGGCTGCCGGCCGAACGCCTAGAGGCGCTGCTGCCCCACAAGGTGTTCCCGGGCAACCGCCCTACGAACTCGCTCCTCTATCAGAAGCTCGATCCGAGGACGCTCGGCTCCCTCATCGCGCTCTACGAGCACAAGATCTTCGTGCAGGGCGTGATCTGGAACGTGAACTCGTTCGATCAGTGGGGCGTCGAGCTCGGCAAAAAGCTCGCGGGCGCCATCCTCCCGGAGCTCGAGGCGCCTGGCGAGATCGCGACCCACGACGCCTCGACGCGCGGGCTGATCAATTATTACAAGAGCCGCAGGCGCTGAGTACCAACGCCGCAGGCGCGGGGGCGGGGAACGCTCAGCGGGTGAAGGCCTGGGCGTCCTTGGCGAAGGCCTTCATGCCCTCGTCGCTGAGCGGGTGATCGGCCACCGTGCCGAGCACGCCGGCCGGCACCGTGAGGATGTCGGCGCCCGCGACGAGGCAATCCATCATCTGGACGGGATTGCGGATGCTGGCCGCCAGGATCTCCGTCGTGATGCGGTAGTTGGCGAACACCGTCGCGATCTCGAAGATGAGCCGCGCGCCCGTGTCCTTGACCGGTCCACCCGTCGCGACGTAGGCCGTGTTGTGCGTGGCCTCGGTGCCGGTGCTCTTCACGCGATCTTCGGCCCAGTAAAGCGAGTTTCCCGGCGACCGGCGCGGGTCGTCGTGCGAATAGGCGTAGTCGGCCAGCCGGCCCAGAAAGGGACTGACGTAGACCGCGCCCGCGTTGGCCGCCCAGAGGGCCTGAGCCGTGTTGAACACCAGCGTCGTGTTGACGCGGATTCCTTGCTCCCAGAGCCGTCGGATGACCTTCAGCCCGGTGTAGGGATCGGCCTCGGGATTGACGGCGCGATAGCCGCCCACGGGCACCTTGATGATGGCGTTGTCGCCGAGGGCCGCGAGCTCGGCCGATTGCCTCACCATGCCCTCCTCGTCGAGGGCCGTGAGCTCGAGCGAGACCGGGTGCGGGCGGAACAGCGCGCAGAGCTCGCGCATGATGTCCTTGGCGCGGCTCCAAGAGTCCGCACCGGCCTTCTTGAGGAGCGTCGGATTGGTCGTCAAGCCGTCGATGATGCCCGCGCGCAGCAACGGCTCGACGTCGGCGCGCGTCGCCGAGTCCGCGAAGAAGCGCGGCGCGAAGGGTGACGGGTGCTTGACGGTTTTGCCGTCGCCGATCTCGCGGTCTGCGTTGACGGGCGCCATGAGGCCGCGCCTGTGGAACAGCGCCGCGTTGCCGACGGGAGGAGTGAACATCATGCCCTCAGCCTGCGCGAATCCACGCCCAAGGTCCAGGTCGGCGGATCATTCGCTCGAAACACCCAACGCGGTGCACGCGCCGCGCTCGAGTCGGTAAATGCGCTCATGACTTCGCCGCGCGGACGTCAGGCGCTGGCGGCGCCATGCTTGGCGGCGCTCGGCGCGGGCACGGCGTCGCCGAGCGACGCGCGGAGGTGACGCTGCAGGCGCAGCTTGAGGCGCTCCTCGATCTGGCGGACGCGCTCGCGGCTCACACCGAAGCGCCCCGCGATCTCGGCCAGCGTCGTCGGGTCCTCGCAGACGAGCCGCCCGTTGAAGATCTCGGCGTCGCGTCCCGTCAGGGTCTCCTGGAAGACGCGCACCTCGCGTCCGAGGATGCCGTTGAACTCCTGCGACTCCGCCGCGACGTCCGGACGCAAGGTCGCCTCGGCGCTCAGGCCCTCGCCGAGGGTACGCTCGTCGTCGTCGCCGCGCGTCGGCCAGTCGAGCGAGGCGTCGTAAGCCGACAGGCGCCGCTCCATGTCGACGACCTCTTGTTCGCTCACGGAGAACGCAGCCGCGAGCTGTTGCGCGCCGGCCGCGGTGCCGTCCCGCCCCGCGAGGCGCGCCTTCTCGCGCCGCAGACCGAAGAACAGCCGGCGTTGCGCCTGCGTCGTGCCCAGCTTCACGAGCCGCGCATTCGACAGGATGAACTTCAAGATATAGGCGCGAATCCACCAAGAGGCGTAGGTCGCGAGCTTGACGCCGCGATGAGGATCGTACTTCTGCACGGCGTGAATGAGCCCGAGGTTGCCCTCTTGGACGAGGTCGAGCAGGTTGTGGCGCGCCGTCCGATACTCGAGGGCGATCTTCACGACGAGCCGGAGGTTCGCCGTCACGAGGCGGCGCGCGAGCTTCTGGTCGCCCGTCGCGGCGAGCTCGAGCGCGATGCGCTGCTCTTCATCGCGCGTCAGGAGCGGATGCCTCCTCAGCTCTTGGAAGTAGGTCATCATCTTCTTCGAAGGACTGTCGGGACGCTCCGGAACGACGGCGCGCGAGCGTACGTTGCTCGGCTTTGGCTCCTCCCAATCTTCTATCGGTCGGAGTTGCGGTCGCAGTTGCGGTCGCAGTTGCGGGCGGAGTTGCGCTCGGAGCTCCGTGCGAGGTTGCGGCGTCTGCGTGGCCTTCGGCGCGCGATGCGCGGGGCGGGACTCGGGCGAGCGACCCTCGTTGACTCTTAAGTGGGCGGTACTTGGCATGCGACGCTCTCAAGCAATGCTTGAGCCAGTCGACCGAGACGCGCTCCCACTCGTCTTTTTTCACCTCGCGCCGCCGAACGTTACCGGACGGTGTCGTTCACGGCCGCCGTCCGTCGCACGCGAGTAACGAGGTGTGTCCCCCACGCGCGTCCTCCCGGAATGGCGCTGTCGGGACCGGACCTGAACGTGCGACCGACGTCCAATTGACTGCCGACGTCACGTCCCTAGGTTCTTCGGTCAGGAGGTCGTCATGTTCATTCTGCTCGCCATCATCCTAGGGATCGCGTGGTTGCTCGGCTTCACGGTCTTCCACGTGGCGTCGGCCGCGATTCACGTGCTCATCATCCTCGCGGTGATCAGCCTTGTCCTTCACGTCGTGCGCGGGGGGACTGGAACGAGAAGCGCTCCGTGACCATATGGGCGCGTCGTCGCTCTCGGGTCGCGGCGCGCCGTTTTTTCCGAGCAAGGCACCTGAAACCGAGCGAGCGCTGGCCCACCCTCAGCTGCGGGCCGTGGCGGCCAGGAGACTTTCTGCGACGCGCTTGTGGGCGCGCTCCGTCGTCGTCAATTGCTCGTAGAGGAGACGGAGGACGTCGTCCGACGTCTCGAGCACCGCGCTCGACAGCCGATCGAGGACTGTCTGGTGATCACGCACCATTTGATCGGCGAAGGCGCGGTCGAAATCCAGCCCCGACTTCGTCGCGAGCAGCTCGTGGTCCGCGTCCGCGCTCGTTGTCGAGCCAAGCGCCGCGAGGTCGGAGCCACGCCTGCGCAGGTACTCGTCGAGCTTTCGATCGGCCAGCGTGTGCTCGTCGATGAGCGTGCGGGCGTAGTCCCGCACCGAGCGGGTCGAGCCCTTGGTCGACGCCAGGCGGGCCATATCGATGGCGGTCTGATTTGCCTGATGGAGTTGTTGAAGGGTGAGCTTGTCGCCGCCCGTGACCATGGGCGGCGCCACTGGAGGCGGCGCCAGCGGCGGCGCCGCCGCGTGCGCCCCCGGCCCGATGAGAAGCGCTAAGGCGCTGACGGCTGCGAAGGCGATGGCGTGGATGCGGTTCATGGGATCCTCCTACACGCTCGCGTGGCGACGCAGGTGCCCACGCACGTGGACGCTGTAAGGCCACGGCTCTGGGACCGCGACCAACATCATGACGGCGCCGAGCAATCCGAAGTTCTTCATGAAGTTGACGAGATCGATGGCGCGCCGCATGCCTTCTTCGTGCCAGAACGCGTGCATCGTCAACGTCACCGGCACGAGGAACAACGCGAGCGCAGCCACGCCGATGCGCGGCGCGACCCCGAGGAGGAGCGTCACGCCGCCCACGATGAGAAGCAGGCCGGCCACGAGGACGGCCGCCATTGGCAAGGGGATGCCGTGGCGCG
The DNA here is from genome assembly GCA_036494575.1 of Polyangia bacterium. Lineage (GTDB taxonomy): Bacteria > Myxococcota_A > Polyangia > Fen-1088 > Fen-1088 > DASZFV01. The sequence continues at coordinate 16,936 of DASXOE010000041.1, read as the reverse complement.
CGACCTGCTCGGCCATCGCCGTTGCGCTCGTGAAGTGGTGCGCGCCGCTCAGCAGGAAGAACCCTCCGAGCAGGACGCGACCAGCGAGAAATATTTCTTTCATCGTGCCCCTCCCTTCGACGAAAAAGATAAGCATGACCACCAGATGTACAAGTCCCTCACTTGGCGGCGCGCTCGGGCGTTCCCATGCTTCGGCCCGTGACCGCCACCGGTAACCCCGTCCGCTCCCACGCCCGGTGGGGCCTCCCTCTCCCCGGCGGAGGTCGGCTCTCCGTTTCGCGGCTCGGGAGGCTCCTCTATGAGAAATATTTCGACCACGCGGTCTCGAGCAGTGCCGCGACGCTCAGCTTCTATTTTTTCTTCTCGCTGTTTCCGTTTCTCTTCGTGCTCGTGGCGTTGGCGGCTTACCTGCCGGTCTTCGACCCGTCGATGCAGAGGATCCTCGAGGCAGCCAGGGACGTCCTGCCCGGTGAGGCCATGAAGCTCGTCGACAGCCACCTCCAAGGCGTGGGCGGACATCCGAAGCTCTTGACGCTCGGCCTCGTTGCGACGCTGTACTCGGCGTCCCGGGGCGTCGACGCCTTGCGGGCCGCGCTCAACCTCTCCTACGACGTCAAGGAGTCGCGGCCGCTATGGAAGACCCAAGGACTCGCCTTCGGCGTCACCGTCGGCGGGGCGCTGCTCGTGCTCGTCAGCGTCGGCGTCGCGGTGATCGGCGGCGACCTCGGATTCTGGCTGTCCCGCCACCTCGGTATTGGCGGGCTCTACGTCGACGCCTGGCGCTGGGCGCGCTGGCCGGTGACGATTTTGCTGACGATGTTCATGGCCGCCCTCGGCTACTACCTGCTTCCCGACGTCGAGCAGGAGTTCAAGTTCATCACGCCCGGCTCCGTGATCGCGACGCTGGCGGCCCTCGGCGCCAGCTGGGGCTTCGGCCAATACGCCGCGCACTTCGCCAGCTACGACCTCGCGTATGGCTCGATCGGCGGCGTGGTCGTGCTCATGACCTGGTTCTACATCCTGGGGCTCATCTACCTCATGGGGGGCGAGATCAACGCGACCCTCGAGCACGAGTCGCCACTGGGAAAGAGCGCGGGCGCGCGCGCGCCGGGGCAGAGACCTCCGCCCAAGAGCGAGCGACCGAGCGCCGTTCCCGTGGGCGCGGCGGGCTCGGCCAACGCCGCCGAGCGCGCATCGGGAGGTGGCGCCCCCGAAGCGTCGCGCTGAGCCGTGACCGGCGGGACCGCCAGGGCACGGCCACGTAACTCGGTTACCGATCGGTAGCAATCCAGCGCTGGGCTCGGCGCGAGCACGCCCCGAGAGCCCCGGTCTCCACAGCGTCACTGCTTGGCACGATTCTCGAAAGTCTCGCGACCGTCGTCATGCAAACAGCAAAAACAACGTTGAGCTCTTACTACGACGGCGGAAACGCCCTCGACCTCCTGCGCGGGCAACACCGCGAGATCGATCAGCTCCTCGGCGCGCTCGAGCGCGCCACGCTGGCCCGCGACAGAAGTCGTCTCATCGCCGAGCTCGGCGACCTGCTCGCCGTCCACATGGCTATCGAGGAGCGCGTGTTTTATCCGGGCCTCACGCCCAACGTGGCCGAGTCGGCGGATCGCACGTTCGTCGTCCTCGCCGTCGAGGATCACTTCGAGCAAAAGCGTCTTCTATCGGATCTGCTCGAGACCGGCGTCGAGAACCTCGCCTTCGAGGCCACCGTGCGCCGCCTGCACGAGAGCGTGAGCGCACACCTCTCCGCGGAGGAGCGTCTGTTCCCCCGCATCCAGCGGCGTCTGTCGCTCTCCCGCCTGCGCCGCCTCGCGTACGAGATGCGCGTGCTCGAGTTTCAGCTCCGCACCGACACTGAGCCGCGCCGCCTCGTCCTCGAGGAGACCGTGGCATTGGCCATGGCCTGACCCGCAACCCCACCGGAGGAAGACGACCATGACGAAGCAAACCCTCGCGCGTTGGCTCGCGGCCCTCGGCCTCGGACTGGCTCTCGTCGGAGCGCCCACCCTCGCGCATGGGGCGCCGGCTCCGACGCCCTCGCCGACCGCGGCGGCCGAGGCGAGCCCCGCGGCGCGTCCGTCGAGCGACGCTCAGCAGCGCCAGCGTCACTACGCCCAGCGCGAGGCCGCGAGCCCCCGCGCGGCCGACTTCAAGGGTAACGGCGTGGGTGTCTACATCGGCGGCTCGACGCTCGCGGTCGTGCTCATCATCGTTCTCATCGTGGTGCTGCTCTGATGAGCGGCGGCGCGCGGCGCCGCGCGCTCGGCATCGTGGAGGCGCTCCTGGTGACGGGATGCGCCCACGCCCGCACGGGCGCGCCCGTCGCCCCGCCGGACGCGCGCGACTGGGTCGTCATTCCACACGTGAAGATGGTCGCCCAGGAGGGTGACACCGACTGCGGACCAGCGGCGCTCGCGATGGCGCTCGGCCGCTGGGACGCGGCGCCGTCGCCCGACGCGTGGCAACCTCGGCGCGGCGAGCCCGCGCCGGCCGGTGGCGTGTCCGCGGGCGCGCTGCGCGACGAGGCGCGGCGCGCCGGCTTCCAGGCCTTCGTGCTCGAGGGCTCCTTCGACGATCTGTCGGCGGAGGTCGACGCGGGACATCCCGTGATCGTCGGTCTCGTGCGGCTCGAGCGCGAGCTGCGTACGGCGCACTTCGCCGTCGTCGTCGGACACGACGCGAAGGTGAGACGTTGGCTCGTAGCCGACCCAGCCCTGGGTGTGCTCGCGCTCGGACGCGACGCGCTCGAGGCCGACTGGGCGCGCGCCGGGTGGGTCACACTCGTGCTGGCCCCGAACGCGGAGGCGCGGGAACCCCGCGCCGCGCTCTGAGGTCGCCGTGAGTCGGGCCCCGACGGGCGACGGCGGCGCGCCGCTCGCGACCTACCGCCTGCAGCTCTCGCCGCGGTTCACGCTCGCCGACGCGCACGCGCTCGTCCCGTACCTCGACCTGCTCGGCGTCAGCCACGTCTACGCCTCGCCGCTCCTCGCGTCGCGCGCCGGTAGCGCGCACGGCTACGATGTCGTCGCGCACGGCGCCATCGACCGCGCGCTCGGCACTGAGGACGACCTCGTCGCGCTCGGCCACGCCCTCGCGGAGCGCGGCATGGGGCTCATCGTCGATCTCGTGCCCAATCACATGTGCATCGCCGACGAGGAGAACCAGCGCTGGCGCGACGTGCTCGAGAATGGCCAGGGCTCCGTGTGGGTCGACTTCTTCGACATCGACTGGGGGCCTCCCAAGCCCGCGCTCGCGGGTAAGGTGCTGCTGCCTATCCTCGGCGATCAGTTCGGCCGCGAGCTCGAGTCCGGCGCGCTCGCCGTGGAGCTCCACGACGGCGCGTTCCGTCTCCGGCACGGCGATCACGTGCTGCCGCTCGCGCCGCCGTCCTGGCGGCTCATCCTCGAACCGCTGTGGCGCCGGGTCTCGACGCGCGCCGGCGGCGAGGCCGAGGCCGCCGTCGAGGTCGAGAGCATCCTGCGCGCGCTCGGGCACTGGCCGATGGAGCGGGTGGCGGCCCGCGCGCGCCGGCACGAACGCGACGCCATCGTGCGGCGCCTCGCAGCGCTCGCGAGCGCCGACGGCGCCGTGGCCGACGATCTCGCGGAGGTGCTCCGAGAGGTCAACGGCACGAAGGGCGTGCCACGCAGCTTCGACGTGCTCGAGACGCTCGTCGAGGCGCAGCCCTATCGCCTCGCGCACTGGCGCGTGGCCGCCGACGAGATCAACTACCGGCGCTTCTTCGACATCAACGACCTCGCGGCCATACGGGTCGAGCGCGAGGACGTCTTCCGCACGGTCCACGAGCTCCCGGCGCGCTGGGTCGAGCGTGGCCTCGTGAGCGGCTTCCGCGTCGATCACGTCGACGGCCTACTCGAGCCCGCGCGCTACCTCGCGCGTCTGCGGGCGCTCGCGGACCGCGGTCCGACCCCCGCGGCCACGATCCTCGTCGAGAAGATTCTCGCCGACGACGAGACGTTGCCCGACGACTGGCCGGTCGACGGCACGACGGGCTACGACCACCTCGCGGCGACCGCGGGCGTGCTCGTCGACGCCGACAACGCCGCAGCCGTGCGCGCCGCCTGGACGGCGGTCACTCACGAGACGCGTTCCTGGATGGAGGTCGCCTACCAGAGCCGGCGCCTCATCCTCGAGACGGCGCTCGCCGCCGAGCTCAACGTGCTGACGCGCCGGCTCGACGCCATCTCGGAGGACCACCGCTACACACGCGACTTCACCTTCGCGAGCCTGCACGAGGCGCTGCGCGAGGTCCTCTCGTGCTTCCCCGTCTACCGCACCTACATCGCGCGCGACGCCACCGAGGTCAGGCCGCGCGATCGCGACGTCATCCTGCGCGCCGTGCGGGCGGCGGCCCGCCGCAACCCGGTCGTCAACGGCTCGCTCTTCCAGTTCATCGAGGACTTGCTGCTCCTCAAGGACCCCGAGGGCCTCACGGCCGAGCAGGTCGAGGGGCGCCGCGACTTCGTGCTGCGCCTGCAGCAGCTCACGGGCCCGGTCGCCGCCAAGGGCGTCGAGGACACGGCCTTCTATCGGTACTTCCCGTTGCTCTCGCTGGCGGAGGTCGGCGGCGATCCGGATCGACTCGGGATCTCGGTGGCGGAGTTTCACGCGACCATGCGACGCCGCGCGGCTGCCTGGCCGCACGCCCTCTCGGCGACGGGGACGCACGACACGAAGCGCGGCGAGGACGCGCGTGCCCGCCTCCACGTGCTCTCCGAGGCGCCCGAGAAGTGGCGCGAGGCTGTCCTCTCGTGGCGCGCGCTCAACGCGCCCGTGCGCGCCGCCTTGGGAATTCCCGACCCGCTCACCGAGGTCTTCATCTATGCGGCCCTCGTGGGCGGGTGGCCGGGGCCGCGCCTCGCGGCCGAGCGCGACTTCGGCGAGCGTTTCTCGGCCCATATCGCCAAGAGCATCGCCGAGGCCAAGCTCCACACGAGCTGGATCAACCCCGACGCCGCCTATGAAGACGCCGTCGCGTCCTTCGTCCGGTCGGTGCTGGACGCCGGCGTGAGCGCGCCGTTCCTGGCGTCCCTCGACGACTTCGTGTCGAGCATCGAGACGGCCGGTGTCCTCAATTCTCTCGCTCAGACGTTGCTGAAGGTCGCGGCTCCCGGCGTGCCCGACGTCTACTGGGGCGACGAGTCCTGGGACTTCTCGTTCGCCGATCCCGACAACCGGCGAGCCGTGGACTTCGAGCGCCGCGTCTCGACCCTCGCCGAGCTGCGCCGCCAGGCCGAGGTCGATGCCGCGCGGACGGCGCGCGACCTCCTCGCGCGTCCCCGGGACGGCGCCATCAAGACCTTCGTCCTTCACCGCGCGCTCGTCACGCGCGCGTCGCGCCGGGACGCCTTCGAGAGCCCGACCTACGAGGCATGCGCCGTGCGCGGTCCGCGCGAGCGCCACGTCGTCGCGTTCGCGCGCGGGGAGCCCGGCCGGCGTGTCTTCGTCGTGACGGGCCGCCTCTTCGCCCGCCTCACCGAAGGCGCCGCCGTGCCGGTTGGCGAGGTTTGGCGAGACACGGCCGTCGCCTTGCCGGCGCCCGCCCCAGGCACGCGCTACCGCGAGGCGCTGACCGGCCGCGCCGTGACGCCGACGGTGCGTGAAGGCACCCGGGAGCTCGCGCTGTCGGAGGTCTTCGAGACGTTGCCGCTCGCCCTCGTCGTCGAGGAGGCGGCGTCGTGAGAGCCCGACGTCGCATGTGGGGCGCCGAGCCCGACGAGCGCGGGGTCCACTTCAGGGTCCTCGCGCCGGGACGCGAGCGCGTCGAGGTCATCATCGGCGAAGGACCCGCGGCGCGCGCCATCCCGCTTTCCCGCGACCGCGAGCCGGGCGCTTGGGCCGTCGACGTGCCCGATCTCCGCGCGGGCGCCCTCTACAGATACCGCCTCGCGCCCGACGAGGAGGCCCTCGCCGACCCGGCCTCCCGCTTCCAGCCCGCGGGAGTCCTGGGACCGTCGGAGGTCATCGACCCGACGTTCGCCTGGACAGACGCGCCATTCCCGGGCATCCCCGCCAGGGGACGGGTCGTCTACGAGCTGCACGTCGGGACGTTCACGGCCGAGGGCACCTGGGACGCCGCGCGCGCGCACCTGCCGGACCTCGCGCGGCTCGGCGTCACCGTCATCGAGGTCATGCCCGTGGGCGAGTTCCCGGGGCAGCGCGGCTGGGGCTACGACGGCGTCTTCTGGTTCGCGCCGTTTCACGGCTACGGCCGCCCCGAAGACATGCGCCGCTTCGTCGACGACGCCCATCGCCTCGGCATGGGCGTGATTCTCGACGTCGTCTACAACCACCTCGGCGACGTCGGCAATGTCTTGCCGCGCTTCTCGCTCGACACCGTGGGCAGCAAGCCCAGCGAGTGGGGCACGGCCTTGAACTTCGACGAGGGCGAGGCGCGGCCCATGCGGGCCTTCGTCGTCGAGAACGCCGCCTACTGGATCGACGAGCTCCACCTCGACGGCTTTCGCTTCGACGCGACCCAGACCATCGTCGACAGCTCGACGCCGCACGTCCTCACAGAGGCGGCCGCCGCCGCGCGCGTCGCCGCGGGCGACAAGACGCTTTACCTCGTCGCCGAGAACGAGCCGCAGGACAGTCGACTCGCGCGCCCGACGTCCGAGGGCGGGGTCGGCGTCGACGCGCTGTGGAACGATGACTTCCACCACGCGGCGCTCGTCGCCCTGACGGGCCAGAGCGAGGCCTACTTCATGGACTACGCCGGCGAGGCACGTGAGCTCGCCGCCTGCGTGCGCCACGGGTTCCTCTTCCAGGGACAGCGCTACGCCTGGCAAGACAAGCCGCGCGGCCGCCCGACGCGCGGGCTCGCCGGGCGCGCCTTCGTGGTCTTCTTAGAAAACCACGATCAGCTCGCCAACGAGGGACTCGGCGAACGGCTGTGGACCCGCGTCGCGCCCGGGCGGCTGCGCGCGCTGACGGCGCTCACCCTTCTCGCGCCGTCGACGCCGCTGCTCTTCCAGGGCCAGGAATGGAACGCCACGGCGCGCTTCGCGTATTTCGCCGATCAGGGCCAGGACCTCGCGGGCGTCGTCAAGGCGGGTCGGGCCGACTTTCTGCGCCAGTTTCCCCGCTACGCCTCGCCCGAGGCGCGCGATCGCCTCCCCGATCCGGGCGCGCCCGAGACCTTCGCGTCCTGCCGTCTCGACTGGAACGAGCGCGAGGCGCCCCTCCACGCGCGCGCCTTGCGGCTGCACCGCGATCTGCTCGAGCTCCGGCGCGAGGATCCAACCATCGGGCGCGAGGGCCTGGACGGCGTCACGGTCGACGCGGCTGCGCTCACGGACGCGCTCCTGGTCGTCCGCTACTTCGGCGCCGACCTGGGTGGCGCCGACGATCGCCTCCTGCTCGTCAACCTCGGCGTCGATTTCGAGCCGGCCTCGTCCTCGGAACCGCTCGCGGCGCCGCCGCTGGGGCACGACTGGCAGCTGACCTGGTCGAGCGACGACCCGCGTTACGGCGGCGCGGGCGCGCGCGGGCCGCGGCCGGGGCGCGCGCTCTTCTTCCCGGCCGACGCCGCCGTCGTGATGTCGCCCGCCGCGCTGCCGGCGAAAGATCCAGAGCCAAAGTCAAAGCCGGAGCCAAAGCCGGAGCCGAAGGTCGAAGAGCCATGAGCCTGCCGCCCCTCCCGTCCTTCGTCGCCTACACGCGCGGCACGACCCCAGCCAGCGTCCTCGTCGAGCGCGAGTGGCTCGTCGCGAACGGCATCGGCGGCTACGCGTCGGGCACGATCTCGGGCGTCATCACGCGGCGCTTTCACGGCCTCCTCATCGCCGCGCTCCGCAACCCCCTCGGCCGCACGATGATGTTGAATCGCCTCACCGACTGGCTCGTGCTGCCCGATGGACGCGAGATCCAGCTCGGTGGAGCGGGCTCGACGGCGCTGGCGGAGTTTCGCCTCGAGCTTGGCCTGCCCGTGTGGTGCCTCGAGATCGAAGGCATCCGCCTCGAGCGCCGCCTCTTCCTGCCGGCGCGGCAGAACACCGTCGCCGTCGTCTATCGCCTGCTCGAGGGCCCGACCGGCCTCGGCCTGCACCTGCGCCCAGCGATCCACGTGCGCCCGCACGAGGGCTCGGTCGCCACCGACCTGCCCGTCTACACGGTCTCGCTCACGGAGGATCGCTTCGAGCTCACGAGCGGCGGGCCCTACCCGCCGCTGCGCATGTACGTGAGCGGCGCGCGCACGAGCTTCGTCTTCGAGCCGTCCGAGCGGCGCCCCGTCGAGTACGCCGTCGAAGCCGCCCGCGGTTACGACTCGCGCGGCGTGCTGTGGTCGCGCGGCCGGTTCGACGTCACGCTCGAGCCCGGCGTTCCCGCGACGTTCGTCGCCTCGGCGGAGGACTGGGAGATCCTGCTCGCGCTCGATCCAGCCGAGCTGCAGGACTGCGAGCGCGACAGGCGCGTCGGGCTCCTGCGGCGCGTCCCGACCGCGGGCGCCGACGCCGTCGCGGACAGCCTCGCGCTGGGCGCCGACCAGTTCGTGATCTCGCCCGTGGGCCGAACCGTCGACGCCGCGCGGGCGCGCGCGCGCGGCGACAGCCTGCGCACGATCATCGCTGGCTATCATTGGTTCACCGACTGGGGACGAGACACGATGATCTCGCTCGAGGGGCTGTGCCTGCTCACGGGCCGGCACCGCGAGGCGCGCTGGATCCTGCGCACCTTCGCCGGCTACGTGCGCGACGGCCTCGTGCCCAACCTCTTCCCCGAGGGCGCGCACGAGGGCCTCTATCACACGGCGGACGCGACGCTGTGGTTCTTCCACGCCCTCGAGCGCTACCTCGCCTACACGGGCGACGTCGCCTTCCTGCGCGAGCTCATGCCTCTGCTGGAGAACATCATCGCCAAGCACGTCGCGGGCACGCGCTTCGGCATCCACGTCGATCCGGGCGATGGTCTGCTCTCGCAGGGCGAGGACGGCTACGCGCTCACGTGGATGGACGCGAAGTGCGGCGACTGGGTCGTGACGCCGCGGCGCGGGAAGGCCGTCGAGATCAACGCCCTTTGGTACAACGCGCTCATAGTCATGTCCGGCTGGCGGCGCGCGCTCGAGCGCGAAGGCGACGCCCGCGAGACCGAGGACCGGGCGCGGCAGGTGCGCGCGTCGTTCAACACGCGCTTCTGGCAAGACGAGGGCGGCTACCTCTATGACGTCATCGACGGCCCCGAGACCAAGGTCGACCCGGCTCTGCGCCCGAACCAGCTCATCGCCTTCTCGCTCGGCCATCCCGTGCTCGACCGCTCGCGCTGGCGCTCGGTCCTCGAGATCGTCGAGCGCACGCTGCTCACGCCCGTCGGGCTGCGCTCTCTCGCGCCGGGCAGCCCCGGCTACCAGGCGAACTACCACGGCGACCTCCGGACGCGCGACGCGGCCTACCACCAGGGCACTGTCTGGAGCTGGCTCATCGGACCGTACGTCGACGCCCTCCTGCGCACGGAGCCGGGGGCGCGAGAGAAGGCGCGCGCGTCGTTGCGGGGGCTCGGCGACCACGCCATGCAGAGCTGCATCGGTCAGATCGCGGAGGTGTTCGACGCCGAGCCTCCGTTCGCGCCGCGGGGCTGCGTCGCGCAGGCATGGGGCGTGGCCGAGTGGCTGCGCGCCCGTGACCGCGCCTCGGAAGCGCCGCGGGCGCCCGCCCCGCCGCCGCTCGACTCCAAGGCCGGAGCTTGAGCGACGTCACCCAACTCGACGCGCACCCCGGGACGTATTTCGTTCCGGGATGCGCGTCGACCAAACGCCGCCCCAAGCTACACCGCCGCCGTCCCAACTCACGTTCGAATCAACTTAAGATCGCGGCTCCCACCTTCAACCTGCGCTCACGCGGACGCCACGCGTTTGAGAGCGGACATCACGCTGTGCGTGCGCTGCTGCTGCGGGTAGAGCTCGCTCGAGACGAGATGGCGCAACCCCTCGTCGAGCCGCGGGAGCGCGTCCTTGTACTCCTTGAGGCCATGGTCCTCGCCCTCCTCGAGCGTCGACACGACCGTCTTCCACCCGAGCGCCCGCGCCCCCCCCGCGACCGCCTTCGCGAACAACCCCCACGCCCCGGAGGCCCGGGCAGGTTCGCCGCCCACCTGCTCGATGGCGCGGCGGATCCGTTCGACGCGCGCCTCGTGAGAGGCGCGACATTCTTGCAGATCGCTGCGCAGCGCCGGCTTGTCCTCCACGGCGGGAAGCGCCTTATCGTAACTCTCGACCGCCGAGAGCTCCCCGCGCAGGAGCTCGTTCAGCGCATCGACGGTGCTGTCGTCCCTTTCAGTCCTCATTTGGTTCATCGTCTGTCCTCCCCGACGAGCGATGGTTCAATCGGCGTGCCATGCGCGCGGGGCTGGCGAACGGCGCGTTCGCCGCGCGCGGGGTCACAAGTGATGGACACGCGTTACCGTCGCGTACACCTTCCACCCGAGCGTCGCCGATGCGTCTAGAGGACATGGGGCTCATCGGTAACTGTCAATGCTCGGCGCTCGTCGAGCGCTCGGGCGGCGTCGTGTGGTGCTGCCTGCCGCGCTTCGACTCCGAGCCGATCTTCTCGACGCTGCTCGACGAGGCGGATGGCGGACGCTTCGTCGTCGAGCCCCCCGGGGGCGAAGCCGGCCAACAGAGCTACGTCGAGAACACGAACGTGCTCTCGACGTTGTTTCGGACCGACGCGGGCACCTTTCGGGTGCTGGACTTCGCGCCCCGCTTCGGTCCCGTCGAGAACATCTTCCACCCGACACAAATCCTCCGCGTGATCGAACCGCTCGAGGGGCAGCCGACCGCGCGCGTTCTCTTCGAGCCGCGCCTTGGATGGTCCAAGGCGCGCGCGCCTCTCATACCCGACGAGGGCCGGCTCCGCGTCGACGGCCTCGCGAGCCCGCTCTGGCTCGACACCGACGTCGCCGTCGACGACATCGCAAACGGCCGGCCCTTCGCGCTCTCGGAGCGTCGTCGCCTCGTCCTCACGTGGGGCGCGCCCGTGGCGGAGCCCGTGGCGGCCTACGGCGACCGCGTGCTCGCGGCGACGCTTCGCTACTGGCAGACCTGGGTCAAGCACTGCAACATCCCGCCCGTCTGGCAGCAGGAGTCCATTCGCTCGGCGCTCGCGCTCAAGCTCCATTGCTACGACGAGACGGGAGCGATCGTGGCGTCCATGACGACCTCGATCCCCGAATCGCCCGGCGCGGGCCGCACCTGGGACTACCGCTACTGTTGGCTGCGCGACGCGTCCTACGTGCTGAGCGCGCTGCGCTTGCTCGGCCACTTCGAGGAGCGCGAGGGCTTCGTGAAGTACCTCCTGCGCATCAGCGCCCACACGCCCGACCTCCGCTTCTCTCCGCTCTACCGCGTCGACGGGACCAGCGATCTCGAAGAGCGCATGCTCGAGGGATGGCCAGGGTTCGGAGGCGAGCGGCCCGTCCGCGTGGGCAACGGCGCCGCCCGCCACACGCAGAACGACATCTTCGGCGAGATGCTCCTCGCGCTGTCGCCGCTCTACCTCGACGATCGCTTCGCCGACGAGCGGTCGCCGGAGACGCTCGCGCTCCTCGAACGCCTCGCCGGCCAGGCCCAGGCGGTCGTGGGCACGCCCGACGCCGGCATCTGGGAATACCGCACGGAATGGCAGCCGCAGACCTTTTCGAGCCTCATGTGCTGGGCGGCGGCCGATCGCATGGCGCTCATCGCCGCGCGCCACGCGCCCGCGATGCGCGCGCGCTTCGAGACGGCGGCGGCCGAGATCCGCGCCCGAATCATCGCCGAGGCCTGGAGCGAGCGCCTCGGCGCCTTCGCGGGCGCGCACGGAGGGCACGACCTCGACGCCTCTCTCCTCCAGATGGCGCCGCTGCGGTTCTTGCCCCCGAACGACCCGAAGCTCGTCCGCACCGTCGACGCCATCCGCGCCACGCTCACGCGCAACGGATGGCTCTACCGGTATGATCTCGACGATGGTTTCGGCAGACCCCAGGTGGCCTTCGTGCTGTGCACGTTCTGGCTGATCGAGGCGCTCGCGACGACCGGGAGGCTCGACGAGGCGCGCGCCCTCATGGAGCGCGTGCGCGCCGCGATGTCACCCCTCGGCCTGCTCGCCGAGGACTACGCGCCCGCCGCGCGACAAATGTGGGGCAACTTCCCCCAGGCCTACTCCCACGCGGGGCTCATCCACGGCGCCTTCGCCGCCTCGCCCCGGTGGCTCGATCTCGCCTGACTCAGAAGCTCTTTTGGAGGAGCGCGAGGCGGAAGGTGGGCGCCGGGTCGGTCGGCAGCAGCGAAGCCGTGGCCCGATCGACGCGGCTCTCTTGCACGGCGAGCTGCGTGAGGCCGACCGCGGTGCCGACGATCACGCCGCCCGCGCCCCAGTAGATGATGCGTTGCGAGTGCGTCCGATTGTCGGCGAGGTAATAGATGGCTCCACCGACGAGGACGCCCGCGACGGCGCCCATGATGGCGCTCACCGCGATGGTCTCCATGTAGTTGTGGTTCTCGTGCTCGACGACGGTGGAGCTGTGCGTGGGCGCGACCACAGGCGCTTGCGTCTGCGGCTCGACGACGACGGGCGCGGGCGCCGCCGGCGCGGGCGCGGGCGTCGGCGTGGGCTGTTGCCCCTGCACGACGACGTCGGCGAGGAGGAGCGGCTGCACCCGCTCGGGCGTGACGGCGCCCTGCCCGGCCGGCGCGTCCACCTTCGCGCTCGCGCTCGTCGACAGGAACAGGCCGAGGGCCAACGTCAGGACACCACCAAGAAACGAAGCTCGATTGGATCGCATGGGCGTACCTCCCTTTTGCATCGCCTCGAATGCAGCCGTCATGCCACGCTGAGATTCTCGTTTACCGTTGTTTGCAGGACTCAAAAGGGTCACCGAGAGTTCCCGATTCGTCACGGCTGAGTGACGCGCGCGCCCGGTCGGCGTGGCCAGGATTGGACTTGAGCGCGATGGTCTCGTGGCACACGGTATGAATTGGTATCGCGACTCATGAGCATCACCGAGGGACGCCCCTATCCTCTTGGAGCCACGCTCGAGGACGGAGGCGTGAGCTTCGCCGTCTTCTCGCGCCACGGCACGCGCGCGTTCGTCTGCCTCTTCGACCCCAACGACCCGTCGCGCGAGACGACCCGTCACGAACTGCCGGGACGCACGGCGCACGTCTTCCACGGCTTCGTGCCAGGCCTCGAGGCGGGCGCACTCTACGGGTTCCGCGTCGACGGACCCTACGAGCCCGAGAAGGGTCACCGCTTCAACGTCAACAAGCTCCTCCTCGATCCCTACGCCCGCGCGCTCTTCGGCCGCGTCGATCTCAAGGGCCCCATCTGCGGCTACGACGTCGGCAGCCCCGAGGAGGACCTCTCCTTCGACGCCCGCGACAGCGCCGGCTCCGTCCCTCGCTGCGTCGTCATCGCGCGCGAGGTCGATCGGAGCCCCGCGCCGCGCCCGGCGCGCGCGCTCGCCGACAGCGTCATCTATGAGCTGCACGTCAAGGGCTTCACTCGGCGCCATCCCGGCGTTCCCGAGGAGCTGCGCGGGACCTACCTTGGGCTCGCGCACCCGGCCGCCATCGGCCACCTCAAGGACCTCGGCGTCACGACCGTCGAGCTGCTGCCCGTGCTGGCGTTCGACGACGACGGCACCCTCGCCGACAAGGGCCTCGTGAATTACTGGGGCTACAACCCGCTCGGCTACCTCGCGCCGCACGCGGGTTACGCCGTCTCGAAGGCGCCGGGCGCGGCCGTGCGCGAGTTCAAGCAAATGGTCCGCGCGCTGCACGAGGCCGGGCTCGAGGTGCTGCTCGACGTCGTCTACAACCACACGTACGAGGGCAACCACAAGGGCCCCACAATCTCGTTCCGGGGCCTCGACAACGCGTCTTACTACTTGGCGTCGAGCGAGAGCGCGCGCTACTGCATGGAGTTCTCGGGCTGCGGGAACTGCTTCGACATGCGCTCGCCCTTCGCGCTCGCCCTCGTGCTCGACAGCCTGCGCATGTGGGCCGTCGACATGCACGTCGACGGCTTCCGCTTCGATCTGGCGACCGTGCTGGCACGCGAGGGCTCGCCGCCGGCCTTCGACGCCGCCGCCGGATTCTTGCGCGCCATTCACCAGGATCCCATCCTCGGGCGCCTCAAGCTCATCGCCGAGCCCTGGGACACGGGCGAGGGGGGCTACCAGCTCGGACAGTTCCCCGTCCTCTGGTCCGAGTGGAACGGTCAGTTCAGGGACGCCTTTCGGCGCTACTGGAAAGGCGACGAAAACCTGGCCGGCCAGGTCGGCTATCGGCTGACCGGCTCGGGCGACCTCTTCGAGCCGGCGGGCCGAACCCCGTCGGCGAGCATCAACTTCGTCACGTGTCACGACGGCTTCACGCTGCACGATCTCGTGACCTACGGGCAGAAGCACAACGAGGGGAACCGCGACGGCAACCGCGACGGCGCCGACGACAATCAATCGTGGAATTGCGGCGTCGAGGGCGAGACGACCGACGCCGCGATCCGCGAGCTGCGCGAGCGCCAGAAGCGGAACCTGCTCACGACGCTGCTGCTCGCGCGCGGCGTCCCCATGCTGACCGCGGGCGACGAGCTCGGGCGGACGCAGCGCGGGAACAACAACGCCTTCTGCCTCGACGACGAGACGGCGTGGCTCGACTGGAACCTCGACGAGACGCGCCAGGGGCTGCTCGCCTTCACGCGGCGTCTCGTCGCGCTGCGCGCCGAGCTCGCGGTCGTGCGCATGGACGCCTTCTTCACGGGCGAGATCTGGGACAGCGCGCACAAGGACCTCGAGTGGCATCGGCCCGACGGCACCGAGATGCCCAAGGAGGATTGGGAGCGGCCCTTCGTGCGGTCGCTCCAGGTCGTCTTCCGCCACACGAGCGGCAAGCATGTGCTCTTCCTGCTCAACGCCGACGCAGAGGCAAAAGTCTTCACGCTTCCGCCCGGCCCCGGCTCCTGGAGCGCGCGCGTCGATACGCGGAGCGCGGCGGCGCCCGACGCGACGCCGCGCGCCGCGGGCGCGAGCCACGAGCTCCTCGCCCGCTCCGCCGCCGTCTTCGTGAGCGCGGGCTGAACACAGACGTTACCGAACTGCCACATCGGCAAATGGTGGTTACCGGAAGGTGACTTCATTTCAATGACTTGCGCATTGACGGGCGTCGCGTCGCCCGTCAATGATCAACGTCTCACGCCGCTGCCCGGCGGGCGCGGCGCCACTCCACTCGGTAGGGGGACTCGCATGCAAGTCGTGAAACGATCGATGTCCGACACGATCGATCCCGGGCTGCTCTTAAGGACGTTGCGCGCCTTCAAGAAAGGCGACTTTTCGGTGCGCATGCCCCAGAAATTCACGGGGGTCGCGGGCGAGATCGTCGAGTCGTTGAACGAGATCATCGAGCTCAACGAGGGGATGTCGGACGAGTTCGATCGCATCAGCAAGGTCGTCGGCAAGGAGGGCAAGCTCGCGCAGCGCGCGACGCTGCGCGAGGCGGGCGGCGAGTGGAACTCGTGCATCGAGTCGGTCAACGCGCTCATCGCCGACCTCGTGCAGCCGACGACGGAGGTCGGCCGCGTCATCGGCGCGGTCGCCTCGGGCGACCTGTCGCAGAAGATGACGATGAACATCGACGGCCGCCGCATCAAAGGCGAGTTCCTCAGCACGGCCAAGGTCGTCAACGGCATGGTCGATCAGCTCGGCTCGTTCGCCTCGGAGGTCACGCGCGTCGCCCGCGAGGTCGGCACCGAGGGCAAGCTCGGCGGCCAGGCGCAGGTCAAGGGCGTCGCCGGAACGTGGAAGGACCTCACCGACAACGTCAACCTCATGGCGGGCAACCTCACCGCCCAGGTCCGCAACATCGCCGACGTCACCACCGCCGTCGCCAAGGGCGACCTGTCGCGCAAGATCACCGTCGACGTCAAGGGCGAGATCCTCGAGCTCAAGAACACCATCAACACGATGGTCGATCAGCTCAACTCCTTCGCCTCCGAGGTCACTCGTGTGGCCAGGGAGGTTGGAACTGAAGGCAAGCTCGGCGGCCAGGCGCAGGTCAAGGGCGTCGCCGGCGTCTGGAAGGATCTCACCGACAACGTCAACTCGATGGCCGGCAACCTGACCTCGCAGGTGCGCAACATCTCTTACGTCACGACGGCCGTCGCCAACGGCGATCTCTCGAAGACGATCACCGTCGACGTCAAGGGCGAGATCCTCCAGCTCAAGGACACCATCAACACGATGGTCGACCAGCTCAACTCCTTCGCCTCCGAGGTCACGCGCGTGGCCCGCGAGGTTGGAACCGAGGGCAAGCTCGGCGGCCAGGCCCAGGTCAAGGGCGTCGCCGGCACCTGGAAGGACCTCACCGACTCGGTGAACTCCATGGCCAGCAATCTCACGGGCCAAGTCCGCAACATCGCCGACGTCACCACCGCCGTCGCCAAGGGCGACCTGTCGCGCAAGATCACCGTCGACGTCAGGGGCGAGATCCTCCAGCTCAAGAACACCATCAACACGATGGTCGATCAATTGAACGCGTTCGCGTCCGAAGTCACCCGCGTCGCCCGCGAAGTCGGCACCGAAGGCAAACTCGGCGGTCAGGCCCACGTGCGTGGCGTCGCCGGTACCTGGAAGGACCTCACCGAGTCCGTCAACTCCATGGCGAATAACCTCACCAATCAGGTGCGTAACATCGCCGAAGTAACCACCGCGGTCGCCAACGGCGACTTATCCCGCAAAATCACCGTCGATGTCCGCGGCGAAATCCTGGAGCTCAAAAACACCATCAACACCATGGTCGATCAGCTCAACGCTTTCGCCGGAGAAGTTACCCGCGTGGCCCGCGAAGTCGGCACCGACGGAAAACTCGGAGGCCAGGCCGAGGTCCCCGGAGTCGCCGGAACCTGGAAGGATCTCACCGACAACGTGAACTTCA
>DASXOE010000040.1:0-2303 GCA_036494575.1 Polyangia bacterium | reverse complement strand
AGGCTACGCGCGCAGCGCGCTCAAACATCGCGTGCTGGGCGCTCTCGAGGCGGAGAGCGTGCCGTCGGTCTCGGCCCTGCAGGAGCGCGTCCTGCGCGACGGGCCCACGATGACGCGGCTGCTCTCCGCGCTCACGACGAGCGTCAACGGGATGTTTCGCGATCCCAGCTTCTACCTGACGATGCGCCGGCGCATCGTCCCCCTCTTGCGCACCTACCCTTTCGTACGTATATGGCTCGCGGGGTGTTCGACGGGAGAAGAGGTGTACTCCACGGCGATCCTCCTCGCCGAGGAGAGCCTCTCGGCGCGCGTGCGCCTCTACGCGACGGACCTGTCGGAGAGCGCCCTCGCGCGCGCCAAGGCCGGCGTCTACCCCGCCGTCCTCCTGCGGCCCTACGAGGCGCGCTACCTCGAGGCGGGCGGGCGGCGCGCGCTCGCCGACTACCTGAGCGTCGGGACCGACACCATGACCTTCTCGGCCTCATTGCGCGAGAACGTCGTATTCGGGCAGCACGACCTCGCGACCGATCGGTCGTTCAACGAGTTCAACGTCATCATTTGCCGGAACGTCATGATTCACTTCGGCGCGGACCTGCGGCGCCGCGTGCACGAGCTCCTGCACGAGAGCCTGTGCCGCCTCGGCATCCTGGGGATCGGCGCTCACGAGTCGCTGCGGGGCAGCGGCTACGAGGACCGCTACGAGGTCCTCGATGACGAGGCCAGACTCTTTCGGAGGCTCGGCTGACATGGGGACGGCGCGCGGCGCTCCGTTTCTCGGTTCCTCGCGGTCGCGCGAGCGCCCCTCGCCCCAGGCCGGCGAGCACGACATCGTCGTCGTGGGCGCGCCGGCGGGCGCCGCCCAGACGGCCAGCATGTTCCTCGTGGGGCTTCCCGGCGCCTTCACGTTGCCGCTCGTCCTGCTGTTCGGCGGCGCGGGCGGCGACGATCGCGGCCGCCTCGTGAGCCTCCAGGCGCACTGCGCCCTGCCGGTCCGCCTCATCGACGACAAGGACCCCATCCTGTCCGGCCGCATCCACCTCGCGCCCGCGGACTATCACCTCCTCGTCGACGGCGACCACTTCGCGCTCTCGACGGCGGCACCCGTCAAGGGCGCGCGTCCCTCCATCGACGTCCTCTTCGAGTCCGTGGCCGACGCGTTCGGTGCGCGCGCCGTGTGCGTGCTGCTCGGCCGCGCCGAGCACGCCGAGGGCGACGGCCGCGCGGGCGCCGCCAAGGTGCGGGCGCGCGGGGGGCTCGTCATCGTCGAGAACGCCACTACGGCGGCCGTGGGGCCGCAGAGGGGAAACGACGAGGCGCCGCTCGCGGCGGCGACGATGCTGCATCTGTCCGAGATCGCTCCCTTCGTGTCGACGCTCGGAGAAATGGAGGTCACATGAACGAAGCCGCGACCGGCTCGCAGGACGAGGTCTCGATCCTCGTCGTCGACGACGAGCCCAAGAACCTGTTCGCCGTCGAGGCCGTGCTGAGCGGGCTCGGCGGCCGGCTCGTGACGGCGCGCTCCGGGCAGGAAGCGCTGCGCCACCTCCTCAACCGCGACTTCGCCGTCATCCTGCTCGACGTTCAGATGCCCGATCTCGACGGGTTCCAGACGGCGGCCATCATCCGCGATCGCGATCGCTCCCGCCACGTTCCCATCATCTTCATCACGGCGATCAGCAAGGCCTCGGAGCACGTCCGCCTGGGCTACGCGCTGGGCGCTGTCGACTATGTCTTCAAGCCGTTCGAGGCCGACATCCTGCGCTCGAAGATCAACGTCTTCATCGAGCTTTACCGCAATCGCGAGAACGTACGGCGGCAGGCCGAGCAGCTGCGCGTGCTCGAGGAGCGCCGCCGGGCCGCCGAGGTCCTCGACTCGGTGCGCCGGCAGAACGATCTCATCCTCAACGCGGTCGGCGAGGGCATCTGCGGCTTCGACGCCGATGGACGCGTCATGTTCGTCAATCCGGCGGCCTGCCGCATCTCCGGCTTCAAGCGCGACGAGCTCATCGGCCAGCCGGGCCACGCCCTGCTCCACCACACGCGCTCGGACGGCCGCCACTGCGCGGGCGAGGAGTGCGATCTCTACGCCGTCATGCGCGGCCGGGCGGCGCGCACCATCGACGGCGAAGTGATCTGGCGCAAGGACGGGACGAGCGTCCCCATCGAGGGCCTCGGCACGCTGCTCCACGACGGCAACGAGCTCGTGAGCGTCATCGTCTTCCGCGACGTCACCGAGCGCCTGCAGATCGAGCGCGAGCGCGCGCGCCTCGTGCGCGAGCTCGAGGAGGCCATCAGCGCGCGTG
>DASXOE010000039.1:0-18280 GCA_036494575.1 Polyangia bacterium | reverse complement strand
CCCAATCAAGATCGCACGAGTCTAGTCCCCTGGCCCAGGTGTATGGCTGCGATGGTAAGGTCCCACTGTCGATGGCCGATGAGGTCGAGATCAAAGTGCTTCCCGAGACCCGCGTTGCGTACATGCGATTCATCGGGCGCTGCCTGCCTGATCGTCAGGTCCTGGCCATAGCCCAGGCGCGCCCCCTCAGTACCTGACGTCGACCAGGGTCTTCTTGCGCAGCTCGGCGAGGTAGGTCTTGGTCTGCTTCTCCATCTCTTTCTGGCGGAGTTGGATGCGGATGTCGTCCTGGACCTCGGTCAGGGGCTTGGCGTCCTTGACCTTGCGCTCGACGAGCTTGATGACGTGGAAGCCGCGGTCGGCGCGCACGGGACCGGCGATCTCGCCCGGCTTCATGCTGAAGACGATCTCCTCGATGGCCTTGGGCAGCATGTCCTTGCCGAAGGTGCCGAGATCGCCGCCGTCGCCGCGCGTCGCCGCGTCGTCGGAGAATTGCTTGGCGAGCTTCGCGAAGTCCTCGCCGCCGCGCGCCCGCTCGAGCAACTTCTGCGCCTGGGCCTGCTTGTCGGCGACGGCGGACGCGTCGGCCCCGTCGGGGATCGCGACGAAGATGTGGCTCGCGCGCACCTGGACGTTGCCGCCCGTCTTCATGTGGCGGTCGTAGTAGGCCTTCACCTCGTCGTCGGAGATCGAGACGCGCGACCCGACGGCGATGTTGAGCACGCGGTAGCGCAAGAGTTGCTTCTTGAGGTCGGCGCGGTAGGTCGCCATGCTCATTCCCTGGCCGCGCAGCGCCTCGCGGAGCTGGTCGTCGTCGAGGCTGTTCTGCTTCTTGATCTCCTCGATCGACTGATCGACCTGCTCGCTCGACACCGAGAGCTTGAGGTCGGACGCCTGCTGCAAGATGAGCTCGTCGTCGATGAGCCGGTCGAGCACCTCGCGGCGCAGCGCCGTCGCGCGCGCGCTGCGCTTGGCCGGGTCGGTGATGTGGTTCGCGTCGGCGAGCAGGGGCGCCGCCTTCTCCTCGACCTCGCTCGCGAGGACGATGTTGTCGCCCACGACGGCCGCGATCTTCTCGACGAGGCGCGCCTCGGCGGGGCCGGCCCACCCGACGAGCGCCACGAGCGCGAGCGTGCGCGCGAGCCGAAGGGCCAGACGTTTCACGGCTTCTTGCCCTGCATGAGCGTGCGCTGGGGTGGCATTCCCCCCGGCATCATGCCCGGGCCGCCGCCGGGGAACGCGCCGAGCGCGTGCGGGTCGCCAGACATTCCGATTCCGCGCGGGGAGCCGGGGCCGCCGCCGCCCTCCATGCCGTTCTCGATGACGACCTTGCCGAGGTTGTCTTCGTGGATCTCGATCTTCGTGTTCTTCTTGAGGTCGGCGATGAAGGCGTCGAGCGCCTTCGTGCGCGTGTCGCGGAACAGGCGCTGCTGGATCTGGCGCTTGACCTCCGCGAGAGGGCGGTTGAACCCGGGCCGCTTCTGCGTGAGCTTGAGGACGACCCAGCCCTTGTCGGTCTTGACGGGCGGCGAGACGTCGCCCACGTCGCCGAGCTTGAAGGCCGCGTCGATGATGGGCTTCGGGTAGGCCGTCGAGTCCTTGTCGAAGAATGTCAGATCGCCGCCGCGCTGCTTCGACTCCTCGTCCTCCGAGACCTTCGTGACGAGGTCGCGGAAGGCCTTCTGGTCGGCGCCCGCCGTCTTCGACTGCGCCTTGGCCTCGTTGTAGGCCTTGTCGGCCTTGGACTTGTCCTTGACGAGGATCTCGCTCACGCGGACCTCGTCCTTCTTGTTGAACTCTTCCGGGTGGTCCTTGTAGTACTTCTCGACGTCGGCCTCCGGCACGTCCTCGACCTTGACCTTCGACTCGAAATCCTTCTGCAGGAACTTCGAGATCATCTGCTGCTTCATGACCCGCTGGACCTCGGGGTCCTTGTCGTAGCCGCGTTTCTGCGCCTCGCCCGCCATGACCTCGAAGCGCACGAGGTTGTCGAGGAACTCCTTCTTCTTGTCGAGCGTCGTGTAGCGCGCGCGGATGAAGGGCGACTGCTTGTTGATGCGCTCTTGCACGTCACCGACGGTGATGACCTCGTCGCCGACCTGGGCCACGACCTGCGACAGGTCGCCCTTGTCCTGCGTGGGCTTGATCGACGCCTTCTTGCAGGCGGGCGCCGCGAGCAGCAGCGCCGCGGCGGAGATGGACAGAAAGCGCGACGAGGACAGAGCGGGGAGCGTTCGCATGCGGCAGAGATTACACGCCTTCGGCGTCAGATCCAGCGCGTCGGGCCGGGCGAGAGCGCGTAGCCGTGGCCCGCGGCAAGCGACCGCAGCGCGAAGTGCATGAGCGCGTTCACGGCCGTGATCGCGCCGGCCGACATGAGCAGGCTCGTCAGGGTGTGGATCTTGAAGGTGCTCAGGACCTTGTCCGTGAGCCACAGCAAGATCGTGTTCACGATGAACGGGATGAAGAGGATGAGGAGCCCGAGCGTGAGGATCGTCGGCACGACGAGCATGAGCTTCACGAACCAGCCCAGGAAGAAGTTCAACACGCTGAACACGACGGCCACGATGAAGGCCGAGCCGATGCTCTTGATCTGGACGTCCGGCAGCGTGCGCGCGAGCGCCACGATCGTGAGCGTGAGGACCGCGAGGTGCAGGAGGATGTACATGCGGCGGAGCCTAGCAGGCCCCCCGAGCCAGAGTTACTGGCGGTCGCGCCCGATGACTGATAATTTGTTCAGGTGCTCGAGTCGACCTTCCAGCTGGTTCGCGGCGTCGGCCCGGCCGGCGAGCGGCGGCTGTGGCGCGCGGGCGTGGCCTGCTGGCGCGATCTGCGCGGGGCGGCCCTTCCGACGGCGAGCCAGCGCTTCGCGTTGCCGCTCGGCGGCGCCGTCGAAGCCGCGGCGCGGGCGCTCGGGCGCGGCGACATCGAGCGGCTCGCGAACGTCCTGCCCGCCGCCGAGCAGTGGCGGCTCCTGGGCGCGTTCGGCGAAGAGGCCGCGTACCTCGACATCGAGACGGGCGACGACGTGTGGGGGCGCGAAGGGATCTCGGCGATCGGTGTGCTCGATCGCGACGGGCCGCGCCTGCTGCTCGCGGGGCGCGACCTCGAGGCGTTCCCGGAGCTCGCGCGGCGCTGGCGCTTGCTCGTGACGTTCAACGGGTCGTCCTTCGACGTGCCGATCCTGCGGCGCGCGTTTCCCGATTGGACGCCGCCCGCGGCGCACGTCGACCTGAGGCACGCGCTCGCGCGCCTCGGGCACCACGGCGGCCTCAAGGCCATCGAAAACGAGCTCGCCGAGCTCGCGCTCGCGCGGCCGCGGCACCTGCAGGGCATCGACGGCTGGGACGCTTGCGGTCTCTTTCGCCGCGGTCGCGACGGCGATCGCCGCGCGCTGCAATTGTTCGCCGAGTACAACATGTACGACGTCGTCAACCTGCGCACGCTCGCCGCCTACGCCTACAACGCCCTCGCCGCCGAGGAGATCGCCGCCGCGCCCGCCCTGCGCGAGCACGTCATCCCACTGCTGGTTCCCCTGCGCGGCGACGTCCTCTACGACGTCTCGAAGCTCCTGCTCGCGCTTTGACCCCCAGCCGGGGGAGCCTCTCAAGGCGTTACCCAGCAATAGGCGCGCGCCCGCGAGCTTTCGCGTGGCGCGACGAGAAGCTGCCTATGCCGCGCGGAGCCTAGGCGCGAGCCAGGCCGAAGCACTATCGATCTGTAGGCCATCGCCCTTTGCATGGCCGAGGCAGAAGTCGATGACTGCCTCCTGGCTCTCTTCGATCTTTAGTCCGACGGCCAGAAGGCACTCACAGAACGACATCCACGCCGTTCGTTTCGTGCCGTCTGTAAAACACTGCTTCTTGTTCAGAGTGCAAAAGATATGGACCGCGCACTGGTACGGGTCGGGTTCATCGGACGGAGAGGAGTACAGCGCCGCGTTGAGGGCAGCCCCTAGGGAGCCCTCAATACAGCCACGGTCCACGTGCCCGTCTCGGATCCCGCCATACCTGTCGATGGCGCTAGCGTGAAGTTCAACGATCCGATCCACCGTCGGAAAGAACGTGGGATAGCCTGTCATTGAGCCAGGGCCGTCAGAGTCACGTTCCAATCGGCGTGGATCCGCTCAAGCCGTTCCTGAGGGCCGATGGGCTTAAAGGGCTTGGCGGCGTCTCGTAGCCATAGGAGCCGACAAGTGTTGTCCTCCCCGATGGCTAGAAACTCAACAGGCGTGCTGCGCATCGAGAGCGCAACCTCCACGGCGTCGGCCGTGCAGCGACAAAGAATTGGCTTCGCTTTCCCGTTGGCCGACACCTCGACGTACGGTTCACCGGGTGCGAAACCGACGCCGACAACCTGGCCCTGCCCTCGGACGAGATGAGGCAGATTTGCTGGCAACTCTGCGATCGACGCGGTTCCAAATTCCACCACCCGCACATCGGTGTCACCGTGCTTCAGCGTATACGTCTGCCTGGCAATGCCAATTGGCAGCGCCTGAAGGAAGGCTCTAGCTACCTTGCTCCGTGGCTCTTGCTTCCTCTCCCCGTCAATGTCTTGCAGCAGCCGATCTAGGGCCGTTTGAGCAAGGTCGGCGTAAAGCGCCTGCTGCGGACCACTCACTGCCTGTGTGGCCACAAAGGTCGGCGCCACGCTTTGCCCCAGCACCGACTCAATTTCCAGGTCCAACGATTCAGCAAGCCGATGGAGGCGTCCAGTAGCAGAGCCCGCGCCCTCCGCACTGACAAGAACGTTCGACGCCGTCCTCTTGTACGCTGTCAGAAATCGATCGAGCGCGGGGCCGAAGGCCGAGAGGCTAAGCCGTTTCTCCGCCAGTCCCGGGGCGGTTCCCTCGAACCGCATTGTGAGCTTGATCAACACTTTTTAAGTGTACCGCCCTGCGGGAGATTCCGTCCATCTTCCAGTGATTATTGAAGGACAGGGAAGCAGTGATGGAACAGGGAAGAAGCCCGTGAGGCGAAACCCGACGGAAAGCGCCTGGGGCAGAGGCCTATTGGTGGCAAGGCCCTCTCAGGGTCCCGACCTAAACACATCGCAGTCAGCGATGCGACCGCGCCCGAGACCCGCGCGCAGCCAGTGCACGCGTTGCTCCGAAGAGCCGTGGGTGAACGAGTCGGGCACGACGCGGCCGCGGGCTTCGCGCTGGAGCTTGTCGTCGCCGATGGCGGAGGCCGCGCGCACGGCGGCCTCGACGTCGCCGGGCTCGAGCAGGTGGCGCGTCTGGTTGGCGTGGAACGCCCACACGCCCGCGAGGCAGTCGGCCTGGAGCTCCGTCTCGACGGAGAGGTGGTTGGCCTCGGCGCGCGACGCGTTCGCGCGCTGCGCCTCTACGCGGTCGGAGACGCCGAGGAGGTTCTGCACGTGGTGGCCCACCTCGTGGCCGATGACGTAGGCCTGCGCGAAGTCGCCCGGCGCCCCGAAGCGCTGCGCGAGCTCGCGGAAGAAAGAGAGATCGAGGTACACGCGGCGGTCGGGCGGGCAATAGAAAGGACCCACGGCGGCGCTCTCGAAGCCGCAGGCCGAGTCGACGGCGCCCGAGAAGAGCACGAGCTTGGGCGGGATGTAGCGATGGTGGGTCTGCTCAGGCAGCACGGCGCTCCAGACGTCCTCCGTGCTGCCGAGGACGGCCTTCACGAAGTCGACGCGCTCGTTCTCCACCGGATCGACGGGGCGCGTGGTCGTGCCGTCGCCGTCGACCTGACCGCCGCCGAGGAGCGCGCGCACGAAGCTGGGCGGCGCGCCGAGGAGCGCCGCGACGATCGCGACCAGGATGGCGCCGCCGCCGATGGCGCCGCCGCGCACCGAGAAGCCGCGCCGGTCTTCGACGTTGTCGCTGCGCCGCTCGTCTTGCCACCGCATGGGGGCAAGGTATGTCCGACCGGTCCCGTTGAGAAGAGCCGACCGCCGTCAGCCGATGAGCTTCGTGAGATCGGCAAGGCGCGCGCGGGCAGCCCGCATGCGGTCGCCCTTCTCGGCCTCGGTGAACGCATACGCGAGGCGCATCTCGGGCGAGAGCTTCCAGCGGCTGCCCTTCGCGTGCGCGAGCTCGAGCACCTTGGCGGGATCGAGGCGGGTCGTCTCTCCGAGCGTCAGCACGACGCGCGCGGCCGCGAGCTCGTAGGCCTGGGCGCCGAGCCCGCGCACGAGCGTCTTGTCGACCATGACCTCGCCGAGGAGGCGCGCCTCGTCGGGGAGGGGGCCGTAGCGATCTTGCAGCTCCTCGAGCGTCGCGCGCACGCCGTCCTCGTCGCGCGCCTGGGCGAGACGCCGGTAGAAGTCCAGGCGCTGCCCGGTGTCGGGCACGTAGTCATCGGGCAGGAAGGCGGGCACGTCGACCGTGATCTCGGGGTCGAGCTCGCGCTTGATGGGCTCGCCGCGCAGCTCGGCCACGGCCTCCTCGAGGATCTTGGCGTAGGTCTCGAAGCCCACGGCGGCCACGGCGCCGTGTTGGCGCTCGCCCAAGAGCTCGCCCGCGCCGCGGATCTCGAGGTCGTGCGTCGCGACCTGGAAGCCGGCGCCGAGCTCCGTGAAGCGCTGGAGCACGGCCAGCCGCGCCTTCGCCTCGGGCGTCATGCGGCCCTCGTCGGGGACGACGAGGTAGCAGAAGGCGCGCTCGCGCGAGCGGCCGATGCGCCCGCGCAGTTGATAGAGCTGCGCGAGGCCGAATCGGTCGGCGCGGTTCACGATCATCGTGTTGGCGCGCGGGATGTCGAGGCCCGACTCGATGATGGTCGTGCACACGAGCACGTCGAAGCGTCCGTCGACGAAGTCGACCATGACCTTCTCGAGCTCACCATCGGGCATCTGGCCGTGGCCGATTCCGACGCGCGTGCCCGCGGGCGCCAGGGCGCGCACTTTCTCGGCCTCGCGGGCGATGTCCTCGACGCGGTTGTGCACGTAGAAGATCTGGCCGCCGCGCGCGAGCTCCTTGGAGAGGGCGTCCGAGAGCAGCGCCGGGTCGAAGCGGCACACGAAGGTGCGGATCGCGAGGCGATCGGCGGGCGGCGTCGCGATGATCGAGATCTCGCGCAGCCCGCCCATCGACATCTGCAGGGTGCGCGGGATGGGCGTCGCCGTGAGCGTGAGGACGTCCACCTGCGTGCGCAGCTCCTTGAGGCGCTCCTTGTGGGCGACGCCGAAACGCTGCTCCTCGTCGATGACGACGAGGCCGAGATCCTTGAAGCGCACGTCGCGCGAGAGCACGCGGTGCGTGCCCACGACGACGTCGACGTGGCCGGCGGCGAGCGCCGCGATCGTCTGGCTCTGCTCGGCCTTGCCGCGAAAGCGCGACAGACCGGCGACGCGCACGGGGAAGTCGGCGAAGCGCTCGCGGAACGTCATGAGGTGCTGCTCGGCGAGCACGGTCGTGGGCGCGAGCAGCGCCGCCTGCTTGCCGCCGAGCACCGCGAGCAGCGTCGCCCGAAGCGCGACCTCGGTCTTGCCGTAGCCGACGTCGCCGCAGATGAGGCGGTCCATGGGGACGCCGTGCTGCATGTCGGTGAGCACGGTCTCGATGGCGCGTGCCTGATCGGGCGTCTCGTCGAAGGGGAACGTCTCCTCGAACTCGCGGAAGGTGGCGTCGGGCGCGGGGAAGGCGTGCCCCGCGAGCGCGGCGCGCTGCGCATAGAGCTGCAAGAGCTCCTCGGCCACCTTGCGCGCCTCTGCGGAGACGCGCCGCCGCTTGTCGGCCCAGGTCTTGCCACCGAGCTTGTCGAGGCGAACGGCGTCCACCTCGCCGCCCGAGTAGCGGTGGCAGAGCCCGATGCGGTAGACGGGCACGTAGACCGAGCCGCCGTCGTACTCGAGGTGCAGGAAGTCCTGCGGCACGCCGCGCACGGTGAGCTTCTTGAGGCCCCGATACCGTCCGATGCCGTGCTCGTCGTGGACGACGGCGTCGCCCTCGGCGATCTCGCCGAGATCGCCGAGCCCGGGCGTGGCGGTCGCCTTCGCGGCGGGGGGCTCGCGGTGCGCGCGCGGCCCGAAGATCTCCTCTTCGGCGACGAGCACGAGCCGATCGGCGGGCAGCCGGAACCCGCGCGTGAGCGGCCCGGAGAGAACGGCGAGGGGCGCGGCCTCTTGCCGCGCGGGTCCCGCGGCCTCGCCCGGCTCGTCGAAGAGCCACCCGGCGGCGTGGCCGCGCGCCACGGTCTCGGGCGCGAGGCCCCACGCCGCGAGCAACCCGGCGAGCCGATCGGCGTGCGCGCGGTTGGGCGCCACGAGCCGCACGCGCTGGCCCTGGCCCATCCAGGAGCGCAGCCGATCGCGCAGGGGCTTGCCCACGTCGATCGCGGCGACGTCCGGGTGGGCGGCCGTGAGCCGCTCGCTCGTCTGTTCGCCGCGCGCGCGCTGCAGCTCGGCGCGCAGCCCCGTGTTGGGCTCGGCCACGACGTGCACGCGCGGCGCCGCGCCGTCGTCCTTGGGCCCGAAGTGCACGACCTCGACGGGCGGCAGCTCGACGCGCCGGCGGCCCTCGAGGGCGTCGCGCGCCTCGTCTTCGAGCAGCACGAACTCGCCGGCGTCGAGCGCGATGCGGTGCTCGGCGCGCCGGGAGACGGCCGTCTCGCGCAGCTTGGTGGCCTGCCGCCGCGCCGCCTCGACGACGGCCTCCGGATCCTCGACGACGAGCAGCGCGTCCTTCGGCAGGTAGTCGAAGACCGTCTCCATGCGGGCGTGAAAGGCGGGCGCGAGCGCCTCCACGCCGAAGAAGGCCTCTCCCTCGTCGATCTGATCGAGGATGTGGCGCGTCTTCGACGACGGGAAGACGGCGGCGTCGGCGGCCGCGAGGATCTTGGCGCGCGGGTCGGCGCCTGCGGTCTTGATCGTGTCGCGCACGGGGTGCAGGTGCAGCTCGCGCAGCGGGCGCAGCGTGCGCTGCGTCGCCGCGTCGTAGAGACGCAGGCCCTCGACCTCGTCGCCGAAGAGCTCGATGCGCACGGGATGCCGGTAGACGGGCGGGAAGACGTCGATGACGGCGCCCCTCACGGCGAAGGTGCCGGGGTCCTCGACGACGGACGCGCGCGAGAACCCGGCGCGGACGAGGCGGGCGATCGTCTCGTCGCGGTCGATCACGGCGCCGGCGCCGATGGTCCAGCAGAGCGCCTCGAAGGGCGCGCGCGGCACGACGCGCCGAAAGAGCGCGGGCGCCGAGGCCACGAGCACGGGCGGCGCGAAGCCGCGCGCGAGCCGAAAGAGCGCCGCCATGCGGCCCAGGAGGGCGCGTCGATCGGGCTGCATCTCGGCGTAGGGAGAGGGATCGGGCGCGGCGAGCTGCAGCGCCGCGGGCGGCGCGAGCGGGTCGTCGCTCGTGGGCGGCGGCGGCAGGAAGAACGACAGGTCGTCGAGGCGCGCCTCGGCGGCGTCCTCGTCGGCGCAGACGTAGACGACGGGACCCGCGACGCCGCGGCCCGCGAGGCGCGCCGCGAGCGCGGCGCCGAGCGAGCCACCCGCGCCATAGACCTCGACCACGCGCGCGCCCGCGCCGAGGTGGGCCGCGATCTCACGCAAGGCCTGTCCGGCGCCGCGCCGGTCGGGCGCCGTCAGATGATCGAGCGACGAGGAGGTCGAGGCGGGCGTCGTCATTGAACGCGGAGCCTATTTACCTCAAACTGCCGCGCATGGCTGGCGCCCCCGCGCTCTCGCTGGCGATGCTGGCCGGTGCCGTCGCCGCGATCGCGCCGCTGTCGGACCAGGACATGCGCGCCGCCACCGACCGGCTGCTCGTCGAGGTCGGCGCGGTTCGCCACCTCCCGCCCCGCGGGACGCTCGAGCGCCACGTCGAGACGCGCGCCGAGGCGCGGGCCCGCCGCGAAGCCGAGCACGCGGCCGCGGCCGCCGATCCGGAGCTCGGCGCGCGGGCCCGCCTTTGGGAGCGCCTGGGGCTCTTGCCCGCGGCGACCGACGGGGCGCGCCTCGGCGGCGCGGCGCTCGATGCCGGTCCGGTGGCCTCTTACGATCCGCTCGGCCGCCGGCTCTTCGTCCCCGACTGGATCCCGCTCGCCGAGCAGCGGCCGGCGCTCGCTCACGCGCTCGCCCACGCGCTCGCCGATCAGCGCTTCGGCATCCGCGACCTGCTGGGGATCGATCTCGAGGGCCGCCATCACCTCGACGGCGACGCGGAGCGGGCGCGGGCCGCGCTCATCGAGGGCGACGCTTCTCTCGCGGCGCTCGAGCTCGACGATCCGGCGGGCGCGCTCACGTCCGGCCATGCCTTGCCGGCCTTCGCGACCTCGATCGCCGGGGCGCCGGGCGCGTCCAACGTCCCGGCCTGGCTGCGCGAGAGCGCGAGCTTTGCTCACGCCGACGGGATGGCCTTCGTGGCGCGCGTGCGCGCTCGACAGACCTGGAGCGCGGTCGACGCCCTCTGGGCCGATCCGCCCCAGTCCTCCGAGCAGATTCTCCACCCCGAGAAGTACGCCGCGCACGAGCGGCCAGTCTCTCTCCCGGCGCAGAAGCTGCGCGCGCTCGGCGGCGGCTGGCGCGAGGCGGCGAGCGACGTGCTCGGCGAGCTCGGCGCGCGCTGCTGGCTCGCCGCGGCCGTGCCGTCGAACATCGCCGAACGCGCGGCGGCCGGGTGGGGCGGGGATCGCGCCGTGCTCTACGTCGCGGCCGCCGCGCCCGGGCCCGACGCCGGCGCGCCCGCTCCGCCCTTCGCGGTCTGGTCCACGGCCTGGGACGACGTCACGGACGCCGAGGACTTCGCGCGCGCCGCAGCCGCCGCGCTGGCGGCGCTCGGCGCGGCCACGGCGCCCGGCGAGGATCCTCATCGCGTCGTCGTGCGCGGCGCCGCGGGCGTGTTCGCCCTCGTCTGGCGCGGCCTCGCCGTCGACCTGCTCGTGGGCGCGCCCGAGTCGGCCCTGGGCGCGCTCGACGAGCTCGCGGCGCGCGCCCCTCCCAAGCCTCCACCGCGCCGCGCCCCGGCCGCGTCCCCCGCGCCCCGTCCCGCGCGCCGTGGCAAGGGAGGCGTTCTTTGAGGAGCTAGCGTTCGAGCCAGCGGCCGACGGCGCGCAGCTCGGCCAGGTTGTCGACGTCGTGGTCGAGCAGCGGCACTTCGGTCACGGGGATGCCGGGCGCGCTCGAGGCCAGGCGCGCGAGCTCGCGCCGCTCGGACGCGTGCAGCGCCTCGGCCTCGCGCGCGAACGCGGCGAGCCGCGCCGCGACGTCCTCGAGGGTCGCGTCCGGGACGCCGCGCGTCTCGGGGCGCGCCCGCAGCGCCGCGCCGAGCGCCGCCGCGTCGTCGAGCCCGGGCGCCTCGTGCACGCGGTTCGCGACGAACCCGCCGAGCGGGATGGAGGCCTGCCGCAGCCGCCCGTGGAAGTACATCGCCTCGTCGACGGCGGCCACCTCGGGCGCGAGGATGAGCAGGAACGCGACGTCGGGGCCGCGCAGCAACCGGTCGATCTCGGCGGCCCGCGCCAGGAAACCCGCGAGCACGACCTGGAAGTCCACGAGGAACGCGCCGATGTCGTCGAGGACCTGGCTGCCCACGAACTTGCCGAGGCGCCGCAGCACGAGCGCGCCGCCCGCGCGCAGGCGCTGCAGCGAGAAGCGCCCGCCCGAGTCGGGAGGCCGCATGAGCCACTGCAGCGCCGGGCTCGAAACGGCGGCCTCGATGCGCTTGGGCGCGTCGAGAAAGTCGAGGGCGTTGGCCGTGGGCGGCGTGTCGAGCACGATGAGATCGTACGCGCCGTGCGTCGCGAGCTCGTAGAGCGCCAGCGTCGCCGCGTACTCCTGCGAGCCCGTGAGCGACGTCGTGATCTCGCGGTAGATCGGGTTCGCGAAGATGCGGGCGCGCGTCGCGGCGTCGGGCACCTGCTGCTGGACGAGCGCCGCGAAGGCGCGCGCCGTGTCGAGCCGCACGGCGAAGTAACGGCCCTCGCCTTCGATGCCCAGCGCGCGACAGGCCTCGGGAGGCACGGCGCGCGCCTCGGGGCCGAGCGCGCCCACGCCCAGCGCGTCGGCGAGCCGCGGCGCGGGGTCGATCGTGCAGACGAGCGTCCGTCGGCCGAGGCGCGCCGCCAGCGCGCCCAGGGCGGCCGCCGTCGTCGTCTTGCCGACGCCGCCCGGGCCCACGCAGACGAGGACCTTCTTGTCGCGCGCGAGCTCGGCGACGCGGGTCAACGCTCGAGCCCTCAACCGACCCTGACGAGCACGGCGGTGATGTTGTCAGGGCCGCCCGCCTCGTTGGCGGCGTCGATGAGCAGCTGGCAAGCCGCCTCGATGTCGGCCGTCGACCGCACGATGCGCTTCAACTCCCCGTCGGGCACCGACCCCCACAGGCCGTCGCTGCACACGAGGTAGAGGTCGCCCGCCTCGAGCGGCTCGACGAGCATCGTGGGCTCGAGCTCGCCCTTGCTGCCGAGGCTGCGTGTCACGACGTTGCGGTGCGCGAAGGTCGCGATCTCGGCGTCGGTCATCTCGGGGCGCGCCGCGATCATCTCCTCGATGATCGAGTGATCGCGCGTGAGGCGCGTGATCTCGTCGCCGCGCAGACGATACGCGCGGCTGTCGCCGGCGTGCGCGATCGTGAGCTGCGCGTCGCCCACGGCCACGGCGACGATCGTCGTGCCCATACGGCTCTTGGCGCGATCCTGCTTGGCGGCCGCCCGGATGCGATCGTTCGCGACCTTGATGCCGACGCGTAAAAGGTTCGCGCCCAACGAAAGCTCGGGGTTCACGGCGTGGGGCCAGGGCTGGCGTGGATCGGCGTGGTAGCTGCGGAAGAACGTCTCGAGCGCGTCGATGGCCATGACGCTCGCGACCTCGCCCGAGTTGTGGCCGCCCATGCCGTCGGCCACGATGAACAGACGCGCGTCGACGAAGCTCCCAAAGGCGTCCTCGTTGTGCTCGCGCTGGCGGCCCGAGTGCGAGAAGCCGCAGGCCGCGAGCGGCAGCGTCTTGGCGGGACTGGGCGCGGGCGACGCAGGCATCGGACACTCCAAGGTCGCAAGAAGGCTGGCGTCGGAGCAAGCACTTTCAAGGGCCTAGCACTCGAGGGCCTTCGGGTGGCGCGGTCCTCGCACCTTCCCCTGCACCGGCCCCCATCGAGGCGCGGTCACCCCGGCGCGGTCAGGCGCGCGCGACGGCCGTGTGCCAGCGGGCGAGCATCTCCTCGCGCGTGGCGGCGGCCAGGCTCGGATTGAAGATGCGCACGCGCGCCGTGTTGCTGGTGCGGTCGGTGCGGGGCAACCCCACGCCGCGGGCCGCGAGCTTGGCGGCGCCGAGCGCCGTGGACTCGACCATCTCCGGGCGAAAGATCTGGAGGCCTGACAGATCGGCCTGGAGCTGCATGAGCAAGTCGTTGGCGGAGGCCCCGCCGTCGACGCGCAGGCCGGTGATGGCGTGCCCCGCGTCGGCCTGCATGGCGCGCAGGAGGTCGACGTTCTGCAGCGCGATGGCCTCGAGCGCCGCGCGCGCGAGGTGGGCCTTGGTCGTGCCGCGCGTGATGCCGCTGATGAGCCCGCGCGCGTCTGGCCGCCAGTGGGGCGCGCCCAGGCCGGCCAGCGCTGGGACGATCGTGACGCCGCCGCTGTCGGGCACGGACCGCGCGAGCGCCTCGACGTCGGCCGCCTTCGCGATGATGCCGAGCCCGTCGCGCAGCCACTGGACGAGGGCGCCCGCGACGAAGGCGCTGCCCTCGAGGGCGTAGGCCGTGCGCGCGCTCGGCCCGGTGCTGTTGCCGGTCGACACGGCGGCGCCGTCCTCGGAGAGCGTCCACGCCACGGTCGTCAGCAGCCCGCGCTGCGACGGCGTCGGCCGCGCGCCCACGTTCATGAGCAGGAAGGCGCCCGTGCCGAAGGTGCACTTCGCGTCCCCGGTGTCGACGCAGTCCTGGCCGAACAGCGCCGCCTGCTGGTCGCCCGCGATGCCGGCGATGGGGACGCCGTCGGGCAGCCCCGGCACGCCGCGCGACTCGGCGAAGCGGCCCGCTGACGGCCGCACCTCGGGGAGGAGCTGCGTCGGCACGTCGAAGATCTCACAGAGGTCGTCGGAGAAGCGCATCGTCTCGAGGTCGAACAGCAGCGTGCGCGACGCGTTCGTGACGTCGGTGGCGTGCACGCGCTCGCCCGACAGCCGCCACACGAGGAACGAATCGACGGTGCCGAACGCGATCTCACCGGCCTCGGCGCGCTCGCGCAGGCCCTGCACGTTTTCGAGCAGCCACTTGATCTTCGTCGCGGAGAAGTACGGGTCGAGGACGAGCCCCGTGCGCCGCCGCACGAAGTCCTCGTGGCCCGCCGCCTTGAGCTCGGCGCACTGGGGCGCCGTGCGGCGGTCCTGCCAGACGATGGCGTTCGCGACGGGCCGGCCGCTCCGCCGCTCCCAGAGCAGAGTCGTCTCGCGCTGGTTGGTGATGCCAATGGCCGCGAGCCGCTCGGCGTCCCCGGGGGCCAGCGCCTCGCCGATCGCGCCGGTCACCGAGGCCCAGATGGCCTCAGGGTCGTGCTCGACCTCGCCAGGACGGGGATAAATCTGCGGCAGCTCGCGGTACCCGCGCGCCCGCACCGTGAGCTTCTGATCGACGACGAGCACCGTCGTGCCCGTCGTCCCCTGATCGATGGCGAGGATGAGATCTTTCACGCGGGCGGCGAGGTTAGCACCGTTTGCGGAGTCGGCGAGATGACGCCGATGCCCCATAGGCACGCCTGAAGATCGAGCGGATACTGGGAGCGAGGGAGGCACTCGAATTGAGTCAGGATTTCCGATTGCTCCTGCTGGCCGCGGTCGGGATCAGCACGGCCTGCCAATCCAATAGACCTCTTTCTGGCGAGAGCGCTCCCGCCTCGTCACCCGTGGTCGCGAGCGGCGACGCCGCGACCCCCGCGGATGGTCGCACGAGCGCGATTCCCGCAGGACGCACCTGCGAAACGGCCGCCGACTGCAACTGGTGGCAAGAGCCCGATTCCTTCCGACAGTGCTGCGGCGGCGAGTGTACGAACACGAGGGGTGACGTGGAAAACTGTGGCGGCTGCGGCCGTCGTTGCGCCACCGGCGAGATGTGCGCGGCTGGAGCGTGTGTCTCCGCGGCGCTCGCGTGTGGCACGGTCACGTGCGACGCCGGCCTCATCTGCTGCGCCGGAGCGTGTGTTCGCCCCTCCGTCGACTTTGGCAATTGCGGGGGCTGCGGCGTCGCCTGCCGGTTCGACGGCGCTTCTTGTCGAGCCGGTGTGTGCTGTCCGGGTACCGATCCCATGGCCGCTTGCAACACGTCGGTGTGCCCGGAGGGTCAGGTCATGTGCGACGATGGTTGCCGCGATCTTGGTGGGGACGCGTGGCACTGCGGCGCCTGCGATCGAGCGTGCTCCTCGCCGGCCGCACATTGCGCGAGCGGCCTCTGCGCGCGATGAGATCCACGAAAAACACAGCTGAAGCGCCCGTCGAAGACGCCGGCGAAGCCCGCTTGAGACCGTGCGATCTCGCGATCGGAGGTGTGGTTGGGGTCGGGGCTCTGCTGCTCTATGCCGTCACGCTTTGTCCGACGATTTACGTCGAGGACTCGGCGGAATTTTCCACTGCTGCTGCGATCTTCGGAATTCCACATCCGCCCGGATATCCCCTCTACTCGCTCCTGGCGGGGCTATTTGTCCGAGTGCTTCCTGTGGGCGACGTCGGTTTTCGGTCGAACATGTTTTCGGCGGTCTGCGGCGCCGGCACCGTGGCGGCCCTTTGGATCCTTCTGCGTCGGCTCGGTGCGAGTCGGCTCGCCGCGCTGGCTGCGACTCTCTGCTTCGGGCTCGGTACGACTTTCTGGTCGCAGTGCCTAGCCGCGGAGGTTCATGCCCTGAACGGATTGCTCATTGCGATCACGCTACTCTGCGTTTTCGGAGCGGCACGCGCTCCCGTCGCTCGCAAGTTCGCCCTGGCGGGGTTGATGATCGGTTTGACGATCGGTCACCGGAACCTCAACCTGCTCCTCCTGGCGCCGCTGTTCTTCGTTCTCGTGCGGGCGAGTCGGAACACCGAGCGTCGGCTGCATCTCCTGGGCTGCGCCGCCGCCGCCATGGCCGTCTCGGCGCTGATCTATGTCTATCTTCCCCTCGCGGCTCGGCGCGATCCTGCGCTCGACATGGGCGCGCCCGTGACCCTCAGCAGGTTCTACGACGTCATTTCCACGCACACCTACTTCCGGCACCTGGGAGCGGCGTCCGTGG
Source organism: Polyangia bacterium (assembly GCA_036494575.1). Classification (GTDB taxonomy): domain Bacteria; phylum Myxococcota_A; class Polyangia; order Fen-1088; family Fen-1088; genus DASZFV01. The sequence goes on along the minus strand of DASXOE010000039.1, from coordinate 2,114 downwards.
CCACCGACGCGCGCCGTTTCTTGGGATTTGCCGTCGGCCTGCCCTCCAATCTCGGGATCGCGCTAATCGCGGCGCCTTTTGGTTTCGTCGCTTGGTGGCAGCATGGCGACCTCGTACGCCTCGCCACGATTGCGTGGATGGTCGTCTCATCCTTCGTCTTTGCCGCCTTCTACAACGTCGTCGATGTCGAGTCCTATCTGATACCTGCATATCTGGCCCTAGCTATCGCAGCTGGTGTTGGCTTCGATGCGTGGCACGGCAAGTGGCGGGTCGTCCTGCCGATTGCCGCTCTGCTTGGCATTCCAATGGTGTTCTCGTCGGTCAATTTGCGCCACACGTCCATCGCGCGTGATTACGGCCGTCAGTTGCTCGAAAGCGGGCCACCGCAAGCAATCATCGTTTCATTCGGCGACACCGAGACGCACGTGCTGACCTATGAGCAGGCGGTCGACCATAGGCGTCCGGACATCATCGTTGTCAGCGCGAGCGAGATAGACGAATGGTACGTGGAGCAGCTCTCGCATCGGCATCCTGAAGTCGCCTGGCCGGCCGCGAGCCCTGCGGAAGGTTGGCTAGCTGAGCTCGCCGGCAGCCTTCATGCGTCCCGTCCGATCTGCCTGACACAGCCGGTGAACCTAGGCCTCGGCGCGTCGCGGCTCGTGCCCACGGGGTTGCTGTTTTGTCTGGCGCCCCGGATCGATGAGCGCGCTCTGGATCGCTCCGTGGTCTTCTGGCGAACCGCTGTGACGCCATCCGCCGCCGAGCTCCAGCATCCCGAAGTTCACGTTCAGATGATAGATTTTGCCTTCGCGCTATCGAGGTTCATGTTCGCAGAGGCGCTATCCGAAGCCGGGAATGTCACGGAGGCGTGCGTCCAACTCCGCGCCGTCGTCGCAGCGAGCCCCGACGTCTCCGAGGGCGCCATCGTCGCGTCCATGAAAACCATCGGACGCGAGCATCATCAGGATCTGGCACTCGGACAGCGGGCCGAGCAGGCCCTGCGACTCGACCCACATGATCCGCGATTCCTGACGTTACTTCGACTGTAGCTCCGGGGCAGCTAGGAATCTCGTGTAAAATCCCGCGGCACGGGAACCGGCCTCCGGTCCATAGGTTGATGTCGGCATGGCTGGCATTCGGTACAAAGTAATCTCAGCAGCAGTTGTGCTGGCCAGTGCTGCCACCTCGGGGCGGGCGGTGGGGGCGGATTGCCGCGTTCTTCGGTACACGTTCCAGACCGCCTCGCGACCACCTGAGGCGGTCCCGCCCGGAGCATTGGAACTGCCTCCTCAGATCGCCGTATGGATCGAGACCGCGGACGGCTCTTTCGTCGACACGCTCATGGTGACGACCGGCGTCGCTCTACGCGGTATCGGGAACCGTCCAGGACAGCTCGAGTTGCCATCGGGTCCCAAGTTTCCGTACGGCCGTCGCCCGATGGCGCTTCCGGTGTGGGCCCACGCCCGAGGGCACCTTTACCCGAACGTCGTCATGGTGGATGGCGACGAGACCGACCTCGGCGGCCACGAGGAGAGCTCTTCGCCAGAGCCCTACTTCTGCCGTCCCATGCTGCCGTCGGAGGTCGTCGACGCCATCACGTGCCCCAGCGGAAGCTTCCGGAGCGTGAAGGGCATCTTCGCGAGTGACGGTTCGATGACGTATTACCCGCCCCGCGGCGATCTCGTTGACATCCTGGGCCAACCTTGCCCGCCGCGCGTCAACGTCTTTGGCGGCTCGTGCGATGTCGGTGACGGCTCCTTATTCGGCGTCCTCGACGATGTTGATGCCGTGGCCACCGCCACGCCGGAGCCCGACACCCTCTATTCAGGCGTCTGGGCGGTTCCTGCCGAGTTGCCCTCCGGGGACCACGCCGTGATGGTGGAGGTAAGTAAGGAATTCGACAAGAACGCCCAATACGATTTCCCGTCGACGGAAGGCCCCGTCGATGCTCACGGCAACGTATACGGTGTGTACGGCCTGCGCGACAACATTGGGCAACCTTCTGTCGTCTTTCGCGTTCCGGTGCCGCTCTCCGTTGGGGCCGAGGCGACGACGATCGCGAGCGTTGGTCATGGCGATCCTCTCGGGGCAGACGGGACACTCATTCCATCCGA
>DASXOE010000038.1:0-13081 GCA_036494575.1 Polyangia bacterium | reverse complement strand
CGGGGCGGTGATTCGGGTGCCGGCGTCGAGAGGGGCGGTTCGGCGCGATCTTCGTCGGGCGCGGTCGAGAGCGGATTCTGCATGGCTGCCCTTGCAGTAAGACCGCGGTATTTGTTTCGTGCGCGACAAATCGAGATAACGCCGTCCGCGCGGAGACTTACGATGCCGCGGCGAGAAGCGCTTGGGCGCGCCGCATGCCGATCGGCCACAAATGGACGCGAAATCGCTGCAAACCGCAGGGGCGAGCACGTGCCTTCCTGCAATTTGCAACGCAATCGTCGCAGGCCGGCTGCGTCTCAGCGAGCGGCCAGGCCGCGTCTCAGCCGAGGTCGTGCTCCTCGTATTTCTTCCGCTTGCGCCAGAGCGTCGAGTCGTCGATGCCCAGCATGGCGGCCGCCTCATCCATCGTCTTCGATTGTGAGACGATCGCGGAGATGTGCGCGCGCTCGAGCTCGTCGAGCGTGAACTTGCCGCCGACGTGCGGCCCGCGCTCCTTGGTGCCGGCGATGCGCTCTGGAAACGCCTGCGGCTCGACCACCGTCGAAGGCCAGAGAATCATGGCGCGCTCGATGGCGTTGCGCAGCTCGCGCACGTTCCCCGGCCAGTCGTAGTTCGTGAGTATCTTCTCGGCCGTCGGCGAGAGGGTGGCGACTGCGCGTCCCAGCGACTTCGCGAAGAACGAGAGAAAGCGCCGCGCCATGGGCACGATGTCCTCGGGGCGCTCTCGCAGCGACGGCACGCGCACCTCGATGACGTTGAGCCGGAACAGCAAGTCCTCGCGAAAGCGCCCGCTCTGCACGTCGATCTCGAGGTCGCGGTTCGTCGCGGCGACGACGCGCACGTCCGCCTTGCGCGTGCGCGCCTCGCCGACGCGCTCGAAGTGCTTCTCTTGCAGGAAGCGGAGCAGCTTGGCCTGCAGGCTCGCGGGCAGGTCGCCGATCTCGTCGAGGAAGAGCGTGCCGCCCTCGGCGACCTCGACGCGCCCCGGCTGATCGCGGATGGCGCCCGTGAAGGCGCCCTTGGCGTGACCGAAGAGCTCGCTCGCGAGCAGCTCCTCCGTCAACGTCGGACAGTTGACGGTGACGAAGGGCCGATCGCGGCGCTGGCTCTCGAGGTGCATGGCCCGCGCGAGCACGCCCTTGCCCGTTCCGCTCTGGCCGCGGAAGAGCACCGAGACGTCGGCCTTGGCGGCGCGGCTCACGACCTCGAGCACGGAGCGCATGACGGGGGCGGACGAGTCGAGATCGGTCTCGGGCGCCTCGGCTTGCAGGCGGTCTTGCAGATCGGTGACGCGCACCGAGAGCGAGCGCTGCACGAGCACCTTCTCGAGAACGTGCCTGATCTGCCCGGGCGTGAAGGGCTTCGGCAGGTAGTCCCAGGCGCCGCGCCGGATGGCCTCGACTGCGGTCTCGACTGTCGCGTAGGCCGTCACCATGATGATCGCGATGTTGGGGTTCTCGGCGAGGAGCTGGGGGATGAGCTCGAGCCCGCTCTGCGCGCCGATGCGCAGATCCAGAAAGACGAGGTCGAAGACCGTGCGACCGATCGCCTCGAGCGCCGCCGGCGCCGTGCCCGCCTCGGTCACCTCGGCGTCCATGGACTCGAGGCACAGACGCAACGTCTGGCGGATGTTCTTCTCGTCGTCGACGACGAGCACGGCGAGCTGGCGCATGAGGTCAGTCTACCGCGCTTGTCATTTTGCGGCTGAAGGCGCCGTCGCGGGCGTCGGTGCGCCGCTCGGTCGCGCGGGCCTCCCGAACTGCTGGTCGAGCGCGAGGTTCGCCGCGAGGACATTGACGCGCGGCTCACCGAAGATCCCGAGGTCGCGGCTCTGGATGCGGCTCTCGATGACGGCGCGGATGCGATCGGCCCCGATCTGGCGGGCCTGGGCGATGCGCGGGACCTGCCAGAACGCCGCCGCCGGCGACAGGTCCGGGTCGAGGCCGCTCGCCGACGTCGTTACGAGCTCCGCGGGCACCTGCGGGGCGGCCTCCGGATTCTCCTTGTGCAGCCGATCGACGTCGGCGGCGGCGCGATCGCGCAGCTTCTTGGACGTCGGGCCCAGGTTCGAGCCCGACGAGGCCGTCGCGTCGTAACCGTTACCGGCCGCCGACGGACGCCCCTGCAGGTAGGCGGGGGCCGTGAAGACCTGGCCGATCAGCTCGGAGCCGACGACGACGCCCTTCTCGTCGCGCACGAGGCTGCCGTTGGCGCGGGCCGGAAAGAGCACCTGCGCGGCGCCCGTCATGACGAGCGGATAGATGATGCCCGTGAGCACGAGCGTGACGAGCGTGGTTCGAAGCGCGATGACGATCTCTTTACGCATGACGGTTCCCTCTGTTTCTTTCAGACGACCCCGAGCGCCTCGAGCGCCAGGTCGACGAGCTTGATGCCGAGGAAGGGCGCGATGATGCCCCCCACGCCGTAGACGAGCAGCGAGCGGCGCAAGATCACGGCGGCCCCGAGCGGGCGGTACTTCACGCCGCGCAACGCCAGCGGAATGAGCAGCACGATGATGATGGCGTTGAAGATCACGGCCGAGAGGATGGCGCTCTCGGGCGAGGCCAGGCGCATGACGTTGAGAGGCGCGATCTCGGGAAAGACGCCCATGAAGAGCGCCGGCAGGATCGCGAAGTACTTCGCGACGTCGTTGGCGATCGAGAAGGTCGTCAGCGTCCCGCGCGTCATGAGCAGCTGCTTGCCGACCTCGACGATCTCGAGGAGCTTCGTCGGGTTCGAGTCGAGGTCGACCATGTTACCCGCCTCCTTGGCGGCCTGCGTGCCGCTGTTCATGGCGACGCCCACGTCGGCCTGGGCGAGCGCCGGCGCGTCGTTCGTCCCGTCTCCCGTCATGGCGACGAGCTTGCCCTTGGCCTGCTCTTCTTTGATGAGGCGCATCTTCGCCTCGGGCGTCGCCTCTGCGAGGAAGTCGTCGACGCCGGCCTCCTTGGCGATCGCGGCCGCCGTGCGCGGGTTGTCGCCCGTGATCATGACGGTGCGGATGCCCATGGCACGGAAGCGCGCGAAGCGGTCGGCGATGCCGGCCTTGACGATGTCCTTGAGGTGGATGATGCCCAGGAGGCGCGCGCCGTCGGAGACCGCGAGCGGCGTGCCGCCCGAGTCGCCGATGGCGTTGGCGAGCTGGCGGAGCTGTGGCGGCACGGCGCCGCCCCGTGCCGCCACGCAATCCGCGACGGCGTCGACGGCGCCCTTGCGGATCGCGCGCCCGGCGAGGTCGACGCCGCTCATGCGCGTCTGCGCCGTGAAGGGGACGAAGACGGCGCCGTCGGCGGTGCCGGCCGACAAGCTCAAGTTCTCTTTGATGAGCGCCACGATCGAGCGCCCCTCGGGCGTCTCGTCGGCCAGGCTCGCGAGCTGGGCGGCGGCGGCCAGATCCTCCACGCGGACGCCGTCGAGCGGGAGGAGCTCGGTGGCCATGCGGTTCCCGTGCGTGATCGTGCCCGTCTTGTCGAGGAGCAGCGTGTCGACGTCGCCCGAGGCCTCGACGGCGCGGCCGCTCATGGCGATGACGTTCTTTTGCAGCAGGCGATCCATCCCGGCGATGCCGATGGCCGATAGGAGGCCGCCGATCGTCGTCGGGATCAGGCAGACGAGCAGCGCGACGATCACCGTCGCGGAGAGCGCGATCGTCGAGTAGGCGGCGAGCGGCACGAGCGTGACGCACGCGAAGAGGAACACGAGCGTGAGACCGACGAGCAGGATGTGCAACGCGATCTCGTTGGGGGTCTTCTGGCGCGAGGCCCCCTCGACGAGGCCGATCATGCGATCGAGGAACGACTCGCCGGGATCGACGGCGATGCGAACGACGATGCGATCCGACAGGACCTTCGTGCCGCCCGTGACCGCCGAGCGATCGCCGCCGCTCTCCCGGATCACGGGGGCCGACTCGCCCGTGATGGCCGACTCGTCGACCGACGCGATGCCGTCGACAATCTCGCCGTCGCCTGGGATGAGCTGCCCCGCATCGACGACGACGAAGTCCTCCTTGCGCAACGACGACGACGGGACGACCTCCTCGGGGCCGTTCCAGCCTCCGGCTTGCCCACGCTGCAGGCGGCGCGCCGTCGTCTCCTTGCGCATCTTCCGGAGCGTGTCGGCCTGGGCCTTGCCGCGGCCTTCGGCCACGGCCTCGGCGAAGTTCGCGAAGACCACCGTGAACCACAGCCATACGGTCACGGCGCCCGTGAACCAGAGCGGCGCGCCCGCGCTGGAGCGGTGGAGCAAGTCGCGCACGAAGATCAGCGTCGTCAGCACGCTGCCAATCTCGACGACGAACATGACCGGGTTCTTGGCGACGTGTCGGGGCGCGAGCTTTCGAAAGGAGTCGAGGGTTGCGCGGCCGAGGATCGAGCGATCGAAGAGGGACAGGCTCTGGGCTTTGGGGCGGAACATGGCTAATAGACCTTTCCGGCGACGGCGGCGAAGTGCTCGACGATGTTGCCGAGGGAGAGCGCGGGGAAGAAAGTCAGCGCGCCCACGATCACGACGACGGACACGAGGAGGACGGCGAACGTCGAGCCGTTCGTGGGGAACGTGCCGCCGCTCGGCGGGACCACCTTCTTGCCGACCATCGCGCCGGCGATGCCCATGGCCGGCAGAATCATGAGAAAGCGGCCGCCGAGCATGGTGAGGGCGAGCGTGACGTTGTACCAGGGTGTGTTGGCGTTGAGGCCCGCGTACGCCGAGCCGTTGTTGCCCGCGGCGCTCGAGAAGGCGTAGAGGATCTCCATGAGCCCGCGCGGGCCGGCGTTGTTGAGGGAGGACGTGCCGTAGGGTTTGACCGCGCTCCAGGCCGTGAAGCCCAGGATGAGGAGCGGGAAGATCAGCACGTAGAGCATCGCGAGCTTCATCTCGCGCGCCTCGATCTTCTTGCCCAGGTACTCGGGCGTGCGGCCCACCATGAGGCCCGCGATGAACACCGTGAGGACGGCGTAGACGAGCATGCCGTAGAGGCCCGCGCCCGTGCCGCCGAACACGACCTCGCCGAGCTGGATGTTGGCGAGCGGCACGAGGCCGCCGAGCGGCGTGAAGCTGTCGTGCATCGAGTTGACGGCGCCGCACGAGGCGTCGGTCGTCACGACGGCGTAGAGCGCCGAAGCCCCGACGCCGAAGCGTGCCTCCTTGCCTTCCATGTTGCCGGCGCTCTGGTCGACGGCCAGCCCCGCGAACGCCGGGTTGCCGTGCGCCTCCGCCGGGTAGCAGACGGCGACGCCCGCGGCGAACAAGATCGCCATCGCGCTCCACACGGCCCAGCCGTGCCGCTGGTCGCGCGCCATGCGGCCGTACGTGTAAGTGAGCGCCGACGAGACCGCGAAGATCATGAAGAGCGAGAGAAAATTCGTGAACGGGTTCGGGTTCTCGAACGGGTGAGCGGCGTTCGCGTTGAAGAAGCCTCCGCCATTGGTGCCGAGCTGCTTGATGGCCTCTTGCGAAGCCACTGGGCCGAGCGCGAGCGTCTGCTTGCCGCCCTCGACGGTCGCGACGTCGAGGTAGGGCGATAGGTTCTGGATGCAGCCCTGCCACACGAGGACGAGGCCGAAGAAGACGCTGAGCGGCAGGAAGACGTAGACGATGCCGCGCACGAGGTCGACCCAGAAGTTTCCGAGCGACCGGCTCCCCTCGGGCCCGGGGCGGCGCGTGAAGCCGCGTCCGAGCGCGAGCGCCACGCAGATGCCGGCGGCCGCCGACGTGAAGTTGTGCCACGCGAGGCCCGCCATCTGCGTGAGGTAGCTCATCGTCGATTCGCCCGAGTACCCTTGCCAGTTCGTGTTCGTCGAGAAGCTCGCCGCGGTGTTGAAGGCCGAGCCCGGCTCGACGGCGCCGAAGTGCTGCGGGTTGAACGGCAGGAAACCTTGTAGGCGCTGAAAGAGATACGTCACGACGATTCCGAGCGCGCTGAAGGCCAGCAGCGCGAACGTGTACTCCTTCCAGGTCTGCTCGTACCTCGGATCGATGCCCGAGAGCCGATAGACGAGCCGCTCGAAACCTCCGAGCGCGCGCGGTAAGGGTTGGCGGTCGCCTTCGAAGACGCGGAACATGTAGATGCCGAGCGGTTTCGTGACGGCGATGATCGCCGCGAAGAAAACGATGATTTGCAGCCAGCCGGCGACGGTCATGGGTGGTCTCCTCAGAACTTTTCGGGACGAATGAGGGCGTAGACGAGATAGGCCGTCAGCGCGAGGGACAGCAGCGTGCCGATCGTGTAGTCGAGCGTCATGACGGCTCCTCAGAGGTGGTCGAACGATTTGGCGTAGAGCCACGCGACGGCGAAGAACGCCACCGTGGCGGCGACGACGACGAAGTCTTTCATTCGTCCTGGTTGAGCATCAGGCGTGCCATTGCCCGAGGCCGGGCTTGGCCGCGTCGTCATCGATCGAAGGTGCAATCCGCAGGGACAACCCGGGGTTGGGCGTGCAACATGATTCCTCGTCGACGGACGACAAGCTCGTGAAGCGCCAATTGGGGCCGGCCCGCGGGCACGGCCCTTGCTCGTCACGACGTCCCGAGCGTAGCTTGTGCGCGATGTCCGCCAGCCCGAACCGCACCCGTGCGGACGACTTCCTCGAGCTCGTCGAGCGGGGCAAGCGCGGGCGGCTCAAGCTCTACATCGGCTTCGCGGCGGGCGTCGGCAAGACGTATCGGATGCTCGAGGAGGCGCACGCGCTCGACAAGCGGGGCGTCGACATCGTCATCGGGTTCATCGAGACCCACACGCGCGCCGAGACGGCGGCGCTCGTCGAGGGCCTCGAGGCCGTGCCCCGGCGGCAGGTCGAGTACCGCGGCATCGTCGTCGAGGAGATGAGCCTCAACAACATCTTGAAGCGCAACCCGGCCGTCGTGATCGTCGACGAGCTCGCACACACCAACGTGCCGGGCAGCCGCAATCGCAAACGTTATCAGGACGTCCTCGAGCTGCTCGACGCCGGCATCAACGTCATCGGCGCCTTCAACGTCCAGCACCTCGAGAGCCTCAAGGATGTCGTCGAGCGCTTCGCGGGCATCCCCATCCGCGAGACGGTTCCCGACAGCTTCCTCAAGCAGGCCGACCAGGTCGTCAACCTCGACCTCTCCGTCGAGGACCTCCAGGAGCGGCTGCGCGCCGGCAAGATCTACGGCGCCGACAAGGTCGGGTGGGCGCTCGAGCACTTCTTCAAGGACGCCAATCTCGAGCACCTGCGCGAGCTCGCGCTGCGCGAGGTCGCAGAGAGCGTCGAGCGGGCCAGCGCGCGCCGGCCGCCGACGGCAGAAGCCAGCGCGCAGGCCGTCACCGACCGCACGGGGCAGGGGACGCGCGTCATGGTGTGCATCTCGTCGGCGTCGCCGCGCGGCGCGGTCCTCGTGCGCAAGGGCTCGCGGCTGGCCGGGCGGCTCAGCAGCGACTGGTTCGTCGTGTTCGTCGAGACGCCCCAGGAGACGCCCGATCGCATCGACGCCGCCGCCCAACGCATCCTCATGACCAACACCGATCTCTCGCGCGAGCTCGGCGCCGAGGTCGTGCGCCTGCGCTCCCCCGATCCTGCGCACGCCATTCTCGAGTTCGCGTTCTCGCACAGCGTGGGCCACATCGTCGTGGGCCGGTCGTACCAGGCCTCGTGGAAGCAGCTCCTCGGGCGCTCGCTCCCGCTGCGCCTCGTGCGCGAGGCCAACGGCCTCGACGTGCACGTCGTGTCGACCGAGGAGGAGGTGAACGGCGCATGAGCCTCAAGGCCAAGCTGCTCCTCGCCCAGACTCCGCTCGCGCTCGCGCTCGTGCTCCTCGGAATCTTCTCGAGCGCTGTGACGACGCGCCTCGGAATGCAGGCGCGCCTCATCCTCGCCGACAACTACCGCAGCGTGCTCGCCGCCCAGCGCATGAAGGACTCGCTCGAGCGCATCAACGCCGCCGCGCTGTTCCTCCTCGCGGAGCACGAAGACGACGCACGCGCCGAGATCGCCCGCCACCGGCGCAAGTTCGACGAGGAGCTCGCGACCCAAGAGGGCAACATCACCGAAGCCGGCGAGGCGGCCGTCACGAGACAGCTGCGTCAGGCCTGGAACCGCTACGCGCAGGTGCTCGCCGCGTACGAGACCCTGGGCGAGCGGCCGGCGCGCGACCCGGCGTACTTCTCGCGGCTCGCGCCGGCCTTCGCGCGCGTCAACCAGCTCGAGGACCAGATCCTCGCCATCAATCAGGACGCCATGGTGCGCAAGGTCGAGCGCGCCGAGCGTCGCGCCAGGGAATTCGACCGCCTCGTCGTCGGGGCGGTCGTCCTCGCGCTCGCGCTCGGCCTCCTCTCCTCCGTATGGCTCACGACGCGCATGTTGCGGCCCCTCGGCGTCGTCGCGGCGGCCGTGCGCCGCTTCGCGGGGAACGATCTCAAGGCGCGCGCCACCGTGCGTGGTCACGACGAGATCGCGACGGTCGCCGTCGAATTCAACCGCATGGCCGATGGTCTCGAGCGCTACCGCGCGAGCTCCCTCGGCGAGCTCCTGCAGGCGCAGCAGGCCGCGCAGGCCGCCATCGACGGCCTGCCCGACCCCGTGCTGCTCCTCGACGCGAGCGGCGCTCTGGCCGGAGTCAACACGGCCGCGACGCGCCTGCTCGCGATAGATCCCGAGCGGCCCGCGGGCGAGGTGTACGCCAACGCCGATCCCGGCGTGCGCGCCGTCCTCGAGCGGCTGCGCGCTCACGTCCTCGGCGGCAAGGGCGCGTACGTCCCGAAGGGTTTCGAGGAGGCGGTGCGCGTCGCCGGCACGCCGGACGGGGAGCGCATCCTCCTGCCGCGCGCCGCGCCCATCTACAACGAGGCCGGCGCGGTCGCGGGGGCGGCCATCGTGCTCCAGGACTCGACGCGGCTCTTCCGCTTCGACGAGCTCAAGAACGATCTCGTCGCGACCGTCGCGCACGAGTTCCGAACGCCGCTGACGTCGCTGCGCATGGCGCTGCACATGATCACGGACGGCATCGTGGGGCCGCTCACGCCCAAGCAAGCCGACCTCTTGTTCGCGGCGCGCGACGACTGCGAGCGGTTGCAGGTCATCGTCGACGAGCTCCTCAACCTCTCGCGCATCGAATCGGGCCAGATCGATCTGCACAAACGCCGCGTCGATCCCGAGACGCTCGTCGGCGCCGCGCTCGGCGTGCACGGGGCGGCCGCGGCGCAGGCGCAGATCACGCTCGCCTCCGAGGTGCTGCCGGGCCTCCCGGACGTCTTCGTCGACCCCGATCGGCTGGAGCTCGTCTTCTCGAACCTCCTCGGCAACGCGCTGCGCTTCGCGCCCGCGGGGAGCGGCATCGTCGTTCGCGCCAAGGCCGAACGTCCAACCGACAGCGTGCGCGAGCATCGCCTCGCGGAGGCGACCTGGGTGCGTTTCGAAGTGCAGGACCAGGGCCCTGGCATCTCGCGCGCGCACCAGGTGGGCTTGTTCGAAAAGTTCTTTCGCGTCCCCGGCAGCCCGGCCGGTGGCTCGGGCCTCGGCCTCTTCATCGCCAAGGGCCTCGTTCAGGCGCACGGCGGGGCGATCGGGGTCGAGAGCACGCCGGGTCAGGGAGCGACGTTCTGGTTCACGGTGCCGACCGCGCCGGCAGCCTGATTCCCGCGACGCATGAGACCGAGGGCCTTGACGCCGGGCGAATGGTGCTTCTGAACGATCGGCCATGTTCCCAAGCTTCCGCGTCGGCCGCCTGTTCGGGTTCCCGATTCGCGTGCACCTGTCATTCATCCTGCTGCTCGGCATGGTCGTGCTGTTCATGGGGGGGCTCGCAGGGCTGGCCGTCGTGCTCATGGTGGCGGGCTCGGTGCTGCTCCACGAGCTGGGCCATGCCCTGGTGGCGCGTCACCTGAACGTTTCGGTGAGCGAGATTGGTCTCCACTTCTTCGGCGGGGCGGCGCGGCTCGCGGGCCTTCCCCGTAGACCCGGCGATGAAATCGCGATCGCGGTCGCCGGGCCGGCCGTGTCCTTCATGCTCGCCGGCCTGGGACATGGACTGGCCGCGGTCACTGGGGTGTCCGTCTTCGCTCTCTTCGGCTGGGTAAACTTGGTCTTGGGCGCCTTCAACCTGCTGCCCGTGTTCCCCTCCGATGGAGGCCGCATCCTGCGCGCTCTTCTTGCGCGGCGACGGGGCCTGGTGCGCGCGACCGAGATTGCAGTGACCATCGGGCGGGTCGCGTGCGTGGCCCTCATCGCGGGTGGTCTCTACCTCGGCTCGGTGCAGATGGTATTCGTCGCCGTTGCGCTGTGGACGTTCGGCACGGCCGAGCGGCTCGCCGTGCGGTCGCGGGGCGATCATGGTGCCTGGTCGGGGCAGGGCGCTTTGCCGCTCGTGCACGCTGAGTACCTGCCGCCGGCGGATGTCCGCCGCGAGTCGTTCGTTCCGGGCGCCCGTCGTACCGCGTTCGTCTGGCGCCGCTAGGCGTTCTAGGCGGACCTCTATCCCTCGCGGGCAAGCTCCTTGGACCGGCGAAACCTGAGGGCGTAGTTGACGCCGATCGTGTGATCGCGCGCGAGCAAGACGAAGCCGACGTTTTCGATTTCGCGAACCACCTCGGCTGCTCCGGCCCGAACGTGCTCGAGGATCCAAGCTGGGCTCAATCCGGGCTCTCGCGTGAGGTCCACCATCGCCAACGCTGCGTTGCGGCGGACGCGCGCGCGGTGTTCTAATGACGGCGCGTGCGCGAGAGGCGGTCCCGGTTCTGGGTTTACGCTCCCTTCGGCTGGGTGGCCTACCCGCCGCTCTTCGTCGTGTTCGCGGCCACGCTGGCCGTCCTCCTCGGCGCGGGCAGCGGCATCGGCGCGCCCAGCTTGATCTGGCATGACTATCCGGCGACGCAGCTCCTCGCCGGTTGGGCCATCGCGTTCCTGTGCGTCCATCTCGGGGTCGTGGGCTATCTCATCGATAGCCGCGAGAGCCCGGACGAGGCCGTCGCTCCCAACGAAGCCACCCTCGGCACGGTGGCGCGCTACCTGCGCTGGCCCGTCTGGATCGTGCTCGCCCTCGTCGCGCTCGGCGCCGTCCTCCAGGAAAAGACGCGCTTCCACGGCGCGCTCGTCCTCGTGGGGCCGGCGGTCGCCTGCGCCTTCGTGACGTGGCTCGCGCGCGGGATTCATCGCGACAAGCCGCTCATGCATCTCGTGCCCGAGCGCTACCGCCCGGGCGTGACGCGCGCCGTGCGGCGCTCGCACGCGCGGCTCGCGTCCGACCCCGCGCGCCCGCCGCCCGATCCCGGCGCGCACGCCGTTCAGATGGCGCTCATGGCGCTGCTCGCCGTCGCCTACCTCGCGGCGTGGGCGCTCGAGCGTCACGTGCCGGCGGCGCTCGCGGTGTCGCTCACGCTCTCGATCCTCACGGGCGTCTGGGGCTTGCTGCGCTTCTGGTTCCAGCACTACCGCGTCTTCTGGTCCGTCGTCGTCGTCCTCGCGGCGTGCGGGCTCGGCGCGACGCGCGACGTCTCCGTGACCGGCCTCGCGCACGTGACGTTTCCGCAAGCGGGCGCGCCGCCGCGACCGCTCGTCGACGACGCCGCCGCCCTCGAGCGCTGGAAGGCCGGTCTCGGGCAGGCCAAACCGCCGCTCGTGATCGTCGCCACGAGCGGGGGCGCGCTGCGCGCCGGGATCTGGACCCTCAACGTGCTCGGCGCCCTGGAGGCTCGCATCCCCGGTTTCTTGCGCCACGTCCGCCTCATCACGGGCGCGTCCGGCGGCATGGTGGGCGCCGCGCACCTCGTCTCGGCGCTCGACGAGCGCGGTCCGACAGGCGCGAAGCTCGACGCGCGCTGGTTCGACGGGCTCATCGAGGGGGCGGCCAAGGATTCGCTCACGCCCATCACGCGCGCGCTCATCTTTCCTTTCGACGATCGCGGCCGGGCGCTCGAGCGCAGCTGGGAGCGGGGCACGAAGGGGCGCCTCGCCATGCCGTTTCGGGCCCTCATGCGCGGCGAGCAGGAGGGATGGCTCCCCTCGCTCGTCTACGCGCCCATGCTCGTCGAGGACGGACGCCGCCTCTTCGTGAGCAACCTCGACCTCGGCGCGATCACGTGGGCGCGCCGGCCCTGGCCCACGCCCGGCGAGCCGGATTTGCCCTCGATCTCGAGCGTCCAGCTCTTCGCGTGCGCGGGCGACGGCATCGACGACATCAAGCTCAGCACGGTCGCTCGGCTCAACGCGACGTTCCCGTGGGTCACCTCGGCCGCGCTGCTGACGTCAGATCCCGACCGGCGCGTCGTCGACGCCGGCTACTACGACAACTACGGCGTCGACATCGCCACGCAGTGGATGCGCAAGAACGCCGTATGGCTCGAGGACAACACCTCGGGCGTGCTGCTCGTGCAGATCCGCGACGGCGCGACGTACGAGACCGATCCGCGCGCCGAGAAAGGGCCCGGCCGCGTGCACGCGCGGATCTCGTTCCTCACGACGCCCGTCGAGGCGTTCCTCGCGGCGCGCGAGGCCAGCATGGCCTTTCGCAACGATCAGAAGGTGGAGGCGCTCGCGGGCGATCCGCGCTTCGCCCCCGCGACGCGGTTCTTCGTGACCGAGCTCTTCGAGTTCCCGGGAAAGGCCCCGCTCGAGTGGTACCTCAACCGCGCGACGATCGACGGCCTCAAGCGCCCGCCGCCCGCCGCGCCGCTCGCCGCCGTCGAGGCGTGGTGGCGCGGCGTCGTGACGACGCCGTGAGGCGCCGGCCCGACCCTTCGCCCGATCCCTTCCTCTAGCCCTTGGTCGCGATCTCGTAGTTGGCCATCATCTCGAGCGCGCGCGCCATGCCGGAGTGATCCCACTTCGAGCCGCCGTTGGCGGCCGCCATGTTGAAGAGCTGAGCGCAGATGGCCGTGACGGGCAGGCTCATGGACATCTCGCGCGCGCCCTGCAGCGCCAGGTTCAGATCCTTCTGGTGCAGCTCGATGCGGAAGCCCGGCTCGAAGTTGCGCTTCACCATGCGTTCGCCGTGCACCTCGAGGATGCGCGAGCTCGCGAAGCCGCCCATGAGCGCCGCGCGCACCCGCGCCGGGTCCGCGCCCGCCTTGGACGCGAAGAGCAGCGCCTCGCTCACGGCCTCGATCGTCGTGGCGACGATGATCTGG
>DASXOE010000037.1:0-23303 GCA_036494575.1 Polyangia bacterium | reverse complement strand
CCAGGCCGGCGCGCGCCGCGCCGGCGGCTCGACGACGTCGGGCTCGAAGCGCCCCTCGGGCCACACGGCGGCCGCGAGCGAGCGGCGCTCGGCCGCCACCCAGTGCGCGCCGTCCGGCAGCTCGAGCCGCGCCGCGCGGCGCGCGGAGACGAGCGTGTCGAAGTGCACGTCCAACCCGCGTGCCCCGCCCTCGCCCACGGGCAGTGCGCCGAGCTCGAGCAAGAGATCGTGCAGCTCGTCGGCGTCGCGCGCGTCGGGCTGGGCCTCGGCAACGACTTCCGCGATCGTCGCCGGGTCCAGGCCGCCGATGCGGTCCGTGACCTCGGCCGGCAATCCGCGGCGCACGGCGACCGCGCGCGTGCGCCGTTCCTCGAGCGGCGCGTCGTCGAGGTAGGCGTAGGGGTTGGCGTTCAGAATCTCGTGCGAGAAGACCGACGGCTCGGGCAGGTCGCGCGCGATCGTCTCGATCTCACCCGCGCGCAGCGCCGTAATGACGGCGCGCAGGCCCGCGGCGTCCATGGCCTCGACGAGGCAGTCGCGCAAGGTCTCGCGCACGAGCGGGTGATCGGGCACCTCGATGGCGCCGCCGCCGTGGTTGTCCTGGCAGGCCGTCTGCGCGGGGAAGACGGCCGTCACGAGATCCTGGGCGCGCATGCGCTGGATTTGGGGCGGAACGCGCTTGCCTCCCTGCGTGCGCATGAGCGCGAGCGACCGCATGGCGTTCCAGCGCCAGCGCGTCTCGAACATGGGGGCCTGGAGGGCGGCCTGCGTGAGCAGCTCGTCGATGTCCTCGGGCCGCAACATCTCGAACACCGTCTCGAGCGGGAAGCTGTGCTGAGTGCCCAGGGACAGCACGATGCCGTCGTCCGTGGCGGCCGCCTGCAGCTCGAAGTCGAACGAGCGGCAAAACCGCTTGCGCAGCGCCATGCCCCACGCCCGGTTGATGCGCCCCCCGAAGGGAGCATGAATGACGAGCTGCATGCCGCCGCCCTCGTCGAAGAACCGCTCGGCGATGACGCGCTTCTGCGTGGGCACCGCGCCGAGGGCCGCCCGCCCCGCGAGCAGGTAGTCGCGCACGAGCTCGGCGCCGCGCCGATCGAGCGCTGACCGCTCGACGAGCGCGGGCACGGGATCCTCGCCGCGCGCGGCCGCCGTCGCGACCTCCTCGCGCAGCGCCGACACCTCGGCCGACAGCTCTCGCGTGCGCGCGGGCCCCTCGCCGAGCCAGAACGGGATCGTGGGCGGCGCGCCGCCCGCGTTCTCGACGCGTACCCGGCCCATCTCGACGCGGCGGATGCGCCAGGACGAGTTGCCGAGCAGGAAGATGTCGCCGGCCATCGACTCGACGGCGAAGTCCTCGTCGAGCGTGCCGATGAGCGTCCCCTCGGGCTCGAGGACGACGTCATAGGTCGCGAGGTCGGGGATGGCGCCGCCCGAGGTGATGGCCGCGAGCCGCGCGCCGCGCCGACCGCGCAGGCGCCGGTTGACGGCGTCGCGGTGGAGGAGGGCGCCCGCGCGCCCGCGCCGCGTCGCGATGCCCTCCGACAGGACGTCGACGACGGCGTCGAAGTCGGCGCGCGCGAGCGCCGCGTACGGGCCGGCTTGCGTGAGGCGCGCGAAGAGCGCGTCCTCGCTCCACTCGTCCGTCGCGCAGGTCGCGACGATCTGCTGCGACAGGATGTCGAGCGGCGCCTCGCGCAGGCTCACGTGGTCGATCTCGGCGCGGCGCGCGGCGCGCACGAGGGCGGCGCACTCGACGAGCTGATCGCGCGTGAGCGGGAAGAAGCGGCCCTTGGGCGTCGCGCCGATGGCGTGCCCCGAGCGCCCGATGCGCTGCAGGCCCGTCGCGATCGAGCGCGGCGACCCGATGAGGCACACGAGATCGATCGCGCCCACGTCTATGCCGAGCTCGAGCGACGCCGTGGCGACGACGAGCTTGAGGTCGCCCGCCTTGAGCCGCGTCTCCGCCTTGTGCCGCCGCTCGCGCGAGAGGCTGCCGTGGTGCGCCGCCACCGTGTCGACCCCGAGCCGCTCGCCGAGGTGCAAGGTCATCCGTTCGACGAGGCGCCGCGTGTTGACGAAGACGATCGTCGACCGGTGCCCGCGCGCGAGGTCGGCCACGCGGTCGTAGACCTCGGCCCACTGCTCGTTCGTGCACACGGCGCCGAGCTCGTCGTCGAGGACCTCGATCTTGAGATCGAGGTCGCGCCGTTGGCCCACGTCGACGATGGCGGGCGCCGGCCGCGTGCCGCACAGCAGGCGCGCCGCGACGGCCATGGGCCGCACGGTGGCCGAAAGACCGATGCGCTGGAGGGGGCGCGAGGGTCCGCCGTCTCCGCCTCCGCCCTCCTGGACCTGGGATGCCGCCACGAGCGCCTCGAGGCGCTCGAGCGACAGCGCCAGGTGCGCGCCGCGCTTGTCGGCGGCCATGGCGTGGATCTCGTCGACGATCACGGTGCGCACGTCGCGCAGCGCGCGCCGCCCCGAGTCCGACGTCAGCAGGATGTAAAGCGACTCGGGCGTCGTCACGAGCACGTGCGGCGGGTGACGGACGGCGTCGCGCCGCTCCTTTTGCGACGTGTCGCCCGTGCGCACGGCCGTGCGGATGGCGGGCGCCGGGAAGCCCAGCTCGGGCGCGAGCGCGCGCAGCTCGGCGAGCGGCTCCTCGAGGTTGCGGCGAATGTCGTTCGACAGCGCTTTGAGCGGCGAGACGTACACGACCGAGGTTCGCTCCGGCAGCGCGCCGCCGGCCGCGATGGCCTCGGCGACCAGCCCGTCGAGCGCGCTCAAGAAGGCCGCGAGCGTCTTGCCCGAGCCCGTGGGCGCCGTGACCAACACGTCCCGCCCCTCGGCGATGAGCGGCCAGGCCTGCGCCTGGGCGGGCGTCGGCGCGCCGAAGCGCCGCGCGAGCCAGGTCGCCACCAGGGGATGAAACATCCGTTCAGTATATCGCGCCCACGAGGTTTTCCACCTCCCACGTTAGCTATGTTAAAAGCTCGCCGTGCCGCTCCGGAAGGAGTCCCAGCGGGGGTTGATCGCCTTGGCGGTCCTCTGCGTCGTCGCCTTGGCAACGGTCGCGTCTTGGGGCGCGCGCGGGGTGGCCCGCGGGCGAGCCGACGCGGCGGTCACGGCGCGGCTGCTGCGCGCGCCGTGAGCCCGGACGCGGCCCGATTTCCTTGACGACCGGGCCCCGGTGCTTACGTTGACCGGCGGAACGAAGTCACCGTAACGAAAAGCAAATCAGCTCAGGACCGAAGGGACAAGAGGCGCACATGGCTAAGATCATCGGAATCGATCTGGGAACCACGAACTCCGTCGTCGCGATCATGGAGGGCAAGGATCCCCAGGTCATCGCCAACGAGGAGGGCGGGCGGCTCACGCCGTCGGTCGTCGCGTGGGATGACAAGGGCGAGGTCCTCGTGGGCCAGATCGCGCGCCGGCAGGCCATCACGAACCCAGAGAACACCGTCTACTCGGTGAAACGGTTCATGGGCCGCCGCTTCGACGAGGTCACCGCGGAGGCCACGCGCGTCCCCTACAAGGTCGCGCGCGGCGGGAACGGCGAGGCGATCCTCGAGGTGCGCGGCAAGAAGGTCACGGCGCCCGAAGTCTCGGCGCGCGTGCTCATGAAGCTCAAGAAGGCGGCCGAGGACTATCTCGGCGAGAAGGTCACGGATGCCGTCATCACGGTGCCGGCCTACTTCAACGACGCTCAGCGCCAGGCGACGAAGGACGCGGGCCGCATCGCGGGGCTCGACGTCAAGCGCATCGTCAACGAGCCGACGGCGGCGGCACTCGCCTACGGCCTCGACAAGGGCAAGGATCACCTCATCGCCGTCTACGACTTCGGCGGCGGTACGTTCGACATCTCGGTCCTCGAGGTCGGCGAGAAGGTCGTCGAGGTCGTCTCGACGAACGGCGACACGCACCTCGGCGGCGACGACATCGACCAGCGCGTGATGGATTGGCTCGTCGCGGAATTCAAGAAGGACCAGGGCCTCGACGTCTCGAAGGACAAGATGGTTATCCAGCGTCTGCGCGAGGCGGCGGAGAAGGCCAAGATCGAGCTGTCGACCGTGGCCGAGACGGAGATCAACCTGCCATTCCTCACGGCCGACGCGAGCGGGCCCAAGCACATGCAGATCAAGCTCTCGCGCGCCAAGCTCGAGCAGCTGATGGGCGACCTCGTGCAGCGCACGATCGAGCCCACGAAGAAGGCCCTGGCCGACGCGGGCAAGAACCCGTCCGAGATCGCCGAGGTCGTGCTGGTCGGCGGCTCGACGCGCATCCCGATGGTGCAGAAGCTCGTCAAGGAGTTCTTCGGCAAGGAGCCGCACAAGGGCGTGAACCCGGACGAGGTGGTCGCGCTGGGCGCGGCCGTCCAGGCCGGCGTGCTCTCGGGCGACGTCAAAGACATGCTGCTCCTCGACGTCACGCCGCTGTCGCTCGGCATCGAGACGTTGGGCGGCGTCATGACGACGCTCATCCCGCGCAACACGACGATCCCGACCAAGAAGTCGGAGACCTTCTCGACGGCCGCCGACAACCAGGGCTCGGTCGAGGTGAAGGTGTACCAGGGTGAGCGACCCATGGCCGCGGACAACCGCCTGCTCGGGAAGTTCGGCCTCGACAGCATCCCGCCCGCGCCGCGCGGCGTGCCCCAGATCGAAGTCACCTTCGACATCGACGCCAACGGCATCGTCAACGTCTCGGCCAAAGACAAGGGCACGAGCAAGGCCCAGCACATCACGATCACCGCCTCCTCGGGTCTGTCCGAGGCGGAGATTCAGAAGATGGTCAAGGACGCGGCCGAGCACGAGGCCGAAGACAAGAAGCGGAAGGAAGCCATCGAGGCGCGCAACAAGCTCGAGTCCCTGAGCTTCCAGGTGCAGAAGCACCTCGACGACAACCGCGACAAGATCGCCGAAGCGGACCGTGTCGAGCTCGAGGCTGCGCTCAAGGACGCCAAGGACACCGTCGAGAACAACCGCGAGCCCAAGGAGGCGCAGGTCTTCGAGACGGCCTTCGAGCGCCTGCAGAAGGCCTCGCACAAGATGGCGGAGTCGCTCTACCGGGCGGCGGGCGCGGCCGCCGCGGGTCCCGACGTGCCGCCCGAGGCCGAAGGCGGCGCGGCGGCGCCCGGCGCAGGCGGCAAGGACGACGTCATCGACGCCGAATTCACCGAAGGCCCGAAGACGACCTAACGGGGGCCTGGCTCGCTGCCGCTCGCAGGCCCCCGGTCCCCCATCGCGGAGCGCGGCAAAGCCGCGCTCCGCTCGCACTGCCGTTTGGGGGTGTCGGTCGAAGGCGCATTGACGTCGGGGGTGGGGCGGAATATCTAGTGGGGCGGTTTCGTTAAGCCCCCCATGCGCCCCATCCTCGTCAATATCCCGTCGAAGCTGCTGTTCGCCGCGGCGCTCGTGCTGGCGGTGGCGGCCTTCGCGCGCGACGTGTGGCGAAGGCGGGGCGACCCGAAGGCGGAGCTGACCTCGACGCCGCTCTATCTGCTCGCGGGCGCCGAGATCCTCATCGGCCTGAAGTCGGGCTCGTGGACGCCGAGCGGCGAGGGTTTTTCGCACGCGTGGACGCCCGTGCCCATCTACGCGTACGGCGTCATGCTCGGGACCTCGCTCATAGTCGGCTGGTTCATCGTGATGCGGCTCGCGAAGCAGGATGGCATTCCCGAGCAGGACACCGGCACGATCTACATGTGGTCGGCCGTGTGGTCGATCATCGGCTCTCGCCTCCTCTACATCCTCACGAACCTCTCGGAGTTCAGCGGCCTCGGGGACATGCTCATGATCAACCGCGGGGGGTTGGTCGCGTACGGCGGCATGATCACCGGCTCTCTCGCGAGCTGGTACTGCTGCCACAAGCGCGGCATCGAGCTCCTTCGCTGGGCCGACGTCGCCGCGCCGTCGGTCGTTCTCGGCACCGCCATCACGCGCATCGGCTGCTTCCTTTTCGGCTGCGACTTCGGCGCGCGCTCGACCCTGCCGTGGGCGATTCGCTTCCCGGGCCCGAATCCGCTGGCGCCCCAGGGCAGCCCGGCGTGGCAGCACCACGTGCGCGACTTCGGGCTGTCGCAGTCGGCGCCGTGGTCGTATCCCGTGCACCCCACGCAGTTCTACGAGTCGCTCGTGGGTCTGTCGCTCTTCGCGCTGCTCATGTGGATCCGGCGCCACAGGACGTTCTCGGGCCAGGTCTTCCTCGCGTGGGTTCTCGGCTACGGCATCATGAGGCCGCTCATCGAGGTCGTGCGCGACGATGACCAGCGCGGGAACGTCGGGGCGCTCTCGACGTCGCAGTTCATCGGCATCGTCTCCGTCGTGCTCGGCCTCGCCCTTCTCGTCGCGCTCGTTCGCAAATACCGCAGGGATCCGGCGGCATCACGCCTGTGGGAGCTCCCGCTGCGCGTCCCCGCGAGCGCTTCGGGCGCGCCTCATTCCGACGGCGAGCGCACACCCGGCAAAGCGAACGGCGCCAGACGCCGGAAGCGTCGCTGATGGGTCGTCGCGCGTCGCTCGCGCATCCAGCACGAGCGACCGCGCGTCGGGCCCGCGCGCTCGGCGGCGTGGCGGCAGCGCTCGTCGTCCTCGCGGCCCGCGCCGTCGCCGCCGGGAGCGCCGACGCCCCGCCGCCGGCCGCCCAGGCCCCGCAGGCGCCCGTGGACGCCGCCGCGGCCGATCAGGCGCAGGGCGCCGCCGCCCAGCGCGCCGCGCAGGAGCTCGAGGTGCGCGTCATCGAGCTTCGCCGCGAGCTCGACGCCATGGAGCGTCAGCGCACGTCCTTCGAGGACGTCCGGCGCCGGCTCGACGAGCTCGAGGCGCGGCAAGCGGCCGCGCAGCGCCGCGCGGCGGACGACTGGACGTCCGCCGACGGCGCCGGCTCCGAGGGCCTCCGGTTCTCGGAAAACGGGCTGGCGTTCCGCTCGCCGGGCAATCAGTTCCTCCTGCGCCCGGGCTTGCGGCTGCAGGGCCTCTACGAGGCCGATCTCGCCACGACCGGCGCCACCGACGCCGCCCGACCGGACTCGTCGACGTTTCGTCTCGCGCACGCAGAGGTGCTCTTCGAGGGCCACGCCGCGAGTCCCCGCTTCGAGTACCGCTTCGAGCTCGACTTCACCGACGAGCAGCAGCCGGGGATCGTGAAGGACGCCTTCGTGCAGTGGCGCTTCGGCCGCGGGGTCGCTGTTCGCGTCGGCCAGTTCAAGGTTCCCCTCGGGCTCGAGACCCAATACTGGAACGCCCTTCTCGAGCTCGTCGACGTGGCCGGCGCCACGTCGGCCTTCACCCTCGACCGCGACGTCGGCGTCATGGTGGTCGGGCGCCCGCTCGCGGGGCGCCTCCAATATCATCTGTCCGCCAGCAACGGCCCTCGCGCGTCGTGCCCGCGGAACGCCGACGGCCTTCGCTGCGACGACGTCGACCTGGCCTACGCCGGGCGCATCGTCGCGGCGCCCTTCGGACCGCTGCCGGCGTTCGAGGGCGATCTCGGGGGCCAGGCGCGCCCCCTCGTGTCCGTCGGCGTGTCGGGCGCGTACCTGCTGCTGCCGACCGACGTCCGCGCCCGCACCGGCGTCGCGACGGCGCCGCTCGACGTCGACCACGACGCGCGCGTCGACAACGTGGGCGTATGGCAAGCGGCCGCCGAGCTGCGCGCGATGTTCCGGGGCGGCTCCTTGCAGGCGGAATGGCTCGGTCGCCGCGAGCATCCCGGCGCGGGCGTGGCCGATCGGACGTACTGGGGCGCCTACGGGCAGGCGAGCTATTTCGTGCTGCCGAGCCGCCTGCAGGCGGTCGCTCGCGTGGGCCGGACCGACCTTCCCCTTTACGGCGCGTCCGAGGCCGAACGGCTGGCGCGCGGCTCGCGGACGACCGAAGAGACGGGCGGCCTCAACGCGTACCTGCGCGGCCACGACGCCAAGCTCCAAGTCGACTACACCCACCTCGCGACGCCGGACGCGGGATCGGCGCCCACGGTTCACCGCGTGCGGGCCGCTCTGCAGCTGGCCTTTTGAGCGGGCGCGTCGCGCTGGCCCTTCGGGGGCCCGCCACAGTTTTTTTGGTGGTATAAGGCGCGCATGAGCCTGAAACGGAGCCTTTCCAGCGGCAGAAGCTCTTTCGGCAGCGGCGGCGAGGCCGGAGCGAAGGTCGACCGGCAGGAGCTCTACGACGAGCTCAAACGCCTGGCTGGGACGGGCGAGGCCTTCACGCCCGTCGACGTCTCACTGGCGATCGGCGCCGGGGAGCCGCAAGTGTCGAAGGCGCTTCTCGGCCTCGCGGCCGAGGGGTACCTGGAGAAGGCGGAGGTCGGAAAATACCGGGCGACGACGGTCGCCGACTTGAGCCAGGCCGAGTTCCTCAAGGCATTCGCACGCGCCTCGAAGGTGGATTCGACGCGGCAGCGCGATCTCTCCGAGATCGGGCGTCTCAAGCAGAACAACGACACGATGAGGCAGCGCCTGCTCGCGGCCATTGCCGAGCGGGATCATTACCTCGCGGCGCTCAAGAAACATGGCATCGACGCGGGCCCCCCTCCCGTGCCGGTCGCGCCGAGCGCCGAGATCGTCGAGGCGAACGCACCCTCGCCCGCGGCCGTGCTGGCGTCATCCGCGCCCGCGCCGGGAGCGGCGGGCCTGTCTGTGCCGTCCCCAGAGCCGGCGGAGGCGCCCTCGGGCCCCGGCGACGATCACGGTCACGACACATCGGCGAGCGCCGGACCCGAGCACGGCTGATCGGCCGGCGGATCTCGCACGGTGCGCGTCACGCTGATCCGCCACGGCGAAGCCGGGGACGACGCGCCTCGCGACGAGGCGCGTTCCTTGACGCTGCGCGGACGCGCTTCGGTGACGCGGGTCGCTCGGGCGCTCCGGCGCCGGGGCGGCGACTTCACCCTGATCGTGAGCAGTCCGCTCGTTCGCGCCGTCCAGACCGCGGAGATCATCGCCGCGGCGGTCGGCTACGGGGGGCGCCTCGTCGTCAGCGAGGCGCTCGAGCCCGAGGCCAGGGTCTCGAGAACGGTCGCCTGGTTGGCGACGCTCGAAGGTGACTCGGTCGCTCTTTGCGCCCACGAGCCCATCCTCTCGTCGCTGGCGGGCGCCCTCCTGCGGGTCGACCGCTTCCCCGCCTTGCGCAAGGCGGAGGCTCTCAGGCTGCGCTTGCCCGATGGTCCTGGGCACGCCGGCGAGCTGCGCTGGCGCATCGATCCCGAAACCGGCGCCCGCGAGACCCCCTGAGGTCCGACGGAGGGCGCGGGCGGGCAGGACAAGCCGCACCGTGTCGGGTTAGGATGAGGGCATGGATAAGGGGCCGGGCGGGCCAGCCAAGGACCAAACTCACACCAAGCCTGCCACTCCGATCGAGTCGGACAAGGAGCAAAAGCGCAATCTCGCTTACCTCGTCGTCCTAGCGGGAGTCAGCGCCGGTGAGATGTTCAAGCTCCAGGTCGACAAGACCATCGTCGGCCGGGGCCCGCGCTGCCTCGTCAGGCTCAACGACGAGGGCGTGTCGCGCGAGCATTGCCAGCTCGTTCGCGCGGGCGGCACCGAGGGGGATGGCGACAAGATCGTCCTCGAGGATCTCGGCTCGACGAACGGCACGTTCTGCAACGGCATCCGGGTCGACCGACGCGAGCTCGCCGACGGCGACAAGATCATGGTCGGCTCGACCACGATCCTGAAGTTCACGTACCACGACTACCTGGACGAGGTCTTCCAGCGTCAGATGTACGAGTCGGCGTTGCGCGACGGCCTCACGAAGGTCTTCAACAAGAAGTACTTCACCGACTACCTCGAGAAGGAGTTTGCCTACGCCGCGCGACACAGCTCGCCGCTGGCCCTCATCTTCCTCGACATCGACTTCTTCAAGCGCATCAACGATTCCCACGGCCACCCGGCGGGTGACTTCGTGCTGTCGGAGCTGTCGCAGCTCATGGCGACGCTCGTGCGCACCGAGGATGTGCTGGCGCGCTTCGGGGGCGAGGAGTTCACGGTGCTTTGCCGCGGCACCGATCTCGGGGGCGCGAAGATCGTGGCCGAACGGTTACGTCAAACGGTCGAAGCGCACACATTCGTGTTCGGGGGCAGGACGATCCCTCTGACGATCAGCCTCGGCATCGCGGCGATCCCCGACACGGCGGTCCTCGATCACGCGCAGTTCCTCGCGGCCGCCGACAAGGCGCTCTACGAGGCCAAGCGCACGGGCCGCAACCGCGTGTGCTTGCATGGCAACGAGGCGACGCCCAAGCCCGAGAAGCGCAAGACCGGCAGCGGCCCGAACGTGCCGTGAGCCTGACGCCCTGAACCCGAGCCTCAGTCGGGTAACCGCACCGCGGCGACGATCGCGGCGACGAGCAGCCCGACGGCGCCGATCGTATAGGGCGCCGTGGGGCTGAACGTCGAATAGAGCACGCCGCCGAGCGCCGGCCCGACGACGCGTCCGAGGGCCGACGCCGACTGCAAGGTCCCGAGAGACATGCCCTGCTCGGTGGCTTGGGCGCGGCGCGAGACATAGGCCGGCAAGCACGGCGTGACGATGCCGTTGCCGAGCGCGATGAGGCCGCTCGCGACGTAGAGCGCGAGCCGCGCTGCGCCGCCGAAGATCGGGCTCGCTCCGAGCAGCGCGAACGCGACGGCCAGCACGAGCGGTCCCGCGATGATGAGGCGCGCCTCCCCGAAGCGCCGCGCGAGGCGGTGCACGAGGCCGCCTTGTACGCCGGCGCCGACGACGCCCACGACGGTGAAGATCGCGCCCGTCGCGGCGGCGGTCATCCCGAAGACGTCGTCGGTGAACAGGCGGAAAGTCTGCTCCATGCCCGAGAACCACAGGATCACGAAGAAGTTCGTCGCGATGGCGACGCCTACGCCGGGCACGCGCACGGCCGCGCGGAAGGCGTGCAGGTCGAGCGGGACGGCGCGCCGCACGCTGTGACCGCGCGCCTGCGGCGGGAGCGACTCGGGCAGCGTACGCAACGCGAGCAGCAGGTTGATCGTCGACAAGCCGGCGGCCACGAGCGCCGGCAGCGCGCCCACCTGCGCAAAGCCGGGCACGGGATAGCGCGAGAGGACGCCGCCCACGGCGGGGCCGAAGATGAAGCCCAGGCCGAAAGCCATGCCGATCATGGCCATGCCGCGCGCGCGCGTCTGCGGCGTCGTGACGTCGGCGATGTAGGCCTGCGCGACGGCGATGTTGGCCGTCGCGATGCCGCTCCACAAGCGCGCGACGAAGAGCCAGATCAGCGAGTGGCCGAAGCCGAGCATCGCCATGCCGAGGGCCGAGGCGGCGATGCTCCAGAGCAGCACAGGCCGGCGGCCCACGCGATCGGAGAGCCGGCCCCACACGGGGATGAACAGGAACTGCATGAGCGAGTAGGCGGCGCCGGGCAGCGTCGCGACGAAGTCGCCGGCCCCCAGGTCGCGCGCGAGACCGGGCAAGAACGGGATCACGAGGCCGAAGCCCAAAAGGTCGAGGAAGACCGTGAAGAACAGCGTCCCGAGCGACGCGGCACGCGGCACGGCGGGCGCGGGAGACGCGATGTCCACGCTGGTCGTCACGTCGAGCCCACACATAGGAGGGGCGCCGTGGCCGCGAGCCGCTCGCGTCGCCACCAGGCGCCCGTCGCCCGTCTCTCGGCGGGAGTCGTGAAGTGGTACTGCCAGTATACGACGCGCGCCGCGCGCGGGTGGGCGGGCAGCGCGTCGCGCGCGGACTCACGGAAGAAGGGGCGCACGGCGTCCGAATCTTCGCACATTCGTTCGAGCAACATGCGGACGTACGGAGGCTGGCCGCGCCGGAAGGCCAGGCCGTGGAACCAGAGCTGGAAATCCAGGCGTGGCTGGTGCGGCGCCACGAAGTCGGGCGCGCGCGAGGGGGCGCCGGGTTTGTGCCGGAGATCGTGCGCGGTCCACGCCGCGTCGTCCTCCTCGTCCCCGCCCGGCGCGAGTGTCTGGAGCTCCGGCTCGATGCGCTCGCGCGTGATCGAGGCGAACAAGTGATAGGTATTCACGATCCGAAGCGTCTCCGCGCGATCGACGAGCGGCGCGAGCGCCCTCAACACGCCTCCGGGCTCGCCGCCGCCGAAGACGAAAGCGGCCGACGCGGCCGACAGCGCCAGGTAGGCGGCGACACCAACACGGGCGGCTGCGCGATCGAGGACGCGCACGCCCAGGTCTTGCCCGGGGGCTCCGTCGGGCGAGGGCCCGGCTTCCGGGGCCGCAACTCGCGCCGTCCGACGCGGCAAGAGAAAGCGCCGCACGCGCCCGAGGTCCGCGTCGTCGAGCAAGAACACGTGGAGCGCCAGGGCGAGGTGGCAGAAGAAGCCATAGTTCGCGGTGGCGGCGTTGACGAGCTGGAATGCCGTGAGCGCGAGCGCTGTCGGGAGGCGCGCGCGCCGCGGACCGAAGATCCCGAAGGGCACGACGAGCTCGAGGACGAGCGTGGCGCGGCTTTCGAGGTGGTGCCACCAGACGGGCAGGTTGTGCGCGTAAAAGGCCAGCGCCGTCGGCAGCGGAGCCGTCTCATAGTAGTACGTCATGGCGCTGCCGCCCTGCCAGTCGCCGAGCGGAGATTGCCACTTCGCGAGGCCCGACTCGAAGTACAGCTTGAAGAGGAGCGCGCGGAAAAGGAAGTGGGCGAGGGGCGCCCGGCGCGTCGTGGGCAAGAACACGGCGCAGAAGCCGCATTCGAGCAATAAATTGTCCCACTGGAATCCGAGGAACACGCGCGCCGCGACGGCGTACGACAGGTAGAGCGCCGTCGAGAGCGCGAAGCACAGCCGCCGCCGGAGACCGAGGAGCGCCGACAGCGAGAGCGCGACACCCACGGCCACCCCGGCGGTCAGGACGCGATCGGACTGCGTCCACAGGAAGATCGTCGGCAGGCGCTCCCAGCGCGCCACGCCCGCTTCTCGGGCGGCCTCGATGAAGTCGGCGAGCGGCAGCAGGCCGCGGCTGCCGACGAGCGGCAGGATCTGCGCGCCGAGCGACAGCCACGCCACGAGCGAGATGAGGGCGAGCAGCATCCCGAAGAGCGTCGCCACCGACGGCCCCGAGCCGAAGGTCCATGGCGCCCGCGGCCAGCTTCGTCGTGGCGTGGCCGCGCTCGCCCCGCTGCCGGCGTCCGCGCTCACGGCTCAGGTCTCCGGCACGGGGCGGCCCGCGGCGGCAAGCGCGGCGCGCGTCTCGGCGATGGCGCCCGCGGCCTCGGCGCCCGCGCCCCGCGGAAAGTCCTCGCGCCGGCCGCCCAAAACCTCGAGGCACGCGCGCGTCGACGCCGCGAGCGCCGCCAGATCGTAGCCACCCTCGAGCAGGAGCACGAGCTTGCCGGCGCAACTTTCGCGCGCGAGGTCCGCCACGGCCGTGGCCATGGCGGCGAAGCCGCGCTCGGTGACGCGCATGTCGGCCAGCGGATCGCGCTCGTGCGGATCGAAACCCGCCGAGACGAGCACGAGGTCGGGCGCGAAGGCGCGCGCCGCCGGCAGGAAGAGATCGTGGAAGACGGCGCCGTAATCGGCGTCGCGTTGCCCGCCCGGCAAGGCGCAGTTGATCGTGAACCCGCGTCCCGCGCCCGCGCCGACCTCCGTGGGCGCGCCCGTGCCCGGGTAGAACGGATACTGGTGCGCCGACATGTACATGACGTCGTCGCGCGCCGCGAAGATGTGCTGCGTGCCGTTGCCGTGGTGGACGTCCCAGTCGAGCACGAGCACGCGCCGGGCGCCGAGGCGCCGGGCGGCCTCGGCCGCGATGGCCGCGTTGTTCAGCAGGCAGAAACCCATGGCGCTCGCGGCCTCGGCGTGATGGCCGGGCGGTCGCACGAGCGCGAAGGCGCTCGCGACGCGCCCGCGCCAGACCGCTTCGACGGCGCCGACGGCCGCGCCCGCCGCGAGCGTGGCCGCCTCCCAGCTTCCCTCCGACATCGCCGTGTCGGGATCGAGGCGCGCCCGTTTCCCCGCGAGGCCGCGCAGCAGCGCGCGGTGCACCGGGCTGTGAACGGCGTCGATCTCCGCGTCTGTCGCCGCGCGCGGCTCCTCGAACACGAGGCCCTCGGGGGGCGCGCGCTCGAGGTCGGTCAGGATGGCGCGCAGGCGCGCCGGGGATTCGGGGTGCCCGATGCCCGCGTCGTGCGCGAGGAAGCGGCGGTCCGTGAGGATCAGCGTCGGCATGAGGTCCCTCGCGGCGTCACGGCGCCTCGTCCGGCAGGTCGATGCGGAACACGGCGCCGCCGTCTTCGGCGTCGGTGACGCTCACCTCGCCGCCGTGCTCGCGCACGATCTCGCGCACGAACGCGAGGCCGAGGCCAGTGCCCTTCTCGCGCGTCGTGAAGAACGGGGTGAAGATCTTCTCGCGCATGTCGGCGGGCACGCCCGGCCCGCGATCGCGCACCTCGAGGCGCACCTGCGCGCCCGCGTCGACGCGCACCGCGGAGAGGACGACGCCGCCGGCGCGCCCCTGCATGACTGCGGCGGCGTTGCGCGCGAGGTTGAGCAGCGCGCGGCGGAGCTGTCCCGCGTCCGCGCGGACGGTGAGCGCGTCGGCCGCGTCCACCGTGACGCTCACGCCCGCGGGCGCCTCGGTCAGCTCGCGCACCTCCTCGAGCAGCGGCCGCACGGCGATAGTCGTGATCTCCGGCGTGGGTCGCCGCGCGTACTCGAGGAAGTCGCTCACGACCGTGCGCAGGTGGGCAAGCTCGCGCTCGATGCGCGCCACCTCGGCGAGCCGTTCCGGTTGACCGCCGAGCGCGTCGCGCAGCAGGCCGGCGTAAAGCTCGAGTCCGCCCAGCGGGTTGCGCACCTCGTGGGCGATGCCGGCGAGCATCATCTGGAGGCGCTCGTCGCGCGTCTGCAGCGCCGCGCGCGTGTCGTCGAGTGTCGAGGCGAGGAAGCCGATCTCGTCGCGCGTCTCGACGGGGATGCGCGTGCCGAGCTCGCCCCGCCCGAGGCGCGCGGCCGCGTCGGCGAGCCTCACGACGGGCCCCGAGATCCGCCGCGCGACGAGCGCCGTGAGCGCGAGGACGGCCAGCAGCGCCAGGCCGCCCGCGAGCAGCAGCTCGTGTCGGAACGCAGCGAGCGTGACGTAATACTCGGCGTCGCCTTCCACGGCGATGAGCCCCGCGCCCGCGCCCGGCAGTCCGATGGCGGCGTAGGCGCGCTTGTAGGGCAGTCCGTCGTGCCCGACGAACAACGGCGACGCCGTGGGCATGCCGGCGCGGGCGCGCTCGATCTCCGCTTCGTCCGCGCCGAGCTCGTACGCCGCGGCGCCGAGCGCCAGCGTGCCCGCCGTGTCGCCACGCGCCGTGAGATCACCCGCCACGGCCACGACGCGCCGTACGCCCAACCGCTCGCGCGCCGTCGCGAGCTTGCGCCGCACGTTCGCGTAAGTCAGCGAGTCTTCGTCCCCCGCGCCGAACGCCTGCAGCTGCTCGGGCAAGACTGTTTCGGCCGCCCCCGCCGCCGCCGTGGCGAGCCGCCTCCCGAGCTCGTCCTCGAGCACGCGCCGCGCCACCTCGTGCGCGAACACGCCGAACACGCCCAGCGCCCCGATCGTGGGCACGAGCGTCCCCACGAGCAGTCGCGCCAAGAGCTTCTTTGAGGGCGCCGCGGCCAACGCCCCCCCATATTGCCGACGCCCGCTCTCGGACGCCAGCGAGCCGGACGCAGACTAGCGCTTGCTGAACTGGAAGCGGGCGCGAGCGCCACGCTGACCGTACTTCTTGCGCTCTTTCTGGCGCGCGTCGCGCGTCAGGTAGCCGGCCTTCTTGAGGGCGGGCCGGTACGTCGGATCGACCTTGATGAGCACGCGCGAGATGCCGTGACGGATGGCGTCCGCCTGGCCCGAGAGGCCGCCGCCGCTCACGTTGACGAACACGTCGAAGCGGCCCGTCGTCTCCGTGAGCTCCAGCGCCTGGCGAAACACCATGCGCGAGGTCTCGCGGCCGAAGTAGTCCTCGAGCGTGCGGCGGTTGATGTCGACCTTGCCGCTGCCCGGCTGCATCCAGACGCGCGCCACGGCGTGCTTGCGGCGGCCCGTGGCGTAAATCGATTTCGACGGATCAGGCATGGGAGCTCCGAATCAAGCCAGCTTGAGTGGTTTGGGCTGTTGCGCGGCGTGCGGGTGCTCGGCGCCCGTGTACACCTTCAGCTTCTTGTAGATGCGGCGACCGAGCGGGCCCTTGGGCAGCATGCCCCACACGGCGCGCTTGATGAGGTCGGCGGGGTGCCGCGCGAGCAGCTCGGCGGCGGTCTTCGTCTGCAGGCCGCCCGGGAAGAGCGAGTGGTCGCGGTAGAGCTTGATCTGCCACTTCTTGCCCGTGAGGTTGATCTTCTCCGCGTTGACGACGACGACGAAGTCGCCTGCGTCCTCGTGGAGCGTGAACGTCGGCTTGTGCTTGCCGCGCAGGACGTCCGCGATCTTCGTCGCGACGCGCCCCAACGTCTTCCCCTCGACGTCGGCGATGAACCAAGAGTGCTGGAAGTCGCCCTTGGCCTGAAAAGTCGGGCGATGGTGTGTTGCAGACTGCGGCATGGAGGGGGCTTTCTACTGGAGGGGCGGGGGTTTGTCAACGAGGGCGGGGCAGCCCTTAGGCAGCGCCGGGCGAAGGGCTGGCGCTGGGACGTAGTCTAGACTTGTACGGCAAACCACCGTACACTTATACCGTGGCTCGGAACAGCCTTGAGCGATCGCGCCGGCTTACGAAGGGCGGCGAACGAAAGACGGCCCGGATGGAGCTTCGCCTGACTCCCTCCTCGAAGAGGGTCATCGAGCACGCCGTGGCGCTGTCCGGGCTCGGCCCGAGCGAGCTGGCTTATGAAGCCGCCCGACGCGTGGTCGAAGACCACGAGCGCTTCGTGCTGCGTGACGCAGATCGGGAGATATTTCTTCGTGCCGTCGTGAATCCACCGCCTCCGAACCCGCGTCTCGTCGAAGCCCTGAGACGACACCGACGCAGCGGCAGCTGACGTCCCGGCCGTGGAGACGGGGTTGCGGTTCGGGCCGCTGAGCAAGATGCACGACCGCACGGGATTCTCGTGCGGCAGCGCGCCGCTGGACCGGTGGTTTGCGACGCAGGCTGGCCAGGACGAGCGCAGGGGCATCACGCGCGTGTTCGTCGCCGTCGACGATGAAGGTATCGCTGGCTTCTATACGCTGAGCATGTTCAGTCTCGCCCTCGACTCGCTTCCCGCCGAGCTGGCGCATCGATTGCCGCGATATCCCGACGTTCCGGCGGCGCTCATCGGGCGTCTCGCGCGTGCCGAGCGACTGCGGGGTCGGAGGGTCGGAGAGCTCCTCGTGGCCGATGCGCTGAAGCGAATCGTGGCCGCCATCCAGACAGTCGCTGCGTTTGCCATCATCGTCGACGCGAAGGACGACCGGGCCAGAGCATTTTACGATGGGTTGGGATTCAAGTCGTTCCCGAGCCGCCCGGACCGCCTGTTCATGTTGGCAGAGACCGCCGCCGCGGCGATCTTGGACGCTGACGCCACCTGACTCAGGCCACGTTCGAGCTCAGCTGCCCGGGGCTCTCGCCAGAAACTCCCCGATGGCCGCGCAGGCCCGCAGCGCCCGGTCGTCGGGCTCGATGAGGGCGAAGCGGACGTAGCCCTCGCCGCCGGGGCCGAAGCCCACGCCGGGCGATACGGCCACGCGCGCCTGCTCGAGGAGCGCCGAGGCGAAGCCTACGGCGCCGAGGTGGGCGCGGGTGGCGGGCACGGGCGCCCACACGAACATCGAGGCGGTCGGCAGCGGCACGCGCCAACCGGCCTTCGCGAGGCCGTCGACGAGGAGCCGCGAGCGGTGCTTGTAGCGCTCGCGGTTGGCGGCGACGTCGGCGTCGCAGGAGGAGAGGGCCGTCGCGGCCGCGAGCTGCGTCGCCGCGAACATGCCGTAGTCGAGGTAGCCCTTGATCGTCGTGAGCGCGCCCACGAGGGCAGGGTTGCCGACGCAGAAGCCGACGCGCCAGCCCGGCATCGAGTAGCTCTTCGAGACCGTGAAGAACTCGACGGCGACGTCGCGCGCGCCCGCCACCTGGAAGATGCTGGGCGCCGGGCGGCCGTCGTGCACGAGGTCGGCGTAGGCGAGATCGGAGATCACCCACAGCTGCTCGCGCTTCGCGAGCGCGACGACCTTCTCGAAGAAGGCGAGATCGACCACGGCGCTCGTCGGGTTGTGAGGGAAGTTCACGACGAGGCCCTTCGGCTTGCGCGGCGCGCGCGTCAAGGCCGCCTCGATCTCGGCGTAAGCGTCCTTGTCCGGCCCCGTCGCCACGGGCACGGGCTCGCCACCGGCGATGATGATCCCATAGCGATGGATCGGGTAGCAGGGATCGGGTGCCAGCACGCAGTCGCCGGGCGCGATGATCGCGAGGAAGAGGTGCGCGAGGCCCTCCTTGGCGCCGATCGTGACCACGGCCTCGGAGTCGGGGTCGAACGTCTGGCCGTACTTGCGCGCGTACCAGTCGCAGATCGCGCCGCGCACTTCGGCCATGCCCTTCGACGGCATGTAGCGCTGGTTGCCGGCGCGCTGCGCTTCGACGACGAGCCGGTCGATCGCGGCCTTGGGGCTCGGTCCGTCCGGGTTGCCGAGGCCGAAGTCGAAGACGTCGTGGCCCTCGGCGCGCAGCTTCGACTTCAGCTCGTCGACGGCCGCGAGGACATACGGGGGCAACGCGGCCAGGCGGGCGAACTGCTTGGCGAAATCACTGGGGGGGCCGGCCATTTCGAGTGGGGCGAGACACTACGGCAGCGCTGGCGGCGGATCAAGGAGACGTCGGTGACGAAGAAGCGTGCAGTTCCCTCTCATTGCGCGAAACACACGCCGGCGTCCTTGACTGAACTAATGTTCAGGTTCAGTGTTCTTCTCCGTCGATGCGCGCCGTGCCGATTTCAAATCCCCCCAATCCATGGGCCACGACCGAGGTGGAGTACCTCGAGGCGCCGCCCGAGGTGAAGCTCGAGGTCTTCGAGGATCACTCGCGCAGCATCCTCGCGAAGAACGACAGCCCCGACGTCGGCTTCACGTACAGCGTGAACCCTTACCGCGGCTGCTTCCACGCCTGCGCGTACTGCTACGCGCGGCCGTCGCACGAGTACCTCAGCATGGGGGCGGGCACGGACTTCGATCGCAAGATCGTCGTCAAGCTGCGGGCGGCCGAGCTCCTGCGGGCGGCGTTCGCCAAGCGGACGTGGAAGAAAGAGGTCGTCGTCTTCAGCGGCGTCACCGATTGCTACCAGCCGCTCGAGGCGTCGTACCGACTGACGCGCGGGTGCCTCGAGGTTTGCGCCGACGTTCGGAACCCGGTGGCGATCATCACGAAGGCGCCGCTCGTCGAGCGCGACGTCGACGTCCTGCGGACGCTCGCCGAGGTCGCCTCCGCGCACGTCACGGTGAGCATCCCCATCTGGGACGTCGAGCGGGCGCGCGCCATCGAGCCCTACGTCGCGACGCCGCAGCGCCGCCTGCGCATCATCGAGACGCTCGCGCGCGCCGGGATCGAGGTGGGCGTGAACGTCGCGCCCATCATCCCGGGGCTGAACGACGAGGACATTCCGAGGATTCTGTCCGCCGCGCGTGACGCGGGAGCCACCCATGCAGGCAGTGTCCTGCTGCGGCTCCCCGGCTCGGTCAAAGCGGTGTTCGAGGAGCGGGTGAGGGCGGCGTTGCCGCTTTCGGCCGACCGGGTGCTTCACCGCATCCGCGAAACGCGCGGCGGACAACTCTACGACTCTCGCTTCGGCGCGCGCGGCCGGGGCGAGGGCACCTACGCGCTCGCGATCCAGACGCTGTTCCGGACGACGGCGCGCCGGCTCGGCTTCGTGCACCACGGAGACGGCATGCGCAGCGACGGCGGCGGCAACCCGTGACGCGCCGGCGGAGGTCGGTCGCGCGGCGCTGCGTGATCCACAAGGAGCGTACGAGGCGCTACCGGCGCTATCGGCGCTATCGGCGCTATCGGATCGCACAGACGACGAGCGCGACGCGCAAGCCGCCGTTCGTGAGCGGAAAGCGCGCCGTCACGGGCAAGGCCAGCGCGTCGGGCGGCGTGCGAGCGGGCAAGAGGACCGCGGCGCGCCAGCCGGCGAAGCGCGCGCGCAGCGCGCGTCCGAGGTCGCGCGTGGCGCGCGCGACGCGGCGAGGATCGCCGAGCCGTCGACCGTAGGGGGGATTGAGGACGACGAGACCGGTGGGCGCGGGCGCGCGGACGTCGGCGAGATCAGCGCAGGTGAAGGTGACGTGCGCGGCGAGGCTGGCGCGCGCGGCGTTGCGGCGCGCCGACTCGACGATCTTCGGATCGCGATCGGAGCCCGTGATCGGCGGCGAGATCACGGGAGGCGCCACGAGCCGCGCGCGAGCTTCTTCGACGAGCGCGCGCTCGAGGTCCGGGCTCTCGGCGAAGAGCGGCCAGCGCGCCGCCGCGAACGCGCGCTCGAGGCCCGGTGCGTGGCCCTGCGCGAGCAAGGCCGCTTCGATGGGGATCGTCCCGGCGCCGCACATCGGGTCGCAGAGTGCCTCCGCGGGCGACCACTCGGCGAGCGCGAGCACGCCGGCGGCGAGCGTCTCGCGCAGCGGCGCCGCGCCGACCTCCGTGCGCGCGCCGCGCCGGTGCAGCAGCTCGCCTGAGGCGTCGACGCTGAAGGTGAAGCGATCGCCGACGCCCCGCACGTAGACCGTCGTCGTGGGCGTCTCGCCCGGGGCTGAGGCGCTCGCGTCGCCGTCGTCCTCCTGCGGCGTGGCCTTGGCGGCGGCGCGTACGCCCGGCACGGCGTCGCCGAGGCCGAGCACTACCGACTCGGCGATCGCGCCCGTGTGATAGAGGCGGCACCGGCTGGCGCTCGCGCGCACGGCGACCGTGGCGCCCTCCGGCACGAACGGCGCCCACGGCAGGCGCGCGAGACCCCGGCGCAGCTTCCCGAACTCGCGCGCGTCGACTTCGCCGACGCGCGCGAGCACGCGCGTCGCGACGCGCAGCCACAGGTTGGCGCGCGCGCCGACCCCGGGCGGCCCGCGCCACTCGACGCCCCCGTCGACGATGCGCATGTCGGCGGCCTCGGGGAGGGCCGCGATCTCGCGGCGCGCCGGCTCCTCGAGCCCGGGCGCGACGACAGCGAACCACGTGAGCGCCTCCGGTGCGCGCTTCGAGCGGGGCGGCTTCTGGGGCGAGCCGCGGTGCTCGCCCTCGGCGGGCAACGACGTCGGGCGGCCCGCGAAACGCAAGTGCGCCAGAATCTCGATCGTTCCGCTGCCGCCTGCCACGGGCGAATCGGTGTGCGCCACGACGGAGAAGCCCAGCGACGCGGCCTTCTTCGTCACCTTGTCGAGCGCCGCGCGGCGCAGGTTGTCGTCGTCGACCCGTCCGCCGCGCACTTGCTTGTCGGGGAGCTCGAACTGCGGTTTGACGAGCACGACGCCCTCCGCGCCCGGACGCAGGCGGAACGCCAGGCCGCGTAGCATGTTGCGCGCGGCGACGAAGCTGACGTCGACGGTGAAGAAATCGAAGGGCCCGGGCGCCTCGGCGAGCGTGAGCCGTTTCCAGTCGACGCCCTCCATCGACGTCACGCGCGTGTCGTCGCGCAGCGCGGGCGCCAGCTGTCCGTGGCCGACGTCGACGGCGACGACGTGCGCCGCTCCGTGCCGCAGCAGCGTCTGCGTGAAGCCGCCCGTCGACGCGCCCACGTCGACGGCGCGCGCGCGCGCGACCGCGGCCTCGAGGCCAAAGCGCGCGAGCGCGGCCTCGAGCTTGCCAGCCGCCCGGCTCACCGCTTCCGTCATGCGACGGCAATCTAGTCGAATGTCCGCCCCAGCCGGCGGGTCAACTCGTCGAAGACGCGAGGATGCTCGGCAGCTTGCGGCCCAGGCAGTCGGCGCACAGCGCGACCATGCCCGCGCGCGGGTCGCGCCGCACCTCCTCGGACGCCCCGCAGGCGACGCACACGTCGGCCTCGGCCTCGGCGCCGCCGGTCAACGAAGCCAGGCCCTCACGCGTGACGATCCCCACGAGCTCAGTGCCCTTGACGACGGGCAGGCACGACACGCCGTGCTCCTCCATGAGCTCCGTCGCCTCGTCGAGGGTCGTGTCGGGGGCGATGCACAGCACGGGCGTGCGCATGAGCTCGCCCACCAACGCGTCACGCGCGGCCGTGCGGAGGTCTTCGTCGCAGACGATGCCCGTCAATGTGCCCCCGTCGAGCACGAGCAGGTGGCGCACGCCGTTGCCCCAGGCCAGACGGCGCGCCGAGGCGACGACGGTGTCCGGCGTCAGCGTGAACAGCTCCGTCCCCATGACCTCCCCCACGTGGCAGGACCCGGCATCGGCGGTCTCCATGCGACCTCCTTCAAGCTCTCTCATCGGTAGTTTGACGCCGAAACGCGAGGTGTCTATGGATCCCCAGTCACGTCGCGGCGAATGAGGGCCATCTGTCCAGAATGATTGGGTTCTCTCGAGAGCTACCTGGAGAACCAGGTCTTCTTCGGCGCCGAGGAGGCGGCTGCTGCCGGCGGAGTCGTAACCTTCGGGGGTGTCCTGCCGGTCGCCTTGTTGGCCTCGGGAAGCTTCTTCAGGCTGACGCGCAGCGTGGTTGGGCTGCTGCCAGTCGAGGGCGCCACGTATTTCTTCGCGAGGGGGAGATATCCCGCCTTCGTGAAGGTCAGCTCGTAGGTGGTGCCGGGCCAGAGCCTCACAGGCTGTGGCGTCGTTCCATAGACGTGGGTGCGAGTCGCGACGCGCGCGCCCTCCGGGTCGGTCTTCAAGGTGACGGCCACCATCGGCGCCGCGGCCTTGCGCGGCTTGGGGGCCGTCTCCGCCGCCTCGGGTGCGTCCTCTTTAGGGGCGGCTTCCCCAGGAGTGGGTTCGTCAACGGACTTGGGCTCGTCCTTGGCGGGCACGCCGTGCGGGTCGGCGACGGCCACTGGAGCGGGCTCGGCGGCCCGCGCCTTCTCGGGCGCAGGCGTGACCGCTGCCGCGGTGGGCGCCAGCGGCGGCGAGACCGGCGCGGGCGGAACCCGCGCGGCGGCCGCTGGCGGAGGGGGCGCCGCCGCCGCGCTCGGAGTGGGCGCGCTCGGCGTGGGCGGCGACGGGGTCGCCGACGTCGGCTCGCTCGCGTGACGGGTCCCGAAGATCCTGGACGCGCCGAGCATGACCAGCACGAGCGCGAGGGCGCCCACTATCAAGCCGGCGCGCCGCCGATACCAAGGGAGCACCGATTCGATCGCGTCGTCGGCGGCGTTCGCGACCGCTTGATCGGCCGCGGTCATCTCGGGCGGGTGCCTCATCACCTCCGTGGGGCCCGCCTGGGGATAGGGGGGCGCATGGGGG
>DASXOE010000036.1:0-15653 GCA_036494575.1 Polyangia bacterium | reverse complement strand
GCCTTCACGCTCGCCGGTCTGACTGCCATCGCGCTCACGGTCATCGGCCTCGCGTGG
The DNA here is from genome assembly GCA_036494575.1 of Polyangia bacterium. GTDB lineage: Bacteria > Myxococcota_A > Polyangia > Fen-1088 > Fen-1088 > DASZFV01. Next base: position 15,596 of record DASXOE010000036.1, on the reverse strand, counting down.
CTCTCGACGGACCACTTCGCGGCCTTCGGAGGCAGACCCGATCCGGCGCGGCTGCGCGCCTCGCCGCAGTTCGTGGGCGGGCGCTTTCAGAACCCAGAGGCGACATCGCTCATGGCGACGAGCCGGTGGCCGCGGGCGCTCGAGGAGTGGCTCTTCGGCGGGCAGATGCGCACTCCCGTCTGCCCGTTGCCCGTCGTCGCCGACGTGGCGGCGCGCCTGGCGCTCCCGCCCGCGTCGGGGTTGCGGGTGACGTGGCTCGGGCACTCGACGACGCTCATCGAGATCGACGGCGCGGTCGTGCTCACCGATCCGATCTGGAGCGAGCGGGCGTCGCCCTCGACGTGGGTAGGGCCGAAGCGGTTCCATCCGCCGCCGCTCGCCCTCGAGGCGCTGCCGCACCTCGACGCCGTCCTCGTCTCGCACGAGCACTACGACCACCTCGACGAGATGACGGTGCGCGCGCTCGCGGCGCGCGGCGCGCCGTTTCACGTGCCGCTCGGGGTGGGCGCGCACCTGGCCGCCTGGGGCGTGCCGGCCGCGCAGATCATCGAGCACGACTGGTGGCAGGACGCGACGCTGCCGGGTGGCCTGCGCCTCGTCGCGACGCCGTCGCGGCACTTCAACGGGCGGCTCCCCGGGCGCACGGGCGCGCTGTGGACATCGTGGTCGCTCGTGGGCGCCCGTCACCGCGTCTTCTTCAGCGGCGACACCGGGCCCACGGAGTCGCTGCGCGAGGTCGCGCGCCGCGAGGGGCCGTTCGACGTCGCGCTCATCGAGATCGGGCAATGGAACGCCGCCTGGGCCGACATTCACCTCGGTCCGATCGGCGCGCTCGACGCGTTCGCGCGCAGCGGCGCCAAGGTCTTGATCCCGATTCACTGGGGCACGTTCGTGCTCGCGTATCACGCCTGGTCGGACCCGGCCGAGACGCTCGTCACCGAGGCCGCCAAGCGTGGCGCGGCCGTGCTCACGCCACGTCTGGGCGAGCCCGTCGAGCCAGCGGCGACGCCGCTGCCGACGACGACGGCGTGGTGGCGGGCCTACCCGCCCATCGCCGCGACGTGTCCGTGACGGCGTTGCTCGGCGCGCCCCGTCGTCGCATTCACGGGACGCGCTTCCACGCGGGCGAAAAGCCACCGCCGTAGCGCGGCGGCTCGTCCGAGAGGACGTAGTCCGCGCGGCGGTTCTTGGGCTCGTCGACGTTGTCGGCCGTCTTGACGGCGGGCGCCGACTCCCCGAAGCCCTCGTAGGCGATCGGCATGTGGACGCCGCGCTTGCGAAACCACGCCGCGATGGCGCGCGCGCGCGCCTGCGAGAGCTTGAGGTTGTAGCCGGCGTTCCCGACGGTGTCGGTGTGACCCGCGATGAAGAGCGTGATGCCGGGGTGCTGTTTGCCGTGCGCGGCGTCCTTGGCGAGGACCTCGCCGAGCTTCGCGAACGCCGCCTCGAGCTTCGGCGCCTCGCTGTCCTCGATGTCGGCCTTGTCGGTCTTGAAGTTCACGTCCTCGTGCGGAATGGCCACGAACCAAGGTGAGATCTGGACGCCCACCCATGCGCCTTGCGTGTCGTACGCCACGACGTCGATCGTCGCGACCGCTTCGTCGCTCGCGGGCGACCACGTCACGACGAGTGGCGCGCCCGCGGCGTGGCCCGCGAAGTCGTGCTGCTCATCGGCCAACGTCGCACCGGACTCGCCGATGACGGTGATCTTCACCTTGCCCGGCGGGTGCGACATCTTGACCTCGAGGCGGTGTTCCTTGAGGTCGACCTTCGATTTTTCGACCTGGACGCGAAGCGGAGAGCCGGCGGCGCGCGCCGACGGGGCGAGCGCCAAAGACACGGCCAGCCCGGCCAGCAGTGCAGCCGCGAGCGAGGCGAGCGGCAGGGATCTCGACGTCCGCATCACATTCACCTCCGGCAAGGCCGACGCGGCATCCTAACATTTCCACGATCGCGTGCCGCGCGTCACGAGGTCCGGGCCGGACGGCGTGTTACGTTCGGGGCGTGACGCTCGGATCGCTTCGAGGCTCGGCGCTCGCGGTCATCATGGCGATGGCCGCTTGGTCGGCGGGCTGCGCGACCGCGCCGCCCCCGCTGGTCGACCCGGCCTTCGCGACGGGCGCCTACGTGCCGGCGCGCATCGCCGTGCTGCCGCCCGACGTCTTCGTCGTCCTCGACCAGGTCGGCGACAACGATCCCGCGCGGTCGGCCGCGGTCGGCCAGGCCGTCTCGGGCGAGACCGTGCGCGTCGTCGAGCAGGCGCTGCGCGCGCGCGGCTACGACGTCGATCTCTCGGCGCGCTGGGACGGCATCGTCGCGGGCGACGGCAGCGTGCTCGTGAGCCGCGACGAGCTCGGGTGGCTCGCGAACGGCGTGCTGCAGTTCGGAAACAGCGGCGCCGGCGCCGACCCCGCCGCGGGGCCGGGCTACGTCGCGCCCGAGCTGGCCGCGAAGGTCGGCTGGGCCACGCAGTCGGACGCGCTCCTCTACGTCAACATCAAGGGCGTCACGACCACGAGCGGCAAGCGCGCCGCGAGCATCCTCGCGGGCGTCTTCATCGTCGTGATCGTCGCCGCCATCGTCCTCGCGCTCGTCGCGAACAGCAAGGGCGGCGGCGGTTCGGGCGGTCCCGGCGTGGGCGGCGGGGGTTTTCGCGGGCAGTCCGTGGCGCGCGCGCCGTCGGGCGGAGGATTCCGCGGCGTGCCGCCCGCGGGCGGGGCCGCGGCGCGCATGCCCTCCGGGGGATTTCACGGAGCGCCCACGTCGGGCGGCGCAGCGGCGGCCATGCCGTCGGGCAGCGCCATGGCTCGTCCGCCAGGGGCCTTCTCCGCGCCGTCGGGCGGAGCCGCGACGAGCGGCGGCTGGCGGGGCGGCGGCGCGGCGCAGGGTGGGGGTGGCGGCGGCTGGCGGGGCGGCGGCGGCCCGCCGCGCGGGCCGGGCGCACGCGTCTACGATGGCCGCCCGCACGTCGGCGTCGGCGTCGGCGTCGTGATCCCGCTCGACGGCCCCGTCTACACGCACGACGGTGACGTCCAGCACGAGGACGAGATGTTCGCCGGCGACGAGCTCTACGTCTCGATGACGCTCGTCTCGACCAACGATGGACGCGTCCTATGGCACGCACGCCAGGAGCTCGATCTCGACGCTCAGGATCCGCGCGACATCGATCGCATGGTGCAGTCTTTCATCGACATGGGTACGTTGCCGCCGCGCGGAGGCTGGCAGCGCCCCGCGGCGACCACGAAGAAATAGGCGAGGAAATAGCGGCGAAGAAAGAGGGGCGACGATCCACCTGGTAAGCTCGACTGGTCATGGCCGGCGCCGAGCGCGAGGCCCGCTGGTGGCGGGCCGAACCAGACGGGAAGATCCTGTGCACGCTGTGCCCGCGAGCGTGTCGCATGGCCGAAGGTCAGCCCGGGTTTTGTTTCATTCGTCAGAACCGCGGCGGCCGCCTGGTTCAGCTCGGCTACGGACGCTCGACCGGGTTCGCCGTCGATCCCGTCGAGAAGAAGCCGCTCAATCACTTCTTCCCGGGCACGCCGATCCTCAGCTTCGGCACGGCTGGTTGCAACCTCGGCTGCAAGTTCTGCCAAAACTGGGACATCTCGAAGGCCAAGCTCGACGCCGAGGGCCTGCGCGAGAACACGCCCGACGAGATCGTGACGCTCGCCGAAAGCCAGCACTGCCCGTCGATCGCCTACACCTACAATGACCCGGTGATCTGGGCGGAGTACGTCGTCGACGTCGCGCGCGCCGCGCGCGCCCGAGGTGTCAAGAACGTCCTCGTGACCGCCGGCTACGTCAGCGAGGAGGCGCGCGGCGAGCTCTACGCCGACGCGGACGCCGCCAACGTCGATCTCAAGGCGTTCACGGAGGAGTTCTACCGGAAGCAGACCGCCTCGCACCTCGAGGAGGTGCTCGAGACGCTCAAGTGGATCCATCACCACACGCGAACCTGGCTCGAGGTGACGACGCTGCTCATCCCAGGTCACAACGACGGCGACGACGAGATTCGACGCCTCGCGACCTGGTTCCATGAGAACCTCGGGCCCGACGTGCCGCTCCACTTCACGGCGTTTCATCCCGACTTCAAGATGATGGACGTCCCCGCGACGCCGCCCGAGACTCTGCGCCGCGCGCGCGCCCTCGCGCGCGCCGCCGGATTGCGCTACGTCTACGTCGGCAACGTGCACGACGCCGAGGGCCAGACCACCTCCTGCGCGCGCTGCGCGCGTCCGCTCATCGTGCGCGATTGGTACGCCATCGCGCGCTGCGACGTCCGGGTCGGCGACGGCGAAGGCGCCTGCCCGCACTGCGGCCATCCCCTCCCCGGCCGCTTCGGCGCCGAGCCCGTGGCGCCCCGCGCCGGCTTCCGCCGCCTGCGGGTGGCCGCGCCGTGACCGCCTCCGCCGAAGCGGCGTCCGGGCTGGCGCCCCGGCGCGAGAAGCAGCCACCTGGGCTTTTTCTGCTCTTCGGCGTCGAGATGTGGGAGCGCTTCTCTTACTACGGTATGCGCGCGCTGCTCGTGCTCTATCTCGTCGACAAAGCGCACGGCGGCATGGCCTGGAGCAAGGAGGCCTCGCAGAAGCTCTATGGCTGGTACGGCTTCCTCGTCTATCTCCTGCCCGTGGCCGGCGGTTACCTCGCCGACCGCGTCATCGGCACGCACCGTGCGATGCTCATCGGCGCCTGCATCATCGCTTCGGGCCATTTTTGCCTCGCCGTGCCCGGACAGACGACGTTCTTCCTGGGTCTCGGGCTCATCATCCTCGGCACCGGCTTCTTCAAGGCCAACGTCTCGACGATGGTTGGCCAGCTCTACCGCGAGGACGATCCGCGGCGCGACGGCGGCTTCACGATCTTCTACATGGGCATCAACCTGGGCGCGCTGCTCGGCCCGCTCGTGTGCGGCGGCCTCGCGGCCAGCCCGCGCTTCGGCTGGCACTGGGGCTTCGGCGCCGCCGGCGTCGGCATGGTCATCGGCCTCGTGATGTACATCGTGCTCAAGGCCCGCTACCTCCCCGGGATCGGCCTTCGGCCCGTGGCCAAGACGGCTGCGGAGCGTGCGGCGCCCGCGGTGGCGCTCACGGGTCATCAACGCCAGCACGTCCTCGCGCTCTTCGTCGTGTTCGCGTTCATCATCTTCTTCTGGGCGGCCTTCGAGCAGGCGGGCTCGTCGATGAACCTCTTCGCGGCCGAGCACACGCGGCTCACGTTCGGCGGCTTCACGGCCCCCGCGGCGTGGTTTCAGTCGGTGAACCCGCTCGTCATCCTCATCTTCGCGCCCATCTTCGCGGCGCTGTGGGTCCGCCTCGCGAAGCGTGGGCGCGATCCGAGCACGCCCGCGAAGATGTCGATCGGCCTCGCGCTCGTGGGCGTCGGCTTCCTGCTGCTGGTCGCGGGCGCGCGCTTCGCGGACGCGGGCGCGCTCGTCAGCCCGGCCTGGCTCCTCGGCGCCTACGCGCTCCACACGTTCGGCGAGCTTTGCCTGTCACCCATCGGCTTGTCGCTCGTGAGCCGGCTCGCCCCGCCCAAGCACACGGCGGTGTTCATGGGCCTGTGGTTCGTCGCGACGGCGTTCGCCGAGTTTCTCGCCGGTCACCTCGCGGCGGCCACGGAGAAGGTCGCGCGCGGCGAGGTTTTCCACCTCTTCGGCGGCCAGGCGGACTTCTTCTTCATCTTCGTCGTCTCCTCGCTCGTCGCGGCGCTCGCGCTCGCGATGCTCACGCCCTGGCTCAAGCGGCTCATGGCCGCATAAAGATCCTCCCATGAAGAAGACGCGGGTCATCATCCTGTTCGGTGGGCGCTCGGCGGAGCACGAGATCTCGCTCCTCTCGGCGCGCAACGTCTTGAACGCGCTCGATCGCGACCGCTTCGAGCCCGTGCTCGTCGGCATCGACAAGCTCGGCCATTGGCGGCGCGAATCGGAGCGGACGCTCGAGGCGGCGGCCGGGAATCCGCGCCTCGTCGCCCTCGACGCGAACGCGCCTCCGGTCTCGATCGAGCAGGGCCTCTCGCTGCCGCAACGGCGGGACGTCCCAATGGGCAGCGACGACGTCGTCTTCCCCGCGCTGCATGGAACGTACGGCGAGGACGGAACCGTCCAGGGCATGCTCGAGCTCGCGGGAGTGGCCTACGTCGGCGCGGGCGTGCTCGGGTCGGCCATCGGCATGGACAAGGACGTCGCGAAGCGCCTCCTGCGCGAGGCGGGCCTCCCCGTCGTCGATTTCCAGGTCGTCACGGGGACGATGCTGGGCGTCGACCCCCACGGCGTCGCCGCGCGCGCCGCAGAGCTCGGGTATCCCTTGTTCGTCAAGCCGGCCAACGCCGGGTCGTCGGTGGGCGTAAGCCGCGTGCCGGACGCCGCCTCGCTCGACGCCGCCGTGCGCGCGGCGCTGGCTTTCGATCGGAAGGTCCTGCTCGAGCGCGCCGTCGACGCCCGCGAGATCGAGTGCGCCGTGCTGGGCAATGACGATCCGCGCGCGTCCGTGCCGGGCGAGATCGTCGTCGACCACCCCGACGGCTTCTATTCCTACGACGCCAAGTACGTCGATCCCGACGCGGCGAAATGGAAGATTCCCGCCGACATTCCGGAGAACCTCGCGGCGCGCGTGCAGGATCTCGCCGTCGCGACGTTCCGCGCGCTGGAGCTGTCGGGCATGGCGCGCGTCGATTTCTTCGTCGATCGCAAGACGCACGCCCTCTACGTCAACGAGGTGAACACGATCCCGGGATTCACCGCGGTCTCGATGTACCCGAAGATGTGGGAGGCCTCCGGGCTCTCCCCGCGCGCGCTGGTCACGCGCTTGATCGAGCTCGCGATCGAGCGTCGGGACGCGCGCCGCGCGCTCTCGACGACGGCGACCCCACCCTGAGGGGGGGAGTCACCACGCCTCGTTTCTGTTTTTCCGCAGCAACTAAGGTGTCGTCGATTGCGGAAATCGGCGATTCAAAGGTGGATCCCGAAAATTAGGCCGCGTCGACGCATCCAAAGTGCGTCTCGGTCGTACATTCTGCGTGGAACAAGAGCTCGAGTCATCGCAGGCGACAAAGCGTAGCGTCGGACGCCCGTCGAAGGCCCAACCGTTCAAACCGTTCGTGCTCGACCTGCTGCTCAAGCAGCCCAACCTGCGCTCGCTGGAGATCGTCCGGCGCGCCAAGCAGGCCGGCTACGAGGGTGGCAAGAGCGCGCTCTACTCCCTGATCGCGAGCGTCCGGCCGCGGCGCAGCCGACCGCTCTCGCAGCAGGACAAGGTTCCCGGAGAGATCTCGCGCCACGGCTTCGGTCAAGTCGAGGTGCGCTTCCGCGATGGCGAGCAGCACACCGTGAACTTCTTCGGCTCGCGCCTCGAGTACTCGCGCTGGGTCGCCGTGTCGATCGTCGAGGACCAGAGCGTCGAGGCGTGCGTGCGCGCGCTCGTCCAACACTTCGACGCCATGGGCGGCGTGCCGCTGCTCGCCGCGTTCGATCGCCCCAAGCCCGTCGGCATCCGCGCCGACAAGGACGGCCAGGTCAGCGAGTGGGATCCAGCTTTCGCTTACGCCGCGCTGCAGCTCGGCCTCGGCGTCGAGGTGCGCGCGCGGCGCGGCGCCGACCGCGGTCCGGGCACGAACCTCGGCAACTGGGTCAAGCACTTCTTCTTCAAGTCGCGAACCTTCGTCAACGTCGCCGACATGGAGCGCCAGCTCTCCGAGTGGCTTCGCGAGCAGAACACGCGCACGCCCACCGAGCTCGCCGGCAAGACCGCCGCGATCCTGCTCGCGGAGGAGCGCCAGCGCCTTCGTCCGCTGCGTCTCGACCCGCGCGACATCGCGTTGCGCTTCCCCGTCGTCGTGGGACCGCGCGCCACCGTCATGCACGAAGGCCAGTCCTACACGATGCCCACCGAGGCGGTCGGCCTCGTGGGCGCGCTGCACATCTATCCGGACCGGGTCGAGATCACGGCCGGCCGCTACGAGGCGAAACACCCGCGCCCGCTGCGCCGCCCGTCTAGCGGCGTCTTCGACTGGAAGGCCATGGCCCCCCCGCCCCCGAGCGCCGTGGCCCACCGCCCCGCTTCCTGACGGCCCAGGCCCCAGCGCGTCAGCGCGCGCCTCTTCCCATGCCGTAATAGGTGAACCCGGCGGCCCGGAGCTCGCCTGGGCTCCAGATGTTCCGGCCGTCGAAGATCACCGGTTGCCTGAGCAGGCCCTTGAGCCGCTCGAACGACGGGCGGCGGAACTCGTGCCACTCGGTGACGAGCGCGAGGGCGTCGGCGCCCTTCGCGCACTCGTAGTTGTTCTCCTCGTACTGGATGCGGTCGCCGATCTGTTTGCGGACCGCCTCCATCGCCACGGGGTCGGTGGCGACGACTGTCGCACCCGCGGCGACGAGCTGGTCGACGAGCACGAGGGCCGGCGCCTCGCGGATGTCGTCGGTGCCCGGCTTGAAGGCCAGACCCCAGATCGCGACCCGCTTGCCCGAGAGGTCGCCCTTGAAGTGCGCGAGGATCTTTTCGCCGAGCTTCTTCTTCTGGCGTTCGTTGACGGCCACGACGGCGTCGAGGATCTCGAGCTCGTAGCCGACGTCGCGGCCCGTGCTGATGGCGGCGCGCAGATCCTTCGGGAAGCAGCTGCCGCCGAAGCCCGGCCCCGCGAACAGGAACTTGTTGCCGATGCGGACGTCGGAGCCCATGCCCTTGCGCACCTGCTCGATGTCGGCCCCGAGGAGCTCGCACAGGTTGGAGAGGTCGTTCATGAACGAGATGCGCGTCGCGAGCATCGAGTTGGCGGCATACTTCGTGAGCTCCGCCGAGCGGCGATCCATGACGAGCATCCGGTCGCTCGTGCGCGAGAACGGCGCGTAGAGGGAGCGCAGGGCCTCGATCGAGCGCTTGTCGTCGGCGCCGATGACGACGCGGTCGGGCTTCATGAAGTCGTTGAGGGCATCGCCCTCCTTGAGGAACTCGGGGTTCGAGGCCACGCCGAACTCGTGCTTGGTCGCCTTCTTGACGATGGCTTCGATCTTGTCGCCCGTGCCAACGGGCACCGTCGACTTCGTGACGATGACGGCCCAGCCAGTGAGCGCGCGTCCGACCTGCTCGGCGGCCTTGAAGATGTACTGGAGATCGGCCGAGCCGTCTGGGCCCGGCGGCGTCCCCACGGCGAGCAGCACGACCTCGGCGCCCCCGACGCCCGCCGCGACGTCGGTCGTGAAGCTGAGGCGGCCCTCTGCGGCGTTGTTGACGACGAGCTTGTCGAGGCCCGGCTCGTAGATCGGCATCTCGCCGCGCTTGAGGCCGTCGATCTTCGCCTTGTCGATGTCGCAGCACACGACGTCATTGCCCATGTCGGCGAAGCCTGCTCCCGCGACGAGGCCGACATACCCGGTGCCGATGACGCAGATTTTCATGGGCGATGAAGCTAGCATGATTGGGGTAGAGCCATGAACGTCATGCTATTGGCGGCCGGGAGGTCGACGCGCCTCGGGCCGCTCGGGACGGCGTTGCCCAAGCCCCTCGTGCCCATCTGCGGCTATCCGGCCATCGCCTTCGGCCTCGTGGCTTGCGCGCGCGCCGGCTTTTCGCGCGCCGTCGTCAACGTCTTCCACCGTGGCGACCTGCTGCGCGAAACCCTGGGCGCGTCGTCGCAAGGCGTGCGGCTCGACTATTCGGTCGAGGCCGAGCTGCTGGGCACGGGCGGAGGCCTCGCGGCGGCGCGGCCGCATTTCGGCGCGGGCGCGGTCCTCGTCATGAACGCCAAGGTCGTCGCGAACGTCGATCTCACCGCGGTCGTAGCGGCGCACGCCGCGGGAGGCGGGCTCGCGACCATGCTCCTGCGCGACGATCCCGACGCGCGGCGCTGGGGCGCGATCTCCGCCGACGAGACCGGTCGTGTCGTCGGCATCCTCGACGCGCGCTCGCCGCGGCCGCCCGAGGGTCGCGTCACCGAGCGCATGTTCACGGGGATTCACGTCCTCGAGCCCGCGCTGCTCGATCGACTCCGCCCCGTCGTCTGCGACGTCATCCGCGACGCGTACATCCCCGCGCTCCTCGCGGGCGCGGCGATCCGCGCCGAGGTGCTCGACGGCTACTTCGCCGAGCACTCGACGCCCGAGCGCTACCTCGAGGGGAACCTCGCGCTGCTCCGGGACCCTTCGCTCGTGCCACACCCGCCCGGCCCGCTCGTCGGGCTCGACCCTGAAGCGCTCGTGGAGCCCGGGACCCACGTCCTCGGCTCGTGCCGCGTCGGGGCCGGCGCCGTCATTGAATCAGGCGCCGAGGTCGGCCCGGAGGTCGTCCTCGGCGCGGGGGCGCGCGTCGCCGCCGGCGTCAAGGTGCGCGGCGCCGTCGTCTGGCCGGGCGTCGCCGTCACGTCCGATCTGGCGCGCGCGATCGCGACGCCCGATGGCGTCGTCGGCGTCTGAGGAGGCTCAGTACTCCCGGCAGTCGGCCGGGATCTCGGTGCTGCCGAAGGAATACGGTCGCGCTTGCTTGATGACGAGCGTGCGCGCGGCGTCGACGAGCTTGAATTCGACCTCCATGGCGAACCAGCGGTTCAGGTGGTCGGGGTCGAGCACGACTTGGAAGTGATCGCGGATGGCGGCGAGCTCGCAGGCGAGGTGGCCCATTTCGGCCGTCGAGAGCACGGGCGCGTCGGCGAGCGAGCTGCGCGCGCGGTACTCGTCGGGCGGCGTCAAGTAGGGCGTGTAGAGGATCTGGTCGCTCACGACGCCCGGTGCCGGGTTCGTGACGCTCGCCTCGCCCTCCTGCGCGTTGATGCTCGTGCCTTCGGTGTTCGTCGGATCGAGGACGTCGCGGCTCACGGCGACGCCGTTGGCGCGCTCGACCTGGTCGAAGGCGTCGTGGATGAGCACGCCCATGGCCGCCGCGCCGTGATCGATGAGCGCCAGCTCGCGTTCGTCGTAAGAGCGCTGGTCCCAAAGACTGGCCCATACTGTGCGCAGGCCGTCGTCGACGCGGTGCTTGGGATCGCCGATGGCGCCGCTGATCGACGTATAGAGGCCGGCCCCCGAGAAGTCGGCCAGATCCTCGGTGTTGCTGCTCGAGCGCATCCGGAAGCGCGCCGTGCCGAAGCGCGCGCTCGCGAGCGCTTCGATGCTCGCGACGAGCTGGGGATCGACGGGTTGTCGCAGGATGGCGGCGCGCACCTCGGCGAGCCCCATGCCGCGCACCCGCGGATCGACGACGAAGGACGGATCGGCTTGCCAGCGCGCGAAGATGTCGGCGGCCCCGCTCGCGCGAAAGTGCTCGAGCGAGTACACGAGGGGGACCGCGAAGCCGCCGCTCGGCGTGGGCACGGCGCCGGGGCAGCCCGCGCGCGTCGAGCTTATCTTCATGACCTCGGCGAGCTGGGCGGCCTTGGCGCCGATGGCCGGCAGATCGTCGAAGCCGTGACCCGCGAGATCGACGAGCTCGCGCACCGACGTGTCGAGCCGAGGCGTCTGGCGCGGCCCCTGGCGGCGGTGCGCGTCCCAGAAGGCCTGGGCTTCTGCCGGCTCGGCCTCGCGCACCGTGAAGCCCGTGCCCGTCACCTCGAGGCGCACGAGCTTCTCGAGGAACGGCTGCAGGCGCGGGTCTTGGCGCGCGTCGACGAGCCCCATGTCGGGGGTGCCGCGGTTCTTCGAGAGGATCCCGACGTGCGACAGGGGCGTCTGGAAGACCTCGGTGACGAGCCCGCCCACGAGCGGCAGATCGTTCGGCACGACGTCAGTGACGACGATCGTGTCGGGGCCGAGCGGCTCCGTCTGGAGATCCGCGCCCGTCACGAAGTGCAGCAGGCCGAAGGCCACCGCGTTCGTCACGGGCTGGAAGGTTTGCCCGCGAAAAGGCGCGTTCGGATCGACGATGGGCAGCTGGCCCTCGACGGTGCGCGCCGCCGCGATCTGCGCGGCGTCGAGCGGCCGCAGTGCGAAGCCGACGGGATCGGGCAGGCGCGCCATCACGTCGAAGAAGGCGCGCTTCATGAGCGGCCCCGTGATGGCGTCGAGGTGCGCGAACTCCAGCGTCTTGACGCCGCTCTGGCCGTAGCGCACGACGGTTCCGAGCAGGAAGCGCCTGCCCTCGACCTTGAAGTACTCGCGGTTCGAGAAGTCGATCCAGCCCGCCTCGAACACGGCGGCGTCCTCGGGGTTGCAGCGGTCGAGCTTCGGCTCGCCGTAGATCCGCTCGCGGATGAACGTGTAGTGAAGCGCCCAGTCGCGCGACGACAGGAAGTGGACCGAGTCGCCCGCATTCATGTCGACGATGAACTTCACGGACTGGCTGTCGGCCTCCGTGCCGCCCACGGCGAGGGCCGCCTCCTCGGCCGCCGAGCCGAGGCGCCGCAGGCGATCGCCGACGTCGACCGTGGTCACGGCCTCGCACGCGTCGTTCGGCGCGCCCGGCGTGACGTTGCCGCACGACGCGAAGGCCGTCGCGGGCGCGCCGTCCTGGCCCGCGGGGAAGCGCGTCACCGCGCCGCCCGCGGGCGGCCGCGCGAATTCGACGCGCTCCACGACGACGCCGCCCGCGTCGAAGAGGGTGACGACGCCTTCGTAATCGGGCGTGGCGGCGATGGCCACGACGTCGGCGTCGACGACGGGCACGCTCAGCAGCCCGCGCGGCGCCAGCGTCTCCTGCGGCCAGGCGAGCGCGACGCCGGCCGTCGCGTCGGGCCAGTCCTCGCCGGGCGCCTGCGGCGCGAGCCGAAGCGTGAAGCCGGCCAGCGCGACCTCTGCATCGGAGTCGTTGGCGATCTCGACGAAGCGCGCTGGCCTGACTGCCACCTCCGAGATCAGCAGCGGCGACGGCGGCGCCGGCCATGGCGCGGGCCACGAGAACGGCGCGAACGTGATGTCCTTGGGCAGCGCGGGCGGCGGCGGCGGTCCGCAGCGCTCGCCGTTCGGCTTGCCGGGCGAGGCGTAGCGGCAGCGCATGAACGGCCCGTCGTTGCCTGGATAGCGACCGTAAGCCTCGTTGACGGCGAGCGCGGGATACGTGACCTCGTCGAGCACCGCGCCCCCCGCGAGCTCGATGAGGCGCACGCGCTCGCCCGCTTCGGAGAGGCTGAAATCGAGGTGGCGCGGGCCCTGGTCGAGCTGCCCGTCGGCGAAGTAGACGCGCACGTCTCCGGGGGCGAGCGTCTCCGCCGCGAGGGGGCGATTCTTCGCGCCGTCGTCGCGCAAGGCGAACCGCCCGAGGTCGACGGGCTCTGCGCCTGTGTTCGCGACCTCTATCCAGTCCGACGTCTGACCGAGCTCGTCTATCAGAAATCCGTCGTCCTGCGCACACAGCTCCGTGATACGCAGCGACGCCGTTGTCGCACCTCCGTCGCCAGTCTCCCCTGCGCCTCCGTCATCTCCGCCATCATTCGTGCCACCCTGCGACGCGCCGCACCCTGCGCAGACCGCACACAAAGCCAGATAGCCGATGCGGCCGGAGCGCATGCGTCTGGGAGACAGCAATCCTCGCGCCATCTCGGGCGCGAACCCCCTTCACGCTTCCTCGAGCCGGACGGCGACGACCGTGATGTTGTCGAGGCCGCCGTTCTTGTTGGCCGTCGTGATGAGGCGCTCGCACACGACGTCCAGGTCGCGGTCGCTCGCCGCGATCTCGGCCATGTCCTCGTCCTTGATCATGCCCGACAAGCCGTCCGAGCAGATGAGGTACACGTCGCCCATGCGGGGCGCGTCGACGTGGACGTCGACCTGGACGGTGTCCTTCATGCCGAGCGCGCGCACGATGACGTTCTTGTGCGGGAAGGCGGCGATCTCGTCGGGCGACAGGTGCTTCATCTTGATGTAGTCGTTGAGCAGCGAGTGGTCTTCGGTGATCTGCTCGAAGGCGCCATCGCGCCGGCGGTAAAGGCGGCTGTCGCCCACGTGGCCGACGACGAGCGCGTCATCGAGAAACAGCGCCGAGACGACGGTCGTGCCCATGCCGTGACAGCGCGGGTCCTTCTGCGCCTGCTCGTGGATCTTGAGGTTCGCGAGCTTGATGGCCGTCACCATGCGGTTGACGTCGTAGCGGTGGCCCTTGTCCATCTTGAAGGGCCAGGTGAGCTGCTGCTCCTCCTGCGTCGCCTTGAAGAAGCCCGAGATCGTCTCGACAGCCATGCGGCTCGCGACTTCGCCCGACGCGTGGCCGCCCATTCCGTCCGCGACGATCGCGAGGCGCTCGCTCTCGGGCAGGTAGAAGGAGTCCTCGTTGTGAGCGCGCTTCATGCCCACGTTCGAGTCTCCCGCAAACCTCACCCGCATGCCGTCGAGAGGGAACGAAGAGCTCATCGGGCCGCCTTCATCGTATCTTGGGGGGGCGCCGAGAGCAATGCGTGCGTTTGCGCGTTGATCTCCGCGCGAGGGCGCACGAACTGGATGCGCGGGCCGACGGACAGTCGCAGCGTCGGCGCCGAGGTGCGATAAAGATCGCCGTCGATCGTGTAGGACATTTCCCCGCTTCCCCCGCTCGGCGTGATCTCGAGCGTCGACGCGACGGCGCTGAACGCGCGCGACGGCGCGATGCCGCGGCCCACGCGTACGGCCCGGAGGTCGAAGGCGAGCGCGAGGGGGGGGGCGTGGATGGCGAGCACTCCGAACCGCTCCGGATCATCGTCGGCGCGGTGGTTGAGCTTGAAGCCGAGGCCGACCTCCGTCACGGTCGCGGCGTTCACGCCGACGAAGCGCTCGCGCGGCAGGAGCGCGCCGTCGACGCGCACCTCGCCCTCGAAGCGGCGGAAGATGCGACGCACGAAGGGCCCGCGCACGAACGCGGAGAGGAACGTGCGTGTCAGCAGCCAGAGCGCGCGCCGGGGACCGTAGGCGTCGTCGGCGTAGTACTCGTCGAGAAAATTGGCCGCGATGCCGTTGCCGAAGATGAATCCCAGGTGCTCGCCGACGCGCAGGCAGCGCCGTTGAACGAGCGCGGGCCGCCGCCCGGCGCGCGCCGCCTCGGCCAGACTGCGCAGGAACGGAATGGCCCTCTCGCCGATGTGGAGCGACGAGGCGACGACGTTCATGGTGCCGCCCGGGAGAAGGGCGAGCGGCGGCAGCGGCGCGTCCCCGAAGGCGGCGCCCAGCGCCGTCACGACCTTGTGCAGCGTGCCGTCGCCTCCGTGCACGGCGACGATGTCGGGCGGCGCGGCACGCAGCGCCGCCGCGGTCACGTTCAGCTCGTCGAGGCTCGCGGGCGCCAGCACGCGGCCCGTCTCGCCCAGCACGGCCGCGAACTCGCGCGCCAGGCCCGGGTTGCGCCGGTTCGCGCGCGAGCGTGGGTTCACGAAGACGGCGAGCCCGCCCCGTCGCGCGCCGGTCACCGCGTCAGCCCTCGGCACCGAGATCTTCGCCGCTTCCGTCCGTGTCCGCGTCGCCGTCGTCCGGAGCGCTCACCGCCCTCATTTTTGGATACCAGCCTTCGAAGACCTCGACGATCTGCCGGGCCTGGTTTTCGTTCGAGATGTTGAACGACGATTGCTTGCGATAGGCGCCCTTCCACTTCTTGAAGCGCACGATCGCCATCTTGGGCGCCCGGTAGGTGCCGGCCTCGCGGTCGAGCTCTTGATAGAGGAACATGACGGTGGCCCACCCGCCGCGCGCGAGGATGACCCGATCGAGCTGCTTG
>DASXOE010000035.1:0-2248 GCA_036494575.1 Polyangia bacterium | reverse complement strand
GTCCACGGCGCGATGCCTATGCGTCTACAGACTATAAGTAGCGTTCTTGCGCCATAGCAACCTCAAGGGGGGGCATTTATTGCCCAACCAAGAACTGAAAGCATATAGCCGCCGTATGCAGCTCGGCGCAACAGGAGGGTTCGCAGCGAGGACCCTAAGACACGACCTCAGACTTAACCTCAGACGCGCAGGACGATCTTGCCGAAGACAGCGCGGCTCTCGATGAGGCGGTGGCCCGCGGCGACGTCCGCGAGCGGCAGGACGGCGTGGACCACGGGGCGCAGGCGGCCCGCGCCCATGAGGGCCATGACCTCGAAGAGGCGCGACTTTGAGGCGAGCGTCGAGCCCAGGATCGAGAGTTGGCGCCAAAAGACGTGGCGCAGGTTGAGCACGGGCTCGAAGCCGTCGGTCGCGCCGCAGGTCACGATGCGGCCGCCCTTCGCGCAGGCCACGACGGACTTGGGGAAGGTCGACGCGCCCACGTGCTCGACGACGATGTCGGCGCCGCGGCGGCTCGTGAGGCGTTTCACCTCGGACACGAGCTCGTCGCGCGCGTGGTTGATGACCTCGTCGGCGCCGAGGGCCCGCGCCGCAGCCAGCTTCGCGTCCGTCGAGGCCGTCGCGATGACGCGCGCGCCCCAGAGCTTCGCGATCTGGATGGCGGCGCTGCCGACGCCCGAGCCCGCGGCCAGTACGAGCACGGTCTCGCCCTGACGAATCTGCGCGCGGTCGACGAGCATCTGCCAGGCGGTGATGAATGCGATCGGCACTGCGGCGATGTCGGTGTCCTCGAGCGGCACGGAGGCACGCGGCACGGGCACGAGGTTGGCGGCAGGCACGACGACATACTCGGCCTGCCCGCCCCAGGTCTGCTCCCCGAGCATCTTGTAGTCGGGGCAGAAGTTGTCGCGGCCCGCGAGACAAGCGACACAGCGCCCGCAAGAGAGCCCGGGGTTGAGCACGACGCGCTCGCCGACGTCGACGCCATTTTTTTGGACACCCGCGACGCCCGCCCCGAGCGCCGAGACCGTCCCACAGACGTCGCCGCCCGAGACGTGCGGCAGCTCGAGGTGGAGCGCCGGCAGACCGCGCCGCATCCAAACGTCGATGTGGTTGAGGGCCGTCGCCGTGACCCGCACCTGCACCTCGTGCGGGCCGGGCGTCGGCACGGGCACGTCGGCGATCTCGAGGACCTCGGGCCCGCCGTGCCGGCGGAAGAGCGCGGCGCGCATGTCAGACCGACTTCAAGCTTTGCCGGCCGGCGCGCTCCGTGGCGCGCGCGGCGCGCGCAACCTCGGTGATGGCCGCGAGGAAGGCGTCGATCGTCGCGTCGGAGAGCTCGCCCATGTTGGCGACCTGGACGTGCCTCTCGGCGAGGTCGCCCTTGCAACGATAGATGATGAAGCCGCGCTCCTTCATGCTCGCGTAGAGGCCCTCGACGGTGAGGCCGTCGGGCAGGCGCATCGTCGAGATCGTGTGCGACTCGCGCCCCGTGTTCGTGTACGACTCGAAGCCCAGATCCGCGAGGACCCTCCGGATGCGAAGGTTGCGCTTGCGGTAGAGCTCCCGCCGCGCGGGTACGCCGCCCTGCTCGGCGAGCTCATCGAGCGCCGTCTCGAGCGCGAAGAACGACGAGACGGCGGGCGTGAAGGGCGTCTGCCGGAGATCCTGCAGGTATCGACGCGTGCGCAGCATGTCGAGGTAGTAGACGCGCGGCGCGACGTCCGCGATGCGCGCCCAGACGTGCGGCGCGACGCAGAGGAACGAGACGCCCGACACCGAGTGCAGGCACTTGTTGGCCGACGAGTAACAGATGTCGACGTGGTCTCGCACGACGTCGACGTCCTCGGCGCCGAGCGCCGACACGGCGTCGACGATGAGCGTGATGTCGCGCGCGCGACAGAGCCGTCCGATCTCGCCCACGGGATTGAGCAGGCCCACGGACGTCTCGTGCTGGATCATGACGACGCCCGCGATGGCGGCGTCGCCCTTCAGCGCGCGCGCGACGTCGCGCGGCTCGGGCAGCGCGCCCCACGGGTAGCGCAGGACGACGCGCTCGAGCCCGTGCAACCCCGCGATCTCGTCGAGGCGCTCGCCGAAGGCGCCGTTCGCGACGACGAGGAGCTTCTTGCCTGGCGGGATGGCCGACGAGATCGCCATCTCCATCGCCGCCGTCCCCGAACCGGTGATGAGCAGCATCTCGTGCTGCTCGGTGGCGCGGAAGACCGGGCGCAGCTTTTGCTGAAGG
>DASXOE010000034.1:0-16917 GCA_036494575.1 Polyangia bacterium | reverse complement strand
AGCCCGCGCGGCGCGAGGCGCTCGAGCGCGGGATGACCGCGCTGCGGACGCACCTTCGCCCCGAGCACTTCGTCGAGCTCGGCGTGGGGTGCGAGTCCTGTCACGGCGGCAGCCGCGCCCACGTCGACGACGCGCGCGTCTTGCCCGACTTCGCGCCCCGGAGCGCGTTCCTGCGCGCGAAGCCCCCCGCCGGCTGGGGCGAGGTCACGCGCGCCGAGTGGATCAACCGGGCGTGCGCGCGCTGCCACCAGGTCCTGTTCTCGCGCTACCCGTTCACCTGGGAGGGCCAGGGACGCCGCGGCGGCGAGGCGGGCGGCAGCTCGATCACGTCGGGCGAGGCCCGCGACTTCCTCCTCGGCGGCTGCGCGCGCCAGATGTCGTGCGTGACGTGTCACGATCCGCACGGCGAGGATCGGCGCGAGGCGCTGGCGCGGCTCGCGACGCCGGCGGGCAACGGCACATGCACGCGCTGCCACGGCGTGTACGCCGCCCCCGAGGCCCTGCGGGCGCACGCCCACCACGATCCGGCGGGCGCGGGCGGCAGCTGCGTCGCCTGTCACATGCCGCGCAAGAACATGGGCCTCGGCTACGCCCTCACGCGCTACCACCGCATCGGCGCACCCACGGAGACGTCGCGCGTCGAGGGCGATCGCCCGCTCGAGTGCGCGCTCTGCCACGCGGACAGGAGCGTCGCCACGCTCGTGGGCGACATGGAGCGGTTTTGGGGCAAGCACTACGATCGAGCAAAGCTCGCCGCGCTCTACGGCGATCTCGACGCGCTGCCGCTGGAGGCGACGCTCGCGCGCGGCAAGCCGCACGAGCAGGCGACGGCGCTCGGCGTCCTCGGCGAGGCGCGCGTCGCCGCCGCGCTCCCCGCGGCGGCGGGCCAGCTCACGAACCCGGTTCCGCTCGTGCGCTATTACGCGCGCCGCGCCGTCGAGCAGATCCGCGGCGCGCCCTGCGACGTCGACCTCGATCGCGCGACCGCCGAGATCGAGCTGGCCGCGCGGCGCTGCGTGCCCGACGCCGCCTTCGCGGCGCCGGCGCGCGCCGCCGCGGGACCGCCGCCGGGCTCGCCCGCGCGCGGAGGCCGCGCGGACGCCTTCGACGAGGACTGACGGGGCTCGGGCCCGCGATCTTGCTATCCTGCCCGCCCGTGCCCCCGTCGCCGCCCGTCCCTCCCGTCGCCGCCCGGCGCGCCGCGCCGCCGCTCCTGTTGCTCACGGGGTTCCTCGGCGCGGGAAAGACGACGACGCTCAACCGCGTGCTCACGCGCCAGCACCGCCGCCGCATCGGCGTCATCATCAACGAGCTCGGACGCATCGACATCGACACGCGCCTCATCAAGGCGCGCGCCGGCGACGTCATGGAGCTCGTGGGGGGGTGCGTGTGCCACGAGGTGCGCGTGCAGTCCGAGCTCTGGGCGGCCATCGACGAGGTCGTGCTGCGCTCGCGCGCGGAGCTCGTGCTGCTCGAGACGACGGGCATCGCCGAGCCTTGGTCGATCCTCGACGGGCTCGAGGCGCTGCCCGCGGGCGAGGCCCCGGCCGTCGCGGCCGGCGTGATCTGCGTCGTCGACGCCGAGGCGGGGGCCGGCCAGCTCGAGCGCCACGAGGAGGCGCGCGCGCAGGTCGAGGCCGCCGACCGCATCCTCCTCACGAAGCTCGATCTCGCGACGCCCGAGCAGGCGCTGGCGCTGCACCGCGCGCTCGCGCTGCGAAACCCGGCCGCCGAGCGCGCCAGCTTCCCCGACACCGAGGAAGGCGCGGCGGCCCTCGTGCCCTGGTTGCTCGCGACGCGTGCGGTCGCGCGGTCGCCTCGCGCCGCCGCGCACGCACCTCACGCGCACGGCCAGCTCGCGGCCGTGGCCTTCACCGGCGACGAGCCGCTGCTCGCCGAGCCGCTCATGGAGATCGTCGACCGCCTCGGCCCGGCGCTCGTGCGCGCGAAGGGCTTCGTGAGCCTCGCGAGCGAGCCGCGCCGCGCGTTTCTCGAGCGCGCGGGCGCCCGCACGAGCCTGCGCCTGGGCGCGCCCTGGGAAGCCGGCCCACGCCGCACGGAGCTCGTGCTCATCGGCGAGGGTCTCGACGCCGACGCGCTCCGGCGCCAGCTCTGGGCCTGTCGCGCCGGGCGCTCGTAGCGCGCCGTCGCGGGCCCGGCCGGCGGCTCAACCGACGGCGACGCCGAGCGCGCGACCAATGAAGAACGTCGCCGTCGCGGCGGCGGCGCCGATGAGGAGCATGCGCACACCGCCGCGAGCGGCCCCGTGACCCGCGAACAGGCTCATGGCCGCGCCCACGCCGAACAGCGCTGCCGCCGTGAGGCTCACCGCGATGGGCAGCGCCGCGCGCGCGCGGGAGGTGGAGACGAACAGGAAGGGGACGAGGGGGATGAGCGCGCCCGTTGAGAACGAGAAGAACGACGCGATGGCGGCGCCCCACGGCGAGCCCAGCACCGCCGGATCGAGGCCGAGCTCCTCGCGCACGAGCGCGTCGAGCGCGTACTCCGGGTGCGCGACGATGCGCTCGGCCATGCGATCCGCGTCTTCGCGCGGCAAGCCGCGGGCCTGGTAGATGAGTGAGAGCTCGGCGGCCTCTTCGGCGGGATACTGCGCGAGCTCGTCGCGCTCGGCCGCGATCTGGCGCTCGAGCATCTCGCGCTGCGAGCGCACGGAGACGTATTCTCCCGAGGCCATCGAGAAGGCACCCGCGAGCAGCCCCGCGACGCCCGAGATCAGCACGGCGTGCCCCGAGGCGCCGGCTCCCCCGGCGCTCGTCGCCCCGGCGACGCCCAGGATGAGGCTCGCGTTCGAGACCAGACCGTCGTTGACGCCGAAGACGGCGGCCCGCAGATTTCCCGTCGCGGCGCCGCGATGGCGAAGGCCGATCTCCTCGGTCGAGGTGGGCATGGCGTGCCCGCTCTTCGACGTGCTGTAGATCGAGAGGCCGCGCACCTTCATGGCCGCGAGGACGGGCCGCAGCCGCACGGGCCCGATGAGGCGCGCGAGCGCGGCGACGACGCGCGCGCGCACGCTGGGTACGAAGGGCGTGGGCAACGCCTCGGAGGCGCGCGCCGCCGCCGCGGACCAGATCTCGGCCTGCGACTCGGCCTCGCGCGCGAGCTGCGCGAACAGCGCGCGGCGCTCCGGCGCCGGCTCGGCTTCGGCGAGCGCGCGGTAGAGATAGACCGACTCCATCTCCTGCACCCAGCTGCGGGACGCGCTCATTGGCGGCGAAGCTTACGCGTCGCCGCGCCGAGATCGCCGACGAATTTTTTGCGCTGCTTTTTTCCGCTGCGTCGGCGAATGAGGGACTAAGCTGTCGGCACCGAGCGCGCCGTGTCACCTCCCTCAGCCGAAACTGTCGAGATCGCGAAACAAATCCTGGGCCTCATCGGGCAGCAGGATCCTTTGAGCCCAGGCGGCGTCGAGGACGTCGGGCGCGCTCTGCGGAGCTGTTCGCGCGATCAGCTGCTCGGGTTTGCGCGCCAGCTCGGCGTGTCGGGGGTGACGAAGCTCGCGAAGGACGCGCTCGCGGGGCGCGTCGCCGCGGCGCTCGATGCGGCCCAGGGATCGCGCGCCACCGCTTCTGCGTCCAGCCGCGGGGGTGATCCGGGTGCAGACCCGACGGGTGAGGCTCCGACGGGATCGCTGGCCGCGAAGTTCGACCTCGGCCCCGAGGTCGTCGAGAGCCAACCGCCGCGCACCATCCCCTGGGGATACGGCGGCGATCGCGTGACGGCCATGGCCGTCGACCCGCGCCACCTCTACGCCTATTGGGAGGTCACCGACGACGCCATCGAGGCCGCGCGCAAGCAGCTCGGCGGCGGCGGGCCGGGCGCCTGGCTCAACCTGCGCGTCTACGACATCACGGGCCGGTTGTTCGACGGCACCAACGCGCACAGCTATTTCGACGAGGGCGTCGGGCGCGACGTGCGGCAGTGGTTCTTCGATGTTGGCAAGCCGTCGTCCACCGCGTGCGTCGAGATCGGGCTCAAGTCGTCCGAGGGCTACTTCGTCAGGATCATGCGCTCGGGCCGCGTCGACTTCGCGCGCGAGGCGCCCGCGCCGGCCGAACGGATCGAGTGGCTCACGGTTCGCACGGCCACGGGCCAGGTGGGCGAGCCCGTCGCGGGAGGCCCGCCTCGCCCCGACGGCCACGGCGGTGGCGGCGCGTGGCGCGGCTGGCGCGATTGGCGCGATTGGACAGACGGCGCGGGCTTTCCCGTCCCGGGCGGCGCGCCCGCGGGCGAGGCCGGCGTCGAGTGGCGCGAGGTCTCGGACGCCGGCGCCCACCTCGAGGTCGGCCGCATCGAGTGGATCGGGCCCGTGTTCCGCACGGAGTGGCAGGCCGGACCGTTCGAGTATCCGATGGACGTGCCGTCGATGGTCGAGCGCCACGAGACCGGCGAGGTCTCGATGCGCAGCGAGGACGGCGTCGTGCACGTCGTCTACGGCCCCTGGCAGGTGGTCATTCGCGGCTTGGGCGCGCGCGCCGAGCGTCGCGTGCTCGCGACGTGGGAGTACCGCCGCACCGTCGAGATGCCGGGCGGCTTCGAGCGCGACCCGGCGGTCACGGGCGTGTGGGAGCCAGTCGGGCCCGGCAGCTCCGCCTGGCGGCTCGTGGGCGCGAGCGAACGGCGCTGGATGGGCGCGAGCGAGCTTCTCTATCGCGGCGGCTCCGAGGTCTGGATGCTGGGCGCGAGCGAGAGCCTTTACCGCGGGGCGAGCGAGCGGCTCTACCGCGGGGCGAGCGAGCGGCTCTACCGCGGCGCGAGCGAGCGCCGCCTCGGGGGCGCGAGCGAGCGGCGTCTCGGCGGCGCGTCCGAGCGCCTGGTGGCGGGTCGGCTCGGCGCCGCCGGCGAAGACACCTCGGGCGGTGGCGGGCCCGTGCCTCCGGCCGGAGACTCGGCCTATCCGTGGCCGGAGACCTGACCCTGATGGCGACCGGTTACTTCTCGCTCGTCCTCCACGCCCACCTCCCCTTCGTCCGTCACCCCGAGGACCCGACGGTCATGGAGGAGCAGTGGCTCTACGAGGCCATCACGGGGACGTACTTGCCGCTCGTGCAGGTCATGGGTGGCCTCATCCGCGATCACGTCCCGTATCGCTGCACGGTCTCGCTGTCGGCGCCGCTCATCACGATGCTGACGGACGACCTCCTCAAGCTGCGCTACGCGCAGCACCTCGACAAGCTCATCGAGCTCGCCGAGAAGGAGATCGAGCGCACGCGCCCCGAGCCGCACTACAACCGGCTCGCGCACATGTACAACGATCGCTTCCGCTCGCTGCGCGACACTTGGCGCTCCCACGAGGGCGACCTCGTGCGCGCCTTCAAATGGCTGCAAGAGGCCGGGCGCGTCGAGGTCATCACGTCGACGGCGACGCACGCGTTCTTCCCGCTCATGGATCGCAACTGGGCGAACATCCGCGCCCAGGTGCACGTCGCCGCCGAGCTCTACGAGCGGCACTTCGGCTTTCGCCCGCGCGGCATGTGGCTCGGCGAGTGCGGCTACGTCCCCGGCGTCGACGAGCTGCTGCGCGAGGCGGCCATCCGCTACTTCTTCGTCGACACGCACGGCATCCTGTTCGCCGACCGGCGGCCCGCCTACGGCGCCTACGCGCCCATTTACTGTCCGAGCGGCGTGGCGGCGTTCGGCCGCGACCTCGAGTCCTCCGAGCAGGTGTGGAGCGCCAAGGAGGGCTACCCGGGGGACAAGCACTACCGCGACTTCTATCGCGACATCGGCTTCGACCTGCCCATGGAGTACATCAAGCCGTACATCCACCCCGAGGGGCATCGCATCTACACTGGGATCAAGTACCACGCCATCACGCACGACCAGCTGCACGACAAGTGGGTCTACGATCCGGAAATCGCGCGCGGCAAGGCCGGCCTGCACGCGTCGCACTTCCGCGGCAACCGCGAGAAGCAGGCGCAGCGCCTGCGCGGCGACATGGATCGGCCGCCCCTGATCGTGAGCCCGTACGACGCCGAGCTCTACGGGCACTGGTGGTACGAGGGGCCGATCTTCCTCGACAACCTCTTTCGGCAGTTCCACTTCGACCAGGACGTCATCGAGACGCTCACGCCGGGGGACTACCTCGAGCGCCACGCCACGAACCAGGTGGCGACGCCGTGCGCGTCCTCCTGGGGGTTCCGCGGCTACAACGAGCACTGGCTCAACGAGACCAACGCCTGGACGTACCGGCACCTGCACGTCGCGGGCGAACGCATGGTGGAGCTGGCGCGCCGGCACCCCGCGGCGGATCCGCTCACGATGCGCGCGCTCAACCAGGCGGCGCGGGAGCTCATGCTCGCACAGTCGAGCGACTGGACCTTCATCATGAAGACGGGCACGACGGTCCCGTACGCCACGCGGCGCATCAACGAGCACATCCTCCAGTTCAACAAGCTCTACGACGACGTCAGGTCGGCCAAGGTCAGCGAGCCATGGCTGGCCGACGTAGAGGCGCGCAACAACATCTTCCCGAACATCGACTATCGGATCTACGCGAGCTGAGCCGCGTGCCGAGAGCGACGACGAAACCGCGCCGGACGCAGGCGACGCCCGCGCGCGTCGAGCCTCCCGTGGCGGCCTCGTCGGCGCCGCTCAAGGTGCTTTTCGTGGCGTCGGAGTGCGCGCCCTTCGCCAAGACGGGAGGGCTGGCCGACGTCGCGGGCGCGCTGCCCAAGGCCCTCCACGCGCTCGGCATCGACGTGCGCGTCGTCATGCCGCTCTATGCCGGCATGCCGTGGAGTGAGCTCGAGGTCCTCGACGGGATGCTCGACGTGCCCATGTGGTGGGGCACGGCGCGCGCGCGCGTGCGCGTGGGCAAGCTCCCCGGCAGCGAGGTCCCGGTCTACTGCCTCGAATACAACCGTTACTTCGATCGGCCGTACCTCTACGGCCCGCCCGCCGAGGGCTACCCCGACAACCTCGAGCGCTTCACGTTCCTGTCGCGCGGCTCGCTCGAGGTGTGCAAGGCGCTCGGCTTCATACCCGACGTCATCCACGCCAACGACTGGCAGACGGCGCTCGTGCCGGTCTTCGTCAACACCTTCGAGTGGGCAAAGCCGCTGCACGGCGCGGCGACCATCTACTCGATCCACAACCTCGCGTACCAGGGCGTCTTCGACGGCGGCGGCATGTTCATCACGGGGCTCGGGCGCGAGCACTACAACGCCGCCGAGTTCGAGCACTTCGGTTCGCTCAACGTCACGAAGGCGGCGCTCCACCACAGCACGCTGCTCGCCACGGTGAGCCCGACGTACGCGCGCGAGATCCAGACGCCCGAGTACGGCAACGGCCTCGACGGCGTGCTGGCGGCGCGCGGCGGCGCCCTCGCGGGCATCCTGAACGGCATCGATGTCGACGAGTGGAACCCGGCGGCCGACCGCCACCTGCCGGCCGCCTTCGACGCCGACCACCCGCGCGGCAAGGCGGCCTGCAAGGCGGCCCTGCAGAACGAGGCAGGCTTCGCGGTGCGGCCCGACGTGCCGGTCTTCGGCATCGTCGGGCGGCTCACGCCGCAAAAGGGGTTCGACGTCCTCGCGCACGCGCTCGACCGCGTGCTCGGCTGGGACGTGCAGATCGTGCTGCTCGGCACGGGCGACGACGACGCGCAGCGCTTCTTTGCTTACGTCGACGCCCACCGCGGCGACAGATTCCGGGCCTGGCTGAGCTTCGACAATGGACGCGCGCACCGCATCGAGGCGGGGGCGGACTTCTTCCTCATGCCGTCGCGCTTCGAGCCGTGCGGCCTCAACCAGATGTACAGCCTGCGCTACGGGACGTTGCCCATCGTGCGCGCCACAGGCGGGCTCGTCGACACGGTGGCGAACTACCAGGAGGCCACGGCCGAGGGCACGGGCTTCGTCTTCGCCGACTTGCACCCCGAGGCGCTCGCCAACACGATCGGGTGGGCCGTGTCGACCTGGTTCGATCGGCCGCGCCACATCGAGATCATGCGCGACCGCGCCATGCGCCAGGACTTTTCTTGGGGGCGCGCCGCGAACCTCTACGAGGGCCTATATCGCCGCGCGGTCGCCCTGCGCCGCGGGGGCTGAAACCAGAAACGAACCTGCAGTCACCCCGCTCGGACGACACGCGAAGGCGCGAGCCAGGACTTGGCCGCCGCGACGAGAACCGGGCGCATCCGCAGCGCCGCCGTGAGGGCCAGGCGTGCCAGCCGGCCACCCGTGATCCCGAGGCTAACGCGTCGGCCGTCGCGTTCGACGCTCACGATTCTCCCGCGCACCTGCGGCGCGGCGACGGGACGATCGCACTCCGACGACGCATCGCCGCGGAGGGTGAATTGTTTCTCTCCGTCGGCGCGTCGTTGGACGGACTGAACACGATGAGCGACGGGTCCTCGACGCGTGTCGCAGAGCACGACGTCGCCGATGTCTATGTCCGCGGCGCGCCCCGGCGCAACGATCAAGTATTCGCCGTCACGCAGCGCGGGCAGCATGCTGCGACCGCTCGCGCGAAAACGGACGCTCAATCCGTCCTCGAGAAGGCCGCGCACGACCTGGCTGAATATCTCCGAGTGACCCGACGCCATTTGTGTCACCCAATAACATCGCGGTTTTTAGCTACAGCTTGACGGACGCATTCGGCGGTCGTCGCGTCAGACTCTTGGCGGGCTCAGTTGGCCCTGACGAAGTCCAGCGCGCTGCGATCAGGGAGAAACCTCAGCTCGTCGGGGGGACACAGGCGGGAGACGTCGTCGAGGAACTGCAGGCTGAAGTCCAAGCCCGCGGCGTCGTGGAACGGCGCGAAGCCGCAAGAGAAGAGCCGGGCCACCGCCTGCGAGCGCGCGACCGTCACCAGCTCGTTGCGCTCGCCGTGTCGCAGGAAGAAGATTCGGCTCAGGCGCGCGCGGCCTTGGTTTGCGATGTAGCCGTCGCCGTGCCAGGGCGTTCCATACATCCACAGACAGCCGTTTTCCTTGCGCACGATGATGCGCTCGTCGCTGAGAATCTTCACGCCCTCCTCGGCGAGCCACATCCTCGACAGGGTGGTCTTGCCCGCGCCGGACTGTCCCGCGAAGAGCATGCCCCGACCGTCGGGCAGGATGACGCCGCTGCCGTGAACCTCCACGCCGCGGCCTTGCGCCAGCAGGTGCACCATCAGGACCTCGTCGAGAGGGTAGTGCAGTGGATAGAGGGGCAGACGCGCCCCGAAGACCTCGCGGCGGATCTGCACCGCCCCGCGCGTGAAGTCGTCGCTGAAAGAGGCGAGCTGGTAGGGCAGCGGGCCGAGCGCAGGCGAGGTGAACGCGAAGCAAGGGCCGCTCCGTGGCCGGTAGAATCGCCACAGGCCTTTGCCCGAGTCGAACGCGAGGTCAGTGGCCGCTGGCTCTCGGGGATCGCCCCACGCGGCGTGGATCCGAACTTCGGCGTCGCGCTCCGGAACGGTGTCGGCGCAGACGAACTTGCGCGCCGAGCCTTCGGCCTCGATCGGGAGGTCGGCCTCCGAAGACAGCGCGATCGAGATGCCGGCGATGTCGAGCGTGCAGCGCGTGCTCACGATCCGACCGAGGAGCAGCCCACGAAGAACGTGCAGTCCGCCTGGGCCGGCCCCGACACCGCCGCCGTCTTGCAATTCCCGAGGACGGCCTCGTCCGGCCTGAGGGCGACCTCCGAAAGGGTGGGCTTTTCGTAGGGCTTCCGCCTCTGTTCGGGGCCCGCCGGTGGTTGATCGGTTGGAATCACGGTTGGCCTCGTGTCGTCTCGGCGCTGCAGGAGCCGCATCCGCCGCTCCCGCACGAGGAGCCCGACGCCGTCGACGCGGCCCCGAGAACCTTCAGGGACCGGCCGGGCGAGGCACGTTTGTCGCGCGCGCTGGCCGCGCCCCGCTCGCCGCGTTTGACAGCGGCGAGCTCATCCAGCAGATGCGCGTGGCCGCTGCCTCCTTCGCAGAAGGCGCAGTCGCCGTGCGCGGGCGGAGAAAATCCGACCGCATGGGCGCGCAGGTGCGCCACCTCGCAGAAGAACTCGACGGGGGCCTCGGCATCGCCGTGCTCCAGCTCCGCGGTGGCGGCACAGGCCGAGCACAGCTCGCGAATGCGGCAGTCGTTGCACTTGGTGTGGCGCGTGATCTTTTTCTGGCGCACCTTGGCCAGGAACTGGTCCCAACCCTCTTTGAAACTGCCCTCGCGCAGGTCGAACATGTCCTTCTGGGAAAGCACGCAGATGCTCAGCTTGCCCTCGGGATCGATCGCGAAGGCGCTGATGCCGCCGCCGCAGTGATAGACCTCGTCGCTGGCCGGCGCCGGGCCGGCCGCGCGACTCTTGACCAGCTTGCCCCACTCCTCGTATCGGCTGGGATCCTCCATGTCGAGCTGCACCATCTGGGCGGGCGTGAGCCGCACCTCGAGCGGGCTGTGCGAGCAGTCGATGCGGGCGTTGATCATTCCGTCGAACTTGAACTCGACGCCCAGCTCCTCCTCGGCAAAGCGCTGCATGTCGCTGATCTCGTGGCGGTTGATCGTCACGGCCACGGTCTTGAGCTTGAGCGGCAGGCCGCGCTCCTTGAGCAGGCGAATGCCGCGCATGCAGCGCTCGAACGAACCGGGGATGCCGGTCAGGCGCTCGTAGGTCTCTGCGGTGCGGCCGTAGAGCGTGATCTCGATCGAGAATGGACGCCACTCGACCAGGTAGTCGGCGATGGCGGCCGTGATCTGCGTGCCGTTCGTGAACAGCGTGACGAGCAGGCCGCGTTGCTTGGCGTGCGTGTAGATCTCGAGGAAGTCCTTGCGCGCGAAGATCTCGCCGCCCGTGAAGAGCAGCCACAGTCCCCCCGCATCCGCGATCTCGTCGATGATGCGACAGAGCTCCTGGGTGCTGAGCTCCCGGCGCCGCGCCTCCGCGTCGCCCACCGGGAGGTTGTTGTAGCAGTGCGCGCATTCCAGCGGACAGCGATGGGTGACCTCTATCGTGCCGTTCACGGGCAGGCGATTTCCGCGCGCCTTGCCGTGGAGGGCCGCGCTGAAGTCGCCGTAGCTTCGCGGGGCCGCGATCATGGGCTCAGGCCCTCGCTGGTGAGGAGGCCCTTCGCCGCCAGCAGGTCGACGAACTCCGCGACGTCCGCCGCGGCCGTGGCCTGGTCTATCTCATATTGTTGCGAGACCGCGTCGGCCAACCCGATCACCGACGTATTCCCGTCGATGCGCTCCCAGATGGTTCTGCCGACGGGATTGAGCGTGAAGATGGCCTCCAGATCGCCCACTCCTCCCCGCACGGGCACGATGATCGTGTCGTCTCCGATGCACCTGCTCACGAAGCCAGGGGTCTTTCGTAAGGGGATGTCGAGTTGCACGTCAGCCTCCCACATCAGAGCTTCGGGCGTAAAACTTGAGGCCGGACGTGCGAGGACCTGGGAGCTCGCCGCCTTCGGCGCCTTTGACCCAGCATCGCGACCAGCAGAACCGTGAGCGCGAGGCCGGGAGCCGGAGGCGCGGACCTGCCCATGAGCTGACATCCGCATCCGGCGCCAACCGAAGCCTCACCGGGGGCGTCCGGGCTGGTGTCGCGGCTCGAGTCGGCGCCGTGAGCGCCGCCGTCGGCGGAAGAGCTGCCGCCACCTGAGTCGGCGTCGCCCGCGCCTCCGTCCGAGGCCCCGCCGGCCTCCGCAGGCCCGTCCGTGTTCCCATCCTCGGGAGCGCCGTCCGTCGCGCCGGCATCGCCTGGCGGCACACGTGGTTTCCCGAACAGGGTGGGATCGCCGAAGAGGATCCAGGTTCGTTGGGTGTCCAGGTCTCCGTCAGCCGCCTTCGCGGCCATCGCGGCCTCACCCAGTGAGGTCCGGGTCAGCCTCTTCAAGAACTCCTGATTGAGAGCCGCCTGGCGGTCGAACGAAGTCAACGTCGACGACGCCCAGACGGCAACCGCGCCTCCGGACGGCGCCTTCTGCAGCGTCTCCGCCAGGCTCTGCGTGTAGACATCCTGAAAGAAGCCGTTCAAGCAGTTCACGCTGACGTAGATGGACAGATGTTGATTCGTCAGCGCCGTGGCGTCGGCTCCCGTGAGCGTCCCGTCCCATACCTCGACCGATCCGTGTCCGACGTAGTTCACCAGGAAGGGGCCGCTGTTCAGCTTCGCCAGCAACCCAGCGGGCGTTGAACCCGATTGACTGCGGAAGTAGCGGTCGACAGGCATGAAGTCCGATACGGCCGCCGCACTCAGCTGGCTGGTCTGTTCGAAATCCAACCCGTCGCTGTTCAGGTCGGCCACGAACAGCCCCCCCCGTGGCAGGTCATCGGTGCCCGTGTAGCCGAGGATCTTGTTCACGACGAGGGTCGCTTCGTCGCTGGTCCGGACCGACAGCCTCCCCATTCCGATGTCGGGAACACCATCGCTGTTCCAGTCGACGAACCAATCGTCGGACGCCGTCTCCATCTCCCGCGTGTCGATGAGCTTCGTCGGCGCGAAATCGAAGTCGCCCTGGCCGAGGAAGTTGCGAGGATCGAAGGAGGCGTCCCCCACGAGGAGAACGAAACCCGGAGGATTCCGCCAGTGCTCGTGTGCGTACTGGAGGAAGTCGCGGACGGCGAACGCCGTCTTGTCGCCTCCGCCAAAGGCGTCGTAGACGTCTTGAAGGTCGATCAGCGCCACCGTCCAGCCCTCCTGGCGTCTGCGCTGCGCCAGGGGCTGCGCGGCCGCCAGGAAGGCGGCGGGCGAGAGGATGACGAGCTCGCTGCCGCCGTCCTGCGGCTGGGACAAGGTCGAGGGCCGGCTGGCCGCCACTGAGAACGGCCGGCCCACGCCCGCGTCCGTGAAGGCGTACAACGTGTGATCCATCGTATCGCCTGGCGTATCGAGGCTGGCCGTGAAGGTGAGGCCGTTGAAGGTCACGCTCGCCACGAGCTCGACCGGCCTCGCCGGATTGGTCAGATCGATGACGCGGATGTCGGCGCTGGAGAATCCGTCCAGGGACAAGCGCGTCCCGGGGGGCGCCGTCAGCGTGAGCGCATCCTGGTCGGCGGTGTACGGATGGTCGTACTCGATGGAGACCGTGCCCAGCACCGACAAGTCTGGCGCCGCGCCCTGCGCCGAGAGCGTGACGTCATTGTCGCCGTCGGTGAGCTGGGGTAGGGGCAGCGCGCACGTGTAGGCGACCTGGCCCGTGAAGGCGCAGGTTCCGACGGACGTGCCGTTCACCGCCACGGGCAGCTGGTGGTCTCCCGTGGTTGCGCCCTGCAAGAAAAGCCGGAGCGTGGCGTTGGAGGGCGCGGCTGGATGGCGGGTGGTCACCGTCTGCTTGAAGACGGCGGTGCCGATGGCGGCCGTGAAGAAGTTGCTCTCGTCGCCGTTGAGCAGCGCGGTGTAGTACATCGAGTGACCGCGCTCCGCCCGAGTGGCTCGAAAGGAGGCCGGCGGCGCGCCGCCTTTCGCGTGCTCGACCTTCGGCGCGCGGAGGCCAGCGGCGCCGGTCACGAGCCAGTAGGTCTGCGTGTCCGTCCAGAGGCTGTCGCGGCCCTCGGCGTAGAACTCGATGGCCTCGTCGGCGTCGAAGACGGTGTCGCCGTTGCCCGTGAGCTGAAGCGGCTGTTCGACCCCGTCGGCGAAGAGCTGCAGCGCGTCCACGTCCACGTTCGGGTCGAGACCCTCGGCCAGCAACTCGGGCTGGGACACGCGCACCCACCCGGTCTGCCGCACCAGGAGCTTGACGGCCGGATGACTGGCCAGGTCCAGCTGCCGAAGCTGCGCCGGCGTGGGCGTCGCGGCCCAGGTGGACCCGGCGAGGATGCCGGCACCAAGGGCCACTCCGGCCAGCACGAACGGCCGTCTGATCATGCGGGCCTTGCATCGGCGTCCGGCCGGCGTTTCTGGAGACCGTTGCTCCTACAGAGATGGCACCCGTCGGCCGATTGAGGCGTCGGATGCTCCTTCCAAAGTGCAGAGTGCCTTGGGGAGCGCTGTTCGTCACCGTTCTGGGCCTTGGTGCCCTGGCGCCGCGCGACGCGCGCGCCGCGGTCTGCGGCGGCGCGACCACCGCCTGTGGCTCTTCGACATCGGTGACCTACAACGGGGTCTCGATGACCTTGTACGGGTCGGCGACGAACGGCACCGTTCGCAGCGAGATCTGGTACCTCAAAGCGCCGGCGTCGGGCGCTCACAACGTCGTGGTCACCGCGACGGACGCTGTCGCTGTCACGGCCACCTCGATGTCCTTCACCGGCGTCGACCAGACCACGCCGCTCGGGACGCTGGCGAGCGCGATCGGTACCAGCGCGACGCCCTCGGTGTCCGTCACGAGCGCCCTCGGCGAGCCCATCTACGACGTGCTGGGCGCGGTCGGATCGACCACGCCGACGGTCACCGGGAATCAGACCGTCCGCCGCACCAACAACACCTCGACGGGCATAAGCCCCGTGGTCATCGGTTCCAGCACGGCCGCCGGCCAGGCCACGCCCGTGACCATGAGCTGGAGCATCCCGAGCGCCGACTGGGCCCTGGCCGCGGTGCCCATCAAAGCCTCGACCGCGCTGACGGCGGTGGGCATCGATTCCTTCACGGCGACCTGGCGGGCCGACAGCGTCCTTTTGCAATGGCAGGGCGGCTACGAGCCAAAATCCGCGGGTTTCTTCGTGTACCGCAGCGACGGTGGCGGCGCGAGGGTCCAGCTGAACACCGACCTGATTCCGGGCGACGCCCTGTCGGGGAAGTCGTCTTCCTATGCGTGGGCCGACGACACGACCGGATGGAACGGCCCCGTCTCGTACTGGTTGAAGGACGTCAACCTCGACGGCTCTTTCAAGTGGTACGGGCCCGCCAGCCCGATCGCCGTCGGCGACTCGACACCGGCGCAGGCCCCCGTCCCCACGATCCAAGGCGCCGACGGCGGCGCCGCCACTGCGTGGAAGGCCAAGGGAGAGGCCGACGACAGCATGGGTGGTTGCGCTTTGGTCGACCACTCGCGCGGCCGGACCGGCCTGCAGATCGTGCTCCTGCTCGGTATGATCGCCAGCGCGCACCGCCGGAAACACCGGCTGATCGTCGCCGCGCTCTTCTTCGCGGGCGCGGTGGCCACGAACCTGGGCCTGCCGCGGCCGGCTGCTGCTGCTGGCGGTGTCTCGGTGGACGCCACCGCGACGGGCACGGGGGCGAGCGGCCTGACCTTCGCCCACACGATGGGCGCGGGCTCGAACGGGCTCATCGTCGTCGGCGTGGTCGTGCCCGTCATTTGCCAGACGACGGCCACCGATTCTGGGAACTGCGGCGGCTGCGGCACGACGTGCCCACTGTCGATCGCGTCGTCGATCGACAGTGGCCTACTCGGCCTTTGGCATCTGAACGAGGGCTCCGGAGCGACCTCGGCCGATGGCACGAGCAACAACAACAACGCCACCTTGACGGGCAGTCCGGCTTGGGTCGAGGGCTACTCGGGCAATGCGCTCCAGTTCAATGGCACCTCGAGCTACGCCGAGGCGCCCATCGGCACCTGGTTCGGCGCGAATAACACGCTGTCCGTCAGCGCGTGGGTCTACGCGACCTCGACCACGAACGGCCCCATCGTCGGCGTGACGAACTCTTCGCCACCCGGAGGCTGGAACATGCCGTTCCTCAGCATCATCGGATCCACGGTCTACGGCTGGATCTACAACAACACGGCGGTGTCAGCGACGGTCTCGCTCAACGCTTGGCACATGGTGAGCCTCACTTACGATCCGGCGGGCAGCCCGACGACCAGATTTTACGTGGACGGCACCCAGGCGGCGACCGCCACGGGCACCTACTCGAACTCGGGGGTGAGCGACTATTGGTCCACCTATATCCCCGGCTCGAAGCCGGGTCCCGTCAACGCGATGAACAGCTATCTCGACGGAATCGTCGATGAGGTCCGCGCCTACAACCGCGTCCTCAGCGCCGGCGAAGTGTCGTCGCTCTACACGGCCCGGCTGGCCTGCAGCGGCAGCACCTGCGCGGCCTGCCCCGCGGGGCAGGTGGCGTGCAGCGGCAGCTGCGTCACCACCGCCACCGACGGCAACAACTGCGGCGGCTGCGGCATCACCTGCAACACCTCTTTCGGTGAGAGCTGCATCGCGAGCGTGTGCAACTGCGCCTCGGGCACCGATTGCAGTACCTTCTGCGTCGACACCACGACGGATGCGAACAACTGCGGCGGGTGCGCGGTTGCCTGCGGCGCGCCCACGCCAACGGGAGTCGACAGCGGCCTGCTGGCGCACTGGCCGCTCAGCGACGGCATGGGCAGCACCACCGCGGACACCTCTGGGAACGTTCGCACGGCCACCCTGACCGGCAGCCCGACTTGGACCACCTCGGGCTACGTCGGCGATGCCCTGACGTTCAACGGCACCTCGAGCTACGCGGAGGGGCCTATCGGCACCTGGTTCGGCTCGAACAACACGCTATCGGTCAGCGCGTGGGTCTATGCCACCTCGACCACCAACGGCCCGATCTTCGGTGTGACACAGTCATCTCCGCCCGGGAACTGGAACATACCGTTCCTCAGCATCATCGGGTCCACGGTCTACGGCGGCCTCTGGAACGGCGCCAGCATCACGTCCGTCTCGGCGGCCGTCTCGCTCAATGCGTGGCACCATCTGGCGCTCACCTATGACCCTTCTGGCAGCGGAACGGAGAAGTTCTACGTCGACGGCGTCCTGTCGGCGATGGCGACGGTGACCTATTCGCCGTCGGGTGTCACCGACTATTGGTCCACTTACATCCCAGGCGCCAAGCCGGGCCCGGCCGGGACGATGAACAGCTATCTCAAGGGCACCATCGACGAGCTGCGCGCCTACAGCCGCGTGCTGAGCGCCTCCGAGATCCAGCTCATCTACTACGCCCGTCAGACCTGCAGCGGCTCGGCGTGCGGCGGCTGCCAACACAGCGAGGTTCTTTGCTCCGCCATCTGCACGGACACGACGATCGACAGCAGCAACTG
>DASXOE010000033.1:0-2689 GCA_036494575.1 Polyangia bacterium | reverse complement strand
CGCATCGGGCGCCTGTCGCGCACGAAGATCCAGGGCATCATTCGCGAGCAGATCTCGTTTCCTGACGGACGGCGCGCGCGGCCGTCATCCGCGGTGCGGGCGGGCGAGATCATCCTCTTGCGCCGGCCCGCGCCCGTCGAGCCTGCCGTGCCGCGCACGTTCTCGATCCTTTACGAGGACGACGTCGTGCTCGCCATCGACAAACCGGCCGGGCTGCCGATGCACACGACGGCGAAGTTCTGGCGCAACACGCTCACGGCGATCCTGCGCGAGCGCTACCCCGAAGAGCCCATGCAGATCGCCCACCGCATCGATCGCGAGACCTCGGGCGTCCTGCTCGTGGCGCGCACGCGCGAGGCCGCCGGTTTCCTCAAGGTGGGCTTCGCGCGGCGCCAGGTCCAAAAGACGTATCTCGCGCTCGTCAAGGGCGCGCCGCCCGACGAAGGCGTCATCGATTGGCCGCTCGCGCTCCTCGACACGAAGACGCACCTCCTCATGGGTCGGGCGCCGCCGGGCCGCGGCTTGGTGGCCGTGACGCGCTTTCGCGTCGTACGCCGGTTCGCGGCGCACGCGCTCGTCGAGGCGAGCCCCGAGACCGGCCGCCAGCACCAGATCCGCGTCCACTTCGCGCTGCTCGGGCACCCCCTCGTGGGCGACAAGCTCTACGGGGCCGGCGAGGCGCTGTTCATGCGCGCTTGCGACGAGGGCGTGACGCCCGAGCTCCTCGAGTCCTTCGACGGTCTGCCGCGCCACGCGCTGCACGCGCACCGCATCGTCTTCCCGCACCCGGCCACACGCGCGCCCATCACCGTCGAGAGCCCGCTCGCGCCCGATCTGGTCGCGTACATGCGCGCTCTCCCCGGCGCCTGACAGAGCGTCCGCGCGAAGCCCTCCCGGCCGCCAGGCGTGGCCGACGCGTCTCAGCCCTTCACGACGAGCTCTTCGTCGACGATGCGCTTGACGGCCGAGGGCTCGAACTTGCCCTTGTTGGCCTTCATGATCTCGCCGACGACCCGCCCCGCTTGCTTCGGGTCAGAGGCGCCCAGACGCGCCAGCGTCTCGCGCACTGTCACTCGCACCTCGTCGTCGGAGGCGGCTTTGGGCAAGAAGCGCGCGCAAAAGCCGATCTCGAAGTCGAGCTGCGGCAGCGCGTCGGCCCCGCGCTCCCCGACGGCGACGTACTCCTCGCGGGACTTGCGCAGCTGCTTTTGGTAGCTGGCGATGACGTCGAGCCAGAGGCT
This sequence comes from Polyangia bacterium, assembly GCA_036494575.1. GTDB lineage: Bacteria > Myxococcota_A > Polyangia > Fen-1088 > Fen-1088 > DASZFV01. The sequence continues at coordinate 1,448 of DASXOE010000033.1, read as the reverse complement.
GTCGTCGAGCGGCCCCTTGAACCCCGCCGCCGTGCGGCGCTCCATGTGCTTGGTCTTGATCATGCGGATGCAGTCCGCCGTGCGGGCGTCCTTGCCGCGCATGGCCCCTTTGAGGAGGTCAGTGAGCTGAGTTTCGATGGGCGGCGACGACATGGCGGGAAGCTAGGCTGAAATACGGCCCGCCGCAACACTCGCGCTGTGAACGCCGGTCACGCCCTCCCCTTGAAAGAGGCGCGAGATGCTGTAATTTTGGGGACTTGGGACGCTGGCAACTGGCGCACGAATTGCTGCTGTCTTCCATGGGAGCCCCCATGCAGCATCTCAAGCTCTCCGCTTTGTTTCTCGCAATCGCGCCCTTGGTCTCGCAAGGGTCGGCCCACGCCGACCAGTACGACCAGGTCGCCGGCCCGCAGATCACGGTGGTCGACCCGAACCAGCAGGCGGGCGTCGCGACTCCCGCCGGTCCAGAGCAAGAGAATCCCATCCCGCCCAGCGCCGAGGGGCCGGCCGTTCAAGCGCAGGGTGGTGGCTATTGCTATGGCGGCCCGCACCCGGCGCCCGGCGGCGGCTGGGAGGGGACGGCCGCGCCGCACATGCACGATTACCCGCCCTTCGACCTGCGCCTCTTTTCGTACCACGCGGGCTGCTACTACTTCATCGGCGACCCCCACGACTTCGGCTACACGGGCGAGTCGTACAGCTACTATGGCGCGCACCCCATCCTCGACGCCTACGGTGGCGGGTGGTGCTTCATGATCGGGGCGCACACGCACTGGTGGCGTCCTTGGTCGCCGTACTTCACGGTCGTCGGGCCTTGGTACTACTGGAATGGGGCCTATGACCCGTTCTTCTGGTCGTACTGGCCGTACTACTCGTTCTTCTACCGAAGCTACTATCCCTCGTACTACGCGGGTGGGCGGTTCTTCCGAACCTTCCGCGCGGCACCTCCCATCGGCCGCGTTCCCGCCACGGGCTGGCGAGGGGGAGCGTCGGGCGGGTGGCGCGGCTCGCCGGCCGGAGTCTCACGGGCGAATGGCGCGTACGGCGCGCCAGTCGGCGGCTGGCGCGGGGGACCGACGGGCACGGGGAACGCCTGGCACGGCGCACCCGCGGCGGGCGGCGGCTGGCGCGGCAGCCCCGTGCCAAATGCCTCGTCTCCGTTGCGTGCCGCCCCGTATGGCGGAGGCTACCGCGCCGCGCCCATGGGCGGCGGCGGTTGGCACCCGGCCCCGGCCGGCGGCGGCTGGCATCCGGCTCCGTCGGGCGGTGGTAACTGGCACTTGCCCTCGTCGGGCGGCGGCGGGGGCGGCTTCCACAGCGGTGGCGGCTTCCGCGGCGGACGACGCTGAATCCGCCGCGACGGATCGCGTGAGCGCAGGAGGGCTTTCCCCGCCTGCGCTCATCGCAGGAGGATATGGGAGGGCGAAGGGTGGGCCCCCCCCCACACC
>DASXOE010000032.1:0-15982 GCA_036494575.1 Polyangia bacterium | reverse complement strand
CCCTCGCTGGGCGAGACGCCGGCGAGCACGGCGTGGGCCGCGAGGGCGCCGCCGAGCCGCCGCGCCTTCCAACCGAGCTGCGCCGCGACGTCGAGGTGCTGCAAAACACAGCCCCCGCAAGAGCCAAAGGCGGCGCACGCGGGCGGCCGTCGATCGGGCGACAGATGGTCGATGGCGTCGAGGCGCGCCCAGGCCTCGGGCCGGTGGGACGAGACGTGCGTCACGGTGGCGACGACGCGCTCGCCCGGGAGCGCCGCCGCGACATGAACACGCGTGCCGACGTGCGCGGCGAGGCCTGCGCCTTCGTCGTCGAGATCGTCGCAAGTGAGCGTGAGCGCGTCACCGTCGCGAGGCGCGGCCCGGAGGGCCGACGCACCTTCGGTCGACGCCTGGGCAGGTATCCCGTCGGTCGAGGAGTCGTCGTTCAACGCGGGGCCGCCTCCGCGCCCACGGCCGCCGCGAGCAAGGGCAGCGAGACGTCGTATCGGTAGGACGTGCCGCGGTGGCCGTCGTCGAACTCCTCGTGGCGGAAGGCGACGCCGAGCGCGCGCAGGCGCGCCGCGAGCACGCGCGCGCCGAGGTCGAGCGCGTGCTCGTCTCGTGTGCCGGCGTCGAGGTAGATGAGCTTCATGGCGCGCAACGCCTCGACGTGGGACGCCGCCAGGTCGACGGGGTCGAAGCCCTTCCAGCGCCGCCAGACGGCGTGGTCGAGCTCGCCCGTTCCGATGTCGAAGGGCAGCGCGACGCCACGCGGGCGCGTGGCGTCCGGCGAGTACGCCGCCGCGTAGGCCAACATCATGATGGTCGTGAAGTCGTCGGCGCGCTTCGTGACGGCGTGCTCGAAGTGCGAGAGGAACCCCTCGACGCCCCCGTGCCGGCGCAACGTGCGCGCGGAGCAAGGAATGTCCGGCAAGATCGAGAGCTCGAAGTACATGTCGCCCGCGTGGCTCGCCATGGCGCAGAAGACCTCGGGGTGGCGCATCCCGAGCACGAGCGCGCCGAAGCCGCCCGACGACCCGCCGCCGACGGCGCGCGCGTCGCGCTGCGCGACCGTCCTGAAGCGGCGATCGATCTCCGGGACGAGCTCGCGCACGACGTGCGTCGCGTGGCCGCCGCTCACGGGCGAGTCGAGGTACTGGCTGCCGCCCCAGCGGGTGAAGCCGTCCGGCGCGACGACGATGGCCTCCCCCATGGCGCCGGCGTGCACGAGCCGATCGAGCCGCTCGCCGAGTCCGGGCTGCCAGGGGCGGCCATGGAAGAGAGATTCGCCCGTGCCCGAGAAGCCGGCGAGCCAGTAGATCACCGGATAGTGCCGCGTCACCGCGCGCGCGTACGAAGGCGGCAGCCACACGGCGACGCGCCGGACGGCCGAGTCGCCGAGCGCGTTGTCCGCGAGCGCGCGGCTGTCGACGGTCTCGACGACGACGGTGCCCGGCATGCGCCTGAGCATATCAGCAGGAGGCGTTCGCACGTCGTCCTCGATGCGCGCGCCGGTCGCGGCTCCTCGGCCTTTCCGTCATCGGCGGGCGCGTGGCATAGTGGCGCCCGATTCCGATGCCGCGCGAGCCCCAGCGACGATCTTCGAGGCGAGCCGCGATAGGCAATTTGCGCGCGCCGCGCGCGGCGACGCTCGTCGCGCGCCTGGCGGCGCTGGTTTGGGCCTCGTCGGCCTTGATGGGCGCCATGGCGCTCGCGAAGACCGGCGCCAAGGTCCAGGTGGCGCCCAAGCTCGACATCAAGTCTTGGACGCTCGCCAATGGGCTGCAGGTGCTCTTCCTCGCCGATCACAAGGCGCCCATCGCGACGGTACAGGTTTTCTACCACGTGGGCTCGAAGGACGAGCACGTCGGCATCCGCGGCGTCGCGCACATGTTCGAGCACATGATGTTCAAGGGCTCGGAGCACGTGCCGCCCGAGCAGCACGCGCGCCTGCTCAAGGACGTGGGCGGACAGACCAACGCCTTCACGACCGAAGACCTCACCGCCTATCACGACACCGTGCCGCCGTCCTACGTCGGCTTCGCGATGCAGCTCGAGGCCGAGCGCATGCGTCAGCTCAAGCTCTTCCCCGAGACCATCGACTCCGAGCGCAAGGTCGTCGAGGAGGAGAAGCGCTTGCGCATCGACAACAACCCCATCGGCAAGGCCATCGAGCGCTTCCGCCTGCTCGCGTACACGAAGCACCCCTACGCGTGGACCGCCATCGGCACGATCGAGGACCTCGAGAAGGTGCGTCCCGAGGATTGCCAGAAGTTCTACGACGCCTATTACCAGCCCAACAACGCGACGCTCATCGTCGTCGGTGACGTCGGCGAGGCCGAGGTCCGCAAGCTCGTCGAGCAGCACTTCGGCCCCGTGCCGCGCGGCCCCGCGCCGCCGCGCACGAAGGTCGAGGAGCCCGCGCAGACGGCGCTGCGCAAGGACACGCTGGCGCTCGAGGTGCAGGTGCCCGTCGTCGTCGGCGGTTATCACGTCCCGCGCGCCGCCGACGCCGACGTGCCGGCGCTCGAGGTCCTGGCCTCCGCGCTCTCGGCCGGGGAGTCGTCGCGCCTGCATCAGCGCCTCGTGCGCCAGGACCGCCTCGCCATCGCGGCGGGTGGCTTGATCGAGCCGATGGAGGACTCGGGGCTGTTCATCACTTACGCGGCCTACCTGCCGGCGTCAAATCCCGGCAAGGTCCAGCGGGCCTTGCTCGAAGAGGTGGCGCGCGTGCGCGAGCGCGCCATCTCGCCGGTGGAGCTCGAAAAGGCCAAGAACCAGCTCGCGGCGGCCTTCATCTTCGAGCTGCAGACCGTCGACGGCGTCGCGACGAACCTCGGGCAGCATCAGTACGTGCACGGCGACTGGCGCGACTTCGCCAAGGGCGCCTCGCGCTACCTGGCCGTCACGGCGGCGGACGTCACGCGCGTCGCGCGCAAGTACCTCGTCGACACGAACCTCACGCTGCTGACGCTCGAGCCCACCGCGGGCGGCGCGAGCACGCCCGCCAAGGGTGGAGAGAGGCGGGACGAGGCGGGCTCCGCGAGCGACGCGGGCGCGGGCGCGGGCAAAGGGGCCGACGGCCCATGACGATGCGCGCTCAGTTCTTTGCCGTGTTCGTCGCGCTGGCGGCGGCCTTCGCGTCGTGCGCCCAGCCCGCCGCCAAGCCGCCCGGGAGCGTCGCCTCGATCGAGGTCGAGTACGAGGACAACGCAAACGCGTCGAAGCCCAAGGTCAAGCCGTCCCCCGTGCTGGCGTACTGGCAGAATCGCAAGGATCTCATCGCGGCGCCCCCGCCGCCGAAGGCGGCCGAGCTCGCGTTGCCCAAGATCGAGCGCTGGAAGCTCGCCAACGGCCTCGACGTCATCGTCGTGCCCCGCAAGGACCTGCCGGTCGTGAGCTTCGGCGTCGCCATCAAGGCCGGCGGCTACGACGAGGATCGGGCCACGACGCTGGGCGTCTCCGACTTCACAGCCGCCATGCTGCGCAAGGGCACGACGGGCGGCAAGGGCAAGAGCAGTGGAATGAAGCCGCGCGGCGCCGACGACATCTCGCGCGCCATCGACTTCGTGGGTGGCGTTCTCGAGGCCCAGGCCGGCCTCGAGAGCTCCTCGGCGAGCTGCTCCGTGCTCGCGAAGGACACGAGCCTCTGCCTCGATCTGCTCTCCGACGTGCTCCTGCGGCCCTCGTTCCCCGAGAAGGAGATGGCCGAGATCCGCGAGCAGATGATGGCCGGGCTCGCGGCGCGCTTCGACAGTCCCTACGAGCTCGCCGAGGCGCACTTCGACAACCAGCTCTTCGGCGAGAAGAACCCCCGCGGCTGGGTGCTCGAGCCCGAGGACGTCCAGAAGATCACGCGCGCGTCCCTCGTGACGTTCTGGAAGACGTACTACCGCCCGAACAACGCGCTCCTCGCGGTCGCCGGTGACGTCGATCCGGCGCGGCTGCGCGGCGAGCTCGAGAAGGCCTTCGGGCCGTGGGCGCGCGGGGACGTGCCCGCGCGGCCCGCGTTCAAGATGGCGGCGCTCAAGGCGACGCGCGTGCTCATCGTCGACAAGCCGGATCTGACGCAGACGACGATCCTCCTCGGCCACCGCGGCATTCGCCACGCCGACCCGCTGTGGTTCCCCGCCACGCTCATGAACTACGTGCTGGGTGGCTCCGACTTCTCGTCGCGACTCATGACCGAGGTGCGATCGAAGCGAGGCCTCACCTACGGCATCGCCTCGTCCTATGGCGCTTCGCTCTACGACGGCGCGTTCCTCGTGACGGCCTCGACGAAGAACGAGAACGTGTGGCAGGCGCTGGTCGCGGCGGTCGGCGAGATCCGCAAGATGAAGAACGAGGGCCCCACGGCCGACGAGCTCGCGAGGGGCAAGGGCTACTATGCGGGCAGCTATCCCTTCGAGCTGCAAACGGCGGCGGGCGTCGCGGCCGGTGTCGTGGGCGCCGAGCTGCATGGCCTGGGCATCGACTACGTGCGGCAGTTCGCGCTGCGGATCGGGGCCGTCGAGGAGACGCAGGCCAAGGAGGCGGCGGCGACGCTGCTCGATCCCGACAACGTCCTCGTCGTCGTCGTCGGCAAGGGCGACGCCATCGAGCCGCAGATCGCGCCCACGGGCCTGCGCTTCGAGCGCATCGACTTCAAGGCCCCCATCAGCCGCGCCACGCGCGCCAAGACGCGAAAGTAGCTCACGCCGAGGCTCGGGCGACCTCAGGCGCGCGCGTGCGGCGACGGCCGTGGCAGGCCGTGCAGCGCCCACCCGATGCCCAGCAGCGCGAGGGCGTAGCCCGAGATCACGTCGGCGATGAAGTGTTGCTTCGTCGTCAGCGTCGAGAGCGCCAGCAGGGTCGCCATGAAGAGCGCGACGCGCCCGAGCCGGGGGCGATCGCGGATGAGCAAGAGCGAGAGCATGGTCGTGTGCGCGACGTGCAGCGACGGGAAGACGTTGCCGGGCGTGTCGACGCGCTGGACCCACGCCATGAAGGCGGCCGACGGACCCGCGTAAGGCGGGTGCAGCACGGGCCGCGGGTACTCGGCGCCGATGAGGAGGTGGCAGGCCCCGCCCACGAACATGATGAGCAGCATCGAGCGCGCCGTGCGATCGAACAGCGCGCGGTGACGGAACCCCGCGATCGAGATCAGGAAGACGCCGGCGTAGAGCGGCAGGTAGCACCAGGACGTCCAGGGCCAGAACGGGATGGCGTCGTCGAGCCACGTGCGCAAGAGCTCCGTCGAGCGCGGGATGTGGGCCTGGCCGATCGCGAAGTAGAACGCCGATTGAACGGCGGCGAGGGACAGGCCGAGGGTCCACCTGTACCGGGCGGAGGCGAGCGCGTTGGGGTCCGGCTTGCCGCGCGCGCCTCGGGTCATGAGGCGCTCATGATATGCGACCGTGTGCGAACTTCAGATAGTCGCCTTCGTGAAAAGACGGCAACGAAGGGTGACAGGCCGCGGCCCCGCGCAGCTCGACGAGTGTGAACGTGCGGCCCGCTTCGCGCGCGCCTGCGGCCACAGTCTCGAGGAAGGCCTCGGCTCGCACGTGGCTCGAGCACGAGGCCGCGCACAAGGTGCCGCCCGGGGCGGTGACCGCGGCGCACAGACGGTGCAGGCGCGTGTAGGCCCCGAGCGCCGCGGGCAAGGCGGCTTCGCTGGGCGCGAAGCTGGGCGGATCGGAGATCACGAGATCGAAGTGGGCGCCCGCGGCGGCCGCGCGCTCGAGGAATGCGAAGGCGTCCTCCGCGTGGAGGTGCGCGCGCGTAGACAGCAGCTCGCCCATGCCGTTGCGCTCGAAGTTCCGCCGCGCAGCCGCCAGGGCGCGCGCGGCGACGTCGACGGTCGTCGTCTCGGCGGCGCCGCCGCGCGCCGCGTAGAGCGAGAACCCACCGGTGTAGCCGAACAGGTTGAGCACACGCCGGCCCGCCGCGAGCGTCTCCACGAGCGCGCGGTTGTCGCGCTGGTCGAGGAAAAGGCCGCCCTTCTGGCCGCGCGCCAGATCGACGCCGAAGCGAAGGCCGTTCTCGCGCACCTCGAGCTCGCCGCCGGGCAGGGTGCCCGTCGCCGCCGGGGCGCCGCCCTCGGCGTCGCGTTCGACCACCTGGGCGAGCGGCAGGCCGCGCGCGGCGGCGGCCGCCGAGAGCCGCGCCGGCAGGTCGTGATAGAAGGCGCGCGCGCCGGCCCCGTCGGCGCGCACGACGGCCGCGGCGCCGTAGAGGTCGACGTGGACGCCGGGCAGCCGATCGGCCTCGCCGTGAATCCAGCGGAAGGCATCGGTCCGGGCTCGGTCGATGAACGCCAGGCGACGGTCGAGCGCCGCGCCGAGCCGCGCGTCGACGGCGGCCTCGAGATCGTGCCCGACCGCGGGCCTCTCGGCGCTCGTCGCGAGGACGCGGACGGCGATGGGTGAGCGCGCGTCCCAGTAGCCGCGAGCGAGGCTCTTCCGATCTGCGTCGACGACGAAGACGAGCGCGCCGTCGGCGAGTCCTTCCGGCGCCGTCAGGGCGTCGCGGTAGATCCACGGATGGCCGCCCCGGATGGCGCGCGCCAGGTTCTTCCGGAGCACGACGCGCGGGAGAGCGGTCCGGGTCGCCGCCGGGGGCGCCCCCGGCGTCATTTCCCGGGCGGCCGATCCGCGATCGGCACGGCCACTGCCACGGGGCGCGCCAGCGTCGAGACGGCCTTGACGCAGGCGAGCACGCGCGCCCCGCCGGGGAACGCGACCTCGACGCGGCCGGGCGCGGGCGCGCCCGTGACGATGCCCGTGCCGAACGATGGGTGGGTCACGCGATCGCCGGTCTCATAGGCATCCCTGGCCGTATAGAGCCGGGGCGGCTTGTTCGGGTCGAACGGCGGCAGCGGCGCGGGCGTGCGCGCGGCCGAAGGGCGCGCAAAGCGTCGCGGGGGCGCCGCGCGGCGCGCCTCGCGCGGCTGCGCGGCCTCGTCCGCGTCGCTCTCACGGCGGTATCGGTGATGGCCGCCGCAGCGCTTGCAGACCACCTTGGCGATGCGGTCGCCCATCATGGCCATGACGACGTGCCAGACCTGCCCGCAGCGGCCACACAGCGCCTCGATGTCCTGTCCGACGGCGGGCGCCATCAGCGACCATCCTTAGACATGGGCGGGATCCCGGTACTCGCCAAAGACCTCTCGGAAGACTCGACAGATTTCGCCCAGGGTCGCGTCACGGCGAGCCGCTTCTAGCACGTCCTCCATGATGTTGCCGCCGGCGTTTTCGTCGGCGGCGCAGGTGCGGCGCAGGCGGTCGAGGGCTGCACGGCACCCGGCGTCGTCGCGACGCGCCCGCACGGCGGCGACGCCCTCGCGCTGCTCGCGCTCGGCCGCCACGTCGATCTTCAGCGTCGGGATCGGGTGGGTCGTCGCCGTGGCGTGTCGGTTGACGCCCACGACGGGCCGCTCGCCCGTGTCGATCTGGCGCTGCGTGCGGTACGCCGCCTCGGCGATCTCGCGCTGCGGCCAGCCGAGCTCGACGGCGCGCACCATGCCGCCGAGCCCGTCGATGGTCTCGATGACCTTCGTGGCCTCGGTCTGCATGCGATCGGTGAGCCACTCGACGAAGTAACTGCCGCCGAGCGGGTCTGCGACCGCGGGCACACCCGACTCCTCGGCGACGATCTGCTGGGTGCGCAGCGCGAGCGTCGCGGCCTCCTCGGTGGGCAGCGCGAACGTCTCATCGTAGCTGTTAGTGTGCAGCGACTGCGTGCCGCCCAGGACGGCCGCCAGCGCCTGCAGCGTCGTGCGCACGACGTTGTTGAGCGGCTGCTGCGCGACGAGCGACACGCCCGCCGTCTGGGCGTGAGCGCGCAGCATCTGCGCGCGCGGGTTCTTCGACCCGAAGCGATCGCGCATGATGTGCGCCCACATGCGGCGCGCCGCGCGGAGCTTGGCGACCTCCTCGAAGAAGTCGCTGTGCACGTCCCAGAAGAACGACAGGCGCTGCGCGAAGGTGTCGACGTCGAGGCCGGCGGCGCGCCCGAGCTCGACGTAGGCGATGCCGTCGGCCAGCGTGAACGCCAGCTCCTGCACGGCCGTCGCGCCCGCCTCGCGGATGTGGTAGCCGCTCACGCTGATGGTGTTCCAGCGCGGCATGCGCGCCGTGCAGTAGACCAGCATGTCGCGCACGATGCGCAGGTGCGGGCGCACGCCGCAGATCCACTCCTTCTGGGCGATGAACTCCTTGAGCATGTCATTTTGCAGCGTGCCGCCCAGCGCCTCGGGCGCGATGCCGCGCCGCTCGGCCACGACGACGTAGAACGCCAGCAGCGCGACCGCGGGCGCGTTGATCGTCATCGAGGTCGTCACCTGATCGAGGGCGATGCCGTCGAACAGCCGTCCCATATCGGCGACCGACGCCACCGACACGCCCTCGCGCCCGACCTCGCCGCGGGCCTGGGCGTCGTCGGGATCGAAGCCCATGAGCGTCGGCATGTCGAAGGCCGTCGAGAGCCCCGTCTGTCCGTGCGCGAGCAGGAACTTGAACCGGCGGTTCGTGTCCTCGGGCGTGCCGAAGCCCGAGAACATGCGCATCGTCCAGGGCTTGCCTCGGTACATGCTCGCGTGCGGGCCGCGCGTGAACGGGAAGGTGCCCGGATCTCCCGAATCATCACGATAGGTCGACGTTGCAGCGTCGGGATCGGCGGGTCGATAGAAAGGCTCGAGCTCGATCCCCGATTGGGTCTGCCGAAGGGTCAGCGGCAGCTCGTGATCATCGCCGACGGGGGGCTTTCTCGCTGAGTCAGACATGGCGGCTCGCCGCCGGTGAGTCTACTCTGAGCCCAGCGCCACATGCTCCCCAAGCTCGTCCTCTTCGATCTCGACGGCACGCTCGTCGATTCGGCCCCCGACATCGCCGCCGCGCTCAACGCCGCCCTCGCCGAGCTCGGCCAGCCCGTGCAGCCGCTCCCCGTCGTCAAGAGCTACGTCGGCGACGGTGCCGCCAAGCTCGTCGAGCGCGCCGCGGCGCCGAGCCCCGACGTCGACCAGGAGCTCCTGCTCGAGCGCTTCAAGGCGCAATACGCCACCCACGTCTGCGTCCACACCCGTCTCTATCCAGGCATCCTCGAGACGCTCGACGGCTTCGCGTCGAGGGGTACGACCCTCGCGGTCGTCACGAACAAGCCTGGCGGCCTCGCGCGCGCGCTCGTGCGCGCCCTCGCGATCGATCGATATTTCGCCGACGTCATTGGCGACGGCGACGGCTTCCCGCGCAAGCCCTCACCCGAGATCGCGCTCGCCGCCTGCGCGCGCCACGGCGTCGCGCCCCACGACGCCGTGCTCGTCGGCGACGGCCTCCCCGACATACGGCTCGCGCGCGCCGCCGGCTGCCGCGTGGCGGCCGTCACCTGGGGCTACACCTCGTGCGAGACGCTCGCCGCCGAGGCGCCCGACTGGCTCGTCGAGGATCCCCGAGCGTTGCTCGGGCTAACGCCCATCTGACAGATCATTGCTCGATCCCTGCCGCAAGTCTGATTGTCCCGGCCGCCCCGAGAATTAGGTCGGCGCGAACGCGCGCAGGAACTCGACAGCCCAGCCGAGGTAGATCGCGATCGCGGCCGTGACCGCTACGAACATTGCGACGTCGGCAGCGCGTCCTTCCCCGCGCCCACGCTCGAACGCGGCGCGCGCCCGCGCGTGGACGCGTTCGGCGAGTGCGGCCGGCAGCGGCACCTCGGGCAGTGCGCTCCAGTCAATCTGCTCACGACTCATGGTTCCTCCTTCGGCAGGTGGCGCGCGAGCTCGGCGCGCGCCCGATGCAGGCGCTGGCGAGCGGCTTCGGGCCTGATAGCGAGAACCCGCGCCGCCTCGTCGACGCTAAGACCCTCGCCGGCGACGAGTGACAGCACCTCACGCCCGGCGATCGGCAGGCGCGCCATGGCGCGCACGAGGCGTGCGCCGGCGTCGGCCGCGACAGCAGCTTCGTCCGGCGCCGGGGCGGGCGCGTCGAGGTACCACCAATGCGCGAGCGCGGCCATGCCGGCGGCGTCCGCGAGCGCGAAGCGCGCATGGCTTCGCACGAGATTGCGCGCCACTGCGTAGAGCCAGGCACGCAGCTCTGTGTCGGCGCGCAGCCCGCGCGCGTGTTGCGCGAGCCGGAGCCAGGTCTCTTGGAAGAGGTCCTCGGCGAGCGCGGAGCTTCGGCACAGCCGTCGCAGGAACCGGTAAGTGGCTGGCGCGTGGGCCGCGTAGGCCTCCGAGAACGCCGAGGCATCACCGGCGCGCAGACGCGCGATCAGGTCCGTCGACGGCGCGTCGTCGCCCACGACGGTATGAACGCACGACGGCCCCGGCGTGTGACACGGAAACTTTCGGTGTCACGGAGCGCCCGGGTCCAGCGTTAACCCCGCCAAGGAGGCACTGATGCTCGATCTTCTGCGCGAAGGGGGCGGCCCCATGTTGTTCGTCATCGTATTCGGCCTGCTGACATTCGGCGCCGCGGCGGTCTTCGCCGCGCGCGGCGACAGGCGGCGCCTCGGGTTCATCACCTGGATGGGCGTCGCGACAGCCCTCTCGGTGGCCGGCGGCATCTGCTCCGACCTCGCGGCCGTCGGGCACCACGGGCTTGCAGTGTGCGCCGAGCAGCACATCGACCCGCCCGCTTGCGTGCTCTTGGGCATGGCCGAATCGATGGCGCCCGGCATCGTCGGGTTCACCCTGCTGTCGCTCGCCGCCATGCTCGCCGCCGTGGGCATGAGCCGCACGGCGCGCGCTCCATCCCCTCCCGCGCCGGCGTCCTGAGTCCACCTTCCTCACTTCGGCGAGCTTAGCGAGCGAACGTTACGCGGCAGATTCGCCATTCTGGCAGCACGGCGGCGCCAAAGCGTTCGTAGAACTTTATCGCGCCGGTGTTCCAGTCGAGGACGGACCACTCGAGGCGACCGGCGCCGCGGGCCTCTGCGAGGCGCTTGACCTCGGTGAGCAAGGCGGCGCCCACGCCGCGCCGCCGGTGGCTCTCGAGAACGAAGAGATCCTCGAGGTAGACGCCGGGCCTCGTGAGGAACGTCGAGTACGTCGTGAAGAAGAGGGCGAAACCGACGGCCGCGCCGTCCTCCTCCGCGAGGATGGCCTCGGCGGCTGGACGCTCTCCGAAGAGGTGGCGTCCGAGCGCCTCGGCGCTGCCCGAGACGCTGTGCTCCAGGCGCTCGAATCGCGCGAGCGCTCGTATGAGTTCGAAGAGGGCGTGCTCGTCACCTGGAACCGCGGTCCGAAGGTTCATGCGGTCATTATCGCGCGGCCCGTGCGCTCGGCGATCGCGGCGACGGTCCCGCGCGCCGTCGGGCTGGTTTCGGGGCCGCCGGGTAGGCGGCACGCAGCGTGGCGGCGACGGCGCGCAAGGCGGGCGCGAGGGGGGAAGTGGGGCGCCACACGAGGCCCACGGTTCGGAACGCGGCGGGATCGGCGAGCGGACGCACGACGAGGGGCGCGCGCCGGCTCTCCGTGGGGACGGCGAGCGCGGGCAGCAGCGTCACGCCGGCTCCGGCCGCCACCATCTGCGCGAGCGTCGGCAGGCTCGTGGCGCGAAAGCCCAGCTCCTCGGGGCGCGCGCCGCCGCACGCGGCGAGCGCCTGGTCGCGCAGGCAATGCCCGTCGTCGAGCAGCAACAGGGGCGCGCCGACGAGCTCCTCGGCCGTCACGGGGGCAGTCCGCCGCGCGAGGGCGTGGCCGCGCGGCGCGGCCAGCAGGAAGGGATCGCGTCCGAGCGGCTCGCGCGCGAGCTGCCCGAGGTTGGCCTCGAGCGCCACGAGCGCCGCGTCCAGCGTTCCCTCCTCGAGGGCGGCCACGAGCGCGCTGGTCTTGTCTTCGGTCCAACGGACGTCCAAGCGCGCGTGCTCGCGCCGCAGCGCGCGCACGACCTCGGGAAGGAGGTACGAGGAGATCGTGGGGATGACGCCGATGCGCAGCGTCCCCGCCAAAGGGTCCATGAGCCGGCGCCCTGCGTCGGCGAGGTCCTCGGCGTCGGTGAGCACGCGGCGCGCCCGCTCCACGAGCGTCTCGCCTGCGGCGGTCAGCAGGACGCGCCGCCGATCGCGCTCGAAGAGACGCGCGCCCAGGCCCTCCTCGAGCTCTCCGAGCTGGGCCGACAGAGACGGCTGCGAGACCCCGCAGGTCTCGGCGGCGCGCCGGAAGCTGAGCGTATCGGCCACGGCGACGGCGTACTGGAGCTGGCGCAGCGTGAAGGGGGGCGGCGGACGGCGGGGCGCGTTCATAGGACTAAACTATGACATGCATAGAAATAATATATTAGAACTATCAGTCGCCGCGGGCCATCTTCAAAGCCAGGAGGACCGCAATGCTGACCATCACCGACAAGTTCCCGAAGTTTTCCGCCGACGCCGTCGTGAGCCTGGAGAAGGGCGCCGAGTTTCGCGCCATCACGAGCGAGGATTACCCCGGCAAGTGGAAGGTCGTCTTCTTTTGGCCAAAGGATTTCACCTTCGTCTGTCCGACGGAGATCGCCGCCTTCGGAAAGCGGACGCGCGACTTCGCAGATCGCGACGCTCAGGTCCTGGGCGTCAGCACCGACAACGAGTATGTGCATCTGGCCTGGCGCAAGAGCCACCCCGACCTCAAGGAGCTCCCGTTCCCCATGATCGCCGACGTGCGCCGCGATCTCTCGCAAGCGCTGGGCATCGTGCACCCCACGGCGGGCGTCGCCATGCGCGCCACCTACATCGTCGATCCCGAGGGCATCATCCGCTTCGTGTCGGTCACCGACCTCGACGTGGGCCGCAACGTCGATGAGGTCCTGCGCGTGCTCGACGCCCTGCAGACCGACGAGCTCTGCCCATGCAACTGGCAAAAAGGACAGGCGACGCTGGAGGCGAGCTAACCATGAGCGCGCTCGAGGGGCTCAGGGACGCCATCCCGGAGCCCGCCCGCGACCTACGCCTCAATCTGCAGGCGGTTCTCGCCGAAAGCAGCCTCGGCGTCGAGCAACGGTGGGGCGTGGCCGCGGCTTGCGCGGTCGCCGCGCGCAACACGCGGCTGCGCGAGGCGGTGTTGGCCGACGCACGCGCCGCCGTGGGGGACGCCGTCGTCGAGGACGCGATCGCGGCGGCGGCCATCATGGGCATGAACAACGTGCTCTATCGTTTCCGACACCTCATCGAGAAACCGAGCTACGGCGATCGGCCCGCGCGCCTGCGAATGAACCGCCTCGTCAAGCCGGCCGGCAGCAAGATCGACTTCGAGCTCTTCTGCCTGGCGGTGAGCGCCATCAACGGCTGCGGCACCTGCATGCAGGCGCACGAGAAGGTCGTCCTCTCGGGTGGTCTCGGCGAAGAGCAGGTGTTCGACGCGGTCCGCATCGCCGCGACGATCCAAGGCGCGGCCGTGGCCGTCGATCTGGTGGTCTGACTGGCTGGTGGTCTGACTGGCTGGTGGTCTGACTGGTTGGCGGGTCTGACTGGCGGCTTGAGCCTAGGCCTGAGCCGAGGCCGAGGGCTGGGGCGCGTCCGGCCCCGGCACCACCACTGGTACGGACTCGAGCGTGAGCTCGAGGGCCTCGTCGATCTTCTTGACGAAGCTGATCTCGAGCTCTTTCCGGACGGTGTCGGGGATGTCGATGATGTCCTTGCTGTTGCGCTCGGGCAGCACGACGCGCTTGATCCCGGCGCGGTGCGCCGCCAGGACCTTCTCCTTGATGCCGCCCACGGGCAGCACGGTCCCGCGTAGCGTGATCTCGCCCGTCATCGCGACGTCGCCGCGCACGCGCCGCCCCGTGAGGAGCGAGACGAGCGCCGTCGTGATGGCGACGCCCGCCGACGGACCATCCTTCGACACGCCGCCCGCGGGCACGTGCAGATGGATGTCCGTCTTCTCGAAGTCGCCCGTGATGCCCAGGTCCTCGACGTGCGTTCGCACCCATGACATGGCCGCGCGCGCCGACTCTTTCATGACGTCGCCGAGTTGGCCCGTGAGGATGAGCGCGCCCTTGCCCACCATGGCCGACGCCTCGATGAAGAGGATGTCGCCGCCCGTGGGCGTCCAGGCCAGGCCGGTCGCCACGCCCGGGATCTCGGTGCGCTCGGCCGCCTCGGAGTAGTACTTCTGCGGGCCCAGCATGTCGCCGATGGCCTCGGGCGTGAGGGTCGGGTCGTAGGGCAGGCTCTCGGCGACCTTGACGGCGACGCCGCGGATGGCGTTCGCGATCTCGCGCTCGAGGTTGCGCACGCCGGCCTCGCGCGTGTACTGCTCGATGATGGTGTTGAGCGCGTCGTCGGGCAGGCGGATCTGCGCGTCCGTGAGGCCGTGGTCGGCGATCTGCTTGGGCACGAGGTGGCGCCGCGCGATCTCGAGCTTCTCCTCACGCGTGTAACCCGGGATCTCGAGGACCTCCATGCGATCGAGGAGCGCCGGCGGGATGGGGTCGAGCATGTTGGCCGTCGCGATGAAGATCACGTTCGACAGATCGAAGTTCACCTCGAGGTAGTGGTCGGAGAACGTCGAGTTCTGCTCGGGGTCGAGCACCTCGAGGAGCGCGGCCGACGGGTCGCCCCGGAAGTCGGCGCCCAGCTTGTCGATCTCGTCGAGCATGAACACGGGGTTCTTGTAGCCCACGCGGCGCATGCCCTGGATGATGCGGCCCGGGAGCGCGCCGATGTACGTCCGGCGGTGGCCGCGGATCTCGGCCTCATCGCGCACGCCGCCCAGCGAGATGCGGATGAACTCGCGCCCGAGTGAGCGCGCGATCGACTTGCCGAGCGACGTCTTGCCGACACCCGGAGGCCCCGCGAGACAGAGGATCGGCCCCTTCTTGCCCGGTGCCAGCTTGCGCACCGCCAGGTACTCGAGGATGCGCTTCTTGACCTTCTTGAGGTCGTAGTGGTCGGTGTCGAGGATCTCGCGCGCCTTGTCGAGATCGAGGCGATCCTCGGTCTGCTTCGACCATGGCAGCTCGACGAGCCACTCGAGGTAGGTGCGCTGCACGGTGTATTCGGCCGACGACTGCGCCATCTGCTTGAGGCGATCGAGCTGCTTGCGCGCGGTCTTCTCGACGTCGGCGGGCATCTCAGCTGCCTTGATCTTCTCGTCGAAGGCGTCGAGGTCACTCGCGTCGTCGCCCTCGCCGAGCTCGTCCTGGATGGCCTTCAGCTTCTGGCGCAGCACGGCCTCGCGCTGGTGCTTCGAGAACTCTTCGCGCACCTGCGAGTCGATCTTCTGCTTGACCTTGATGAGCTCGACCTTGCGCTGCAGCAGCACGAGCAAGCGCCGCAGGCGCTCGGCCACATCGCTCTCGACGAGCAACGAGGCGCGCTCCTCAGGCGACAGATCCACGGTGGCCGCGACGATGTCGCCGAGCCGACCCGGATCCTTGCTCTGATCGAGCACCTGCGCCGTCTCGTCCGGGATGTCGGGCGAGATCGCGATGAGTTGCTTTGCGACGTCGTAGACGGCCATGCCGAGGCCGTCGATCTCAATCGGGTCCTTGCGAATCTCGGTGAGGGGCCCGAACGACGCCACCAGATAAGGCTTCTCCTGCACGAAGCCCGTGACGCGGCGCCGCTCGAGGCCGCGCAGCACGGCCGTCACGCGGTTCTCGGCCGCCTTGACGATGCGAACGACCTCGCCTTCGACGCAGGTGGTGTAAAGGTCGGCGCCGGCCGGCTCTTCGATGTCGGCGTCTTTCTGGGTGCCGACCAGCACGCGCGCGCCTTTGCCGCCCAGCGCTTCAATCAAGCGCAGCGAGCTGGCGCGACCAATTTCAACCGGCATGACGGCGCCGGGGAACAGCACCAAGTTGCGGAGCGAGAGCAACGGAAGGGTCTTGGGGGAATCAGCGCTCATCGATTTGAACCTCTCTCTTTATGATGCCGAGGCGTGGGAAAGGGATATTAGGAGCAACACTAGAATTTTCGCACGGGTCCGGTGTTTGTGCGGCGGGCGATCTCTTCGAACAGGTGACGCGTCTCCGCGTCGTCGGGCTTGATCTTGGGTGTCACGATCTCGACGGGCATGACTGCGCCCGGGAACAGGACGAGGTTCCTG
>DASXOE010000031.1:0-72658 GCA_036494575.1 Polyangia bacterium | reverse complement strand
AGACGGGGCGGAGCTTGTCCTGCAGGCGCTCGACGACGGCTGAGTAGTCGCCGTCGCGGTGGCACACATCGTGGTGCACGAGCGCCGCCTTGACGCGCGCCGAGGTCATGACGGGCCCGGGGCTGAAGAGGACGTAGCCCGGCTCGTCCTTCTCGGCGAGCAGCCGCTCGATGAGCGCGAGCGTGTCGTCCGCCGTCGAGGGGGGCGCCGCCTGCATCGAGGGACGCACGAGCTCGTCGCCGTAGACGCGCAGCAGCCACTCGGCGTGCAGCTTCATCTCGGGCGTATCGACGTCTTGCCACGGACGCCCGGCGACGTCGTGGCCGACGACGAGGCCGCGCGCGGCCGCCACCTGCACGCCCTCGGTGAGCGAGGGCTCGGGCAGGCCCTCGAGGGCCTCGACGAGCGACGGCGACATGACGAACAGACCGGCGCTCGTCGCGTGATACGCGCGCAGCCCCTTGCCGATCTGCACAATCCGATCGCCCGCGAGCTCGACCTTCGTGGCGTCGTCGATGTCGAACACGCGCGCGAGATCGCGATCGACGCACAGGACCGTGCGGTCACCCGCGGCGGGCGCGGCCACGAGCTCACGCACGAGGCCCGGCGCCACGATCTGGTCGGCCATGACGAGCAGCGTTCGCTCCGTGACGAAGGCGCGCGCCGCGAGCACCGAGAGCCCGTTGGGCCGCTCGAACGCGGGGTTGTCGAAGTAGGTGATGTGACGCTTGAAGGTGGCGCGGACCACCGAAGAGGCCGCGACGTGCTTGCGGAGGAGGACGTCTTCGTGGCCGACCACGATGCCGATCTTCTGGATGCCGACGCTCCCGAGCATTTGCAGCGTGCGTTCGAGGAGCGTGCAGCGACCCACGGTCGCGAGGCAGTTCGGTCCGGCGTGCTCGCCGACCTTGACGCCCTTGCCGGCGGCGAGGATGAGCGCGCGGGTGATCATCGTGCCAATTCCAACAGCAAGCCCTGAGCCATGACGCGGGCCAAGATTATGCGGCCAGGCCGCTTCCGTCAGCCAATTGTTGCGCGCGCCGCTACTTGCCGCTGGCGGCGGCGCGCGGCATGGCGCGCACGGGCTCGGCGCGGAAGGTCAGCTGATAGACCGAGTTCTCGGTCTCGACGAACAGCGTCTCGCTGCCCTCGTCGCCGAGGACGCGTTTGACGGGCGTCGTCACCATGCGGTGGCCGTTGGGATCGCGAAAGATCACCATGCCGCGCCCGACGCTGGGGTAACTGATGAGGTACCCCGCGTACGTGCGGCCCACGCCTAGAGAAGCGCGCTCGCGACCATGATCGCGAATCTTGCGGGCGGTGACGCTGACCAAGGTCGATCCCCTCCCCGGATGGTAGCACAGCGGTGGAAATTCGCCGCTTGGCGTCGCTGCGACAAACAGCCGCACCAGAGGCGCACCCGAGACCTTGGGTGACGACCGGATCGAGACGGCGCGCGCTAGCGCGGTGCGGCGCCCCGAAAATCCAACACGGCCTCCGCCAAGGCGGCCGCGACGCGATCTTGTCCCTCGGCTGACACGAGGATCGCGCGATCGAGCGGGCTGTCCAGAAACCCGAGCTCGACGAGCACGCTGGGCGCGCGCGTGCCGCGGAGGACGTCGAGGGAGGCGCCGCTCTGGCGCACGCCGCGCGCGAGGTGGGCGCCGAGCGCCTCACGGAGACGTCGGTCGAGCGCGCGCGCGGCCGCGACCGAGCGTGGCGCCGCCGCGCGGATCGCGTGCGACGCCCAGAGGCCCGCGGGGCCGGAGGTGGCGAGCGCGGCCAGCGTCGCATCGTCCTCGACGTCGTCGGGGGGCAAGACGTAGAGCTCGAAGCCGCGCTGGGTGCCCGGGCTCACGCCCGCCGGCGTCGCGTTGGCGTGCAAGCTCAGGAACAGATCGGCGCGAGCGTCGGCCGCGCAGCGAGAGCGCGCGCGAATCGGCACGAGCACGTCCTTGTCGCGACAGATCACCACGCGAACGTCGGGCGCCGTCTCGAGGCGCGCGCCGAGCCTTCGCGCGAGGGCGAGCGTGACGTCCTTCTCGAGCGGGCCGCCCTCGACGACCGTGCCGAGGTTCGAGCCGCCGTGCCCGGGATCGAGCGCGACGACGAACGGCGGCGAATCGGCGACCGCGCGCGCGGCCGGCGCCTGCGCGCAGACGAGCGCGAGCGTCGATGCGAGGACCAGCGACGCCGCGAGCCCCGAAGGCCGTTCGCCCGAAGGCCGTTCGCTCGACGTCCGCATTGAACGGACCGAGCGTAACACCGCCCGGTGACGGGCGCGCTTTTCGAGCGCTATACTGCGGCGGCCCGATGCCCACCGCAGCGACCCGCGCGCGTCCCGGCAACTTGACGGCGTCGCTCGTGGCCTTCGCGTTCCTCGAGCTCGTCTTCAACCGGCTCGCGAACCGGCTGTTCTTGCCGCAGTCGCCTCTCACGGCGGCGGGCGGGGGCTCGTCGGTGGCGCGCGCGCTGGCCGCCTCCGGGCCGATGCTGTTCCACCTCACGGGCGTGCTGGCGCTCATCATGTTGTTGGCGGCCCTCGTGGGGCTCTTGCGGCGAGGCGAGCTCTTCCCGCGCGCTATGCGCGTCTCCGTCGGCGTCATCGGCCTGGTGTTCTGGCTGCTCGCCGCGCGAGCCGTTATTTTCGACGCGCTCCCGTCGCGGTTCTCTCTTCACCTCGCGATGAGCTTCGGGTTCTTGTCGCTGCTCGTGGGGATCGCGGTCCTCGCGGCCTCCCTGCGGGCGCGCGTCAAGATCGGCGTCTTTCTGTTCGTGCTGCCGGGCGTCCTGCACGTCGTGGCCCTCATGGGTGACCGCATGGGTTGGCTCACGAGCGCCCTCACTCCGCCCGTCGTCGCCCGCGGCGGCGAGCTCGCGATGCTGGCCGCGTGCCTGGGCGCGCCGCTGTTGCTGCCGCCGAGGCCCCCGCGCGAACGACCTTGGCGGCGCCCGCTCGTGGCGGCCATCGTGCTGACGGCGGCGCTCGTCGTCGGGCTCGGCGTCCGATACGACCTCCTGCAGGCGACGCTGCTCTACGGCGTGCGCCTCGACATCCCGCGCCTCGATTCGCCGCTCGGTCTGACCTACGTGGCGGCGTTCTTCGCCTGGAGCTACGCGACGGTCCAGCTCCTCGTCGACAAGGGGGGCATGCGCCTCGCGGGCTACGGCCTCCTCTTGCTCGCGATCGGGGGCTTTCAGGCGTCATCACCCATCGAGCTCGAGCTCGCCCTGATCGGGTTGCTCGCGCTTTCCGTGGGAGAGCTGCGCGCGGCACCTTATGGCGACAGCGGCGGCCGGCGCGTCGGGAGCGCCGAATGGCGGGCCTTCGTGGGCCGGCTCGCGACCGCCGCGGGCGACGGCACGAGCCCCGACGACAGCCGCTCGGAGGCCGTCGTCGTCGAGGAAGGCGAGGTCGAGGTGAGCCGCATCCGCGCGCATCGGCGCGGCTGGCCGGTCGTCATGCGCCTGATGCGACGGCGCGGCGCGCTCGTCGAGCTCGAGGCCACGGTCGGCGAAGCGTCCCACGGCGCGCCCGATGCCACGATCGAGCGCCACCGCAGCTGGCTCGCGCGCGGCCTCGACCAACGCGTCCGCCTTCCGCGCGTCAAGACCGGTGACGAAACGTTCGACGGCAAGCTCGGCGTCCACGGTCGAGCGCCGCTCGGCAACCCCGCGCTGCGCGACCGCGTCCTGCGCGAGGCCGCGGCCGGGCTCGTCTCGCTCTGGCGCGGGACCGCGGCGCGCTACCACGTCGCGGGCGCGGACTCGCTCGAGGGTCCGCCGCCGTTTCGGGGCGAGATCGAGGGTGACGCGCCCGTGGGCACGATCATCGCCGCCCTCGACACGCTCGCGGACCTCATCGAGGCCTCCGCGTCCACCTAGCGCTCACCTGGCGCCGGTTCAGCGCCGTCTAGAGCATCGTCTAGGGCGCGGGTACCGGCGGCGGAGCGATCGGGGTCGGGGCTTCGCCGCGCGTTCCTTGCGGGATGATCGCTGAGGGCCCTTGATCGCGGGACGGCGAGCCAGACTCGCCGAGCTCTTTGATCTGGCGCCGCGCCGCGGGAGCGTCGGTGCCTGTCGGTGATTGCTCGAGGTAGCGTTTGTAGGCGTCGATGGCTTGCGCCGCTTCGCCCTCGCCGCGATAGGCCTCGCCGAGCCCGAAGAGCGCGGGCGCGAAGTGCGGCGCGTTCGACAGGGCCTGCTTGAAGAGGCCAATGGCGGCGAGCGGATGACGTTTGTCGAGCAGAACGTAAGCGGAGCCGGTCATGGCCGCGACTCCGTTCGGCTGGAGCCGCAAGGCATCCTCGTAGAGCTTCTGCGCCTTCGCCGTCTGTCCGTTCTCGAGCGCCCGATCCGCGTCGGCGACGAGCTGCTCGTAGGACCGCGCCTTCGTCGCCTCGGGCGGAGGCGCGGCCGCGACGTGCGGCGAAGGAGCCGCGGCCGCGGGCACCGCCGCGGGGGGCGGCGGCGACGCGGCCACGGCGGGCTTCAGCGGCGGGGCGGCGGGCGCGGCAGGAACGGCCGGCGCCGTCTGGTCGACAGGCGCAGCCGCGGCCACGGGCGCCGGCGCGACGAGCGCGGGCGCGGGCGCGACGGGCGCGGGAGCTGACGCGACGGGCGCGGGCGCGGGCGCGGCGGCGCTCGGGCTCGCGTTGGCGGGCGCGGCGCCTGCGGGCGGAATCGGCGTCCCGCTCGCGAGGTGGAAGGCGTGCGGATCCCTGAACATGAACCAGGCGGCGCCCGCCGCGAGGCCCACGAACACGAGCACGCCCACGATCTTGAGACCCGTGCGCCGCGGCTTGAACGCCAGCGAGAGATCGTCGTCGTCCCCGATGTCGGCGTCGAGGAACGAATCGGCGCCGCCACGGCCGCGCCGCCCCCGCGACGAGGCGCCCGACAGCACGTCGTCGTCGTCGAGATCGGCCGAAACGTGCGGCCGCACGGCGTTCTGCAGCCGGCGCGGCGTCGCAGGCGACGTCGCCCGGCCGGCGCGATCGGGATCGATGGCCGGAGCCGAAGGCTCGACGGCGCGCGCGGCGCCCGTCTGCCGATCGGCCTGATCGACGACGTCGAAGAACGGGCGAAGCTCTTCGACGTCGCCCAGCGTGCGCCAGGCGCCGCCGCGCTGCGAGACGCGATCGCCGCGGGTCACGCGCCGCTCGACGACCCACTTCTGCAGCGTCGTGAGGTCGCGCAGACGGTGCGTCTGGCCTTCCTCCGTCGCGAGCACCCACTCGGGCACGGCGGGGCCCGCGCTCGGCAGCGACGGCTGCGAGGGCCGCGGCCCCGTCGAGGTCGTCTCGGCGTTTCCGAGGCCGCCGGGCGGCGTCAAGCCGACGGAGATCGAGCCGTTGCGCGACACGACGAACGTGTGCCCGCACGTCGTGCATTGAACGGAGGCGCCAGCGCCCGCGACGCTTTCATCGTCGAGCTCGTATTCCGTCTGACAGCGATCGCAGCGAACGTCCATCGCCAAATCCGGCGCCAGACCATAGCACGGCGGAAGGCGGCACGAGGCTGCCGCCCGCGGCAACCCGCCGCCGCGTCAGTCAAAGACTCTCGGGGAACAGCGCGTAGAGCTGCGCCGGCGGCGGCGTGTACGGGCCCTTGGCCATGAGGTTGCCGAGATGATCGACGCGGAAGCCGCGCTCGAACGCGCGCTCGAGGACGAGCGGCGCGCCCGCCGAGGCGCGGATCACGGCCGGGCGATCGGGCAAGGCATCACCGACGGCGTCGACGAGCTCGGCGAGCAGCTCGGCGGACTCGGCGAGCGCGGGTCCCACGATGATGCGCGCGGGGAGCACGCGGTAGAACAGATAACCCGCGAACGCCTCGCCGCGCTCGACGACGAAGCCGCGGCCCGTCGCGGCAAGCAGCGCCAGATCTCTCGCGCGATCGGCGCCCGTGCGCGCGAGATCGTAGCGGCCGATGGGCTCGACGTCTGATGCGCCGAGCGGCCTCACGGCCGACGGCCGCGTCCGTGGCGGCGCGAGCCGCGCCGCCACGAGATAGGGCGCGACGTCGACGACCCGGTAGCCGAGGCGCGTGTAGAGGCCGAACGAATCCGGATTGAAGCTGTCCTGGAAGAGGCGAACG
Organism: Polyangia bacterium; assembly: GCA_036494575.1. Taxonomy (GTDB): domain Bacteria; phylum Myxococcota_A; class Polyangia; order Fen-1088; family Fen-1088; genus DASZFV01. The sequence goes on along the minus strand of DASXOE010000031.1, from coordinate 66,559 downwards.
CTGGTCGCGTGCGCCGCGAGGCGATGGAAGTGCGTCATGAGCGCGCGGCCCACGCCGGCGCGCGCGCCGGGGCGGGCGGCGAGCGGCCCGATGCTCGCGACGCCGCCGCGCAGATGGGCGAAGCCGACACCCTCGATCGTGCCGTGCTCCGACGCGAGGGCGCATCCTTCGGGATCGAGATCCAGATAGGCGCGGCAGAGCCACATGGCGCTCTCGACGTTGGGAAATGGCGGCGTGTGCCCGCGGCGACGGTAGACCGCCGCGAAGGCGTCGTAGAGGATCGAGCTCGCCTCCTCGACGTCACCCGTCTCGAGCCGCCGCACTTCGATCATCGCGCGCTCACCATGACGGCACCATCATACCCGGAGCCGCGCCGGGGCGGCGCGCGCGCGGGTCTGCTACCGTAGAGGCCCGCGTGTCCGACTCAAGGCAAACGCGCCTGCACCCCGAGGCCGGCATCGATTTCGAAGCGCAGCCAGCGCACGAAGCCGATGGTCTCGCCGACCTGAACATAGGCGCCGAAGTTGCGCATGACCTCGAACATGAAACCGTTCGAGTTGCGAAGCGCGAGATCGTCGTTGTGGGGCAAGATCGGATCGTTCTGGGGCGTGATGTCGTAGGCGACCTGCGCCGTCGCGAAGAACTTCGTTTGCTCCTCTGGATCGACCCAGTAGCGGACGCCTGGCGCGACGGCGAATTGGCGGTTCTGCGTGAAGTCCCGCTCGAGACCGAAGCGCAGGTCGACGAGGACGTCCCAGTGACGAGCGAGGCCGAAGGACGGCTGGACATCGAGGAACGTCGGCAGCCGCGTCGTGCAGACGCGCTTTTGCGGCTGGCCGCAGTCGATCATCTCCTGATAAGGGAAGATGCTGCGGTAGCCCGTGCCCGGGAGCAGCGCGATCCCGAACTGGAGGGCGTGCGACATCGTCGCGGGCGCGAGGCGCGGAAAGACCTTCGGGGGCGTCGCTCGCGCACGAACCGGCTCAGCGGGAGCGGCCTCCGAGGCCGCAACGTGCGCGGGCGGCGCCGCGACGGCGGGCGCGGGCGCCTCCAACTTGCTCGCGGGCGCGGCCGTTTCCGTCGCGGCCTCGACGGCCGGCGGTGGGGCCGCTCGGTGGGGTATCGGGAGGATCGGCCACGAGGCGCGCGAGGCCGAGCCCCACGAGGCCACGAGCATGATCCCCACTCCCACCAAGACCCGCCGAGCGGCTCGCATGGGACGGGCAGTGTAGTGGAAACTGGCCGTGTGGCGAAGAGGGCGGAGTGGCGGGCCTGAAAGACGACAAGCTCACGCGGCGCGCCTTCGGGGCGCTCGGCGCCGCGGCCGCGGCGGGGGCCTTCATCGGCCGGGCGCGGCCCGCGCGCGCCATCGGCGAGCACTCGCTCTTCCGGTTCGGACGGCTCGCCATCCCGGGCCTGCCCGACCCGCGGCCCTCGGCCCTGCGTCGGCTCGCGTGGGATCTCGTGCGGCGAACGAGCCTCGTGACCGCCTCGGAGCCGACGCCGCTCCGCCTCGCCGATCCCAATCTGTTCCGCTTTCCGTTCCTCGTGCTGTCCGGCGACCGGGGGTTCGCGCTTCCCCCGGAGTCCGACCTCGCGCGCCTGCGCCGCCACATCACGTACGGTGGCTTCCTGCTCATCGACTCGGCCGAGGGACGGGCGGGCGGCGGCTTCGACGAGTCCGTGCGGCGCCTGCTCGCGCAGACCTTGCCGGGCGAGCTGCCGGCGCGCATTCCCGACGAGCACGTGCTCTGGAAGTCGTTCTATGTCCTGCACGGCGCGCCCGGCCGCATCCTCGCCGCGCCTTACATCGAGGGCGTCGAGCGCGATCGGCGGCTGGCCGTCGTCTACACGCAGAACGATCTCGAGGGCGCGCTCGCGCGCGACGGCTTCGGCCGCTGGGAGCACGAGGTGATCCCGGGGGGCGACGAGCAGCGCGAGCAGGCCTTTCGCTTCGGGGTGAACCTCGTCATGTACGCGCTCTGCCTCGACTACAAGACCGAGCAGGCGCACATCGACTACATCTTGCGCACGCGGCGGTTCGCGCGATGAACCCGTTCGGCGGCGGAGAGCTCGGCGCGCAATTCGGCGTGGCGCAATTCAATGACTGGCACGTCACCCTGGGCGCCGGCTCCCACCTCGGCCGGTTGGGCGTCGTGCTGCTCATGGCGGTCGCGGCGCTGGCCCTGGCCTTCTCGGCGCTCTCGCTCATCGAGGAGCGCCTCGGGCGCGGGTGGCTGCTGCTCGGGCTGCGCGCCGCGGGCATCCTCGCCGTCCTCGCGACGGCGCTCGAGCCGACGATCGAGCAGCGCCAGGTCGTCCACGTTCCGAATCACCTCGCCGTCATCGTCGATGCCTCGCGCTCGATGGACGTGCGGCCGCCCGACGGCGGGCGCTCGCGCGCCGAGCGGGCGCGCGGGTTGCTCGAGCGCGCCGCGCCGCAGCTCGCGGCCTGGGAGCGCGACGGGCACCACGTCGACCTCTACACGTTCGGCGAGTCGCTCGCACCCGCGACGCTCGCCTCGCTCGCGGCGGCGCCCGCTGCGGACGCCACGCGCATCGGCGAGGCGCTGGGCGACCTGCGCGCGCGCTACGCCGGCCGCGACCTCGGCGCCGTCGTCGTCGTTTCGGACGGCGTCGACACGGGGCGCATCGGCGAGGGGCCTCTCGACGCGACCACGCGCGCCGACCTGGCGGCGCTGGGCGCGCCCGTCGACACGATCGGCCTCGGCGAAGGCGAGCTGCGTGACCTGTCCGTCGCGGCCGTGCTGGCCGACGACTTCGCGTTCGTGCGCACGCCCGTGACGATCGAGGCCGTCATCCGCCAGACGGGGCTCGCCGATCGCCAGGTCGACGTCACGCTCACGCGCGACGGCCGCCCCGTCGCCAACCGGCCGGTCGTGCTGCGCGGCCCGCACTCCGAGCAGCGCGTGTCGTTCGACTGGCTCCCCGACCACCCAGGCACCTTTGTCTTCCGTGTCGCGACGCCCGTGCTCGCGGGCGAGGCGCTCGCGGGCAACAACGAGCAGACCTTCACCGTGAAGGTCATCCGCGATCGCGTGCGCGTCCTGCACCTTTGTGGGCGGCCCTCCTGGGACCAGCGCTTCCTGCGCGCCATGCTCCGCCGCGATCCCAACGTCGATCTCGTCTCGTTCTTCATCCTGCGCACGGAGACCGACGAGCAGCCCTGGAACCGAGACGAGCTGTCCCTCATCCCGTTCCCGACCTACGAGATCTTCGAGGAACAGCTGCGCTCGTTCGACCTCGTGATCTTTCAGAACTTCAACTTCGCGCCTTACGGCGTCGAGCCCTTCCTGCCCGGCGTGCGCGACTACGTCGAGGGCGGCGGGGCCATCGCCATGATCGGCGGCGATCTGTCGTTCGCGAGCGGCGGCTACGGGCTCACGCCGCTGCGCGACGTGCTGGCAGTCGAGCTGCCGCCGACGCCGCCCACGCTCACGGGCGCCCCCGACGCGGACCTCACGACTGACGCGTTCAAGCCGCGCCTGACGCCCGAGGGTCGCGGCCATCCCGTGACGTCGCTCCTCCTCGACCCGCGCGACAACGACCTGCGCTGGGCGCGCCTCCCCGCACTCGAGGGCATCAACCGCGTGCCGCGCGCGCGGCCCGGCGCGGCGACGCTTCTCGCGCACCCCACCCTCAAGACGGCCGACGGCAAGCCCGCGCCGGTGCTCGTCGCGAGCGACATCGGCAAGGGCCGCTCGCTCGCGCTGCTCACGGACACGGCTTGGCACTGGGGCCTGCCCGCGGCGGGCGAGGGGGATGACGGACGCGCCTTCCAGCGCTTCTGGGAGAACGCCATCCGATGGCTCGTGCGCGATCCGGCGCTCACGCTGCTGCGCATCGAGCTCGACCGCGTCGAGTACCGCCGCAACCAGCCACCCGTCGCGCGCGTTCGCGCCGTGCACGGCGACTATTCGCCCGCCCAGGGCGTCGAGGTCACGCTCGACCTGCGCGGCGCCGAGGGACCGACCGACGCCAAGCCGCTGCGCGCGCTCACGGGCACGACCAACGCCGACGGCGAGGCGCAGCTCGACCTCGGCGCGCTGCCGCCCGGCGCCTACCGCGTCGCGGGCCACGCGAGCGTCGACGGCCGCCCCGTCGCCGAGGAGAAGACGTTCGTCGTTCGCGCAGAAGGCCGCGAGCTCGACGACGTCGCGGCGCGCGACAAGGTCCTGCGCGAGCTCGCGCAGGCGAGCGGCGGCGATTACCGCTTCGAGGACTTCGGCCACCCCGTCGTGCGCGCGCCCCGGGAGGTCCGCGTGGGGCGGCACCGGACCGTCGAGCTCTGGTCGAACCCGCTGTTGCTCCTGGCGGGCCTCTGCCTCCTGACCTTCGAGTGGTACCTCCGCCGCCGCGCCGGGCACAGCTGACGCGCGCGGGGGAGCTCGCTCCCCCGCGGGCTGAGCGCGGGGGAGCCCGCTCCCCCGCGGGCCCCCTCGGATCGCTTCGAAAGGTTAGCCGGCGCGGCGAAGCCGCGCCTCCCGTCGATAAATCAGCTGAGAGAAATCAACTAAGAGGGCGGCGCGCCTGCTTTGAGCGCGCCGCTGATGGCGCGGCGGCGGCGCGGGCTCGCGCGGCGGCGGCGGGAGAAGACGAAGAGGACGCCGAGCGCCGGGAGCGCGCCCGCGAGGCCGAAGGCGCTCGACGCCACGGCGCAGCCCGCCATATTCGGCGTCGTCGCGTCGAGCGTGCCCTTCACCATGGGGGCGTTGATCGAAAGGGTCTGCTTCGTGACGTGGCCGAACCCGTCGATGGCCGTGACCGTGATGGTCTGGTGTCCGCTGATGTTCGTGAGGTCCCACTCGAAGGGCGGCGCGTACGACGTGGTCTTGAGCCCCTGTGGTGCGACCAGCACCTGGACCTCGGCCAGATCGCAGTCGTCCTTGGCGTCGACGCGCAGCGAGAAGTTCTTGTTGACCGCCGCGTTCTGGACCGGGTCGAGGATCTTCAGCGTGGGCGAGACCGTGTCGTCCATGCAGCCGAACGCCGACGGCTTCGGGCCACCCGGCCACGCGCCTAGCCGATCCTTGAGCATCTGATACGAGTTCTGCGTGGCGCGATCGCAGCGATCGCCGTCGATTGGGAGATCCTTGTTCTGGAACCCGTCGCAATCGGAGCAGATGCTCGGGTACATGATGTCGCTGTCGCTCGTGACGTGCTCGAGGCCCACGAGGTGGGCCTGCTCCTGCGCGATGATGACGGCGGTCTGCTTGGCGCTCGTACCGCCGAGGAAGGTGTACGAGACGCCGCCCTCGATGTCCTTGCAGAGGAAGGGCGCGACGCCGGCGACCTTGGAGGCGACGTTGCACCAGGCGCCGCCGCCCGACGAGACGACCTCGGTGTAGAACTTGCCCGACGTCGGTCGCGTCAGGGTGAAGACGATGTTCATGTCCGCGTACCATTTGTCGAGGTACGTCTGGACTTGGCGCTGGCACTCGGCGAGCGTGGGCGCGAATGTGCAGTTGAACTTGGGCGGCGTGCCCGCGCACGCGTTCACGTCGGTCGCGGGCAGGTCCTTGCCAGTCGCGTAGAAGAGGTAGAAGACCTTCGGCTCGCCTGCCGCCGGCGTGCCGCTGCCGTCGCCCGAGGACAGCGCGCTCTGCACGCGCTCGACGCCGGCGCCGCTGCTGGTGCCGGGCGGCATCGCCACCATGTCGCCGGCCAGCGAGGCCGCCGTCGGATCGACGAGCGCCTGCGTCTGGGTGTCGATCTGAGGACCGACGCCCGAGGGCTCCCACTCTTCGCCGCCACAGCCGACCATCACGAGCGACAGCAAGCACGCAGTGCCGAGGGCCGACGCGGCGAGGCCCTGCGTCCAGGGGGCCTTCATCGCTGCGTGTTTTCGAGCCTTCACGTCACTCCTCCCGAACCGCGCCTCGCGGTTGGCTATGCGCGCCGACCTATGGCAGGGTCTGCACTCTGGACATCGGGAGAACGTCGCCGTGACTTGACGGTGCGACACGGCCCCACCCACGATCGAGGTCGGAAGATTCCATGGCAGCAGCAGACACGTTCGTGAGCGAGCTCGACGCGAAGAACCAGATCTCTATCCAGCGCGTCATCGAGGCTCTCGGACCCGGCCTCGCCAAGGAAGGCTTCGAGGTCACCGATGTCCTGCGCCTCGTCATAAAGACGACGATCGAAGCGGCCGAGGTCGCGGCCCTCTGGGTGGCCGACTGCGAGGATCTCGAGATGAAGCTCTCCGTCGCCGAGCAGTGCGGCGACGGCGCGCGCCAATGCCGCCAGGTGACGGCGCGCCTCGACGCCCTGGGCCAAGGGCCCTACGATCCCCGGTCGGGCGGTTACTCGAAGCTGTTCGCCTTCCTGCGCTCGCTGCAGACCCCCGAAGAGCGAGCGGCGGCCGGCTACGTGACCTCCAAGGCGCTGTCGATGGCGCGGCTCAACGCGCTCGCGGCGACCTGCCGCGAGAAAGGCGACGGCGAGACCGCGAGCCTGCTCGCCGAAACACTCCTCTCGCAGGAGCGCCGCTATTATGAAGAGGGCAAGGTCCTCCTCGCGGCCGTGGCCACGAACGAAGAGAGCCAGGCGCGAGGGCGACGCTCCGCCTACCGGACGCTCGAGCTCGCGACCGAAATGGTCGAACCGCTGCAGCTCCGCAAGCTGCTCCCCAAAAAACGGTAAGAGGTCTTATTATTCAGCAGGCATGTCGACCGCGAGGGGAGCGCTGACCTTACCCTCGCAGTTCGGCCGTTACACGCTCCTCGAGCGCCTCGCGGTCGGCGGCATGGCCGAGGTCTTTCGCGCCAAGATCAGCTCGTCGCACGGCTTCGAGAAGATCCTCGTCATCAAGCGGATCCTCCCGCACCTTGCCGCCGACGCGAACTTCGTCTCGATGTTCATCGACGAGGCGAAGCTCACGGCGCAGCTCACCCACCCGAAGATCGTCCAGATCCTCGACTTCGGCGACGTGGGTGGGCAGTACTTCATCGCGCTCGAATACGTCGACGGCTCGGATGCGCTCGGGCTCCTGCGCGCCGCGGCGCAGCGGCGCCTGTTCGTCCCGCGGCACCTGGCCGTGTTCGTCGTCAATGAGGTGCTCGAGGCGCTCGATTACGCGCACAACGCGCGCGACATGGAGGGCAAACAGATGCACATCGTGCATCGCGACATCTCGCCCTCGAACATCTTCTTGTCGAAGCGCGGCGACGTGAAGCTCGGCGACTTCGGGATCGCCCACGCGCAGCGGCGCGAATCGAAGACCCAGGCCGGCACGCTCAAAGGCAAGTACGGGTACATGTCGCCCGAGCAGGTCGTGGGCCAGCAGGTCGATGAGCGCAGCGATCTGTTCGGCATCGGCGTCGTGCTCGCGGAGATGCTCATGGGCCGGCGGCTCTTCACGGCCCCCGCCGACCTCGACGTGTTGCTCATGGTGCGCGACGCGCGCATCGAGCGCCTCGCGAAGTACGGACGCGATCTGCCGCCCGCGCTCGATGGCATCGTGCGGCGCGCCCTCCAGAAGGATCCGCGCGAGCGCTTCCCAACGGCCGCGGCGTTCCGCGACGCGCTCGGCGACTACCTCTACGAGACGGGGCAGCGCGTGGGCCCGCCGGATCTGCGCGCGTTCCTCGGCGATCTGCTCGATCCGAGCCCCGAGGCCGCCGAGCGGCTGGCGCGGGACGCGCGCAAGGCGAGCGCGGGCGAGGCGAACGCTCAGGCGGGCGCGCGCGGCGCCGCAGGACTCGGAATCGTCAGCGAGGCGGCCGACGTCGTCAACACGGAGCGTACGTCCGCCGACGAGCCCGATCTGGCGGCGCTCATGGCGGCGGGCCTCCTCGACACGACGCGCGAGGTCCCGCCCGGCGCCGTCCCCATCACGCGCGCGTCGCCCGCGGGCGGCGACGGCGGCCTGGCGGATCCGCCCACGGCGCACCTCGGTCCAGCCCTGACCGCGGTCGACGACGGCTGGCCCGCCGACGAGGAGAACGAGCGCTCGTCGGTGCGTGGATTCACGCCCGCGGCGCAGGCGCGCCCGCCCGTGCGTCCCGTGGGCGGAATTGGAATGTCAGGCGGGCCGCACCCGGGCGTCGGCAAGTTCATCTCGGGCGCGCCCAAGAGCCCGCCCGACAGCGCCGGCGACGTGAGCGTCATCACCCCCATGCGTTTGTTCTGCGATCTGGCGGTCGCGGGCGAGACGGGTCTGCTGCGCTTCGAGGTGCCGGGGACGATCAAGGAGGTCTTCCTCGTCAAGGGCGCGCCCGAGTCGGTGAACTCGAGCCTGTCGAGCGAGCGCTTCGGCGAGTACCTCGTCGCCAAGGAGGTGCTGGGCCGCGGCGACCTCGAGTTCGCGCTCGGCATGCTGCCGCAATACAACGGCAAGCTGGGCGACACGCTCGTCGCGCTCGGTCTGCTGAAACCGCTCGACGTCTTCCGTCTTCTGTCGCAACAGGTCCGGGATCGCGTCATCGACGTCTTCGGCTGGACGGAGGGCACGTTCGCCTTCTTCCGGGGCACGACGAACCCCACCGACGGCTTCCCGCTGGGCCTCGACACCTTCGAGATCCTGGGCGCGGGCGTCGTGAACCTGCCGAGCGACCTGCTCGAGCAGCGCTTCGCGCCTCTCGTCGACTACCGGCCCGCCGCGACCCGCAACCGCCGCGTCCACCCCGAGGCCTTCCGCATCGGCCCAACGCCGCGCGAGGTGCTCGAGCTGCTCGACGGCGAGCGGACCCTGCGCGCCTGGATGGACCAGTTCTCGGAACCGGAGGAGCGGCTCACCTTCCTGCGCTCGTTGTACTTGCTGGTCGAGACGGATCTGGCGCAGCTGGACTGAAGGCGCGGCGCCAAAAGACGCCGAGCGCGAGGGCGGCCAGCAGCGCCGCGCCCGCGCCGATGGCGAGCGCGCGGTGGCGCCGCACCGACGACGGCCCGCGCGCTCCCGGCGCCGAACGCGAGCCCTGGACGCGCGTGGGCGGGACGCCGGAGACGATCGGCTCCTCGCCGGTCAGGCGGCCCGTCGCCTCGCCTTCGAGCGACGAGATGCTGTCGCCGCTCCGCGACGCGGTCATCCGCTCGCGCGGCCGCGCGGCATCGTCGCCGAAGAGAGTCGTGAGGAGCGCGGCGACGTCGTCGCGACCCGCCGGCGCCTGGCCGAGGACCGCGCCGAGCTCTCGCGCGAGAGCGGCCGCCGAGGCGTGGCGCGCGTCCCGGTCGCGCTCGAGGGCGCGCGCGACGACGCGGTCGAGCGCCGGCGGCACGTCGGGGCGCTTCGACGACGGGGGCGGCACCGGCAGCGTCAGCACGTTGCGCAGGGTCTCGAACTCGCTGCCGCCCGCGAAGAGGCGCTGGCCCACGAGCATCTCCCACAGCACGACGCCGAGCGAAAAGAGGTCGGAGCGGGCGTCGAGGTCGGCGTTGCGCACCTGCTCGGGCGACAGATAGGCCAGCTTGCCCTTGATGCGGCTCTTGCGCGGCACGGCCGGCTCGGCGCGCGCGCTCGCGGCGACCTTCGCGATGCCGAAGTCGAGCACCTTCACGCCGCCCGACGCGAGCAGCATGATGTTCGACGGCGTGACGTCGCGGTGGATGATCTCGGCCGGGCGCCCATCAGCGAACGTCGCGCGGTGCGCGTGCTCGAGGCCAAGCGCGACCTGCTCGGCGATGCGCGCCGCGACGAACGGCGGCGCGGCGGCCAGACGCAGCCGCGAGGCGCGCATGACCGCCGAGAGGTCGCGCCCGCGCAGGTACTCCATGGTCATGAAGTAGGCGCCGCCGATCTGGCCGAAGTCGTACGTCTCGACGATGTTCGGGTGCGAGAGCAGCGCGGCTATGCGCGCCTCGTCGCAGAACATCTGGATGATCTCCGCACGATCGGACTTCTCGGGGCGGATGCGCTTGATGACGAAGGCGTCGCCGAACCCCTCGCGGCCCTCGACGTAGGCCTTGAAGACCTCGGCCATTCCGCCCACGCCGATGCGTTCGACGAGGCGATAGCGCCCGTAGTGCTCCGGCGCGGACGTCAGCGGCTCGTCCATGGGCCGGTCAGTTTTGATCGTTCGGCGCCCGATGTCGCTACCGGAGTATCGTGAGCTCGTGCCGCTGCGCAGCCTGACGCTCGACGAGCTCACGATCGACGACGAGACTTCTTTTCGCGGCGTGGCGATCTACCATCGCCTCAAGGAGGCGCTGCGCGCGTCCGGACACGAGTTCAAGATCGCCGACGCCGGCGAGAACGCCAGCTGGGACCGCGCGCTGTTCCTGAACCTGACCTTCTGGTCGCCCTCGGAAGAGGCCAGCGTGCTCGTCGACGACCACGTCGCGCCCGACGTGGTCGCGCACACCGCGCTCCACCACGTCGTGGGGCGCGCCCTCGCGCGCGCGTCCGCGGAAACGTCGGCGGCCGCGCTGCTCTTCGCCGAGGCCATCGCGAGCGCATTCGATCTCTACCTCGTGGGCCGACTCCTCGGGATCGCCCCGGACTCCGACTTCGTCACGAGCCAGGTGCCCCTCATGGCGGAGGCGGCCGAGCAGGCCGGCCTCGACGAGCGGGCCTTCGCGCGCCTGCTCGAGAGCGTGTCGGCGGCTCCCGAGAGGGCGTTCGAGGACCTGCGTGCCCTGCTCGTCGACGTGGGCACGGCGCTCCACGCCTGCGGCGACGCCGCGGCGGCGCACGGCGCGCTCGAGGGTTTCGCCGGTCGTCGCTTCGCCCCGCTGCTCCACCATTTCCAGCTGTCGAACTGGATCCTCTACGCGCGCGCCTATGCCCGCGACGACCGAGACGGCGACGAGGCCGTACGCGCGCTCGACGAGGCGCTGCGGGCGAGCCCAGACTCGCTCGCCTGGATTGAAGCGCGCTGGCTCGGGCAGGCGTCTTGAACCGTCGCGCTGCCGGAACCGCGCCCGTGCTGGAGCGACCGCGTCAGGTTTCTGAGACCCGCGCCGCGTTCGGGGCAAAAGACCAGCGGGGCTCCTCCCGGCGGGTGCCCGGCACGGCAGTTGCTCCATTGGGCCTCATCATGACGAGGAGAGCATCGACGCGCGCATCGAGCCTGTTCGGATTGACGCTGAGCCTGGCGGCGGCCGCCTGCTCTGGCGGAGGCGCCACCAGCCTGGGAAGCGGGGCGGGGGGCTCGGCGGGAGGTGGCATCCAGCCCACCGTCGGGGACGCGGGCACGGCCGTGACGCTGGCCGCCTCGCCGGCCCAAACCAGCGCGCTGCAGGCGCTGAATGAAAAATTTGCGCCCACGAAGACCCTCACGGCCGACGCGCTCGCCGCCGCGCGCGCCGTCCCCTTCGCGCCGACGCTGCCCTACGATCCGATGGCGGCCGCGAACCTCTCCTTGCTGCAGGCCTCGAGCGTGACCCTCGGCGCTGGCGAGCTCGCCGTGCTCGCCAAGAACGGGTTCGTGATCTCCGCGAAGCACGCCTATCCGGACTTCGTCTACGCCTACGACACGATCTACGCGGCCGACCTCCCCGTTTACGTTTCAGCCGATTCGATCATCCACGCCGTCCACCGCTCCTACGACGACATCCTCAAGACCGTCGAGATCGAGCGCCTCGTCTCCGAGCTCGGCGCGCTGCTCGGCGCCATGCGCGACCGCCTCGCCGCCAAGACCGACGGCTTCTCGGCGACGACCACCGGAGACGCCGACGTCTATCTGGCCGTCGCGCAAGCGCTCCTGACGGCGAGCCCCGCGAGCGTCGTCGCGGGCGGTGACGGCGGCGCCGCGGGGCGGCTCGTCACGGGCGCGACGGCGAGCGCCGGCGTGGCGGACGTCGTCCTCTTCGGCCTGCCGCAGCACTACGATTTCTCGCAGTTCAAGCCGCGCGGCCATTACGTGGGCGTGCCGGCCCTCGAGCAATATTTTCGCGCCATGATCTGGCTCGGCCGCACCGAGCTCCCCATCATCCACGTCGACGAGAACACGGGGCAGGCGCGCTTCGTGCGGCGGCAGCTCGATCTGGCCGTCGCGCTGCGCCGGCTCATGGACGAGACGTCGCTCGGTCGCTGGCGCCTCGTCGATGCCACGCTCCGGGCCTTCGTGGGCGAGCCCGACTCGATGTCGCCCCCCGACGTCGATCGCCTCATGACCGATCTCGGCGTCGCCGACCTGGCGGCGCTCGCCGCGCTGCCCGACCAGACCATCGCGCAAACGATCGTCGATGGCGGCTACGGCAAGCAGGCCATCAACAGCCAGGTGATCATCAATGGCACGGGCGGCACCCTGCCGCTGTCGGCGAGCTGGCTCTTCCTCGGGCAGCGCTTCGTCGTCGACTCGTACGTGTTCTCGAACGTCACGTACGATCGCGTGATCCACGCCGGGCTGCCCAAGCGGATGCTGCCGAACCCGCTCGACGTCGCCTACGCGGCGCTCGGCAACGATCAGGCGGTGTCGCTGCTCACGGACGACCTCGTCACGCATGGCTACGCGCCCGAGCTCGAGGCGACGCGCCTCCTCGTCGACCAATACGCGCCGGACTTCTGGCAAGCCAACCTCTACAACGGGTGGCTGGCCGCGCTGCGCGCGCTCTCGCCCACGGCCGAGCTCGCCGACGCGACGAGCGGCTTGCCCGCCGTGGCGCGCGGCGCGGCCTGGGGCCGGCGCGTCCTCAACACGCAGCTCGCGTCCTGGGCCGAGCTTCGCCGCGACACGATCCTCTACGCCAAGCAGTCGTACACGAGCGGCGCGGCCTGCGATTTCCCCGACGCCTACGTCGAGCCGTCACCGGCTTTCTTCGCGGCGCTGGAGACCTTCGCGCAAAAAGGCGCCGCGTTGGCCGACACGCTCGTGGCCGGCTCGACGTCGCAGGCGGCCATGAACGTCAAGACGTACTTCCTCCACCTCGCCGACGTCAGCCGCATCCTGCACGAGATGGCCGAGAACCAGCGCACGGGCATGCCCCACACGGCCGAGGACCTCGCCTTCATCAACGAGATCGTCAAGGTGCAGCGCGTATGCGGCGGCGACTACGGCCAGGGCTGGTACCCGAAGCTCTTCTTCTCGGGGAACTCGACGGAGTCCGATCCCACGATCGCCGACGTGCACACCGAGCCCACCGACGAGGCCGGCAACCCCGTCGGCAACGTCCTGCACGTCGCGACCGGACTGCCGCGCCTCATGGTCGTCACGATCGATACCTGCACGGGCCCGCGCGCCTACGCGGGCGTCGCCTCCGCGTACCATGAGAAGGTGACGACCGACTTCCAGCGCCTCAACGATCAGGACTGGGCCGCCGAGATCGCGCAGACGCCGCCGGCCGACGTCCCGTGGATCGAGGACCTCGTCGTTCGGTAGCGAAAAAGTCTACGGCGTCATTCACTCACCGTCGGCCGCCCGCGCGCCCGCCGGCTGCTGCTGCGTCATGCAGTGCAGCGTGCCGAGGCCCCACACGAGATCGACGGCGTGGATGCCGACGACGGCGCGCGTGGGGAAGAGGCGGGCCAGCGTCGCGAGGGCTTCGCGATCGCGCGGATCGTTGAAGGTGGGCACGAGCACGACGGCGTTCGCGACGTAGAAGTTCGCGTAGCTCGCGGGCAGTCGCACGCCGTCGAGCACGACGGGCGCGGGCATGGGCAGGGTCTCGACGCGCAGGCGCTCGCCGTCGGCGTTCGTCATGGCCTCGAGGCGCGCGCGGTTCTCGCGCAGCGGCGCGTGGTTGGCGTCGGCGGGATCGTCCTCGGTCGCGATGACGACCGTGCGCGCGTCGACGAAGCGCGCCAGATCGTCGACGTGCCCGTGCGTGTCGTCGCCCGCGATGCCGTTGCCGAGCCACAGGACCTTGCGCGCGCCCAGGTGCTCGCAGAGCACGCGCTCGAGCTCCTCGCGCGGAAGGCCCGGGTTGCGCGCCTGAACGGGCGAGAGCAGGCACTCCTCCGTCGTGAGGATCGTGCCGCGCCCGTCCACGTCGACGCTGCCGCCCTCGAGGACGACCCGCGAGGCCTTGCCCGCGACCGTCACCGTCGGCTTCCACTGCGTGAGCCCGAGGCGGCTCGCGAGGCGGTCGTTGATTGCGTCGTCCTTCTTGTGGTTCGCGTACTTCGCCCAGCCGTTGAACCGCCAGTTCGTCATGGCGACGCGCCCGGCCGCGTCGCTCACGAAGAGCGGGCACGTGTCGCGGGTCCAGCTGCGATCGGTCGGCACGCGGAAGAACCGAACGCGCGCCTCGTCCACCCCCACGCGAGCGAGCAACGCGCGCGCCTTCTTCTCGACGGCGGCGTCGAGCACGAGGATGCGCACGACCTCGCCGCGCGCGAGGTGGCGCACGACCTCGCCGTAGACCCAGGGGATGGGCGCGAGCTTGCCAGGCCAGTCGGCCGCCGCGTGCGGCCAGGCCAGCCAGGTCGCCTCGTGCGGCTCCCATTCGGCCGGCATGCGGAAGCCGAGCGCCGCCGGCGTGGAGGCCGGAGCGGGCGCGCTCATTCGTCTATGAACCGGCGCGTGATGTCGCCGTAGGCGTCGATGCGGCGATCGCGCAGGAACGGCCAGTGCTGGCGCACCGTCTCTTGATGCCGCCTGTCGCACGTCACGATGACCGTCTCTTCCTCGGTCCGCGAAGCCTCCTTCAGGATCGTGCCGAAGGGATCGGCCGCGAACGTGCCGCCCCAGAACTCGATGCCCGCGCCGTCACCCGACTTTGTCTTCTCGGGCTTCTCGAGGCCGACGCGGTTGACGGCGGCCACGTAGACGCCGTTCGCGATGGCGTGCGAGCGCTGGATCGTCTGCCAGGCGGAGGCCTGGGCAGCGCCGTGCTCGGCCTTCTCGGCCGGGTGCCAGCCGATGGCGGTCGGATAAAAGAGGACGTCGGCGCCCGCGAGCGCCGTGAGCCGCGCGCCCTCCGGGTACCACTGGTCCCAGCACACGAGCGTGCCGATGCGGCCGAACGCCGTGTCGAAGGCGCGGAAGCCCAAATCGCCCGGCGTGAAATAGAACTTTTCGTAGTAGGAGGGGTCGTCCGGGATGTGCATCTTGCGATAGAGGCCGCGCGTGCTCCCGTCGGCGTCGACGACGACGGCCGTGTTGTGGTAGATGCCCGCCGCGCGCCGCTCGAAGAGGGAGCCGATGACGACGACGCGCGCCTCCTTCGCGACGCGCGCGAGCGTCTCGCTCGTCGGCCCCGGGATCGACTCGGCTAGCTCGAAGCTCGCGTGGTCCTCGGTCTGACAGAAGTACCGCGAGCGAAAGAGCTCCGGCAGGCAGATCACCTGCGCCCCCGCCTTGGCGGCTTCGCGCACGCGCGCGACGGCGCGCTCGAGGTTCTCGCGTGGCTCCGTCGAGCAACGCATCTGGATGAGACCCAAGGTCACACTCTGCGGGGCCGCCATCCGCCCTACTATTCTCGCGAAGCCCACAAATGCAAGCGACGACTGCGTGCCCGGCCTACGGCCGCGAGCCACTTCCGGGCCTACACGCCCTGCCTCCCCCGCCTCGCGGCCTACGGCCGCGAGCCCTCGTCCAACATCTGGCCGATGATGTTGCGCAGCAGGCGATCCCAGACCGGCCGCGCGTCGGCGAAGTAGAGCTCCGTGTCCGCGAGGATACGGGCGCCACCGTCGTCGCCGTTCGCCTCACGCACGTACGCGGCGTCCTCGCGCACCCAGACCGCGACGTCGTCGGCCGACAGCTCGCAGTGGAATTGCAGCGCGAAGTGCTTCCACCCCAGGCGAAAGGCCTGGTTGCGGCAGACGGGCGTCGAGGCGAGGGGCACGGCGCCGCGCGGCAGATCGAAGGTGTCGCCGTGCCAGTGCAGCACCAGCTGCCGCGCGGGCAGGCCCGCGAGCGCGGGCTCGTGCCCCGCCCGCGCGGGCGCGAAGTCGATGAAGCCCCACCCCACCTCGCGCGCAAAGACGACGGCGCCGTCGGCCGCGCGACGCGTGTTCGGGTAGACGCGCGCCCCGGCCGCCGCTGCGAGGAGCTGCGCCCCGAGGCAGATCCCGAGCGCGGGACGGTCGCGCGCGATCGCCTCGCGCAGCAAGGTGATCTCCTGCGCCAAGAATGAATAGCGGGGATCGAGCAGGTCGGCGACACCCATGGGCCCGCCCATCAAGACGAGCATCTCGTCCCGGCCGACGCGTTCGGGCACGGCGTCACCGCGATAGACGTGCCGCACGTCGACGGCGACGTTGCGCTCGGCGAGGAACTCGGCGACCCGGGCGGGTCCCTCGGCAGGCGTGTGCTGCAGGATGACGGCGCGCTTCACGCGCCGAGTATGGCCCACGGTGGCGGCGGCGCCTCGATGAAAAGCGGCGCGCCCGTCAGCGGATGCGGCAGCGCGATCGTGTGCGCGTGCAGGCGCAGGCCGGACGGCGCGTCCGCGGCGGGGCGGGTAGAGGCGCCGCCGTAGACATCGTCGCCCACGATGGGGAACCCGGCGGCCGCCAGGTGGGCGCGCACCTGGTGCGCGCGCCCGGCGTGTAACCGCGCGACGACGAGCGCCGTAGCGCCGCGCCGCTCGAGCACCTCCCACTCGGTGCGCGCCGCGAGCGGACCGCGGCCCGCGCCGACGCGCACCCGCCCGCTCCGCCGCCCGGCGCGCCCGATGGGCGCGGTCTCCACGCCGCGCTCGGGCGGCGCGCCCGCGACCTCGGCGAGATACGTCTTCGAGCAAGTGAGCGCCCGCAGCGCCGCGCGCAGCTTCTCCCAGGCCTCGCGACCGCGCGCCGCGAGCAGCACGCCGCTCGTCCCGTTGTCGAGGCGGTGCCCGAGCCCGCCCTCGCGCGGGTCGGGCGACGCCGCGGCGCACTCGGGGAACCGCGCGACGATGGCGTTGGCCGCCGTGCCGCGCTCGCCCGCGCGCAAGGGGTGCGACGGCAGGCCCGCCGGCTTGTCGATGGCGACGAGCGCGTCGTCGACGTACAGCCACACGACCTTCACCGTCTCGTCCGCCTCGACGTGCGCGGCCGGGCGGGCCTCGACCGCGTCGTCGATCTCCAGCGTCTGGCCCGCGACGACGCGCTCGCCCTTTCGCGCGACGCGACCGTCGATGCGCACGGCGCCCGCCGCGAAGAGCCGCCGCGCCCCCGCGATACCGAGGCCGGGCGTCGCGTCCGCCACCAGATGATCGACGCGGTGGCCTGCCCGCGCCTCGTCGACGCGCACCCGCGTCACGTTCGCTACTTCTTCTTGGCCGGCGGCGGAAGCTTGGCCGCCGCTACGGCGCGCGGCTGCGGCTTGGGCGCGGACGTCGCGCCCCTGGCCGCCGGCGCGCCCGACTTGCCGGCGGGCTTCTCGGTCGTCTTGACCGCGACCTTCGTGGGCGTTCCCCGCGCGGGCGCCTTCGCGCCGCGCAGCGCGCTCGGCGAGCGCCCGCCCGCGCCGAGGCCCGCCGCGGCGTTCGCTCCCGCCTTGGGTCGCCGCTCGGGCGTCAAACCCATCGCCACCTCGCGCGGCGGCTCACCCGTCGGCGAGTAGACGACGATGCGCTGCCCCTCGTGCAGCTCCGTGTTGTACGAAAAGCGGTTGATGCGCGCGAGATCACCCGGGGTCAGGCCGTAGCGCCGCCCGACCTTGGCGAGCGTATCGCCGATCTTGGCCGTCACCGTGAGGCGCTTCTTCCCCCGCCGCGCCGTCTCGAGCTCGAGGAACTCCTCCGAACCGAGTGTCACGACGCGCACCTTGCCCGGATCGAGCAGAAGCACGCCCACCGGATCGAAGTCCTTGCGAACGAAGATCTGCAGGACCATGTGCGGGTGGAGCTTCGCCGTCGGGTCGAGGTTGTTCCAGTCCGTGAGCTCGTCGGCGCGCACGCCGAACGTCTCGGCGATCTCCTCGAGCCCGTCGCCGTCGCGCGTCCGGTAGAAGACGCGCTCGCGCCCCTCGTAGGCGAACGAGCGATCGGGGACGGCCACGATGACCGTGTCGTCGTCCCCCTCCGGCGCCTCCGGCGGCCCCGTGGTCTTGCCCGCCTCGGCCTCGCCCTCGCCGGCGGCCTTGCGCTTGTCCCGCGCCGGCGACTTGGCCGCGAGCCCTCCGCGCTTCGGCACGAGGATGCTCACGCCGGCGCGCAGCTCGCTCGCGTCCTTGACGCCGTTGAGCCGCCGCAGCTCGCGCGCGTTCGTGCCGCGCGCGCGCGCGACGTCTTCCAGCGTCTCTCCGAAGCGAAGCACGATGGTCTCAGAGCGCTCGTTGCCCGCGCGCGCAGACTCGAGGTTCTCCGCGAAGGCCGCCGCCGTTCCCGGAGGCAAGCGCACGCGCGACGGACCGCGATCGGGCGGCATGCGCTCGCGCACGAGCTCGGGGTTGAGCGCCTGCAGCACCTCGAGGTGCGCGCCCGCGGCGCGCGCGATCGCCGCCAGCGTCGTCCCGGGCGGCGCCTCCGCCGTCTCGTAAGCGTAGGCCGGGTCGGGCGTGACGTCGCCGAACCCGAAGGCCTTGGCGTTCGTCGCCACGATGGCCGCCGCGAGGATCTTCGGCACGTAGATGCTCGACTCCCACGGCAGGCCGGCCTCGTGGCGCACGAGCTCCCAGAAGTCGTTCGTGTTGTAGGCGGTGATCGACTTGAGGACGGCGCCGTACCCGGCGTTGTAGGCGGCGAACACGAGCGGCCACGAGCCGAACCGGACGTAGAGATCCTTGAGGTAGCGCGCCGCCGCGTCGGCGGCCCGCTCCGGATCGCAACGCGCGTCGAGCCAGTAGCTGACCTCGAGCCCGTACGCGCGCGCCGCGCCGGGCATGAACTGCCAGACGCCGCCCGCCCCGACATGCGAGCGCGCGGCCGTGTCGAAGCCGCTCTCGATCATGGCGACGTAGAGCAGCGCCTTGGGCAAGCCGTGGCGCTCGAGCGTCTTTTCGAACAGCGCGCGAAACCGGCCGGCGCGGCGAAGCCAGTTCGCCATGATGAGCCGGCCCTTGGGATCGTTCTTGAAGAAGTCCAGGTAGCGCAGCACCAGGGGATCCCAGCGCACGGGCAGGTCGGGGAGCACCAGCGTGCGCAGCCACTCCGAGTCGGGCGGCGAGGGGTCGGCGCTCGGCCGCGCGGGTCGCGCCTCCGTGCGCAGCTCAGGCGCGACGTCTCCGCTGCCACCCCAATGTCCGGGCAATGGAATGTCGCCGCCGGTCGCGGGAGGCGCAGGAACGACGGCGCCGCCGCGCGGAAAGGCCTGCTCCTCGAAGCGGCGCAGCTCGCGCAGCTCGGGGCTCTCGGGCGTCGCGCTGCTGTCGTCGACGGGCGTGCCCCGCACGGCGCGCCGCTCGGACAGGCTCTCCTCGACGGGCAGCGTTTGCCCCTTGCCGGGCGGGGGACGCCGCGCGACGGCGGGCGCGGGAGCGGCTCCAGCGGCGCGGGCCCCAAACGAGCCAACCAGAAGGACCGAGAGGGCGGCGTTGGCGCGCAGAGACGAGGCCATGGGGAGCGAACGCAAGATCGGATCCTATCGGATAGAAGGGGCGGCGCCAAAATTCCTCGTCTCGCGTTTGCTTGTGAGCCCCGGGGTGCTATAGATGGGGTCAAGTCAAGGAGCACTCATGCCCTTCGGAATGGGCTTCGGCGAACTCGTCCTCATCCTCATCATCGTCGTCGTCGTCTTCGGATCGACGAAGCTGCCACAGCTTGGCGATGGGTTGGGTAAGGCGATCAAGAACTTCAAGCGCGCGGTGAACGCGCAAAACGAGCTCGACGTCTCGCCCAAGGACGACAAGGACAAGGGCGAGCCCGGGCCTGACGCCGGCGCCAAGCCGCCGAAGTAGCGAACGCGCGCGACGCGCGCGCGAAGCAGATCTGTCCGAATCAGTCCGATCGGATCGATCAGTTTGATTGATCGCGCGCGCGATTCGCGCGCTTGGTCGTGCGTGATGCACGCGGGCTGCGCCCGGTCGCGCGACCCAGGTGAGCCGCTTGACGCGCGCTTGCTCGCGTTGTCCCCGCGCGGCGGGCAATTCCGTCGCGCTTCTCCGCCGAGCGCATAGGGCCTTTAAAGTTATGGAAATATTGGAAAATCCAAAGATACTGTCGCGATTGAATAGTTCGTTGCATTACATGATTGACGCGGCCAATTGACTATGACACCCTAAGACAATGACGACAGCACGCACGATCAAGAGGTATGCGAACCGGAAGCTCTACGACACACGCGACAGCCGCTACGTGACGCTCGATCACATCGCGGCGATGGTGCGTGCGGGAGACGACGTTCGCGTGGTGGACAACACGACGCGGGCCGACCTGACGACGGCGACCTTGGCCCAGATCATCTTCGAGGAGGAAAAGAAGACGCCGCGGCTGTCCGTGGCCGGACTCCGCAAGATCATCCAGGGCGGTATGCCGGCGGCGCCGGCGGCCCCCGTGGCGGGCGGCAGCGCCCCCCCCGTCGCCGGAACGGGCGGCATCGGCGGCGCCGCGGCCTGAGCCAGCCCTCGCCCGCCGCGCCAGAGGCTGTCGCGGACGCCGCGCCGTTCGGGACAGCGCGTCTCAAAAAGCGCGACTGACGCGACTCAGAAGTCGAAACCGGCGGACAGCGAGAAGCTCTGCTGGCTCCCGCTTCCGTCGCGGGCGGCTTCGGGCTGCTTGCCGTCCCGGCTGCGGCCGGCCTGGACGAAGTCGTACTCTCCCACGAGGAAGAGCACCGAGAGCTTCAACTTGAAGCCGCCCGACCATCTGTAGCGCGTGATGACGTCCTGCTGCGGAAACGTGAAGTTCGCCGAGGTGTCGTTCCACGTCCCGTTCTGGCCGGCGGCGCAGTGGCTGCTGACGGGATTCATGTCGGTCGCTTGCCTGACCTGATACGAGTCGCAGCCAGGCGTCGCGTCGATGACGCCGCTCTGGGCGTCGATGAACAGGACGTTCCAGCCCAAGAAAGGCTCGATCCGTGAAGTCCCGGCGAGGCCGAAGGCCTTCGAGATGAGCACGTCGACGCCGTAGACGTTGAGATCGACCTGGTCGGTGCCGAGGAGCTGCGAGGCAGAGCCGCGTACGGCGAAGGAGGGCAACCACCAGCCGTGGAAGCCTTCCTGCAAGGCGATCTTGGCGTAGCCCTGGACCACGTACATGCGCGAGCCGACGATGTTGAGGGCGCCGGCGCCGAACTCGAAGGCCGGCAGGGGGAACCACATGCCCTTGCGGACGAAGCCGCCCACCGTCGTCAGATATGAATCTGGGCGCGTTCCGGCGGGGCTTCCCGCGTCGACGCCGGCCACGCCGTTCCAGTACGACCGGCTCTGGTTGATCTTCGTGACACCGAGCTCGGCCGAGAACTGAAAGCCGGCATAGCCGAGGGTGTCGGCGGGCGTCTGCAATCGCGGCGCGATCACGACGCCGAGCTCGGACATGAGGCTGCGGAAAGCGGCCTGCCCCTCGGCTGGCACGGTCACGGGGCCGGGCTTGCCGTCGCTCCCCACGATGAGGCCGTTGCCGTCCCGGTGGATCCAGGAGCACTCGGGCGTTCCCCCGAGCGCGGGCGCGCCCGCGGGAGGACACAAGTTCAGGAGCTGCAGATCGTTCGTCCCGGCGAGCGCGGCGCCGCCCGAGGCGAACGCGAGAGCCGTCGCAGTGAGAAAGGCCAGGTGCGCGCGAAGGTGTGGCGCCGGCCGCGCCCGGGAGAAGGCCATTGGCGAGTACGGTACGGTCCGGCGTCGAAGGGTGTCAAGGAAGCGGTGAGGTCAGACGCCGAGAGCGGCCGTCGCAGGGCCGGGCGCGGGGGCCCGGCGCGAGCCGCCGTGTTAGCCTCCCGCGTCCCATGCGCCGCCGCCTCGCGCGCCTTTTTCTCGTCGTCGCCGCCATCGCGGCGGCGGGCGGCGCCGTCGCGCGGCCGGGCCAGCGCGAGGCCTTCGGCGCGGCGGCCGTCGCGCTGCTGCTGCTGCTCGGCCTCGGCGAGCTCTTCACGCTCGAGCTCGAGCGCTTCGTGGGACTTCGTTACTTGCACCGCGCCCGCACGCCGCGCGGCACGCTGGGCGCGCTCGTCGTGGCGCTCGCCTTCGTCGGCGTCGGCTTCGCGATCTTCTTCGCGACGCGTGGCCGCTCGCGCGCCGGCGAGACGGTGGGCGTCGTGTGCGTGCTCGCGGCGGCGCTGGCCGTCGTCGTGGTCTTCCTGCTGCGCGCCTTCTCCGTCTTCACGACCGTGTCGACGATGGGCGTCGTGCTGGGCGTCGCGTCGCTCGTCGTCGTCCTCGCGGTGACGAGCGGCTTCGAGCACGAGTTTCAGGACAAGGTGCTCGCGCTCAACGCGCACCTCATCGTCATCCCCTACGGCGACGTCGACATCGACTCGCCCGAGGCCGACCTCATCGCCCAGAAGCTGCGCGGAATGCCCGGCGTCGTGCGCATGGCCAAGTTCCTCTTCTCGGCGGGCGAGGTCATGGTCGGCCGCATCGGAGCGAACCTCAAGGGCATCGACATCCAGGAGGGCGCCGACGATCTGCGCCGCGCGCTCATCGAAGGCCGCGTCGAGGACCTGGCGACGCCCGCGAGCTGTCCGCTGCCCGCGGGCTCGTCCCAAAAGGCCACCACCGACGTCGGGCGCATCATCCTGGGCGCCGAGCTCGCGCACAAGCTGCGCGTCAAGACGGGCGGCTGCATCTCGATCATGGTGCCGTTCAGCTCGACGGGCGCGAGCACGCCGCCGTCGTTCCTGTTCAAGGTCGTGGGCCTCTTCCGCATGGGCTTCAACGAGTACGACACGCGCCTCGCCTACGTCAGCCTGGCCGACGCGCGCAAGATCGCGAACGCCCGCGGCTCGGTCTTCGGCGTCGAGCTTCGGTTCAAGGATCCGCTCATGGCGCTCACGATGACGAGGGAGGTCTCGCGGCGCCTCGACGCCCCCTACCGCGTCATCGACTGGAAGGAGCTCAACCACAACCTCTTCATGGCGCTCACGATGCAGAAGGTCATCATCTCGCTGCTGCTCGTCCTCATCATCGTCGTGGCGGCGTTCAACATCATCGCCTCGCTCACGATGATCGTGCTGTCGAAGGTGCGCGAGATCGCGATCCTCAAGTCGATGGGCGCGCGCGCCTCGATGGTGGCGCGCATCTTCCTCGTGGGCGGCACCACAGTGGGCGCCATCGGCACGGGCATGGGCATCCTCTATGGGCTGCTCGTGTGCGTCCTGGCACGCCTCTACGGCTACCCGCTCGACCCGAAGGTCTATCTCATCGGCCAGCTCCCCGTGCGCATCGCCGCGAGCGAGGTCGTCGCCGTGGCCGCCGCCACGCTCGGCATCTGCTTCCTCTCGACGCTCTACCCCGCGCTGCGCGCCAGCCGCATGCGCGCCGTCGACGGCCTCCGGTACAACTAACTATTTGGCCGCGACGCCGGGGTCGATGACCTTGGCGGTGACCTTGCCGGCTTCGTACTTCGAGGGGCACTTGGCCATGATGCCGTCGGGCACCACGTCGAGCTTGTCGTCGGGACCGAGCGTGCCCTTGGCGACGACCTCGGCGCCCGACTTGAACGTGTCGGGCACGAGGCCCGTGTATGACGCGCTGATGACGGCGTGCGGCCGCGGCGGGCGGCTCTCGATGAGAAACCGATAGGTGAGCGTGCCCTTGGCCTGCTCGATCGAGCCGTCGACGACATTGCCGTGGACCTGGAGCTTCTTGCCATGCCAGGCCGAGGTCTTGGCCATGACCTCGTCGACGTGCTTGTAGAACTCGGCGCCTTCCTTGACCGACGCCTTGAGCATGAAGGCCACGGCGCCCGTGACGGCGACGACGGACACGACGACCTTCCAGGCGGCGCCCCGGCTCACGGGCGACGGGGACGCGGGCGCTGGCGAGACGGGGGCGTCGCTCATCGCGTGATCCTAGCCCCCCGCGCGGCAGATTCAACCACGGCGACGAGCCGGTCTCCGAAGCGGCGCCCCTGCGGCCTCTTTTGCCGGTTGGCCCATCGCGGCGACCTTGTGAAAATAGCGGCGGAACATCTCCATGCCCCCCGAGGCCTGACCCCAGTCGTAGTTCTCGTTGATGGCGTGGTACCCGTGCTCGGGGAGCGACAGGCCCATGAAGGTCACCGGCGCGTTCAGGAGCCGGCGCATCGTGAGCACGGCCCCTATCGAGCCGCCCTCGCGCGTGAACCCCGGCTCGCGCCCGAAGGTCTCGCGCATGGTCTCGGCGGCCGCTGCGTTGTGAGGACCGCCGATGGGCGCGAGATACGGCTCGAGCGCGCCTTCGCGGGCGATGACGGCGTCGGGGAGCTGCTTCTTGATGAAGCGCCTCACGAGCTCGAAGATCTTGGCGGGCCGCTGGTCGGGCACGAGGCGCGTCGACAGCTTGGCCTCGGCGCGATGCGGGACGATGGTCTTGATCCCCGGCCCGGCGTAGCCGCCCACGAGACCGTGAACCTCGAAGGTCGGCAGCGCCATGATCGATTCCATGACGGCGAGGTCGTCGCGGTGCGGGCGCAGGCCGTAGAGCTCGTGCGCCGACTGGAAGCGCTTGGCCGAAAATCCGGCGCGCCCGAAGGCCTTCTTCTCGGCGGCCGAGAGGCGGCGAACGTCGGCGTAGAAGCCGGGGATCTTCACCTTGCCGGTGCGCGCGTCGACGCACGCGGCGATGAGCGCCGCGAGCTCGGCCACGGGATTGCGCGCGGCGCCGCCCGTCGTGCCCGAGTGCACGTCTTTCGCGCCCGTCTGCAGGGTCACCGTGAAGCCGAGGAGACCTCGCAGCCCGTAGGCGATCGCGGGCCGCCCGGCGGCGATCCAGATCGTGTCCGAGACCACGACCGAGTCGGTGCGGAACGGCGGCCGGCCGGCGGCGGCGTCGCCGGCGATGGCGGCCGCCAGCCCGCGCTCGAAGTTCGGGCTGCCGATCTCCTCCTCGAGCTCCCAGAGGAACTGGACGTTGACGCGCGCGTCCTCCTCGAGCGCGAGGCGCGCGCCGTAGAGGGCGGTGAGCGCCGGGCCCTTGTCGTCGGTCGTGCCGCGACCGAACCAGGAGTCGCCGGCGCGCGTGAAGGAGAACGGCGGCGACCGCCACTCGGGGCCATCGGCCGGCTGCACGTCGAGGTGGTTGTAGATCGTGACCGTCGGCCACGACGGATCGCGCACGAGCCGCCCCATGACGAGCGGAAAGCCTCCCGTGTCGATGAGGTCGACGCGCGCGCCGAGCGCGCGCAGGTAATCGCCCGCGAGCGCCGCGCAGGCATCCATCTCCTTGCGCCGCGCCGGGTCCATGCTGATCGTCGGCACCTCGACGAGGGCGGCGAGCTCGTCCTCGAATCGACCGCGCAGCCCGGCGATCTTCTGGCGCAACTGAGACGTCTCGAGCATGCGGCGATTTGTACCACCGCCGGCGGCGCGCCGCAGCGCCCGCGACCGCGTCACCCGCCGATCTGAACCATGGCCTTGCGCGGACCGCCCAGGCCCACGAGCTGGAAGTCATGGCCGTCGCGCTTGCGGCCGATCGCGGCGCGGATGGCCGCGACGACGGCGGCCTCGCCTCCCGCGCGCAGCGGCGCGCGCAGATCGACGGCGTCGTCGTACGCGAGGCAGGCGTGCAGCGCGCCCGTCGCCGAGAGGCGCGCGCGGTTGCAGCGGTCGCAGAAGTGCTCCGTCATGGGCGAGATGATCCCGAAGCGGCGCGCGCCGGCGGCGTCCTCGCCTTCGCCCACGAGACGGTGGTAACGCGCCGGCCCCGCGCCGCGCGCGCTTCCGCCGCCATCGGGCTCGACGCGCAGGCGCGGGTGCGAGCGCGCGATGGCCTCCCGGATCTCGGCGGCGGAGAGCAGCGCGCCCGGCACGTAGGTCTGGCCCGCCGCCATGGGCATCTGCTCGATGAAGCGGGGCACGAAGCCGCGCTCCCAGGCGAACGCGCACAGGGCCGCGAGCTCGCCGTCGTTGAATCCCTTGACGGCGACGGTGTTGAGCTTGATCGACGCGAAGCCGGCGGCGCGCGCCGCCGCGAGCCCGGCGTGCACGCGCGCGAGTTCGCCACGCGCCGTGATGCGCCGGAACTTTTCGGCGTCGAGCGTGTCGAGGCTGACGTTGAGGCGGTCGACCCCGGCCGCGCGCAGCGGCGCCGCGAGCTCCGCCAGCAAGTGGCCGTTCGTCGAGAGCGCGAGCTCCTCGACGCCCGGAATGTCGCGCAGGAGCCGGGCGAGCGTCGTCAGGTCGCGCCGCACCGTGGGCTCGCCGCCCGTGAGCCGCAGCCGGCGCACGCCGAGCTTCACGAACGCGCGCGCGAGCGCCGCGATCTCTTCGAAAGAGAGGACGTCGGCGCGCGCGACGTGGAGCGAGCCGTCCTCGGGGATGCAGTAGGTGCAGCGGTAGTTGCAGCGATCGGTCACCGAGATGCGCAGGTAATCGATGACGCGCCGCTGGGGATCGACGAGCGGCCCCGCGCCGGAGGCGTCCTCGGCGACGCCACGGGAGACGTCAGCGACCGCCATGGCCGTGAGGTCCTCCGGCCTCGACATGGGTCCGGGAAGCGCGCCGCATCTGGCCGACGGCGTGCGCGAGCTCCGGCACGATGAGCCGCTCCATGGCAAGGCGCACGGCCGCGGGCGAGCCCGGCAACAGGAACACGAGCGCGTGGCCCACGACGCCGGCGTCCGCGCGCGAGAGCATCGCCGCGGCTCCGATCTCCGCGAAGGAGAGCGCGCGAAAGAGCTCGCCGAAGCCGTCGAGGCGCCGCTCGAAGAGCGCGCCGAGCGCCTCGGGCGTGCGATCGCGGGGCCCGAGGCCCGTGCCGCCCGTCACCAGCACGGCGTCGACGGCCTCCGACGCGGCCAAGGCCGCGACGTGCGCGCGCAGCGCCGCCGGCTCTTCCCGAAGCAGCGCTTCGCCGGTCACGGTGAAGCCCGCGGCCACCGCGAGCTCGCGCAAGACGCGCCCACCCTCGTCATCGGCGCTCGTGCGACTGTCCGACGCCGTCAGCAGCGCGACCCGGAGGTCGGCCGGCGAGGGAGACAGCGCCTTGTGCTCGACGACTGACATCCGAGGGCTCTTCGCGGGTGAGCATGTCGCGCACGCCGCGTTGACGCAAGCGGAGCCCCGTGGCACAAACGACCGAGATGTCGATGATCGGAGCCGTGAAGGACATGGTGATTGGCCGCGCGATGCGCCTGATGAGCGACCCGCGGCTGTCACGCTTGATGGGCGATCCGCGCGTCATGACCGCCGCGATGCGCGCCATGAGCGTCGGCGGCACCATGAAGGCCGAGCTCGATCGCGCGAGCCGCTTCGCGGCCGGCGTCCTCGGCTTCGCGACCCAAGAAGAAGTCTCGACGCTGCGCTCGACCATCCAGACTCTCGAGGATCAGCTGGCTGTCATGGAAACGCAGCGCGCGGCGGGCGGTCCTCCACCCCCCCGCAGCCTCTGACGGCGCGGCGCGTCCGCATTTCTTTTCCGAGGGTGACGCGTTCGAGCAAGGCGCGAGCTCGCGAAGGTCACAGGGCTTTTTGCGTCCCGCGATGCCGCGCCGCGCGCCGGACAGCATGCCGGAATACACTTTCCATTGATAATCTATTGTGCATACGACACCATGAGCACACCTAAGTTCTTGTGGGCGCGGGTACGACTTGAGCACACTGCAACACTCGCTTCGCTTGAAGGCACGGCCGGCGCGCACGCTGGCCGCAGCGATCACGATGCTCTTCACGCTCGGAGCGCGCGCGGCTGAAGCGCCTCCCCCGCCGCCGCCGGGACTCGAGGGAACGGTCTATCTGGATGCGCGCGCGCCTGTCCTCGCCGCCATTCATCCGACCGACCTAGGCGATGGCTTCGCGCTCATGGATCTCATCGGCGGGATCTTCCCCGGCACGATGCGCGCGCTCAACCGCGTGCGTGACGGACTCGGCCTTTACTCGTTCAGCCGCAGCGAGTTCGCCGAGAGCGGCGTCGACCCCGACGGGATCGTCGTCGCATCTTGGGGCATCGCCGACGAGGCCGACTGGGCGGCGCGCGGCAAGGAGAAGAAGAGCGGCAAGCCCGTGTTCGTGCGCCACCGCTTCGTCATCAAGACCCTCGACGCTGACAAGCTCGTGCGCGCGACGGTGGCGGTTCTCGCCGGCGCCAACATGAGCGTCGCGAACTTCTCGCGCGCCCACGGGGATCCGAGTGTTCCTTCCTGGGCCGTCGAGGGCGACCTCAAGTCGCTCGCGCGCCGCGCGGGGATCGTCGTGCTCGGACGCGCGCGCGACGGCGCGCTCGTCTCGCTGCGGCGCGCCGGTGACTACGGGATCGTCGACTATGCCGACCCGTGGGGACGGAGCACGTCCGAAGGCAAGGCCGACTCCGGTAAGCCCGAGGTCGCCGCGACGGTCGCGAAAATGGTCGCGCCCGCCAAGCAATCGCTCGCGACGGCCCTCGCCCAGGGCACGCGGCGGTTGCTGTCGACCGAGGACGTGTCTCTCGCGCTCGTCGTCGAGCCCGCCGCGCTGGGACCGCTCTTTGGGCGCGCGTCGTGTCGCCGGGATTGGGTGGGGGGCGAAGGCGCGCTCTTCGACGACGCGGCCGTGCTGTTGCGCCTGCATCCTTTCCAGTGGCGCCTCGAGGTGGCCTGGGGCCTGACGGCGCTCGGGAAGACGAAGCTCGGCGGCGTCGCGAGCGACGACGGGGTCCTCGACGCGCGTGCGGCGACCGCCGACGGCATCGCCGCGGCCGGCTTCCTCGTCGACAGCTTCGAGAACATCCGCGGCGCGCCCCGTCCGCCCGTGCTGGCCGGGAAGGCCGAGCGTGCCCTCGAATCGCTCGAGACCTGCGGCCCGCTCTCGTGGCTCGAGGTGGGCGCGCGCTTTTGGCCCCAGCTCGCGGCCGCCGAGCTCGAGCGCCTGACGGCCAGCGTCAGCGGGGCGAGCGGCGCGGCGCTGCTCGGCAGTTTGCGCAACGTCGCGGCCGTCGTCCGCCACCTGCCCGAGAAGAATCAGACGTGGGAAGGCAGCACGGTGCTGCTGGGCTCCTTCCCTGCGACGGCGGAAGCCGGCGTGACCGATCTCCTCTCGGCGCAGGCGAGCGGCAAGCCCGAGACGCAGACCTTCGGCGGTCGGATGCCCACCTTCTTCGATCTGTCTGCGGGCACCGGCTTCTCCGAGGCGGGTCTCGAGCACATCGCCGCGGGGCACCTGTCGCTCGCGCTCACACCGCAGGCGGCGGGCCTCGGCTGGTATTACCGGCTGGCGCGCCGCCCCGCGAAGTTCGGCCCGCAGAGCAACATCGGATATCTCCACGTCAACCTCGCGCGGCTCCTCGAGACGTGGGCCGAGGAGTCGGATCAGGGCACGCGCGCCGCGGTGCGCCTCGCTGCCGGCCAGCTCGGTCAGCTCGGCGGCAACCTGTCGCTCGACGGCGATCTCGTCCGCCTGGCGCTCGATCTCTCGGGCAACGAATAGCTAACGCTTCGCGAAGCGCTAAAACGTATAGGCGACGCCTCCGCCCAGGAAGAAGGCGTCGTAAAAGCCGCCTTCGAGCTTGGCTTCCCAGCCGCGCACGTGCGGCAGACGGAAGTCGACGCCGATGAGCACGTTCACGATGGGCAGCGCGGGCGGCACGTTCGAATCGGTGAACCGGTGCGGATTCTGCGGATCGTCGACGCCGGGCCCGAGGGCGGCCAGCGAGCTGTCCGTGCAGCCCGAGGGGGGACAGATCGCGCCGATGGGATGGCACCTCGTGTAGTCGCCGGCGTTTGCGTCGGTGCAGCCCGTACCGTTGCTCGTGCGGAGAAGGTGGCCCGTGATGATGCCGAGGCCGAGGCCGGCGCCGTAGTGCATGCCGAACCAATCGTTGAGGAAGCTGTGCCACACGAACGAGGCGTCGGCGCCCACCATGCCCAGGCCCTTGAATTGAACGTAGTCGGTGTCGATGGACGCATCGTGCCCGCGCCCGAGCCAGTTGCCGTCGGGGGGGGACAGGCTCTGGTACCCGATGGAGACGATGAAGTCGAACTCGCCCTTGCGGCGGAAGAACTCGGCGGCAACCGCATACGAGGAGAGCGGCACGTTGCGCTTCGTGAAAAGGTTCAGCATCCAACTGGGCACCGACACCCAGCGCAGCCGCGCGGCGACGCCGTAGGAGACGTTCGGCGCGCGACTCGGTTCCGCCGCGACCGTGCCGGCAAGCGGGGACGCCTCGCTCGCGGCGGGCGCCGGTCCCTCTGTCACGGCGGGCGGCGGCATCTCGCCGACTGGGCCGGACGGCGCCGCACCCACCGGCTCGACGGGTGGGGCTCCCACGCCCGATGAGGCGGCGGGCGCGCCGCCCGGCGAATTGGCCATCTGGGCGCCCGCGGTGCCCGCGGTGCCCACGACGACGCCCGACACGAGGCTCGCGAACGCGAGCAGGCCGGTGAGGTGAGGGAAAGCCAAGCGAGGCGAGGTCCGGCACACCATTCGATCGATCCTCCTTCGAAGAACCGCCACCGGAAATAGCGCGGGGCGACTATACACGACCACCAGCGCGCCGCGAAAGACCGCCAGCGAAGAACGCGGCCACGCGACGCGCTGCGTGCCCAGACGCCGGTCAGGGCGGTGTCATCGGTGGCGCCGAGTCGGACGCGCGCGCCGCCAGGCGCTTCTTGTGGCGACGCCATGCCTTGACGCCCACGATCGCGGCCGCGACCACGGCGATCACGAAAATGCCGTGCTCGGTCCGACGCGAGACCGAGACGAGCCAGTCGATCTGACCGCCGAAGAACCAGGCCGAATAAACCAGCACGGGGACGGAGAACGCCGCCGCCGCGAAGTCGTAGATGAAGAAGGTCGACGGGCGCGTGTGCAGCGTCCCCGCCGTGAAGAAGATCGTGAAGCGAAGGCCCGGGGTGAAGCGGCCGACGAGTACGACCTTGCTGCCGAACTTCCTGAAGTACGCCCGGACGCGGAGCTGGCGGCGCGGCGTGAAATACCGGTGCGCGAGCTGACTCCTGAGGACGCGCCGCCCGAAGAACCGGCCCATGAAGAACGCGGCCGTATCGCCCGTGATGACGGCCGCGAAGCAGATCGCGAAGGCCGTGTGGACGTAGAGCACGCCCTTCCAAGAAAAGTACCCGGCGGCGATGAGCGAGATGTCCTCGGGAATCGGCAGGCCGAGCCCGCACAAAAGCAGGATGCCCGCGAGCCACGCGTACGCCCCGAGCGGGGTCATGGTCGACAGGTGCAGGATGAACCACTTCACGAGGGGCTCCCGAAGGATCGTTCGAAAGAACGTCCGAACGGAACCGTTGAAATATCACGGACGGCGACCGCTCGACGAAAACATGTCACGTGGCGCGGAGGCGCCGCGGCGTCTCGCGTCGGAGGGGAGACGGCGCGACCGCGCGTCGAAGCAACGTCGCGATTTCGGTCGTCAGAAAGAGTCATCGTGTCGGAGTCTCGTCGGAGCCTTCGTTGACATTGGCCGTCGACGAACGTACGGTTTGGCCGACGAGGGGGCCCCCATGCACAGGCAAAGTTCGCTCCTGACTGCCGCGAACCTCGCGGCGCTGCTCCTGACGCTGGGTTTGGTGGCGTCGTCGGGATGCAAACCCGACTACCCGTCGTGCGAGACCGACAAGGACTGCCAGGACAACGGTCACGCCAAGGAGTTCTGCGTAGCACGCAAGTGCCAGCAGTGCCGCGACTCGGCCGACTGCCCCACCGGCAACACGTGCAACGCGGGCAAGTGCACGCCCACCGCGGGCTATTGCAAGAGCAACTCGGACTGCCCCGCTAACACGGCGTGCATCGCGAACAAGTGCCAGGCCTGCAAGAGTGACAAGGAGTGCCCGAGCGGCCATTGTGTCAAGGGCGCCTGCCTCGCGAAGAAGCCGTGCAAGACCGAGGACGACTGCGCGCAGGACGAGGACTGCGTCAAGGGCTTCTGTACCAAGGAGAAGGCGCCCGCGCCGCCACCCACCGAGTGCCGTCTCGATCCCGTGTTCTTCGATTTCAACGAGTCCGCCCTCACGACCGAGGCCACGGCGACGCTCGCGCACGACGTCGACTGCCTCAAGAAGGTGGGACGCGTCGCGACCCTCACGGGCCACACCGACCCGCGCGGCACGCAGGAGTACAACCTGGCGCTCTCCGAGAGGCGCGCGCAGTCGGTGCGCGATCACCTCGGGCGCCTGGGCGCCGACGGCACCAAGCTGACGAGCCTGCCCCGCGGGGCGTTGGACGCGAAGGGGACCGATGAGCCGAGCTGGGCGCAAGATCGCCGTGTCGACTTCACCTGGCGCTGACGAACGCCCGCGCGTCTCTCCTTCGCGCGCGCCGCGTGTCCGCGTGGGCGCGCACGCGGCCCTCTCGCTCGCGCTCGGCCTCGGCGCCTTGGCGGCGGCGCCCGCGGGCTGCATGACCTCGGGCGAAGGCGAGAAGATGCAGGCGCAGATCACCGACCTGCGCGCGCGCCTCGACGACATCGACAAGCGCGACAAGGAGTACAAGGAGCAGGTCGTCCGCCTCAAGAAGGTGCTCGACGAGGCGACGAGCCTGCTGACGCGCAACTCGGCCGACGTGGGCGCCAAGGCCGCGAAGGCAGAGCAGGACATCGCGGCGCTCCAGGGGCGCATCGAGGAGATGTCGCACGCGCAGGAGGTGCAGGCGCGGCAGCTCGCCGACGAAAACAACCGCCTCGAGACGCGCCTCGCGAGCCTCGAGCAGACGCAGACGAAGATCGTCGACAAGGTCGCGCCCGTCATGCCGGACGACAAGGACCAGCTGTGGACGCAGGCCAGCCAGCGCCTCGCGAGCGGCCAGCGCGACGAGGGCCGGCGCTTCTACCGCGTGTTCATCCAGCGCTTCCCCGCCGACCCGCGCGCGCCGCAGGCGTACCTCGCCATCGGCATGTCGTTCGTCCAGGAGAGCAAGTTCCCGAACGCAGCCGCCGAGTTCCAGAAGGTCCTCGACACGTACCCCAAGTCGCCCGAGGTGCCGGAGGCCATGTGGCAGCTCTCGCGCGCCTTCGTCGAGCTGCACTTCTGCACGGACGCACGCTCGCTGCTCGGCGACCTCATGAAGCGCTATCCGCGGGCGCCGCGCGCGGCCGACGCCAAGAGCGAGCTGCGCTCGATCGCCAAGCTGCCGAAGAGCGCCTGCAGCAGCTAGGAGCCCGCTGCCATTAGGCAGATGGGCTTCTAACGGCGCGCGAACGCGTGCGCGAACGCGCGCCCAGCCGCGGTGGAGTCGGCCGCCCCTTCCATCGCGGCGATGACGGCGGCGGCGGCGGCGCCCGCGCGCGCGACGGCCGAGACCGACTCGAGGCCGATGCCGCCGATGGCGACGACCGGAACGCTCACGACGCGGCAGATTTCCGCGAGCGTCGCGAGCCCGACCGTCGGGTCCGGGTTGGCCTTGCTGGCCGTCGAGAAGACCGGGCCGAAGCCGATGTAGTCGGCGCCACCCTCGACCGCCGCGAGCGCCTGGGCGCGGTTGTGGGTCGAAAAACCGATGAGCATTCGCTCCGCCTTCGCGAGCGTCCGCACGCGGCGCGCCTCGGCGAGCGGCAGGTCGTCCTGACCGAGGTGGACGACCTCGGCGCCGACGGCCAGCGCGACGTCGAGGCGATCGTTGACACAAAAGGGCACGCCCGCCGCCCGGCACAGGTGACGCATCCGGAGGGCCGCCGCGCAGGTCGCCGCGCCGTCCGCACCCTTGGCGCGAAGCTGGAGGCAGCACGGTCCCGCGGCGAGCCTCTTCACCGTTGTCGTCTCCAACGCAGCGAGGTCGTCCAGCGCGTCCGGCTTGACGTCGACGATCGCGTAGTACCCGCGAATCCAATCCGGCCGCTCCACGATGGCGTAGACTATACGGCCCTTGCCGACGCCATTCGCCCTCAAGACCGACCTCAAGCCCATGGGCGACCAGCCCCGCGCCATCAAGGAGCTCATCGAGGGCATCCGGCGGGGCGATGCCGCCCAGGTGCTGCTGGGCATCACGGGCAGCGGCAAGACCTTCACGGTCGCCCAGGTCGTCGAGCAGATCCAGCGGCCCACGCTCGTCATCGCGCACAACAAGACGCTCGCGCACCAGCTCTACGGCGAGTTCAAGGGCCTCTACCCCGACAACGCCATCCACTACTTCGTGAGCTATTACGACTACTACCAGCCCGAGGCCTACGTCCCCTCGACGGACACGTACATCGAGAAGGACTCGCTCATCAACGAGGAGATCGACCGCATGCGCCACGCGGCGACGTACGCCCTCCTCACGCGCCGCGACGTCCTCATCGTTGCCTCGGTCTCGTGCATCTACGGCATCGGCGCCGCCGAGGCCTACCTCGGCATGAAGCTCGACCTCGCGCGCGGCCTCGAGGTCCGCCGCGACGCCGTGCTGCGCCGCCTCATCGAGATCCAGTACGAGCGCAACGACGTCGACTTCTCGCGCGGTACGTTCCGCGTCCGCGGCGACACCGTCGAGATCTTCCCGGCCTACGAGCGCGAGAAGGCCATCCGCGTCGAGTGGTTCGGCGACGAGATCGACGCCATCTCCGAGGTCGATCCCCTGCGCGGCAAGATCCTGCGCAAGATCGACGAGGTCTCGATCTTCCCCGGCTCGCACTACGTCACGCCCGCCGACCGCCTCACGAAGGCCATGACCGGCATCAAGGAGGAGCTGCGGGGGCGGCTCTCGGAGCTCAAGGCGCAGAACAAGCTCGTCGAGGAGCAGCGCCTCTCGCAGCGCACGCTCTACGACCTCGAGATGCTCGAGCAGATGGGCCGCTGCAAGGGCATCGAGAACTATTCGCGCCACCTGTCGGGGCGCGCGCCCGGCGAGCCGCCGCCCACGCTCCTCGACTACTTCCCCAAGGACTACTTGCTCTTCGTCGACGAGTCGCACCAGACCGTTCCGCAGATCTCGGCCATGTTCAAGGGCGACCGCTCGCGCAAGGAGACGCTCGTAGACTTCGGCTTCCGCCTGCCGTCGGCGCTCGACAATCGCCCGCTGCGCTTCGACGAATGGGAGTCGCGCACGACGCAGAAGGTCTTCGTCTCGGCGACGCCGGCCGAGTACGAGCTCTCGGCCGCCCAGGGCGTCGTCGTCTCGCAGATCATTCGCCCCACGGGCCTGCTCGATCCCGAGATCGAGGTGCGCCCCGTGGGCCAGCAGGTCGACGACTTGCTCGGCGAGATCCGCCTTCGAGTGAAGGCGAACGAGCGCGTCCTCGTGACGACGCTCACGAAGCGCATGGCGGAGGATCTCACGGAGTACTACGCCGAGCTCGGCGTGCGCGTGCGCTACCTGCATTCGGACATCGACACGCTCGAGCGCATCGAGATCCTGCGCGACCTGCGCCTCGGCGAGTTCGACGTGCTCGTGGGCATCAACCTGCTGCGCGAGGGCCTCGACCTGCCCGAGGTCTCGCTCGTCGCCATCCTCGACGCCGACAAAGAAGGCTTCCTGCGCGCCGAGCGCTCGCTCATCCAGACGATCGGGCGGGCGGCCCGCAACGTGCGCGGTAAGGTCATCATGTACGCCGATCGCGAGACCGACTCGATGAAGAAGGCCATCGGCGAGACGGCGCGCCGCCGCGAGGCCCAGCAGCTTTACAACCAGAAGCACGGCATCACGCCCAAGACGATCGAGAAGGCCATCCAGGCCCTCGAGGGCACGGCGCAGGACGACTTCGTCGACGTCACCAAGCCGATCGTGAAGGCCAAGGGTAGGGGCAAGGGCGGCAGCGACATCCCCCTCGAGGAGCTGCCGTCGATCATCTCGGCGCTCAAACGGGAGATGTTCGACCTCTCCGAGGCGCTCGAGTTCGAGAAGGCCGCCATCGTGCGCGACCGGCTCAAGGACCTCGAAGACCTCCGGGTGGCGCTCGGATAGCGCTAGCCGCAGCTCGTATACAGCAGGCGCCACACGCGCGTGCCCTCGCCCTCGCACTGGCGCTCGCGGCGCGACTTCGCGGCGTACGGGTTCGCGGGCAGGAAGCTCCAGGGAGCGTGCGCGTTGGCGAAGCGCGCGGGCGCCATGCCCTCGAGAGCGCCCATGGCCTCGAGCGCCAGGGCGAAGATGTCGGTTTGCACGAACAGCTCGCCGCCCGGCGCGAGCGCGCGGTGGATCTCCTGCATGAGCTCGGGCCCGATGACGCGGCGCTTGTGCTGGCGCGTCTTGAACCACGGGTCGGGGAAGTTCAGGAAGAAGCGGCGGACGCTGCCGGCCGCGAAGAGCCGCCGCATATCGACGGACATGTTGGCGAAGACGAGGCGCACGTTCGGCAGTCCCGCGCGCGCGAGCTCGCCGTTCGTGAACGTCACGAGCTCGCGGCGGATCTCCACGCCCGCGAAGAGCGTCTCCCGATCGGCGCGCGCCAGATCGATGAGGAAGTGAGCCTCAGCGGCGCCGAGCTCGACTTCGAGCGCCTGGCCGGCCGCGGCAGCGATGCGCGGCACGTCGGCTATCTCGAGAAGATCCGACTTCAGCGGGTTGACGTGCTGACGGATGCGCGGCATGTCGAGCGCGGAACGAAGCGGGTCATCGGCCTCGTCATCGGCCTCCGGAGCCCGGATCCTCGGTGTCGAGCACCTCGAAGTGGAGCTCGACGTCCTCGAGCGCGGTGCCGCCCGGTCCGAGACCGTGGAACAGCGGCGCCGGCGGAACGCGCGGCCCCTCGGCCAGCGCGGACGTCGCCTCAGCGTGACCGGCGCCCTCTCGACCGCCCTTCGTAGTGCCCTGAACGGTGCCCTGAACGGTGCCCTGAGCCGTGTCCTTCGCCGTGCCCTCCCGCAGCGCGCCCAGGCGGCGCGCCCATTCTTCGAGGCGGCCGCGCACACCGCGGAGCTCGACCTGCAGCTGTGGGAGGCGCGCCGACATCTCGAGGGACCCTACCACGATCCCCGCGCTCGGGGCGCCGCGCGCACGGCCCTCAGACCGCCGCTGTCTTGCGGTCGACGTGGTTGATGTAGAGCTGCTGGAGGATGCCAATGAGGTAGCTCGTCAGCATGTAGAGCGCCAGCCCGGAGGGCAGCACGAGCGAGAACGCCGTGAACATGATGGGCATCATGAGCTGCATCATCTGCTGCTGCTGGCCGTCGGGCGACGCGGGCGACATGCGCATCTGCAGGAACATGACGCCGCCCATGAGCAGGGGCGTGATGTAAAAAGGATCCTTATCCGTGAGGTCGTGGATGTGGAAGATGAACGGCGCGCGGTAGAGCTCGACCGCGTAGTTCAGCGTCGAGTAGAGAGCGATCCAGATCGGCATCTGGATGAGGCTCGGCAGGCACCCGCCGAAGGGCGAGACGCCGTGCGCCTTATAGAGGTTCATCGTCTCGACTGACTGGCGCTGGCGGTCGTTCTCGTACTTCTTGCGGATGGCGTTCATCTTCGGCGCGAGCTTTTGCATCTTCTTGGCCGAGAGCATCGACTTCTGCGTCGGGTAGAAGGTGAGCAGCTTGATGAACAGCGTCAGCAGGATGATGGCGACGCCCCAGTTGTGGGCGAAGCGGTGAAAGAACTTCAGGAGGACGAGGATCGGGTGTGAGAGCCAAGCCAGCGTGACGTCGACGGCCTTGTCGAGGTCGGCGTCGACGCCGCCCGGCTGCACCTCGGACAAATCGTCCACGACCTTCGGGCCCGCGAAGATCGAAAAGGCATAGCTCGTCGAACCCTGTGGCGGCACGGACCGCTCGGTGAACGCGAGCACGACCTCGCCGACGACACCATCCTCTGAGAGCGTCTTGCAGCTCCGATCCTGTGGCGTCGGCTCCGGATAGGGCACGGCGGCCAGCAGGAAGAATTTCTCGTCTACCCCTATCCAGCGGATGTTTCCGAGCTTGTCGAGGGGGTCCTTGGCGACCTTCTCGATCGCAACCCGATCGGCCAGGCGGGAGCCGCTGACGTAGCAGAGCAGCGAGCTCTGGTTGGTGGCCCCCCCGGAGAAGAAACCTCCGCCCTTCTTCTGGGGATCCTGGCGGCCGGCCAGGTGCAGCGCCAGATGATGGTCCTCGTTCTTGGCGCTCTTGTTCGAGACGATGACGTCGAGGTGCAGCCTGTAACGCGTCGTGTCCGCGCGATAACGCTTCTCCACGCGCACGTCGGCGTTCTCGGCGACGAACGACACGACGTCGGCCGCGGGTCGGGAGACCTGCCAGGCTCCGGCGAGCGCGGGGAACGTCGCGCCCGGGAAGGTCGTGCGGAGAGCGGCGTTGCCGGTATCGCGCGTCGTCACGACGTCGTGGCCGCTCTGCGCATCGCCGGGCCGCTCGCGGAACTTCGGATCCCGGAGCTGCGCGTGCTTGACGGTGCCGCCAATATTCGAGAAGACGAAGCGAACGTCCGGCGTCGAGAGCTCCACCTCTTGCTCGGGCTGGTTGGCGGCGCCCGACGGCGCCGGTCCACCCGCGCCCGGCGGCGCGGCCCCAGGGACGGCGGCCGACGGCGCAGACTGCGTGCCCGGCGTCGGATGCGACGGCGCGGGCGGCGGGACGAGCTTCGACCACGCCATCAGCACGCCGACGCACAGGATGATCGCGATGATGACTCGCTTTTCCATCAAGACGACGTCCAGTGCGCGCGCGGCGGCACGGGGTCGAGGCCCGCGCGTGAAAAAGGATGACAGCGCAGGAGGCGCCAGCCCGCGAGCCGGAGCCCGCGCAGAACGCCGTGGGTGGCGATCGCCTCCTCGGCGTACGCCGAGCAGCTGGGCTCGAACCGGCAGCAGGGCCCGACGGCCGGGGACACGACCCGCCGATAGAGCCGGAGGAGGAGGAGGACGAATCGTTTCATCTGTTACCGCGCAGCCGCCGGGCGAGGTTAGCAAGCTCGGCGGCTGTCGGCCCGTATCCCGCGTGCGCGGCCGAGGGCCGGGCCACGACGACGAGGTCCAGGCCGGCCGGAAGCTCCCGTTGAATGCGGCGGCAGCTCTCCTTCACCCAACGTTTGACCTGGTTGCGCCGCACGGCCCCCCCCACCTTCCGGCTCACGGTGACTCCCAGCCGCGCTGGACCGGGCTCGCCCTCGGCGCGGCGCGCGAACAACATATAGTGATCTCCCGCGATGCGGCGGCCCGAGCCCTGGATCGCAAGGTACTCGGCGCGCTTGCGCACGCGGCGCGCGCGCGGGAGACCCTCGCCGGACATGGCCGCTACTTCTTCGAGACCGTGACGGTCAACTGCCGGCGGCCCTTGCGCCGCCTTCGACGAAGAATCTCGCGCCCCGCGCGCGTCTTCATGCGCTTGCGAAATCCATGCGTGCGCTTGCGACTCTTGCGGTGGGGTTGGAACGTTCTCTTCAAGACTGCCTCCCGGCGCCGAGCCTGTCGACTCGGAAAAGGGCGCTTTGCATAACATCCTGCCTGGGCGGTGTCAACGCACCCATCTCAGGTACCGGCCCAAGGCTCGCGAAGACGGGCTAAGGCGCGACGCACGCCGGGCACGACATCGCCGCGCTCGACAGAGATTTTCGAAACGCGTCGTCCGCGATGCGCAGTCTCCGACGGGAGGTTCGGCAGAGAGCGCACGCGTCTTCGCTCGTCTCCGTCGACGCGGTCTCGATCGCAGGTTCCACGATCGCGCCAGCGCCCATTTCATGGGAGCTTCCGCGCTTGCGCGATCGAATTTGCCTTGAAACCAGAGCGCGTCGAAAGTGTTGCTCGATCGTTTCCCAAAAACGCATGAGCCTTCGCCGATTTAGAAATCGGATCGACGCGGAAGGAGCGCGCGGAGCGGCGGTCTCTCGCGCGCCCCGAAAAAATAATTCTGCTCTGATCTTCGGCGTCTTCACATCACCCAAGGAATGACGCTTGATGGTCTTCGAAGCGCTCTGATACACACTCTCCTCGCCTCGCGCTGCCGCGCGGGCAAAGTTTCCAGCGCAGCACACCACCAAGCGAACGCTCACGAAGGGACGAGGGGGACTCGGATGCGGCGCTCCGGTTTGAGTCTCCGTATGCCGTTTGCTGTGGACAAAGGGGGGATAGGCACGTGAAGGCTCCGGATACCATGACGGTTTTTCAACGCTCACCCCTGTGGATTGGTTGCGGACATGCTTGAGCTCTGGACCGAGGCGGTTCGCTCGATCGAACCGATGATCAAGCCGGCGCACCGGGATCTCTGGCTGAGACCGATCGAGTGCGTGGGCATCGGCGACGGGCACATCCGGCTGCGGGCGCCGAACCGGTATCACAAGGAGTGGTTCGAGGACAACTTCCTGCCCTCGATCCTCAAGGATCTCGAAGCGCGCGCGCAGCAATCCTTCGTCGTCGACTTCGAAGTGAGCGAGGACGTGGTCCTCGCGGCCAGCCACGCCTCGAGCGCGCCTCGGTTTTCCCCCGTGTCGATCGCGCCGCCCGTGAGCGCGCCGCAGCCGGCGCCGGATCTCGTCTCTCGCTACACCTTCGAGAAGTTCGTCGTCGGCCCGACCAACCAGTTCGCGCACGCGGCGGCCCGCATGGTCGCCGAGACTCCGGCCACGCGCTGGAACCCGCTGTTCATCTACGGCGGGGTCGGCCTCGGGAAGACGCACCTTTTGCACGCGATCGGCCACGAGATCCACCAGCAGCGCCCGGAGTGGAACATCTCGTTCATCACGTGCGAGCGCTTCGTGACCGACTTCATCGGCTCGATGATGCATCAGAAGCGCCAAGGCGGCAGCTCCTCCATGGAGGAGTTCCGCGCGCGCTACCGGAACGCGCCCGACGTGCTCCTCGTCGATGACATCCAGTTCCTCTCGAACAAGGACAGCACGCAGGACGAGTTCTTCCACACGTTCAACGCCCTCCACTACGCGCACAAGCAGATCGTGCTGACGTCGGACAAGTTGCCCGCCGAGCTGCCGGGCGTCGAAGACCGGCTGCGCAGCCGCTTCACGTGGGGGCTCATCGCCGAGGTCGAGACGCCCGACCTCGAGACGCGCGTCGCCATCCTCAAGCGCAAGGCCGAGGTCGACAAGGTCGATCTGCCGGACGACGTCGCGCTCTACCTCGCCGCGCACGTCAAGACGAACGTCCGCGAGCTCGAGGGCGCGCTCCTGCGCCTCGCGGCGCGCGCGTCCTTCCAGGGCCAGACCATCTCCCTCGAGCTCGCCCGGGACGCGCTCGCGAAGCTCATCGCGAACACGCCCACGGGGCTGACGATCGAGAGCATTCAGCGCGAGGTCGCCGGCTATTTCGACGTCAAGCTCCACGACCTCAAGGGTCCGAAGCGCCACCGCGCCATCGCTCACCCGCGCATGGTCGCCATGTTCCTCGCCCGCAAGCTCACCAAGATGAGCTTCCCCGAGATCGGCAGCCGCTTCGGCGGCAAGGATCACTCGACGGTCATCAGCGCCGTGCGAAAGATCGAGCGCTTGTGCGCCGAAGACCCGACCGTGCGCAGCGTCGTCGGCACGATCGAGAGCCACCTTCGTCAGCCCTGAGTCGCGTCCCGCGCTCCCTCACTCGCTGTGGACAGGTCTGTGGGCAAGGCGCCTCACAAACGAGCGACATGCGAGCGCGCGGATTTCTCCACGGTGGACCACCCAGGCTCACCGACGCAATCCACACCGCGGCGCGCGTCGCTCACCGACGGGGCCCCGTCCCTTTCTCCACATTCCCACAGCCTCTACTACATCTCCTCTTATTTCATATAAATTAAAGGATATAAGAGGGTAACGGACCGCCTGGGGGAACCGAGACCGGGCCGGTGAGACACAAGGAGACGGGATGGAGTTCACGATCCAAAAGAACGAGTTCCTGAGGGGACTCTACTTGGCCTCGGGCATTGCCGATCGCAAGAGCACGCTTCCCATCCTCGCGAACGTCCTGCTCCGGACGGAGGGCAAGGGCAAGCTGCTCTGCGCGGCGACAGATTTGTCCGTGACGACGACCGTTTCACTCGCGGCGAAGGTCGAGAAGGAGGGCGGGCTCACCGTCTCGGCCCGTCAGCTCTTCGAGATCGTCAAAGGATTGCCCGAGGACGAAGTGCGCGTCCGCGGCACCGACCAGAACTGGGCCGAGATCCGCTCTGGGAAGGTCGAGTTCCGGGTCGTCGGCATGGCCGACCGCGACTATCCCAAGCTACCGAGCTTGCAGGAGGCCGAGACGTTCAAGGTCGAATCGTCCACGTTGCGCGAGATGATCGCGAAGACGATCTTCTCTGTCTCTCTCGACGAGACGCGCCAGCACCTCTCGGGCGTGCTGTTCGAGAGCGACGGCAACACTGGGCTCATGGTCTCGACCGACGGCCACCGGTTGTCGAAGGTCGGAAAGCCCATGCCGGGAGGGCCCAAGCTCGCGACGGGCGTGCTCATTCCGCGCAAGGGCGTGCTCGAGCTCCGGCGCGCCATCGAGACGCGCGAGGCGCCCTGCGCGATCGGCATTTACCAGGGCAACTTCGTGCTCAAGGCGGACGACGTCGGCATTTGCGTCAAGCTCGTCGACGGCCAGTTCCCACCCTACGACCAGGTCATCCCCAAGGACAACGACCGCGCCGTCGTCGTGTCGCGCGCGGCGCTCGTCGATGCGCTCAAGCGCGTGGCCCTGATGTCGTCGGACAAGACCTGGGGCGTGCGCTTCGCGCTCGAGAAGGGCAAGCTGCGCATCGAGAGCGACAATCCGGACCTGGGCGCCGCAAAGGAGGAGATCGACGTGCCGTACAAGGGCGCGCCGCTCCAGATTGGCTTCAACGCACGGTACTTCATCGATTTGCTGTCGGAGATCGAGTCCTCGGAGGTCCGCCTCGAGCTCTCCGGTGAGCTAGACCCGGGCGTCGTTCGACCGGCCGACGGCAGCGACTATGTCGGCGTGGTCATGCCCATGAGGTTGTGACCGCAGGAAGTGCTTCTTCGAGAGCTCCGCGCCCAAGGGTGGCGTAACCTCGAGCCCCTGAGCTTCGTGCCCGGGCCTCGGGTCAACGTGCTCTTCGGCGACAACGGGCAGGGCAAGACCAACCTCATCGAGGCGGTCTACTACCTCGCCACCTTGCGCTCGTTCCGAACGAGCCACGCCGAGGAGCTCATTCGGGCGGGCGCGCCGGTCGGCGCCGAGCTCAAGGCGCGCATCGAGCACCGCGGCCTCGACCGGAAGGTGGAGATCAAGCTCGGCGCCGAAGGGCGGGCGGTCACGCTCGACGGCAAGCACGTGCGCGGCGCCGCGGCCGTCTTCGGGGCCGTGAGCGTCGTCCTCTTCGTGCCCGAGGACCTGCTC
Source organism: Polyangia bacterium (assembly GCA_036494575.1). GTDB lineage: Bacteria > Myxococcota_A > Polyangia > Fen-1088 > Fen-1088 > DASZFV01. The sequence continues at coordinate 23,612 of DASXOE010000031.1, read as the reverse complement.
TTGCCGCGAGCGGCTCCGGCGGCGCGGCGCCGGTTCCTCGACCTCGCGGTGTTCAACGTCGAGCGCGGCTACTACCGCGAGGCGAGCGCCTTCCAGAAGATCGTCAAGAGCCGCAACCACCTCCTGCGGCGCGGCCCGGTGGACGCCGTCCTCCTCGACGCCTACGACGAGGAGCTCGCGCGCACGGGCGCGCGCGTCGTCTTGCGCCGCCGCGCCCTCGTGGCCGACCTCGCGCCGCGCATGCGTGAGCTGTTCCATGCGCTGCACGGGGACCTGCCCGTCGAGCTCCGCTACCGGAGCGCGCCCGCCGTGGACGCCGCGCCCGATGAGCCCGCCGTCCAGGCGGCGCTGCTCGCGGGCCTCCGGGCCCAGCGCGCCCTCGACGAGCGCCGGCGCTTCACGAGCGCGGGACCGCACACCGACGATCTCGAGATCGTGCTCGCGGGTCGCCTCGCGCGCGAGCACGCGTCCCAGGGGCAGCTGCGTTCGCTCGTCCTGTCGCTCAAGCTCGCGGAGCTCGCGAACGTCGAGGCGCGCCGCGCGGACGTCCCCGTGCTGCTCCTCGACGACGTCCCGAGCGAGCTCGATCCGACGCGCCGCAAGTTCCTCTTCGACATGGTGGGTGGCCTGGCTTGTCAGACCCTGATTTCGGTCACCGAGCGGCAGGTCGTCTCGCCTCTCGCCGAGCGCGTGGACTTCCACGTCACGCACGGCCGCGTCGTCGCCTAAGGAGGCGTGACTATTCCCTTTACAGACCCGGGGTCCGCATGCTAGGTAATTGGAACCTTTGAGCTTTATGAGCTCCTGAGGTTTTCCCGTCCCATCCGGCTCCCCTGGCAAAAACGATGACCACGACGGTCGATCCTCCGGGCGGCGGGCCTCACAAGGACAGCCAGAATTCCGCCGTGACGACGCCCCCCGCGAACGAATACAACGAAGAGAGCATCCAGGTCCTCAAGGGCCTCGAGGCGGTGCGCAAACGCCCCGGGATGTACATCGGAGACACCGACGATGGCACCGGTCTGCACCACATGGTGTACGAGGTTGTGGACAACTCCGTCGACGAGGCGCTCGCCGGTTTTTGCGATCGCGTCGACGTCGCGATTCACTTCGACGGCTCGTGCTCCGTCGAGGACAACGGCCGCGGCATTCCCGTGGGCGAGCACCCGACGGAGAAGCGCCCGACGGCCGAGGTCGTCATGACCGTCCTGCACGCGGGCGGCAAGTTCAACCACTCGAACTACAAGGTATCGGGCGGCCTCCACGGCGTGGGCGTGTCGGTCGTCAACGCGCTGTCGGAGTGGCTGAAGCTCGAGATCAAGCGCGACGGCAAGACCTACTACCAGGAGTACCGCCGCGGCGACGCCGTCATGCCCATCAAGGCCATCGGCGAGTCGAAGAAGACGGGCACGAAGGTGACCTTCAAGCCCGACCCCGAGGTCTTCAAGGGCACCGAGTTCAGCTTCGAGATCCTCACGCAGCGCCTCAAGGAGCTGTCGTACCTGAACCGCGGCCTCGTCATCACGATCCGCGATGAGCGCGCCGACAAGGCGCACGAGTTCAACTTCGCGGGCGGCATCGCGCAGTTCGTGGCCGACCTCAACACCTCGAAGACGACGATCCACGACAAGCCCATCGCCGTCGTCGGCGAGGTGGACGGCACCCAGGTCGACATCGCGCTGCAGTGGAACGACTCGTACCAGGAGGCGGTCTACTGCTTCACGAACAACATCAAGAACAAGGACGGCGGCACGCACCTCACGGGCTTCCGCGCCGCGCTCACGCGCACCGTGAACGCCTACGCGCAGGCCGCCGGCTTGCTCAAGGACCTCAAGGCCGGCCTGAGCGGTGACGACATCAGCGAAGGCCTGACGGCCATCGTCTCGATCAAGCACCCGGACCCGAAGTTCAGCAACCAGCCCAAGGACAAGCTCGTCTCGTCGGAGGTCAAGGGCATCGTCGAGCGTATCGTCAACGAGAAGCTCGGGCGCTTCCTCGAAGAGCACCCGCGCGAGGCCAAGCAAATCATCGAGAAGGCGGTGCTCGCGGCGCGCGCGCGCGACGCCGCGCGCAAGGCGCGCGAAATGGTGCAGCGCAAGGGCGCCCTCGACTCGTCGTCGTTGCCCGGCAAGCTCGCCGACTGCCAAGAGCGTGACCCGGCCCTCGCCGAGATCTACATCGTCGAGGGTGACAGCGCCGGCGGCTCCGCGAAGCAGGGCCGAAACCGCAAGGACCAGGCGATCCTCCCGCTGCGCGGCAAGATCCTCAACGTCGAGAAGGCGCGCCTCGAGAAGATGCTCTCGTCACAGGAGATCGTGACGCTGATAACGGCGCTCGGCTGCGGCGTCGCCGACGAAAAGAACGTCGACAAGATCCGCTACCACCGAATCATCATCATGACGGACGCCGACGTCGACGGCAGCCACATCCGGACGTTGCTCCTGACGTTCTTTTACCGGCACTTCGCCGAGGTGGTCGACCGCGGCTATCTCTACATCGCGCAGCCGCCTCTTTACCGCGTGAAGAAGGGCAAGAAGGAGCTCTATCTCAAGAACGAGACCGCGCTCGAGGACTATCTGCTCGAGAGCGCCGCCGAGAACTTGAAGCTGCGCGCGCCGGGCCAGCCCGCGGGGATCACGGGGCAGCAGCTCCGCCATCTCTGCCGCCAGGCGGCCAAGTACCGCCGCCTGCTCGCCGTCATGGACCGCAAGTGCGATTCCCGCATCGTCGACGGGATCGTCAAGTTCGCCAAGCTCACGAAGAACGATCTGCGCGAACAGAAGGCCATCGTGGCGGCCCTCCAACGCCTGCAGAAATACTTCGATCAGTACGCGCCCGAGCTGTCTGACCTCGTGCTCAAGGTGGCACCCGACAGCGAGCACGGCGGCTTCAAGCTCGAGGCGCCGGCCCGCACCGCGGGCGTGCGCAAGCCGACGACGATCGACTTCGAGTTCATGGATTCGCCCGAGTTCACCGATCTCGTGGCGGTCTACGACGATCTCGCCTTGCTGGGTGACGCGCCCTACTTCCTGGAGAACGGCGCGGAGATCATCGAATTCGCGCGCCTCGAGGAGCTCGCCGATCGCGTCAACGAGGTCGGCAAGAAGGGTCTCGCCATCCAGCGGTACAAGGGCCTCGGCGAGATGAACCCCGAGCAGCTCTGGGAGACGACGATGGATCCGGCGCGCCGCACGCTGCTGCAGGTTCGCGTCGAGGACGCGTACGAGGCCGACCGTTTGTTCTCGACTCTCATGGGCGATCTGGTCGAGCCCCGCCGCGCGTTCATCGAGAACAACGCCCTCAACGTCCGCAACCTCGACGTCTAGAGTCGGTACCCTGAGAGGGAGCTGCCGGACTCGGCACCTGCCCACCCTCCACCCAACCGCTCGCTACGCTCGGCCTCGCCGGGCCCCCGGCGCTCGCTCCGGGTGGCGCAGCCGGCCTGCGCTCGGTCTGGCGGTGTATCAGGCGCGGAGGTTCTCGATGACGCCCATCTTCATCTGGTGCATGGCCTCCATCATCGACGTCATCATCTTGTTCATCTCGGAGATGTGGTCCATGCGCGCCTGCAGCGCCATCATTCCCGCCTGAGAGTCCGTGACGTTAGTGGGTATCTTGCCTTCTCTGACGGCCTTCATGAGGTCATCGTCGGACAGGTTCATGAACTTGTCCGATGACAACGTCGAGGGATCGGCGGTCGAGGACTTCGGCGCCGCGCTCGGGGTGTCGGCGCTCGTTTGGGCTGGCGGAGCGCTCTCGGGAGTGGCGCCCGAAGCCGCCGCTCCACCTGAGGCCGCCTTGGAGGCCGAGGGCGCGGAGCTCTGGAGACGCGCGGCGCTCTCTGTCGCCAACCTCACGAGGTCGCTGCTTGCGCTCGAGGGACGCATCGTCGGCGCGGAGGGCGTTGCGCCGGTGGTGGTTGTCGTCGTCGTTGTGGTCGTGACGGTTCGAGACGCTGGACCGGTCGCGCTGGCCGCCGTGGCTGTCTGCGCGGGTGGATGGCCCACCAACGCCGGGCTTGGCGGCTCCGCTCGCACGAGCGGCCTCGCGGGAGGTCGCCACCCGTCACTCGCCGTTGGCGCCTTCGCGGGGGGGCCGCTCGTCACGCTCGTCGTGGTCGTGCTTGTGGTTGTCGTCGCGCGCGGTTGGGGCGGCGACGGCTCGTACGTCCACGGCTGACTCGGCGCTGCTTGCGTCGAAGACAGTGCGGTTTTTTTCGCCGCGTCCGTCGCCGCGTCCGCGGCCGGTTTGTTGGCCGGGGCGTTCTGCGGCACGTCCTTGAGGTCGGAGAGAGCGCTCTCGCCCTGCTTGACGGCCCCGACCGCATTGCCGCATTGGTAATCGACGGCGGCGCCGACGATTCCGCCGACCCACTGCATGTCCTTCGGCAAGACGGAATCGACGATCTGGTGGGCGATGGCTCCGGGGTCGAGCAAGCTGCTCAAATTGAGACCCATGGCTCAACCTCCCGCCGCGGCCGTTGAAGAGAGTTCATCCGCGACGCCGGAGGCCTCGGGTGGCACCGGCAAGGCAGACACGGCGGACGGTTGGGGGCACGACGGGCGGTCCCTCCATGAGCCGATGGCGGCGAGGATCTCGCCGCGCATGAGCTGCAGCTTCTTCTCTCCTGGCTCGTGAGCGAGCCCATTGTCGATCTGCTCGAGCGCCTCGGCGAGCCGGCCCATGCGGCGCAGCGCCGCCGCGTGGAGCGAGTACGACCACCAGTAGGTGTGGTCGGCCGCGATGAGCCCGCGGCAAAGGACGTCGACCTCGGCGTAGCGGCCCGATTGATAGAGCAGATACGCGGTGGCCATGACCTGATCGAGCGCTCCCTGGTCGATCCCGAGAATCGATTGCATTGTCGTTCCTCGGACGAACGACGAGACGGTGCGATTGGAGATAGCGGCGGCGGATGCGGGCATGACGAGCTCCTTTTTCGTGGCGTCCCATTTGGGACGAGACGAAGAGGTCTCGGCAGCGGCGCCGTCGGGTTGCGGCCGGCTAGCGAAAAAAAACCCGGCGCGGGGCGTCCCGGCCGGGTTGGGGGCGCGGGACCTCTTCGGGGTCCCGAACCTCGGGGAGCGGGACCCTTTCAGGGTCCCGACCAGATCCTCCTCAGCAGGCGAAGATCCGATCGAGCTTCTCCTCGATCTTCACTTCCTTCGACTTCGTCGCGACGGCGATCTCCTTGATGAGCAGCGTGCGCGCCGTGTCGAGCATCTTGCGCTCGCCAAATGACAGCTCCTTGTCGCCCTTGAGCCGCTGCAGGTCGCGGAGGACCTCGGCGATCTCGAAAACGGATCCCGTCTTGATCTTTTCCATGTACTCACGGTAGCGACGGTTCCACGTCTGACCCTCGACCGCGACCTCGCGGCTCTTGAGAATCTCGAAGACCTCGTCCACCTCGTCGGCGCGGATGAGCTCGCGCAGGCCGACGGCGCCGGCGTTGCGCGTCGGGATCATGATCTTCATCCCGTTCTCGAGGATCTTGAGGATGTAAAATGTCTGCTTGTTCCCCGAGATCTCTCGCGTCTCTATCCCGACGACCTGGGCAACGCCATGGGCCGGATAGACCGCTAAGTCTCCCACCCTGAAAGTTGGCTCCATTGTTACGCTTGCTCCTTGATAAAGGCGGTTTTCAAAGCACGCGAACCTTATCACGCGAAGGGCCCTAATTCAACGCAAAATCCGGGCCGATTACGGCGCGACAGCTTCCTGACGCCCTGATTTTTGGGCTCATCTTTACGAACGAAAGCGCCCAGTTACGACTGAGCCGCCGCGAATGCGGCGCGGCGCAAGAACGCGAGCACCGTTCCGACGGCGAAACCGGTGCCGCCTTTCGCGACGTGAGCGTGCTCTTTGTCGGCGCTCGACGGTCCGGCGATGTCGACGTGAACCCACGGCGTCTCGCCCACGAATTCCTTGAGGAAGAGGCCGGCGGTGAGCGCGCCGCCCCAGCGCTCTCCCGTGTTTCTCATGTCGGCGATCTCGGACTTGAGCTGTTCGATGAGACGGGCGGGCAGCGGCAGCCGCCACATGTCCTCGCCCGCGCTCGCGGCCGCCGTGAGCCACTCGCCGGCGAGCGCCTCGTCATTGCTCATGACGCCCGCGACGTGCGGGCCGAGAGCGACGACACACGCGCCCGTGAGCGTTGCGATATCGATGATCGCGTCGGGCGTGAGCCGCAGCCCAAAGGTGAGCGCGTCCGCCAGCGTGAGACGGCCTTCGGCGTCCGTATTGTTGATCTCGACGGTCTTGCCCGCCATCGACGTGAGGACGTCACCGAGCTTGTACGACGAGCCGGAGGGCATGTTCTCCGTGCAGGCCGCGAGGGCGTGGACCTCGATGGGCAGCTTCTCCTCGGCGACGGCGATCGTGGCCGCGAGCGCGGCGGCGGCGCCGGCCATGTCGGTCTTCATGTCGAGCATGCCGTCGTTGGTCTTGAGGGAGAGCCCGCCCGAGTCGAATGTCACGCCCTTGCCCACGAGCACGACGCGGCGGCGCGCGCCCGGCGGTTTCCACGAAAGGTGGATGAAACGCGGCTCCTCGGCGCTGCCTTGCGCGACCGCGAGGTAAAGGCCCATGCCGAGCCTGCGACACGCGGCTCGATCGAGGACCTCGATCGACACGGACGCCGCGCGCGCCCACTCCTCGACGATCGCGGCCAGCCGTGAGGGCGTGAGCATTCCCGCTGGCTCGTTGACGAGGTCACGCGCGCGGGCGACGGCGCGCCCCGTGGATGCCGCCCGCTCGAGCGCCGCCGCCGTGGCCGCTTCGTCGGGTGCCGAGGCGAACAAGGTGAGCTGCTCGAGGGCGGGGGGAGCGGCGCGATCGCCTTTGAGATACTTCGCGAACTGGTACAGACCGAGCGTGGCCCCCTCGGCGAGCGCCTCGAGATCGGCCAGCGCCGCGCTCGCGGCGGGCGCGACGAGCGCGGCGCTGCGCGCGCCGGTCGTTCGAGCGAGCCGGCTGGCGCGTCCGCCGAGCGCTCGCAGGTCGCGAGGCGAGAGCGTGCCCTGCCCGCGGCCGAGGAGCGCGACGCGCTTTGCGGGCAGACGACCGAGCGTTTGCAGCGAGACGACCTGACCGGACTTGCCGACGAAGCGCTCGTCGGCGATGGCCTGGCGAAGGGCGCCCGCGAGCGGACGGTCCAGCGCCGCGACGAGCGGGTCCTCGGCAGAGTCGCGCTCGGCGCACGTCACGACCAGGAGATCGACGACCGCCGCGAGTGGGTCCGACGATGAAACGAGGAGCTTCGGCATCAGCGAGTCCGTTCCGTTTGACAGAAAGGCCTCGTAGACATTAGCGTGAACGCCCATGCCCAAGGCGACAAAGTCACGCGCGCTCGCCAAGAAAGGCAAGAAGGGCTCCGAGAGGAGCTCTCAGACAGCGCGAAGGCCCGCTCGAGCGCCGAAGGCGCGCGCGAAGGTGGTGGGCGCCAAGGCGGCGAGGAAATCGTCCCCCAAGTCGGCCAAAAAGGCCTCGACGAAGAAGCTTTCCGCGAAGAAGGGCGCCACGACGAAGGCCGTCGCGAAGAAGGCTTCGGCGAAGCCCATGACGAGGCCGTCGGCGGCGCCAACTGTGCGGGTGGTTCGGCCGGCGATCGGCGGTAAGGAGCTGCCCTCGGATGTCGAGCAGCTCCAACGCCCGACGCCGGTTCGCAACGCACCACCTCCGGTCAGCCGCTCGGCGGAGGGCCGTCCCGCGGAGGCCCGCTCCGGCGATGCCCGTCCCGCGGACCCTCAACGCCAGGGCGAAGCGGATTCGGCACCGCCGGCGCTGCCCGTTCCGATCGCCAGCTTCACGTTCTGAAGGGCACCGCCCCCGAGTACCGCCCAAACGAGGAGAGACCGAGCATGTCCGCCGACACCAATGCGCTTGCCGAGCGTCGTGAAACCGCAGCGAAGGTCCTGCGAGAGATCCTGGACCGGATGGGCATCGAGGCCGAGGTGAGCGCCTTCGACGACGGGGAACGCGTCATCCTCGACGCTCACGGCGCCGAGTCCGGGCTCGTCATCGGAAAGAAGGGGTCGACTCTTGACGCGCTGCAATATGTGATCAATCGCATCGTGAGCAAGAAACCTCACGATGGACCGGGCATTGTCGTCGACGCTGAAGGCTACCGCGGACGCCGGGAAGACTCGTTGGCTGACCTCGCGACACGTCTGGCTGAAAAGGCAATGAAAACGGGGCGTCCCGTGCCAGTCGAGCCGATGAATCCCCACGATCGACGGATCATTCACGTCACGCTGGCCGAGCACAGCGGCGTGACGACGGAGTCCGAGGGCGAGGGCATGTTCCGGCGCGTCGTCATTTATCCGAAGCGCGCGGGCGCGCCCTCCGAAGCCTGAGCGTAGGGTCGGCTCCGCGGGCGTTCACCCAATCAGGTGCGCCAACGCCTCGGCGGGGAGGGCTGCTGCGAGGGCATCGGCGACCTGGTCGGGCTCCGCGCGCGCGTCGCGCGAGAGGAAGGGCAACGTGCCCAGGGGACGCGTGCCCGTGATGGCCTCGATGAGGCGCGCATTCGAGCTTTCGTGCGCGCCCAGAGGTTCGCTCGTCCGAACGAGGATCACGCCGGCGAGGCCAAGAGCCCGGCGGCCGATCTCGGCCAGCGTGAGCGCGACATGGTTGATGGTTCCCAAGGCCATGCGCCCGACGACGAGGACAGGAAGGCGCAAGCGCAGCGCGATGTCAGCGTTCGTCCAGGAGTCCTGGTAAGGAACGAGCAGGCCGCCCGCTCCCTCGACGATGAGAAAGTCACCTCGGGCCGCGACGGCCTCGGCCCGGGTTACGAGCTGGCCCAGCTCGAGTCTTTGCCCGGCCGCGGCGGCCGCGGCGGCCGGCGCCGCCGCGAGCTCGAAAGGGAACGGACATGTCTCGCGCAAGGTAGTCGGGGGGCGCGCCGCTTCCCAAAGCCGGCGGGCGTCGTCCGGGTCGGGATCGCAGCCAGTCTCGACGGGTTTGAACGGGATTGGAGCTCTTCCACGCCGGAACGCCAGTCGCGCGAGGGCGACCGCGACGGTCGTCTTGCCGACGCCGGTGTCGGTCCCGGTCACGAAGACACCTGGAGGGGCGAGCCCTTTGGCGCGCGCAGGCGCGCTCACGCTGCCATCGCTCCTGCCAGGACCGTCGACAGCGCGTCGATTTCGTCGGCGCTGTGCTCGGAAGAAAAGGTCAGCCGAAGGCGGGCTGTTCCTTCCGTGACGGTGGGGGGACGGATCGCCGGCACGAAGATGTGGTGCCGGCGCAGGTAAGCGGCCGCGTCCAGCGCCCGTGCATCCGACCCCATGATCACGGGAACGATCGGGCCAGGTGCGTCCGCCACCTTGCCGCCCATGCGCTCGATGAGCCGCGCCCGATTGGCTGCGAGGCGGGCCCGGCGCTGGTCCCCAACGGGGCCGAGGGACAGACGTAGGGCCGCGCGGGCGGCGGCGGCGACGGGAGGCGGGGACGCCGTCGTGAAGATGAAAGTCCGCGCGCGGTTGACGAGGGAAGACCGCACGGCCTCCGATGCCGCGACGAAGCCACCCGCCGCGCCGAAGGCCTTCCCGAGGGTGCCGACGAGCAGGTCGGGCTCGACGGCGGCGGCGGCGCAGAGGCCTCGGCCGCCCGGACCGAGAACGCCGAAGGCGTGCGCTTCGTCGACGATGAAGACGGCGTCATTCGCAGCGGCGAGCTCGGCCAGAGCCGACAGCGGGGCGCTGTCGCCATCCATGCTGAACAGAGATTCGGTCAGCAGAAAACGGCGACGAAATTTCCCTGGGCGCGCGAGCGCCTGGGCGGCCGAGTGCGGATTTCCATGGGTGTAGATGGCCACCGTCGCTCGTGAGAGGCGACAGCCGTCGATCAAGCTCGCGTGGTTGGCAGCGTCGGAAACGATCAGGTCGGAGGGACCGGCCAGCGCCGTCACGACACCAAGGTTCGCCTGGTACCCGGTGGGGAAGAGCAGGGCGCTTTGGCGTCGCGCGAAGGTCGCAAGGTCTGCCTCGAGGGCCCTGTGCGCGGGCAAATCGCCGGTGACGAGGCGTGCCGCTCCAGCGCCGAATCCTTCCCGAGCCGCGGTCTCGGCCGCTGCGGCAAGAACCTCCGGATGCGACGCAAAGCCGAGGTAATCATTCGATGAAAATGACAGCAGCGCCTGATTCTCCTGATCCCCTGACCCCATGGACCCGGCGGAGGGGCGCTGCCGCGAAGCACCGGCGAGCGCTGGACAAGACCGCAGGCGGTTGCCGGCCGCCAGATCGGCGAGCTCGGCCTCGAGGATGGCAGAGAGGTCACGCACTGGGGTTCTTATAGCGCGGATTGAGGGGCATGGATTCGGCGCGTGTTCCACGTGGAACACCCCGATTCGCTCGCTGTTCCACGTGGAACAACTCCCGCCTCAGGAGTGCGCCTTCACCAGCTCGACCAACCATCGCCGGTCGTCGAGGTATGGCCATTGTCCCGTCGAGGTGAGGCCGGGGGGGAGGGAGGTCCAGTCCGCCGTCGCCGAGGCGAGCAAGAAAACGCGACCGCCCGGCCGGACCAAATCGATGGAGAGCGGCAGCCAGGACCGAGGCGGTAGGGTTGCCCGCGACAGGGCAACGTCGAAGCTGGCCGGAACGAGGGTCTGCGCCCGGTGGGTATCGACCGCCACGCGGGCACCCAGGTCGAGCTCACGAATGGCCGTCCTGAGAAACGCCGCCTTTTTCGCGATGGGCTCGACGAGCCGGAGAATCAAGTTGGGACATAAGATGGCCAGCGGCAGCCCCGGTAATCCGCCGCCGCTTCCCACGTCAATCGCCCGCACGGTGCCGGCGTCGCCGAGGCGCGACGCCAGCGCGAACGAGTCGGGCAAGTGCGCATCCGACAGATCCTCCAACGAAACTGCGCCCGTGAGGTTGATCCGGGCGGTCCACGTCAGCAGGAGAGCGGCGTAGCGCCCGATTGATTCGAGCTGGCCAGGCTCACAAGGGACGGACCAACTGGCTGCCTGCCGCCCGAGCGCCTCCCGAAAGACCTCCTCATTCCCCACCATGGGCGGATTCATATCACGGCCCATTCGAGCAATATCGCCATAACAGTTTGTTTCATTTCGCGCGCGCGGTGGGCCGCTTATAATCGCCGCCGGACGGCGTGCGTCACGGGCCCCATGGAACCGCGAACGGATCACCAATTGGCGCGACGCGGAATTCTCGTCGTCGACGGTGACGCGCAGATCCGGCAGCTCCTCGAGCTGAGCCTCCGCAACGCCGGCTTCGACGTGCGGACGGTCGCGACGGCGGCCGAGGCCTCGACAGCGATCGAGCACGAGCGCCCGGATCTGATCATTTCCGAGGTGCGGCTCGAAGGAGGCGCGGCCGCAGCCGACGGATTCGAGCTCTGCCGCCAGATCAAAAAACGAACGGACGGCGCGAAGATCGCGTTCGTTCTTCTGTCGGAGCAGACGGTCGAGGCGAAGGTCCGCGGCGTCGAAGCGGGCGCGGACGATTTTCTGGCCAAGCCCGTCTATGTTCAGGAGGTGGTCGCGCACGCCCGTTCGCTGCTCCAGCGGCGCGAGCGCGATCGGCTCGAGGCCCTCGCGCGCAGCGACGAGCGCTTCCTGGGTGACATCGCCGACTTTCCGCTCGTCGACCTCCTCGGCGCTCTCGAAGCCAACCACAAATCCGGCGTCGTCGTCATGACGGCGGCGGGCGGCGTGCGCGGTGAGATCTACTTCCGCGAGGGAACCGTCGTCGACGCCGAGGTCGGTCGCCTCTCGGGCTTGGACGCCGTGTGCCGCTTGTTTTCATGGAGCGGCGGGCGGTTCGAGATCGAGTGGAAGAGCATCCGGCGCAAGGACGCCGTCGGAAAGGAACCGGGAGCGCTGCTCATGGAGGCGCTGCGCCGGCTCGACGAGTGGCGGCGGCTCCTCGCGGACTTGCCGCCGCTCGAGACCATCTTCGAGGTCGACTATCACCTACTCGCCGAGCGGCTCGCCGAGATCCCCGACGAGGTGAACGTCATTCTGCGCCTGTTCGACGGGCAGCGGACCTTCATTCACGTCATCGACGACAGCGGGCTGTCCGATCTCGACGCGCTCGCCGTCATCGGGAAGCTCTCGCGCGAGGAGATCATCCGCGACGTGCGCGCCAAGCCGGCCGTGGGCGCCGCCCCGGGCGCCGACATCGAGGGTTGGCTCACGGAGGCCGCCGGGCCGTTTCGCGCGCCGCCGCCGCAGCGGCGGCGCGAGCTCTTCGGGGCGTCGCCCGAGTCGAGCGCCGGCGTGCACGGACGGCCGACCGCGCCCGTCGAGCCGCTCGAGGAGGCCGGCCGCGAGGCCGTCGTCGACGAGCGTCGCGAACGGTTCACCGATCGGCTCATCGCCGAAGGCGCGACGACGTCAGCCACGGCGACGATATCGCCGTCGGCGCCGCCCGCCCGGACGGCGTTCCGGCCGGCCGTGATGGCGCCCGAGACGACGCAGCTGGGGCTGCCCGCGGCCCCCGCCACTCCCCGCGTGCCCGCGCTCGCGTCCGAAACCACGCAGCAGGGACTGGGCGCGCCCCCGACGATGCTGTCGACGCGGCCGGGCTTCGCGGCCGTCATTCCCGGAGCGCCGGGAGCCGCGCCTGCTCCACGCGTGGCGCGTGAGGTTCCGACAGAGGTCACGCCCGCTTTGCGCAGGACGCCCCTCGGCATCGGCTCGGCGGCCGACGGCGTTCCGGAGCCATTGCTCCCGCAGAGCCACGAGCCTGCGATCGTGATCCCGCCGCCCGTAGGAAAGACCGCGCCGCGGCTCGGGGCGCCGGCGGTCGATCTCGCGCCGAACGAGCTGCGCACCGTCGCGGGTGAGATCCTTTCACGGGGCTCGACGGCGAAGGCGTTCGGAACGACGGCGGGGGAGGGCCCGAGCGCGCCGCTCAAACGCGGCGTCACCGAGCTCGGCCTCGGGCCCGATCAAGCGGAATCGGAGGCGCGCGCCGAACACCTGCGCGAGGACGACCGCGGCGCCCGGACGGCGGTCGCCGATGCGGTCTTGATCAATCCGCCCAAGGGAGGGGCGGCGCACGTGGTCCGCAAGATTGTCCTCGATCCGGAGGTCCCCGAGGACGACGACGAGGAGCACGGCGGCCGATCGTCTCGTTTGGTGAGGGTGCTCGTCCCCGTGTTGGGCCTCGGCTTGGCTGCCTTCGCCGTCTGGGCCGCGTTCAAGAACACGGGTCACAAGCGTCACGCAGAGGACGAGGTCGCCGCAGTGACGCCGCCCGAGAAGCCACTCGTGGTTCCGAGCGCGATGGCGCGACCGCCCGAGGCCAAGGCGGCAGGCGTCGCCGCCGAGCCGGGCCCGACGGTCCCGAGCGCCGACGCGGGCGCGCCGCGCACGCCGGGGGCGCGCGCCGTCGCCGCGCGACACGCGGCCCCGAGCGCGCACGCGGCGCCGGGCCCCGTGCTCGACGAGCGCATGGCCGATCCCAAGGTGGCGCGCGCTCTGCCGGCGGAGTTCCCGCGCCTTCTCGCGGGGTGTCGGCAGGCCTTCACCGAGAAGCGCGGCAAGGATGCGGAGACGGCGTGTCTCGCGGCCAAGGACGCCAACCCGGATTCTGCGGAGGCATGCGCGCTCTTGGGGCACGCGCTCTTCAATCGCAAAAAGAGGCGCGAGGCGCTGCCGTGGGCCGAGCGCGCAGTCGCGCTCGACCCGAAGCGCGCGGACGCCTACGTCATCATCGGCGGCGTCAAGCAGGCGGCCGGCGACGCCGCGAGCGCGAAGGCGGCGTACAAGAAATATCTCGAGCTCGAGCCCACGGGCCAGTACGCCGCCGACCTGCGCGCCATCGTAGACTCGCCCTAGCTCATGCTGGTCTTGGGAGTCGAGACGTCGTGCGACGAGACGGCGGCGGCCGTCGTCGAGGACGGCCGCCGCGTGCGCGCGGACGTCGTCGCGTCGCAGATCCTCGTGCACGCAGAGTTCGGCGGCGTCGTGCCCGAGGTCGCCTCGCGCCAACACATCGCGACGATCGCTCCCGTGCTGCGGCGCGCGGTCGCCGACGCAGGCATCGGCTTCGCCGATCTCGACGGCATCGCCGTGACGTGCGGGCCGGGGCTCGTCGGGGCGCTGCTCGTCGGCGTCGAGACGTCAAAGGCGCTCGCCTACGCGCTGGGCAAGCCGCTCGTCGGCGTCAATCACCTCGCGGGCCACCTCGCCGCGGTGTTTCTCGACGATCCGACGCCGTTCGCTTCGTCGGGGACGCCGCAGTACCCGCACCTCGCGCTGCTCGTATCCGGGGGGCACACGGCGCTCATTCGCGTCGACGGGCCGGGCGCGACGCGTTTGCTCGGGTCGACGCGCGACGACGCTGCGGGCGAGGCCTTCGACAAGGTCGGTAAGATGCTGGGCCTCGGCTACCCGGGCGGAGTCGTCGTCGACAAGCTCGCCGCGACGGGGAACGCGCGCGCGCACGCGCTGCCGCGGGCGCTGCCCGGGCGCGACGATCTCGACTTCAGCTTCTCGGGGCTCAAGACGGCCGTGTCCACGATGCTCGGAAGACGGCCGGCGCCCGAGGGCGAGAACCTCGCCGATCTGTGCGCGAGCTTTCAGGCCGCGGTCGTCGACGTCCTCGTGCGCAAGTCGCGTCGCGCGCTCGCGCGCGAGGCCCTCGGCGACCTCGTCGTCTGTGGCGGCGTCGCGGCGAATCGCGGGCTCCGCGCCGGCCTCGCGGCCGCCGCCGCCGAGGACGGCTTCCGCCTCTACGTCCCGCCGCCCAAGCGCTGCACCGACAACGCCGCCATGATCGCGGCGGCCGGCACGTTGCTTCTCGAGCGGGGCGTGCGCGCGCCGCTCGACCTCGGCGTCGATCCCGGCTTGCCCCTGTGAGAGCGCCGCGACGCTCATGAAGACGGACGATCCGCGGCGGGTGCTGGCGCGCCACGGGTTGCGCGCCAAGAAGTCTTGGGGGCAGAACTTCCTCCACGATCGCTCGGTGCACGCGCGCATCGTCGCGGCCGCGGCCTGCACGGCGGACGACGTCGTCGTCGAGATCGGCGCGGGGCTGGGGACGCTCACGGCGGCCCTCGCGTCGGCCGAGCCTCCGCCTGCGCGCGTGATCGCGCTCGAGCGCGACGCCGACATGCTGCGCGTGCTGGCGGCGGAGCTCGCGGGTGAGCCGCGTGTCTCGATCACGGCAGCCGACGCTGCGGCGTTCGACTTCGCGGCGGCGACCTTCGAGGCGGGCCGGGCGCTCGTCGTCGTCGGGAACTTGCCGTATCAGATCGCGAGCGCGCTCGTGGTGGCGCTCGTCGAGGCGGGCCCGGCCGTGGCGCGCGCCATCGTCATGGTCCAGCGCGAGTTCGCGCAGCGCGTGGTGGCGCCGCCCGGCAGCCGAACCTACGGGCGCCTCTCGGTGACGGTGCAGCAGCGGGCCGAGGCGCGCATCCTGTTTCACGTGCCACCAGGGGCGTTCCACCCGCCGCCCGCCGTGACGTCGTCGGTGATGCGCCTCGTGCCGCGCGCGGCGCCACTCGCGCCCGTGCGAGACGCGGCGCTGTTCGCCGAGGTCGTCAAGCAGGCGTTCTCGACGCGGCGGAAGATGTTGCGGCGCGCGCTCGAGCCGGCCTTCGGCGAGGCGCGGGTCGCGCGCGCTCTCTCGGCGGCGGGCATCGACGAGACGTTGCGCGCCGAGCGGTTGTCGGTGGCCGATTTCGCGCGGCTCGCCGACGCGCTCGACGCGGAGAGGGGCGAGGGTGCCTGAGCTGCCCGAGGTCGAGACGATCGTGCGTGGGCTGCGGCCGGCGTTGCGGGGGCGCGCCATCACGGGCGTTTGGGGCAGCGGCTTCGCGCTGAGGCTCGCGCGCGCCGTCGACCTGCGCGGGCTGCGTCGCGTGAGCGTCGGACGCGTGTTGGTCGACGTGCGCCGCCGCGGCAAGTACATCGCGCTCGTCACCGCGCGCGGCGCCGAACTCGAAAATGGAGCGCCCGCCGCGACCGACAGCGGCGTCTGCATCCACCTCGGCATGACGGGACGCCTCCGCGTCGTGCCCGGGGCCACGGCGCGCGCGCCGCACACGCACGTCGTATTTTTACTCGAGGGCGGCGACGAGCTGCGCTTCGTCGACCCGCGCCGCTTCGGCTGGGTCGCGCCCGGCGCTCCGCTCGCGGCGCTGCCCGCGCTCGCGCAGCTCGGGCCCGATCCGCTGGCCGAGCTCGACGACGCCGGTCTCGCGCGCGCGCTCGAAGGCGTCCGCGCGCCCATCAAGGCCTTCCTGCTCGACCAGACCCGCGTCGCCGGGCTCGGGAACATCTATGTCTGCGAGGCGCTCTTCGGCGCGCGCATCCACCCGACGACGCCGGCGGGCCGCGTGCGGCGCCGCGCGGGCGCGCTCCTCGCCGCCGTGCGCGCGACGCTCGAAGGAGGCATCGCGCGGCGGGGGACGACGCTGCGCGACTACGTCGACGCCGACGGCTTTGCGGGCGACAACGCCGCCGCGCTCCGCGTCTACGGCCGCGAAGGCCTTCCCTGTCAGGCGTGCGGCGGCGCGATTCGCCGCCGCGTCGACGCGGGCCGCTCGACGTTCTACTGCCCGCGCTGCCAGCGCGCCTGATGGTCAGCGCGCGCGCGGCTGCGGGCGCTTCCCCGTGCGCACGCCTTGCCACGGCCAGCTGTGGCGCGCCTCGGGCGGCAGCGTGCCGTGGCGGCGGACGTACGCGCGCGCGAAGGCGCGCGTCGCGGCGTTGACGTAGCCGCCGCCCAGCACGGGGCCGAACTCGTCGGCGTAGCGCGCAGCGATGCACGCGAAGAGCTCGTCCCGGCGGACCTTGGCGCAGATGCTCGCGGCGGCCACGGCGACGTGATGGCTCTCGGCGCGATCCATCGCCTCGAGATGAGGAAACTCGACGCTGAGCGGGCCGAAGAGGCGCCGCCCGTCGGCGACGATGCGGCGGCAGGGAGGCGCCGCACGGATGAAGGCGGCGGCGCGCTCGCGCTCGAGCACGTTGAGCGCGCCGCGCGCGACGTAGGCGTCGACGACCTCGACGTCGCAGACGTCGATCGCGATCCAGGCGGCGTGCGCGCGAACGATCTCGTAGAGGGCGAGCCTCTTTTCGTGCGCGTCGGGCCCGGCACCAAAGTTCTTCGAGTCGACGACGCCGGCCCGGCTCAGCCGGCGCGCGGCGGCTGGCTCGACGGCGACGGCGGCCAGCACCATCGCGCCGAGCGCGGGTCCGCGCCCCGCTTCGTCGATGCCGAGAACGAGCCGCGTCATCCCTGCCACGATCTTCCACGGCACGGGCCGCGGGTAAAGCCTCATTCAGGGCTGATAGCGCCCATCGGCCAGGAAAACGTCGTCCGTGAAAGAGCGCAGGAGCGCCAGCAGGTCGGCCTTCTCGCCGGCCGTTAGGCCGAGCGGGCGGATCTGCGGGTCGGTGCTGGGATCGCCGCGGCCCCCGCGATCATACTGGTCCACGACCTCTTCGAGCGTCGCGAGGGAGCCGTCGTGCATGTACGGGGCGCTCGCGGCGACGTTCCGGAGGCCGGGCACCTTGAACTTGCCGAGGTCGCCGGCGCGGCCCGTGATCGTCTGGCGGCCTGGGTCGCCGCCGGCGACGAAGCTGCCGTTGTTGAAGTAGCCGCCGTTCGTGAGCGAGCCCGGCGAGTGGCAGTGAAAGCACGCGCCGCGCTCCGAGAGGAAGAGCTTCTCGCCGCGCGCGGCGGCGGCGTCGAAGGCCGTGTCGTCGCCCGCGAGGTGGCGATCGTAGGGGCTGCCGCCGCTCACGAGCGTGCGCACGAAGCTCGCGAGCGCGAAGCGCAGCGTCTCGGCGGTGAGCCCGTCGTCGTAGACGCCGGCGAAGGCGCGCGCGTAGCTGGCCTCGGCGCCCACGCGCGTCACGACGTCGGCGAGCGGCGCGTCCATCTCGAGCGGGTTCTCGATGGGCTTGCCCGCCTGCTCCTCGAGCGAGGCGACGCGGCCGTCCCAGAAGAAGCTCGTGCCCCAGGCCAGGTTCACGAGCGCGGGTGCGTTTCGCGTGCCCACGCGGCCGTCGACGCCGGTCGAGACGGGCGCCGGGTCCGAGAAGGCGTGCGCCTGCGCGTGGCAAGTCGAGCACGATACGAGGCCGGTCCGCGAGAGGCGCCCGTCGAAGAACAGGCGCTTGCCGAGCTGG
Organism: Polyangia bacterium; assembly: GCA_036494575.1. Lineage (GTDB taxonomy): Bacteria > Myxococcota_A > Polyangia > Fen-1088 > Fen-1088 > DASZFV01. The sequence goes on along the minus strand of DASXOE010000031.1, from coordinate 5,497 downwards.
GCGCGCGCCTCGGTGAGCGCGTTGCCCGGGGGGGCCGTGTCCGCGAGGGTTCCCCCCGCGACGCCCGTCGGGAGCTGCGCGTCGAGGAGCCGCCCGACCGGAACGCTCGAATCACCACACGCCGCCGTCGCGAGGGCGAGGACCGCGAGCGCGAGCGCCGCGCCGGTGCGAAAGCTGTGCGCGCCTCTCACGGCGCGAGCGCGAACAGCGCCAGCTTCGAGACGTGCTGGCGCAGCCGCTCGCCGGCCTGCACCTCGGGGAACGGCAGAACCATCGCGAGCGTCGCCGGATCGACGTCGGCCTCTGCGCCCGCGAAGACGGCGCCCACGTCGAGCGTGAGCGTTTTCGCGGTCGTCGCGTTGGCGGCGAGCGGGAGCGCGCCTGCGACCGTGACCGTGGGGGCGAACAGGCTGCCGGGCACGCCGCCCATGTGGACGAGCGTCGGAATCGCGACCGTGCCCGCGTCCGCGGCTGCGCTCGTGTCGAGCTGGTCTTCGAGGCGCAGGAAGAGGTAGCCGATCGCGTGCGGCCAGGTCATTTGCGACGTGTCGGTGAGGGGCGGCATGCGGTCGCCCGGCAGCCCGGAGTTGCAAGCGTCATCGAGGCCGAGCGTGAAGGTGAGGCCCGCGTACGTGCCGGCGGGCGCGAGGACGCGCAGCACCACGGAGGCGGCATCCTCGGCGTTGAAGAGGTGGACGCCGTAGGGCTCGACGGCGCCCGTAGCCGTCACGAGGTCGACGGGCACGCTCGCGCCAGCGGTTTGCAAGAGCAAGACGTGCGAGACGTAGAACCGGAAGTTGAGCGGCGTCACCTTGACGCTCGAGGCGAGCGCGTTGGCCTCGCCAAAGGCGAAAGGCTTGCCTTCGAGAATCGGCGCCACGGAGAGCGAAAGCATCGCTCCGGCCGTGCGGAGCGGCGTGGGAGAAAGGGGGCACGCCTTTGCGGAGGCGCCGTCGAACGCGGCGCCATCTGTGGTTCCACCGCCACCGTCGCGCGCGGCACCCCCGGAGCCGCCACCACCCGCGCCGGGCCGCGCGCCCGGGCTCGCGGCGCAACCGAGGCTGACCGCGCCCAAGACTGGGACGACGACCGCGGCGATGGCGAGCAGAACCGATGATCGGCGGTCGAATCGCGTCATGGAGCCTCCATGGAGGATAGCCTGCCCGGGTGATCAATTGTCACTCGGGATGGAGATTGCGTCGGCGGGCGCGATATCCTGCGGCCATGTCCGTCCGGGGTCCTGGCCGCGTCGTTCCTGTCATTTTCCTCGTCGCGTCGCTCGCCCTGGGCTGCGCGGCCGCCGGGGGCCGGCGCGGGGGCTCGAGCGGCGAGGCGGTCGTTGGGGCGCCGGGCGCAGCCGTGGCCGAGAGCCGGACGGTCGTCTACGTCGGACTGGCGGGCGGCGCTGTCGTGACCTTCCACCTCAACCTGGCGACGGGCACCCTGGGCCGGCGCGGCAGCGTCGACGTCGGCCGCTCGCCCACGTCGCTCGCGCGCTCTGGCGAGCGTGAAACGCTCGTCGCCGTCGACGAGGCCACGGGTCTGGCGGTCGCCCTCGCCATCGACGCCCGGACGGGCGCGCTCACGCCCGTCGGTCGGACCGCGGCGGGGGGAGCATCCCCCTCCGGGGCTGTGGTTGACGGCACGGGGAAATACCTCCTCGCGGCGCTGCCGGGCAGCGGCAGCGTCTCGGTGCTCGCCATCAAGCCCGACGGCACGCTCGGCGCCATCGGGACCTTTGCGGCAGGCGCGGGCGCGGTGGCCGTGGCGCTGCATCCTGCGAACCAGGTCGCCTTCGTCGCCAACACCCGCGCGAACACGATCTCCCAGTTCACGTTCAACACGGGCACGGGCATCCTGACGGCCAAGGCCGGGCCGCCGCTCGAGCTGCCGGCCGGCTCGGGGCCGGCGCGCTTCGCCTGCCACCCGAGCGGGCGCTGGATCTATGTCCTCGAGGAGACAGGCGACGCGATCTCGGTCCACGTCTTCGACGAGGACCTCAAAGCGCTCTCGGCGCTCTCGTCGCAGATCGTCTCGACGCTGCCCGAGCGCTTCGCGCGCGCCAAGAGCCGTCCGAGCGATCTCGCGCTCGGGCGCGGCGGTCGGTTCCTCTACGCCACGAATCGCGGGCACGACAGCGTCGCGACCTTCGCCGTGGGGCCCGACGGTACCCTCAAGCTCGTCGGCCACGAGCCGAGCGGCGGCCACGCCGCCGGGGCGCTGGCGGTCGATCCGAGCGGCGCGTACCTCGTCGTCGCCAACCAGGCGAGCAAGAACCTGGTCGTCTTTCGTCTCGATCCGAGCACCGGCCTGCCCGGCGCGCCGCGAACCGTGTCGTTGACCGCGGCGCCGCTCGCCATCGCGATCGCGGCGCTCTAATCGGAGGCGCGGAGGTCGCCAAGAACGCCCTCGAGCGCGCCGATCGGGCGTTCGAGGTGCTCCTCGAACAACAAGCGGCGGATGTCGGCGTCGGTCTCCTCGTCGTCGAGCGCGCGGTGGGCGTGGCGGAGCGCGTCGGTCAGGTCGCGGGCGAGCGCGCCAAAGAGCGCGCCCTCGGGATCGGGGGCGCGACGCGCGAGCGCGTTTCGAATGGCGGCGGCGTCGAGCTCGATGCGCGGCAGCTCCGAGCGGAAGAACTCGGCGACGGCGCCGCCTTCGACGACGCCGTGGGCGTAGGCCTCGAAACGTTCGACGGCGGCGTCGATGGCGCGCGCCGCGGCTTCTCGGGCCGCGCCGGGGACGAGGTCGGCGGCGGCGCCGCCCGCTGACGGTGGGCCGTCGGGCACGAGCGTCTCGTGCAGCGCGACGCGCGTCGTCTTCGCGGCGCGCTCGATGCCGTCCTCGAGCAGCTCGACGAGAAACTGCTCGTCGGCCGCCTCGGCGCGGTGCTCGCCGAAAGGCCAGGCTCGGGGGCGCGCGAAGTCACGCACCTCGAAGGCCGCGACGCGATAGGCCTCGTCGATGCGCGCGCGCAGCGCGATGCGCTCGCGGGCGAGCGCGCCGCGCAGGCGTTCGTCGAGGACGTCGAGGGCCGAGCGGCGCGCGCCGAAGTCGAGGCCCGGCGCGGGCGGGGCGGCGGCCTGCGCCGCGCTCGCGAAGCGCCGCAGGGCCGCGAGCGCCGTGGCGCGCTTGAGGTCTCGCGCCCGGCCGAAGAAGTGGCGCTCGAGCGCGGCCTCGAGCGCCTCCGTAGCCGCGTCGGGGCGCCCGGCGCGCCTCGCCTCGAGGGCGCGCGTCGCCGAGAAGGGGATCACGTCGTCGACGAGCGTGCCCACGCCGCCCCGCACGTGGCGAGCCACGGCCTCGATGTCTTCGTCGCTCGCGCCGTCGATCTTGTTGAGGACGCCGAGGACGTGCTTGCCTTCGGCGTGGGCGAGCGCGAGCGCCTCCTTCTCGGAGGCCTTCGCGGCCTGGCCGATGGCGAACACCCATACGAGCGCGTCCGCCTCGACGAGGAAGTCGCGCGCCACCTTCTCGTGCTCGGGGCGGATCGAGTTGAGGCCGGGCGTGTCGACGATCTCGACGCGACGGAGCGCCTCGAGTGGGTGGAAGATCTCGACGACGCGCACGGCCGCGGCCTGCGCCTCGGAGAGCTCGCGCAAGAACGGGCCCACCGAGGCGGCGCCGAGGTCGCGCACGGTGCCGTCGTGGTAGACGACCCGGCCGCCGGCGGCGGGCCGGTGGCGCAGCACGTTCACCGTGGCGGTCGTGGGCGTCACGCCCGTGGGCGCGATCTCCTCGCCGACGAGCGCGTTGACGAAGGACGACTTGCCCGCGTTGAACTCACCCATGACGGCGACGAGGAGCGGCCGATCGAAGGCCTCGAGCGCGCGTCCCACGTCGACGGCCAGCGAGACGAGCGCGGGCGTCCGCGCCGCGAGCTCGTGCGCCCACCGCAAGATGCCGATGAGGTTCCCGTCGGGCGGCGGGGCCGGCGCGTGCGCGGCGACGACGAAGCGTCGCGCTGCCTCGTCGGGCGCGAGGCGCGCGAGGGCCACGAGTGCGTCGTCGCTCGCGCTTCCGCCCAAGAAGGACCTGAGCGCGCCCACGGGGAGCTCCGCGCCGTCGCCGTCGCCGTCATTGGCCGCCAGGCGCGTCAGCGCGTCGCGGTCGTGGGCGGCGAGCGCCAGCGCGAGGCGCGTCGCTGGCGCGGGGGGAACGCCGAGGTCGGTCTCGCGGCGCGCGACGGCCAGCGCTTCGCGCCAGCGCGCAGAGGCCGCGTACGCCTCGCGGAGCGCGGCGAGCGCCGGCGCCGAGGTCGGGTCGGCGGCGACGCTCGTGAGCGCGAGCGTGAGCGCCTCGTCGGCCCGTCCCGCGCGCGCGAGGTGACGCGCGAGCGCCACGCGCAGGCCGCCGTCCCCGGGGGCCCCCGCGAGGCCCTCGCGCAGCAGGCGTTCGGCGAGGCCCGCGTCGGCGGCCGCCGCGGCGGCTTCGGCGAAGAGCGCCGGCGGGGCGCCCTCGCGGCGCGCCGCGCGCGTGAGCCACTCGTCGGCCTCGGGCTCGCCGAGCCGCGCGAGGGCCCGGCCGTACGCGAGCCCGACCTCGGGGTCATCGCCCAGAAGCTCGAGCGCCTTGCGGAAGTCGCGCACGGCCTTGCCGAGCTGGCCCGCGTCGGCGTGGACGCGGCCGAGCGTCGCGTGCGCCCGGCCGCGCAGCTCGGCGGAGGCCGCGCGCGCGAGCGCGTGGCGGAGGGCATCGCGCGCGGGCTCGGTGCGACCGAGCCGCGCGAGCGCGTCGCCGAGCACGGCCCACGTCTCGGCCCCGTCGCGGTCGAGATCGACGGCCTTGCCGAGCGCCGTCACGGCGTCCTCGAGGGCGCCCCGCCGCGCGCGCAGGCGGCCGAGCTGGAAGAACGCCGCCCCGAGCCGCGGGAAGCGCGCCGCCACGTCGGCGAGGCGCGCCTCCGCCTCGGCGACGTCGCCCCGCTCGGCCATGGCGAGGGCGAGCGCGATCTCTTCGCGCGCGGCGCCTTCGCCGTCGCCGGCCAGCTCGTCGAGCGTGCCGGCGATGCGGTCGATGATGCCCATCAGGCACCCGCGCGCGGGTCGTCGGCCGCCGCGCCGGTCTCGTCGCCCGCCTCCCACACGCGCTGGCGAATGTCGGCGACGCGTTCGTCGAGCGCGCGGACGTCCTTGAGCGCGGCGTCGACGGCGGCGACGTCGGCGCGCGAGTCGCTCGCGGCGCCGCGCGCCTTGCGCTCGTCGCGCGCGCGGTCGAGCACCTCGGCGATGCCGCGGCCGAGCGTCTCGCCCGCCTGCGCGACGAACTCGAGAAGCCGCGCGCCGAAGCCGTCGACGAGCTCGTCGAGCTTGGGGCCCACGATGGCCGCGACGCGATCGACGGCGCGCGGCGCCTGATCGCGCGCCTCGGACTTGATCTCCGCCGAGACGCGGCCCTTGAGAATGAAGGCCAGGACGGGCGCGGACAGCGTGAGCAAGCCGCCCACCATCGAGTTCACGAACAGGAACACCGTCGTGCCGAGCGCGCCGAGCGCGAACAC
>DASXOE010000030.1:0-8326 GCA_036494575.1 Polyangia bacterium | reverse complement strand
CGCGCGCCGGGGGCGCGGGACCCCTTTCAAGGTCCCGACTGAGACGCCGCGAAATTGGCGGTCACGAGGCGTGTCAACGAATCCTCGTCGACATCCGACGTCACGACGTAGCCGAGGCCACGGTCATGGTATGCGGCCGTCGAGATGCCGGGGCCCGAGCCGAAGTAAATCTCGCGGCCGTTCACGAAACGGCGATCGGGCGCCTCTATGGATTCGTCGCGGGGGTCGAACACGAGGTAGGCCACTCGGTGGCCGTCATGCCCGCGCGTCACGATGTACGCAGCCGGCCGCTCGCGCACGTTGACGAGTCGTCCGCCCTGACAGCTGCCGTCCGGCGGCGGCACGGGGAAGTCGACCCGGCCGCGGAACCAGGACGCGATGGACCGGCAATCCGAACCGACGATGTCCATCGGCAGCTCGGCCTGGTAGCTGCGCTGCGCCTGCTGCAAGACCATCGACTGCGAGTGGCGCACGGTGCCCGTGATCGCGATGAGCAACAGCGCCGCGACGGCCGCCGGCACGAGCCGCGGATGCGTCGCCCACAGCCAGCGGCGCGGCGCGATCTCGCGCGCGCCCAGCACCGCGCCCAACCGCACGCGCAGCGCCTGCGGCACGGGAGGCCGGGGCAGGTGCGCCCGCATGGCCGCCTTGAACCGCGCCTGCAACCGGCTGCGCGACGCGCACGCCCCGCACGTCGCCAGGTGCCGCTCGAGCTGCTCGCGGTCGATGCCCGCGAGCTCGCCGTCGCAATACCCCGGCAGAACGGCGTCGGCTTCGGCGCAGTTCATGAGCCACCGCCTTCCGATCCCCGGTGTCGACGCCGATAAGCCGCGATGTCGACGGGCGCGTTCGCGCCGGCCGAGGCGCGGCCCGCGGGCGGCGCCACGTCGGCGTGCGAGCCGGGTTTGATGATTCCCTGGTCGACGGCGTACTGGTAAAGGAGCTGTTGCAGCATCTTACGGCCGCGGTAGAGGCGGCTCATCACTGTGCCCGCGGGGCAGTCCATGATCTCGGCGATCTCCTTGTAGGAGAAGTCTTCGAGGTCGGCGAGGATGACCGCCATGCGAAAGTCGGACGGCAGCGACGCGAGCGCCTTTTCGACGTCGGCCGACACCATGTGCCCGAGCAGCGCGCTCTCGGCGTCGGCGGCGTCTGCGCCGACGCCCGCCAGGAATTGCTCGACGTTCGCGGGCGACGCCTCGGCCTCGTGCATGATCTCGTGCTCGCGCTCCCGCTCACGGTAGCGGTTGCAGAACACGTTCGTGAGGATGCGGAAGAGCCAGGCCTTGCAGTTCGTCCCCGCCTCGAACGTGTCGAAGAAGCGGTAAGCGCGGACGAGGGCGTCCTGCACGAGATCCTCGGCGTCCTTCTCGTGGCGGGTCATGCGCAGCGCCGCCGCGTACAAGGCGGGCAGGTGCGGGAGCGCTTCCCGCTCGAAATCCGAAGGCGCCGGGCGTTTCTTGAAGAGGGCCATGAAGAGGGTCTGACGTGAAAACCGGATCTTGGGAGATTCTATTCCATGATCGGCCGGCGCGCCGCGGCGTGGCTAGCCGGGCGAGGTGGCGCCGCTAAGGACAGGCGAGGTTCAGAAAATAGCGCCCGCCGGCGGTGCCGAGGCCGCCGTCGACGGAGGTGAAATCAGCGTAGGTGGCGGTCATGCTTTCAGAATCTGGTTGCGTCGAAATGCCCCCGATGGCGCCCTGCGCCGACGGGAGCGCCAGGCGGCCGCCGCGGCGCGCGCCGGATGGGCTGAGACGCCAAAGCTCGCCACCCCGCGCCCCTTGGAGCACTGCGGCGAAGTCCCCGCCCAGCCCCGTCAGGCCGACGAGGGGCGGCTGGAGGCCGGCGCCGCCGAAGACCACGGCGGCGGCGAAGGGATGGAGCGCGAGGGCCTTCGTGCCGCCGTCGTAAATGCCAAGCCAGGAGCCCTCGACGTCCTGAAAGGCGATCGCGTAGCCGGCGTCCGTGGGGGTGACCTGGGGGCAACCAGCGTCGTGCGACTCGAGGACGAGCGCGACCGAATCGTCGACGGCGCCCGAATCGAGGAGCTCCGTGATGACGAGTGTCGGAACATGAACGGCGGCGTCGTCGTAGCGATGGTAGACGAGCGTGAGCGCGCCTTTGCCCGGCGCGAACCCGAGGCACGCGAAGCTGGGCGCCTTGTCGATGACCACGGGCGCCCCGAGGGGCTGGCCCGCGGCCGACAGGGCGAGGAGCTCGACGTCCCCCGCGGCGGGATCGAGCCACGCGAGGACGGCGTGCGGCCCGGCGCGCGACGCGGCGAGGGCGACCGCGGGCGCGCCTCCATTCGCGAGGGCGCCCGGAATGCGCGCGAGGGCCGGCCCGAGCGGGGGCGCGGTCTTTGACGAGGCGGACGCCGGCACGGCGAAGACGTGCAGCTCGGCGTCGCCGCGGCTCGTGTCCACGGCCGGCGCTTGCGCGACGAGCAGCGTGTCGCCCGGCGCGCTCTGGGTCACGGTCGCGAGCCACGGGCCAGCCGCCGCCATCTGGAGCGCGAGCGCGCGCTCGGCGCCGAGCGCACCCGCCGCGGAATCGTAGGTCGCCCATCGCGCCGTCGCGCGGTCGGCGTCGAAGCCCGTGAGCGCGAACGACGACGCCGACACGCGCTCGAGTCGCGCGTCGGCGAGCAGCGTGAGGGAAGAGCCCGGCGCGCTTACCTCCTGAGCGATCTGGCAGCTGGCCACGCCGCCGGCGTCACTCGTCTGACAAGCGGCCGCGTGGAGCGCGACCGCGACCGATACCACGAGGTGGCGACGCCGGCCCCCTAGGTCGTGACCTGTGCGCCGTGGCATTTCTTGTATTTTTTGCCGCTGCCGCAAGGGCAAGGATCGTTGCGGCCGACCTTCGGCTCGTTCCGGCGCACGGGCCGAGCCTCTCCGTCGCCGCCCTGCCCGTTGCCTCCGCCCGCGGCCTGGGCGGCGCCGCTCCCGCCCCCCGATTCGGTCGTCTTGCGCGCGGCGCGCTGGCGCACGGGCGGGTCCTCGCGCTTGACCTGCATGTGGTAGAGCTTCTCGCAGACGTTCCGGCCGATGCCGACGATCATCTCGCCGAAGATGACGTAGCCTTCCTTCTTGTACTCCTGCTTGGGGTCCTTCTGGCCGTAGCCGCGCAGGCCGATGCCCTCGCGCAGGGCGTCCATCGTCTTGAGGTGATCGATCCAGCGCGCGTCGATCTCCTCGAGGTAGAAGTAGCGCGCGAAATAGAGCACGACGGGCAGCGAGAACTCCGTCTCGCGCGCCTCGATGATCTTCTCGAGCTCGGCCCAGATCGCCTCCGAGAGCAGCTCGCGATCGAGCGCGCTCTTCTCGTCGATCGTCGGCTGGAAGTTGAAGCGCTCCTTGATGGCCGCGCGGAGCGCGTCTATGTCCCACTCCTCGGCGTGGACGTTCGGCGGCGCGAGCTCGTCGAGAATCGACTGCAAGATGTCCGAGCTGAGGTCGAGGATGCGCTCGCGCTGCTGGAGCATCGACGAGGCGACCTCGTCGGCGAGCCGGTCGAGCGTGCCGGTGCGGTCATCGACGACGCCCGTCGTGTCAGGGTGGGCGCCGTACTGGCGATAGATGGCCGAGCGCAACGCTCCCGGGTCGAGCGGCACCGTGCTCGTCACGGGCGGCAGGCCCGGCTCGGCGGCGGGCGTCTGCACCTGCGTGAGGGCGTCGCACATCCGCCCGAGTGTCGGCCGCGCGAAGGCGACCAGGCTCGCCTGCGTGTGCTTGCCCGACTCGGTGGGCACGGGCGCGTCGGCCGCCGTCTTGCCCTGCTTCTTCTCGTCCTCGGTCGGCTCGGGGGCGTAGCGGCCTTCGAGCACCTGGCGGCGCAGGGCGTAGATGGCCTTGCGCTGCTGGTTCATGACGTCGTCATACTCGAGGAGGTTCTTGCGGATGTCGAAGTTGTGGCCCTCGACCTTCTTCTGCGCGTTCTCGATGGCGCGGTTGATGAGGCCGTGCTCGATGGGCACGTCCTCCTCCATGCCGAGGCGCTCCATGAGGCCCGTGATGCGCTCGGCGCCGAAGATGCGCATGAGGTCGTCCTCGAGCGACAGGAAGAAGCGGCTCGAGCCCGGGTCGCCCTGGCGGCCGGCGCGGCCGCGCAGCTGGTTGTCGATGCGCCGCGACTCGTGGCGCTCGGTGCCGAGGATGTGCAGGCCGCCCGAGGCGATGACCTCCTGCTTCTCGGGGTCGCACTGGGCCTTGAACCGCGCGAGCGCTGACTGAAAATCCTGCTCCTTCTCGGGTGCGAGCTCGTGGCCGGGCTTGCCGGCGTTCTCGGGATCGACCTCGGCGCGCGCCATGAACTCGGCGTTGCCGCCCAGGATGATGTCGGTCCCGCGGCCCGCCATGTTGGTCGAGATCGTGACGGCGCCCTTGCGACCCGCCTGCGCGACGATGAAGGCCTCGCGCTCGTGCTGCTTGGCGTTGAGCACGCTGTGCACGATGCCCTTCTTGCGCAGGAGCGACGCGACGACCTCGGACTTCTCGACGCTCACGGTGCCGACGAGCACGGGCTGTCCGCGCTGATGGCAGTCCTCGATCTCGTCGACGACGGCGCGGAACTTGCCACGCTCGTTCTTGTAGACGACGTCGTCGGCGTCGTCGCGGCGGATGGGGCGGTTCGTGGGCACGACGCTGACGTCGAGCTTGTAGATCTTGTTGAACTCCTCGGCCTCGGTGTCGGCCGTGCCCGTCATGCCCCCGAGCTTCTTGTAGAGGCGGAAGTAGTTCTGGTAGCTGATGGTCGCGATCGTCTGGTTCTCCTCCTGAACCTCGACGCCCTCCTTGGCCTCGACGGCCTGGTGCAAGCCATCCGACCAGCGGCGGCCGGGCATCTTCCGGCCCGTGAACTCGTCGACGATGATGACCTTGCCGTCCTCGATGAGGTAGTTGACGTCGCGCTTGTAGAGCGCGTGCGCCTTCAAGGCCTGCGTGACGTGGTGGAGCCAGGCGATGTTCTCGGGGTTGTAGAGGTTGCCCACGCCGAGGCGCTGCTCGATGCGCTCGATGCCGTTGTCGGTGAGGATCGACGAGTGCGCCTTCTCGTCGACGGTGTAGTCGATGTCCTTGCGCAGGCCCGGAATGATGGCGTTGACCTTCTGGTACAGATCCGCCGAGTCCTCGGCGGACCCCGAGATGATGAGCGGGGTGCGCGCCTCGTCGATGAGGATCGAGTCGACCTCGTCGACGATCGCGTAGTTGAGGTCGCGCTGCACGTAGCGCTCGATCGAGTCCTTCATGTTGTCGCGCAGGTAGTCGAACCCGAACTCGCTGTTCGTGCCGTAGGCGATGTCCGAGCGGTAGCTGATCTGGCGCTCGCGGTCGGTCAGGCCGTGGACGACGATGCCCACCGACATGCCGAGGAACTTGTAGATGCGGCCCATCCACTCGGAGTCGCGCCGCGCGAGGTAGTCGTTCACCGTGATGACGTGGACGCCCTTGCCGGCGAGCGCGTTCAGGTAGACGGGCAGCGTCGCGACGAGCGTCTTGCCCTCGCCCGTCTTCATCTCGGCGATGCCGCCCCGGTGAAGCACCATGCCGCCCACGAGCTGCACGTCGAAGTGACGCATGCCGAGCACGCGCCGCCCGGCCTCGCGGCAGACGGCGAAGGCCTCGGGCAGGAGATCGTCGAGCGTCTCGCCGTGGTCGAGCCGCCGCCGGAACTCGAGCGTCATGGCCTGGAGCTGGGAGTCCGACTTGGCCTTGAGGCCCTCCTCGAGCGAACCGATGCGCGCGACCGCCGGCTGCATCCCCTTCATGACGCGCGCGTTCTTGGTCCCGAAAATCTTCTTGGCGATATTGAACATGGAGTCCTGACCCCGAGCGGCACGGGCCCACGCGGGCGACGTACCTTATTTCGCGAGACGAGCCCGCGCAAGGCGCCCCGGCCGTTCCCCAGGCGATCGGAGGACTACACAGGCGGTCGCAGGCGCCAGTCGGGCGTCATGAGCTGGCCCACGGCGACGCCCGCATAGACGATGGCGAGCACGAGCGCGTAGAGCAGCACGATGGGGAGGAGGTCGAAGTAGGCCAGCACGAGCCATGCGAAGATGAAGAAGTCGCGCTTGCCGATCGTGAGGATGGCCTTGAGGGGCCCGCTGCCAGCGCCGCTCATCGACTTCAAGCTCTGGCCGTAGGCGAACCACCAGCGAATCTTGAGCACCTCGCCGCCCTCGCCCTGCTTCACGAGCTCGCGATAGGCGACGACGTTGTAGAAGAGCAGCATGCCGGCGGCGGCCAGCGCCATCTTCATGTCGAGGAAGGTGCCTCCGTTGAGCGCCGAAAGGACGTTGCCGACCTTTATGTCCTTGAAGTCGCCGAGCGGCGCGCCCTTGCGCCACAGCGCGACGCCGACCGCCAGCACGATGGCCACGTTGAGGAAATCGTCGACGATAGTGTCGAGCCACTCGCCGAGGCCGGTCTGCTGAAAGCGCACGCGCGCGAGCTCGCCGTCGCAGCCATCGAGGATGGACTGCGTCTGCGCCAGCAAGAACCCCATGAGGACGTTGTCGTAGGTGCCGGTCGAGATGAGCATCGCGCCGAAAAGGCCGATGCATCCCGCGACGAGTGTGATCATGTTCGGCGTGAAGGGCAGGTGGACGAGCAGGTACCGCGTCAGCCGAAACGAGATCTTCTTGTTGATGACGCGGGCGACGAGGCCGAGATCCCCGCGCATCAGATCTTCGAAGATGCCGTCCTCAGCGACGCGCCTCGTCGCGCGGTCCACGACGCGCGTCCCGCGATCGAGCCGGTTGCCCTGAACGCGCACGACGTCGCCCCCGATGACGATGGGGTCGTCCATCTGGGTCTTGAGCTCGGCGACGAGGGCGCCTGGATTTTCGGAGGTGCGCACCGTGACGTGCGCCGGCAGGCGCTTCGGCAGCCGGATACTGCCGTCGCTCACGATCGTCACGCGCACGTCGCGCAATCGGGCCATCTGCCGGAGCGTTCTGTCGATGACGCGCAAGCCGCCCACGCGCATCAGCGCTCCGCGGGCTTCTTGTTTGGTGGCGAGGAGAATGACGGGCACGATCGCCTCGGGGGCCAATCGTCCCACGATTCCCGGCAGCACGGCAGCCGTTGCGCGGCTGATGGGGCTGACTCGTTCGATCATGGTATCGCGGCCTCCTAAATTAAACCCTTCTCAAAAAGGGTAGTCCCGTTACCTACCTTAGTACCGGGGCGACAGCATGACAGTGGTCGGCCCGCCGCTCAAGCAGGAATGACCCGTCCCAAGGCCCTCCCGACGAGCGCGGGGACCCGTGTCATTTCTTGGCGCAGGACCCGCGGCGCGCCCCAGCGCTCGTTGTCGATGACGACGTCCGCGCGACGCAATGGGTCGAAGGCGGCGCGGTAGGAGCGCTGGGCGGGAAAATAGCGATTGTTCATCCTATGTTCGACGATGGCGCCCGTGCGCCCGCGCGCGGTGTCCCGGGCCAGGATTCGGCGTCGCGCTTCTTCCTCGGTGACCTCGAGAAGCACGAGCGTCCCGGTCGCCACGGTTGGAGACCGCAAGGCGAAGACGCCCTCGAGAAAGGCGAGGCGGGCGCCGCCGAACTCGAGCTCCCGCGTACCCTCGAGGATCTCGCGGTCCGGATCGAAGCGAGGAATGGACACGCCGGGCGCGCCGTCGAGGAATCGGCGGAGACAATCGTCGAGAAGCGCGAAATCGTAGTATCGCTCGTAATAGATCGCGGCCTCGTCGACGCCGGCCGGGAGGTCGCCGAGCGGCCTCCGGAAGTCGTCGACGCGAAACAGAAACACCGCGGGGTCGCCCTCCGCCTCGCAGGCGGACGCCAGTGCGCGCGCAAAGAGCGACTTGCCGCTGCCGTCGAGGCCGTCGATCGCGACGAGGGAGCGCCCGCCAGGCGGGTCGTCTGCGCGGGTCACGGCACGGGCAGGCAGGGCGCCATCACGCGCAGCACGAGGGAGTGGCAATGCCCGTTGCTCGCGGCGCTGCCGCGCGGTCGGAAGAGATCGGGTTGGTTGTAGCGAAACGGCGCGCCGTCGCCGTTCGTCACCGTGCAGCCGGCCTCGCGCATGATGACCTCGGGCGCGCAGGTGTCCCACTCCTGCTCGGAGGGCGAGAGGTTGAGGACGGCGTCGAGGTCGCCGCGCGCGAGGGAGATGTGCTTGACCGAGGCGCCGAGGCGCACGGCGCGGTCGACCATGCCGGCGGCCTGGAGGCACTTATAGAGCCCGTCGTCCAGGTTGAGCCGCGAGACGCCGATGCGAATCTGCCCGGGCGCGCTCAGCGTCGAGGCCTTGAGGGCGCGGGTCGCGCCGTCCTTGTCCTCGAACGCGCCCGCGCCGCG
>DASXOE010000029.1:0-19827 GCA_036494575.1 Polyangia bacterium | reverse complement strand
GAAGAGACCGCCGTGCAGGCCGTGGCGCTGGCGACGCAGATCCGTCATCTCGTCGCCGCTGACCGCGAGCGGATCTCAAAGATCGGACGCGCGGCCGGCTCGGCTCTTCGCGTTCATGAGCTCCTTCAGCGACGCCCGATGCTCACCGTCGCCGTGGCCGCAAAGCAGCTCTCGCTGTCAGCGCCGACGGTCCGGGCTTCCATGGAAGCCCTGGAGGACGCGGAAGTCGTTCGAGAGCTATCGGGCAAGCGCCGCGATCGCCTCTACGGCTACAAACGTTACCTCGATCTGATGGCAAGCGAAGTCCCGCCCCAACCCGACCGTCGCCGATCATAATCATCGCTCCCGGAGGTGCCGACATGGCGTGTGTGTACAAAAGAGGCAGCCGATGGTGGGTCAGGTACCGCGACGCCCGAAGCCTGTGGCGAAGTGAGCCCTGCGCGGCCTCGACGAAGGCCGAAGCGAAGAGCCTGGCCATCGACCTCGAGTAGGAAGGCTTCCCGAGGAGCTTGCTACATCTGTGCTACAGGGGCCTGAAAATCAGCCACAGAACGCGACTTCCGAAGTGACGGACGCCCGTGATTCCGAGCGTTTGAAACAGTGGGCGCGGAGGGATTCGAACCCACGACCCCCGGCTTCGGAGGCCGGTACTCTATCCACCTGAGCTACGCGCCCGTGCGTAACGGAAGGCCGGGAGAATACCCGTTCGCGGGGTCGCTGCAAGAGCCTCCTACATTGTAGGCACGCCGGTCGCCGAGCCCGCCTGCGCGAGGCGGACGAGGCCGCGAGGTGGTCGACGGCCCTCGCGCTCGAACCGATCGCGCACAAATCTGTGGCGCTTTTTTCGACGCGCGCAAGCCCTTGGAGCAAACTGAAATGGACACTAAAGAGGTCATCGAGACAGTCGATATCTGGTTGAGGATCGTCATGAGCGAAGTCGAAGCACTGCTCAGCGTCGACGCAGGCCGGGTGCCGAGCGGGGCCGTCGTATTTCGGGCGCGCGAGCCCGAGGCCGAGGTGAGGCGCCTGCGCATGGTGCTCGCCGTGGGCGCGGGGCTCGTCACTGTGGGTCTGGCCGTGGCCGGCGTCGCGCGGGAGCCGATCGCGATGCTGGTCTTGACCACGGCCATGCTCGCGATCTCAGCGACGCGCACGCAGCCCGAGGGCGAGCTGGCGCGGCACAAGCGGCCCACGATGGTGCTGACGACGACCGGCATGATCGTGCGCGACGCCAACGGCCTGCGGAGCTGGCAGTACGAGGACATCGCCGACGTCCGCACCTGCGTGTGCCAGGGTCAGGTCGGTATCGTGGTCGTGCTCACGAACGGCTCGCTCCACTTCGTGGACAACCTCTTGTTCACGCGCGGCGAGCAACTGTCCGGTCTCATCCGCCGGCACCTGCAGCCGCGCCGCACGTAGCGCGGGCCGTCAGCCCGAGGCGCCGCCCGCGATGGCGGCCGGCTTCGCGACCAGGTGGAGCGCGTCGAGATCGACGATGAAGCCGCGGCACAGGCGAGATCCGCACCGGCACGGCTCGGCGACCTCGGCCGAGAAGGCGTAGTCGTAGGCGACCTCCTCGCCGGCGCTCACGGGGCGAATCGCGACGATGTGCGCCCAGGGCCGGCGCTCCGGGTCCATGCCGATCTCGACCTCGGCGTTCGGATCGCACGAATGGTTGATCCAGCGCGTCTGGTCGACCATGTCGAAGAAGTAGCCGTCACCCATGATGAGCGAGTAACGATCGTCGACGGGATCGCCCTCGTGCCACAGGACGCCGTCGACCTCGGCGATGATCTCGCCCACGGCGAAATCGCGGGTTGCGACGACACCGTAGCCGTCGATGGAGGAGCGGATGACGCGCAACCCGGAGATGGCAGCCATGTTGTGGAGGTGATGTTGCCACTGCGCGCGCTCTGTCTCAACAACTGAGTCGCGACCGGCCCGAGTTGCCTTCGCGTGAGCCGAAGCGTCAGCGCTCGCGTCCAGGTGTGTGGTGACGTCTATCGTCGGCCGCGGCCTCGGTGCGTCGCTCGCGCTCACGCGCGTGCACGGCCGCGCGCCGCGCGAGCGCCCGCTCGACGACCTCGCGGCGCTGCCGCGCGCGCAGGTGCGCCGCGCGCGCCGCCGCTTCGGCCCGCCGCGCGGGCGCGAGCCCGTCGCGCCGCCAGGCAGCCACGGCGGCCGCGGTGGTCTCGACGGCACCGGCGAGCCGCGCCCAGTAGCGCTGGCGCGCGAGCGCCTCCGCGGCGCGCTCGCCGACGGCGGCGTCCTCCCCGCGACGCGCCGCGAGCTCGGCGCGCGCGGCCTCCTCGGCGGCGACGAGCCGAGCGCCGTCGGCCTCGGCCCGCGCGCGGGCTGCCAGCGCCGCTGCGAGGGCGCGTTCGGCGCGCTGCTCCTCGGCCTCGCGCAGGCCGAGGAGGCTCGAGAGGGCATTTGCCGGCGCCGTCATGGCCATTGAATCTTGCCAATCGCGATCCTACCCTCGTCGAGGATGAACGCCAGCCAGCAGACGGCCGCGCGCCGCTACCGCATCGAGCGGTACCTCACCGAGGGCGGCATGGGCGCCATCTACATCGGCAAGAAGCTGGGGCCCGGCGGCTTCGAGAAGGAGGTCGTGCTCAAGCAGCTCCTGCCGGAGTACACGTCGCGCCCCGAATTCCGCGATCTGTTCTTCCGCGAGGCCAAGATCTCCGCGACGCTCGATCACGCCAACATCGTGCACACCTTCGATCTCGTCGAGTCCGACGAGTCGTTGTTCATTGTCATGGAGTACGTGCGCGGGGTCGACCTGCGCACGATCGTGCGGCGCGCGCGCCTGCGCCGCCGCGAGCTCGCGCCGGCCGCCGCGATTCACATCGTGCTCGACGTGCTCGCGGGCCTGGGCTACGCGCACGCGCGGCGCGACGCGAACGGCGCGTCCCTCGGCATCATTCACCGCGATGTCTCGCCGTCCAACATCCTGTGCTCGGCGCAGGGCGAGGTGAAGCTTTCGGACTTCGGCATCGCGAAGGCGTCGACGCACTCGTCGGTCTTCTATCGTGTGCGCGGCAAGGTCGGCTACATGTCGCCGGAGCAGGCGCGCAACGAGCCCGTAGATCACCGCTCGGATCTCTACTCGCTGGGCGTGTGTCTGTACGAGGCGCTCACGGGTGAGCGCCTGTTCGTCGGAGATCTGTCGACGCCGCCCGACGTGATCTACGGTCAGCCCGTGCTGCCGCTGTCGCAGAAGCGCCCTGGGCTTCCGCCCGCGCTCGACGAGGTCCTCGTGAAGGCGCTCGCGCCCAAGCCCGACGAGCGCTATCAGGACGCGACGGCGTTCACGGAGGCGCTGCGGCAGGCGGCGCACCGCTTCGGCCTCATGTACTCCGCGCCGCAGCTGGCCGACCACTTGCGCATCATCTTGGGGCCCGACCCGACGCGTTGGCTCAACGAGGAGAGTGCGGGTACCGGCGAGGCCGGGACGCAAAAAATCCCCACGAAGGCGCACGAAGGCAAAGAGGTCGCTTCCATCGGCGTCGTCGAAGGGTCAAACTTGTACATCGTGAGCGGACGGGACGTGGTAAGCCCGAAGCCGGGCCTGGGCGCGAGCCCGGAGACCAAACCGGCCATGAATTCGAAGCCGCCGCCAATGGCAGACGAAGAGCCCACGCGCCGCGTGTCGCCCACCGAGGTCGCGCCCCTCGCGAACGCGTCGGGCCGCAGCCCGTTCATCCCCATCCACGAAGACGACGAGGACGCGCCGACCGTCGCGCGGAACCTAGGGCCCGCGACCTCGGCGGCGCCGCTGGCGATGGGGCGCCGGCCGAATTCCACGGCGCCCTATTCGTCGATGTCGACGGCGGGCGGCGCGCGCAAACGACCGACGATTCCGCCCCCGCCGCCGGCCGCGGCCTTCGCGCCGCCCGTATCCGTCTTCGCGCCGGGAGGCTCGTCCTTCACGGCGCCGCCGCCGCCGCCCATGCCGCCGACGCGCGCCCTGGCCGACTCGCCGTTCGATCCGGACATGCCGACGCCGCCACCTCCGCCGATGGAGGAGTTTGCGCCGCCGACGCCGCTGCCTTCGTACGGCGGCCCGCCGCCCGGCATGCCGGCCGCCAGAAACAACTGGTACCCCCCTCCCGCGGCGCCGCTGTCGTTCAACAACAACGGTGGCGGCAACAACTGGGCCGCGCCCCTTCACCTCCAGGCGCCCGAGACGATCGATTTCTCGGCCGATTCGCAGCCGCTCGTCGTGCGCCGCTCGGGGCCCCCGGGACTCGTCGTGCTGATCGTCCTGCTCGGCGCGATGGCGGGCGGAGCCAAGCTCGCCCACGTCGTCACGCGCGGTGACGTCGCGTCCTTTCCAGAGCCGGCTCTGACAATGACGCCGCCGTCGAAATGATCGAAAAGAACGCCACCCGCATCCTCGACCAGGGCGGCTCGATGGTCCGCCAGGCGGGGCGCGGAAGGCTGCTCATCGTCAAGGGACCGGACCGCGGCGAGGCCATCGCCATCGCTGATCTCGCGATGACGGTCGGGTCGGGCGCCGGCAACGAGGTGCTCCTCTCCGATCCGACGATCTCGCGCCGGCATCTCGTGATCGAGCCGCGCGCCGACGGCGTGATCCTGCGCGACCTCGGCTCGACGAACGGCTCGTTCGTGCAAGGTGCGCGCTTTCAGGAGCTGACGCTCGGGTTCGGCACCGAGGTCACGATCGGCCAGACGGTGCTCAAGTACGTGCCGCAGGAGGAGGCCGTCGACCTCCAGCCCTCCGACGAGGAGAGCTACGGATCGCTCGTGGGGCGCGACGCGAAGATGCGCAAGATCTTCCGCCTGCTGGCCGACGTCGCGGCCAGCGACGCTGCCGTCTTGATCGAAGGCGAGACCGGCACGGGCAAGGAGCTCTTCGCCGAGGAGATTCACCAGCACAGCGCGCGGCGCGGCGCTCCGTTCGTCGTGTTCGACTGCGGCGCCATCCCCAAGGAGCTCCTCGAGTCCGCCCTCTTCGGGCACGTGCGCGGCGCGTTCGCGGGCGCCGTGAGCGATCGCCCCGGCGCCTTCGACGAGGCCGACGGCGGCACGCTGTTCCTCGACGAGATCGGCGAGCTCGCGCCCGAGGTGCAGCCGGCGCTGCTGCGGGCGCTCGACAAGCGCGCCGTCCGGCCCGTGGGCGGCACGACCTACAATCAAATCTCGGTGCGCGTCGTCGCCGCGACGAACCGCAACCTGCGCGCCGAGATCGCCGCCAAGCACTTTCGCGAGGACTTGTACTACCGGCTGGCCGTCGTGCGCATGCACGTCCCGCCGCTGCGCGAGCGCCCCGACGACCTCCCGCTGCTCGTCGACCACTTCGCGCGGCAGTTCTCGGGTGGGCGCTCGTTCGAGGTCTCGCGCGAGGAGCTCGAGCGCCTGCGCCACCACGCGTGGCCGGGCAACGTCCGCGAGCTGCGCAACGTCGTCGAGCGCGCCTGCGCGCTCACGCACGGCTCGAAGCTCGAGATCGACGAGGCCTTCGACGAGCGGACGGGCGGCGCCGCCGCCGGGGGCGCCGTCGACATCAACCTGCCCTTCAAGGAGGCCAAGGCGCAGCTCATCGACAACTTCGAGCGCGAGTACATCCGCGCCCAGCTCAAGCACCACGAGGGCAACCTCTCGGCCGCGGCGCGGTCCGCCGAGGTCGATCGCAAGCACTTCCGCGAGCTGCTCCGCAAGCACGGCCTGCGCGAATCGAGCGAGTAGGGCGCGCGCGCCGTCCGAACCTCGTTTACAATGGCGGGCGGATGCCCCGCTGGAAGCCCTCGCCGAGACGCGCCCGCCCCGACGCGACCCGAGCGACCCCGCGCCCGCCGTTCTCGCGCGAGCGCTTGATCCGAGCGGCTCCTTCGACCGCCTTCGCGGCCATCGTGCTCTTCTACGTGATGCTGCGGACGTATCAGTTCCACGTCGCCGACTCCGACGAGAGCATCTACTTCTACATGGCGTTGCGCACGGCCTTCGGCGGGCTCGTGCCGTACCGGGACTACTTCTTCGCGCACCCGCCGCTGCACCTGGCGTTCGCTATCGTCGCGCTCAAGCTCGGCGCCCTCATCCACGGCGCGGCCGCCATGGTGGATCCGAGCGAGTGGCACGACGCCGGCGCGGCGCTCGTCACCGTCAAATGGATCGGCCTCGTCTCCGGCGCCGTCGGCGGTGTTTGCATCTACCGCGCCGTGCGGCGCGTGTCCGGCGCCCTCGAGGCGTTCATCGCGGGCACGGCGTTCCTGCTGTCGCCCGATCTCTTGCACGGCTTCTTCACGGGTGTCGCCGAGGGCCTCATGTTCGCGGCGCTCGGCCTCGAGCGAACGCTCGCGGGCCGGGATCGCCAGGCCGGGCTCGCGTTCGCGGCGGGGTGCCTCGTCGCGATGTACGTCGCGCCGTGCGGGCTCGCCGTTTGGCTCGTGCTGCTGGCGTTCGCGCCCGGGCGCGCCCGGACGCTGGCGCTGTGGACGGCCGTTCCCCTCCTGCTCGTACACGGGGGCTTTCTCCTGGCCGTCGGCCGCCCTTATTGGGACGGCGTCTTCGCGTACCACCTGCACAAGCCCAACGTGGGCGGCGGCACGTTCGCGCACGAGCTGCTGCTCATGCTGCGCAAGAGCAGCTTCCTCGTGGCGGCCGTGCCCGCGTCCGTCGCGGTGCTCTGGCGAGGCAGCGCCAGAGAGACCTTCTCCCGCGCGCGGCTCGCCGACGAGCCGCGCGTCCAGCTCGCCGCCTTCTCGCTCGCCTCCCTGGCCGCGACGCTGCTCTTCGTGGCTGCGACGCGCGCCGTCTTCCACTACTACTTCGTCATGCTCATGGTCGGCGTCGCCCCGCTGGCGGGCCTCGCATACGGCGAGCTCCTGCGCCGGATCGCGGCGCTCGTCCGGGAGGTGCGCGCCCACGGGGCGGGGCCCGCGGCGCGCCTGTCCGGCATCGCCGTCGCGGCGCTGCTCGTCTGGCCGCTCGCCGGCACGGCCTTCGCCCGGTTGCCGGCGGCGCGCCGCACGCAGGTGCCCGACGCCGCCCTCGGCCAGCCCGCGGCGCGCACGTGGCGACCCTCGCCCGTGCTAGGACCCCTCGACGGCGCCGTCCACGCGCTCCTGTGGAGCGACCAAGAGATCCTCGGACGTCGCTATCCGATCTGGACGCGCTTCCTTTGGGACGCGAGCCAGAGCTTCGAGATGGTCGAGATCTTCACGCGCTACGCGGAGCGCCTGCCGCCCGAGGCGACGCTCTTTGGCGAGCCCGCGCTCGTGGACGCCGTAGCGCTCATGTCGGGGCGGCGCGTGGCCTTGGACGAGGGCGACACGAACTTCATGCGCTTCCGCAGCGGAATCACGCCGCCGAGCGCCTTCATCGCGCGCCTGCGCGCGGCGCCGCCCGCATTCATCGTGTTCCCGATCGGCGACTACCTCACGATGGGGGACGAGCTCCACCACTGGATGGAGACCGACTACGAGGGCGACCTCGCCAACGACAGCGCCGGCATCGTCTACACGGTCATGCGCCCGCGGGCCCCGAAGGCCCACTGAGCGAAGGCCCACTGAGCGAAGGCCCGCTGAGCGGGTGTTGGGCTTCAGTGTTAGGCTTCCGAGATGGGGTTCCTGGCCGACCTGCGGTCGCGGGCGCTGACCCTCACGAAGGAGCTGACGGCCAACGTCGTCGACTCGGGTCACGCGGCGGTTTACCTGCGCCAGCTGCTACGCGGCAACCGCGGTGACCGCGCCCACGTCGCCGCCGAGACCGAGGGCCGCGCGCCCGGTCCACCCGTGCTGCTCATCCACGGATACCTGGCCACGAAGGGCTCGCTGCACCTGCTCGAGCAGCATCTCGCGCGGCGCGGGCACGTCGTCATGAGCTTCCGCTTCGGTCCCATCAACCTCGGCGACATCCGCGACTCGGCGGGCCTGGTCGCGCGCAAGGTCGAGTCGATCATCGCGCAGACGGGCGTGTCGCACGTCGACATCGTCGGCCACTCGATGGGGGGGCTCGTCGGCCTCTACTACGTCAAGCGGCTCGGCGGGCGGCACCGCGTGCGGAGGCTCGTCCTCCTCGGCACGCCAACGCGCGGCACGTGGTCTGCGCTGCTGGGTCTCGTCACCGTGCCGCTCGGCCTCGCGAGCCTGCAGCTTTTGCCCGGCAGCCCTTTCTTGCAAGAGCTCTCCGAGACGCCGTTGCCCGAGGGCGTCGACGTCGTGTCGATCGGCGCGCTACGCGACTGGTTGGCGCCGGTCGCGCGCACGGCGCTCGAGGGCGTGCGGAACATCGCGCTGCCCACGGGACATTCCGGGCTCCTCGTCGACGAGGAGGTCGCGGACCTCGTCGCCGGGCTCTTGCGCGAGGGCGCGCCGGCGCCCGAGGCGCATGTTGACGGCACGCCGAGGCCAACATAAAATGTCGAAGTTTTGAGCACATTTAGGCCGTCGTCATCCTCTTCGGACGATTCCGCGGACGGGAGCTCCGCGGGCTCAGAGACGATCTTGTGGGCGCTCCGCTTCATCTCGGGCAAATACCAAGGCGGCGAGTTTCCGCTGCGGCCCCACCGCGAGATCATCATCGGCCGCTCCTCCGAGCTCGACATGGTGCTCGTCGAAGACATGGTCTCTCGCAAGCACGCGAAGATCACGACCGACGACAAGGCCGTCACGATCCAGGACCTCGGCTCGACGAACGGCACGTTCGTCAACGGCGAGAAGGTCCGCAAGATCGAGCTCAAGGACGGCGACCGCATCCTCATCGGCACGTCGATCATCAAGCTGGTCTTCGTCGACGGCGAGCTCACGAACCACATGACGGAGACGGAGGCCCGGTCGAAGCTCGCGACGGCGGCCAACAAGCGCCCGCCGCCCAAGTCGATGTCGGGCAGCATCGAGGAGATCCCGCTGCCCGACCTCCTGCAACTCCTCTCGACGAGCAAGAAGTCGGGCGTCATCGTCATCCGCGGCGACGCGGG
The DNA here is from genome assembly GCA_036494575.1 of Polyangia bacterium. Taxonomy (GTDB): domain Bacteria; phylum Myxococcota_A; class Polyangia; order Fen-1088; family Fen-1088; genus DASZFV01. The sequence continues at coordinate 10,880 of DASXOE010000029.1, read as the reverse complement.
CGTCGGCAAGGTCTACTTGCGCAAGGGGCAGATCTACTTCGCGAGCATCGACGACAGCTTCAAGATGGGCCCGCGCAAGGCCATGATTCGGATGCTGAGCTGGACGACGGGCTTCTTCGAGCTCGAGCCGCCCGACGAGCGCGCTGTCCTCGAGGAGCTGCAGGACTCGACGGAGGGCCTGCTCATGGAGAGCATGCGCCAGATCGACGAGTACCAGGTCATCTCTGAGAAGCTGCCGCCCATGTCGGCGGGCATCGCGATCCCGCGGCCCCTCGAGCCCAAGCTGCGCGACCTGTCGCCCGAGGAGCTCGACGTCTTCCAGGCGGCGCTCACGGTCGGCACCGTGCGGGCGCTCTTCGACGAGTGCCCGCTCACCGACTTGTCGGTGGCCGAGAAGCTCAAATCGCTGCTGGACAAGGGCTTCTTGACGGCCGCCGGCTGACGGTCGCATCTCAGATTGGCCGCCATGCGCGCCCCGGGACTCACGCTCGCTCTTTCGCTGCTCGCCCAGGTGGCCTGGGCCGCGGGGTCGATCCACGGAACCGTCACGGTCGCCAAGCCGTGCCCCGCGCCGCCGCCTCACGCGATCCTCAAGGACGCGAGCGTCTGCGGAAAGGACGCACCCAACGAGGCCGTGCTCGTCGACAAGAAGGGCGGCCTGCGCAACGTCGTCGTGTTCCTCAGGGACGCGAAGTTCACGGGGAAGGCCGCGCCCGTCGCGAACGCCGCGCTCGATCAGAAGCAGTGCCGCTACTTTCCCCACGTGCAGGCGCTCACCGTGGGCACGCCGCTGTCGCTCATGAACAACGACGCCATCCTCCACAACGTCCACGCCAACGACACGGGCATGACCGTCTTCAACGTCGCGATGCCCATCAAGGGTCAGAAGCTGCCGATCCCGATGCGCAAGCCGGGGCTCATGAAGCTGCAGTGCGACGCCGGGCACACCTGGATGAACGGCTGGATCTACGTCTTCGACCACCCGTACTTCGCCGTCACCGACGACGCGGGCGCATTCACGATCGAGGACGTGCCGCCGGGCGAGTACACCGTCGAGCTGTGGCACGAGCCCGCCGACGGCCAGGGCGCGGGCGTGCGCACGACGACCAAGGTCAAGGTGCCCGACGGAGCGCCGGCGCACCTCGCCCTGACCATGAAGCTCTAAAACGGCCGCTTTAGCGGCTACTTCTTCTCGGGCGACGGCCCGCCGTGCGCCGCATGAGCGGCGTCGAGCATCTCGATCATCTTGGGGTGCGTCTTCATGAGGCCGTCGATGACGGGCTTCGGCACCTTGGGATCGGCCACGGGGTTGTGGATCGGCGGGATGGACTTGAGGAAGGCGAAGATCGCTTTGAGATCGTCGTCGGTGAAGTTGCGGAACTCCGGCCACGGCATGGGCGGCAGGATGGGACGCCCCTCGGCGCCCAGGTGCATGCCCGTGCGCATCGCCTTGATGAACATCTCCTCGGTCCAGTTGCCGAGACCGGTCTCCTTGTCAGGCGTGAGGTTCGCCGAAAAAACCGTGCCGAACGGCAGCTTGAACGACGTGAAGTCCGCGCTGATGAACGCCAGATCGGTCTTGGGATCGATCTTGGCCTGCGTCTCGGGTCCGTTCGTCGGGTGACCCGAGAGCATGCGGCTCATGTCGGGCACCGGCATCCCGAGCTCCTTGTTGAAGACCCAAGGCGTGTGGCAATCGTTGCAGCCCGAGGTCGAGACGATGTACATGCCGCGCATCGCCGGGTCGGGCTTGGCCTCCTTCGCCGCTGCCTTGTCCTTGCCCTTCGCCACCGCCGCGCCAGCCGCCGTCAGCACGAGCGCCGCGACGAGCGCCGTCATTCCCTTGCGCAAAGTCCGAGAATCTTTCATTTGTCCCCCTCTGGTTGAAAAGCGCGCCGAACTTGGCAGGGTCGTGGATCCCTGTCAATGGAGCCGACAGCGCTTGCGCGGGCCGCAGGCTCGGCGACAATCCCTCGGAGACTCATGACTTCGATCGCTCGGGGCAGGATTGCGGCGCGCGCCGTGGTGGCGGCGGCGTGGCTCACTTCGGGTTGCGGCTCCCTCGTCCCCGACATCACGATCCGGACACCAGGCGCGATCGCGGCCGTGCCTGACGCCGTCACGGTGGTGATCGTCCAGCCGACGACGCGGCTTCGTTCCGTCGCCATCGTCGACGGACACGGCCAGCTCGTCGGGCAGCTCAACGATCGAGCCCACACCGTCGTGCGCCTGCCCGAAGGCCCGACCGTCCTCTACGCCGTGCTCGAGGACGACGCCAAGACCGCCGATCGCCTCGAGGGAACGCTCGTCGCGGGCCGCACGTACTACGCCACGGTGGGCCCGCGCCCCGGCGGCGTGGCGCTGCTGGCCTTGAACCCCCGCAGCCCCGAGCAGCGATGGAGCCACAAGGACGAGTACCTCCGGACGACACCGCGCGTTCAGATGGATCCACAGGCGGTCGGGCGCGCCGCCAACGAGCTCGGTGACCCCGCGGCCATCATGCAGGCCGGCGATGCCTACGTCTCGAAGTTGGACGCCGCCCGTCTCGCCGAGCACACGATCCAGGAAAACGACGGTCTTTGAGCGAGCGCGGGCGAATTCACTTCGCCGGAGTGAGCCGGCGGCGCGGGGGCCAAAGCGCGCGCAGCGCGCGACGCCCCCGACTAGATCAGACGGTCAAGGTGTCGCCTTCGACGGCGCCGGTGACTTCGATGCCCGGCGCGCCCGCTTCGTCGAGCAAGCGGCGCGCGCGCGCGACGAGCGCGTCGACGTCGGCGTCGGTGTAGTCCTGATCGTAGTGGAAGAGCACGAGGCGCTTGACCTTGCCCGCGACGGCGGCGGCGACGGCGTCATCCACGGACGAAAAGCCGCGGTCGAGATAGCGCTGGCGATCCTCCGGCGTGTACGTGCTGTCGTGAATGAGAACGTCCGCGGCGGCGTAGAGATCGATCGACGCGCGCGGCGCACCAGCCTTGTCGTACCCGGCGTCGCTCGCGTAGACGAGCACGCGCCCGGCGTCCTCGACGCGGAACGCGAGCGCGCCGGAGCGGCCGTGCGGATTGGTGCGCGCCGTGACCTGGCAACCCTCGACGGCGAACGGCTGGCCCTCGGCGATGGCGACGATGTCGATGCTCGCGCCCATGTTCTTGAGCGTCTGCACGGGGAAGTACTGCGGCGCCATCTGCCCCTCGAGGATGCCCTCGAGCATGGACGAGCTCTTCGCGCCACCGTGGATGTGGAACGTGTTGCCCGGGATGTAGAGCGGCACGAAGAAGGGGAAGCCCTGGATGTGATCCCAGTGGGCGTGCGACAGCAGGATGCTCGCCTCGCCGCCGCCCTTGCCGAAGGACCCGCCGACGAGCGCGTTGCCCAGATTCCGCGCGCCCGTGCCGCAGTCGAGGATGATGAGCTTGCCGCCGCTCGTGCGCAGCGAGACGCACGACGTGTTGCCGCCGAAGCGCACCGTGCCCGGCCCCGGGGCGGGGATCGAGCCGCGCACGCCCCAGAACGTCAGCTCCATCAGCGCCGCCCCAGCGAGACGTCGAGCCCCTCGTAAGCGGCGACGATCTCGAGCTCGATGCCGTCGCGCCGCGCCGCCGCCTGGGTCTCGGCCAGGATGGCGTCCACCTCGGCGTCCGAGCGCTCGGGGGCGTGGTGAAAGAGCGCGAGCTGGCGCGCGCCCGCCTCCTGGCAGATGCGCAGCGCGTCCGACGGCCGCGAGTGGCCGAAGTGCGGAATGCGCTTGTAGTCCTCGGGCGTGAACATCGTGTCGTAGACCACGAGGTCGGCCCCTTCGCACAGACGGACGACGCCGTCCCGCATGCGCGCGAGCTTCTTCAGATCAATGGCGGACAGCTCGGTGCCCGGGCCGGGCGGCTGCGCGACGAACTGGTCCTCGAACAAGATGTCGGAGAAGGGCGCCGTGTCCGAGACGTAGACGACGCTCGCGCCGTCCACGGCGAGGCGATACGCCGTCGCGATGTACGGGTGGTTGAGACGCGCGCAGGCGACCTTGACGTCCGCGATCTCGAAGGTGTCCTCGTCGGAGAGCTCTCGAAAGGCGATGTCGGCCTTGGCCTCGTCGAAGGGAATCGGGAAGTACGGGTCATCCGTCTGAGAGGCGAAGACGGCGCGCAGGTGCAGGTCGTCGCGCTTGCGCGCGTAGACGCACAAGCGATTGCCCTTCTGGTAGAGCGGCGAGAAGAAAGGCAAGCCCTGGATGTGGTCCCAGTGCGTGTGGCTGATGAGGAGATGGACCTCGGTGTTGCCCTCGGCCTCGGCGGACAGCTCCTTGCCGAGCTTGCGGATGCCGGTTCCGGCGTCGACGACGACGCGCGTCCCCGAGTCCGAGCGAACCTCGACGCACGAGGTGTTGCCCCCGTAGCGCTCCGTCTTCCGTCCGGGCACGGGGAGGGACCCGCGCACGCCCCAGAATTTGACCTTCATCGAAGGTCCACGCGCGGAACGACCGTAGCGCTCTCGGCCCTGCTCGCAGCACGACCCTGCCGGCGCCGCGCGCAAGCGCCCCGAGGGCGCAGGCGACTGCGAGAGCGCTCGAGCATGGCGTCAGGATAACACAGCTCCCACGCTGAAAAACCGAGGGCCACGGTTTCGGTTTCACAACAACCTACCTGCAACCTGGCAGGCGAACACCCTCGGCGCGCGTCGTCGCGGTCGTGGCATCGGTTTGGGCGGAAAAAGTGCCGGGCCAGCCTATCGGCTCCGTTGGGGGGGGATGGGACAGGCCGGCCCGGCTTAGAGCTGTCAGCGAAATTGAACGACGTACGCGGCGACCTCGGGTTGAAAGACCAGCGTCGCGTCCAGCTTGGCCGCGAGATCCATCGCGAGGAGGAACCGCCACGAACCGGCGTCGGGGCGCGCGCCGTCACTCGCGATTTCGATGGCGAGCGCGCGGCGCCCGAGCTCGGCGTCGACGCGCACGCGGGGGGATCGCGCCGGCTCCGCGCCGTCGCCGGGGGCGGTGGCGCGAGCCAGACCAGCACGAGCCAGATCTGCGCGAGCCGAATCCGCGCGAGCCAGATCCGCGCGAGCCAGATCGATAATGAGCGTGGCCAGCAGACACTCGAGCACCATGCCGCGGTTCCTCACTCCGACCTCGCGCGGCACGTGCGTCGTGATCGAAAGGCGCCGTCCCCCGGCCGGCCCGGCGAGCCGGACGGCGCGATCGACGACCTCCCCGAGCGAGCAGATGAGCGGCTCGAAGGTTTGCACCGAGGCATCCACGAGGGCCAGGAGCGAGGTCAAACCCTGGACGTTGCGTTCCGTCTCGCATACCGCGTCGCCGACCCGCAGCGCGAGCGCGGGCGAAATCTCGGCGCCGAGCTCGCTCGTGGCCGCCACGAGCACCGTCAGGTGGTTTCGAAACTCGTGCAAGATTCCGTTCCACACGGGGACGAAGCGGTGCGCGTCTAACGCGTGATCGGCAGCGGATTCCGTGAGCGAGGTTCGTGTCGAATTCGAGGAGATCATGAGCGCGGACAATCTGCGAAGCCGAGGAGTACAAGAAGCGTGCCGCGTCGACCGGCGCGCGCGCCGCCGCTGGAACGCGGCCGCCGTTCACGGTATGAACACGCCCGTGAATCGGATCCTGCGCGCGTTCGTGTGGCTGGCCCTCGTCGTGGCTGGCTGCAGTCACGACATCGGCGACGACTGCAAGACCAGCATCGATTGCGATCCCAGCGGCACCCGCTCGTGCGACCTCTCGCAGCCCGGCGGCTACTGCACGGTCGCGGGCTGCGACGAGACGTCGTGCCCGGGCGGGTCGACGTGCGTCCGCACCTTCCCACCCTCGGCGTACCTCACGAAGACGTGCAATCCGCAGTGCGAGGATCTCGACTGCGCCGCGCCGATGAAGAGGACCGACGACTGCCTCGCGGACGAGATTTGCCTCGACGCCGGCTATTGCGTCAAGCAATCGTACGAGCAGCGCGAGTGCGCCAAGGTGTGCTCGAGCAACGGCGACTGCCGGGGCGGTTACGAGTGCCGCAAGACGGGCGAGAAGGGCAGCATGCCGCTCGCGACGAACCCGCTCGCGACGACGAGCTTTTGCGCGCCCCACGTGCCCTGATAAGGAGCCGCCTGCCTAGCGGCAACGGGCTCACGTCGGGTCTTCCACGCCCTGCCACCCACCCTCGCGGCCTTCGGTCGCGTCCCTAGCAACCCGGGCTCTAAGCGCCCGAGAACCTGGCGTGCGCGTGCTCGCTTGCGTCTTGCTGTCCGCCGTTCTCGCCGCCGACGTCGCGCACGCGGCCACGAAGGCCGTCGACGGCGCCGTGAACTTGAACACGGCGCCGCCCGAGATGCTCGCCCTCCTGCCCGGCGTGGGACCGGCAAAGGCTCAGAGCATCCTCGCTTACCGCAAACGCCACCCGTTCCGCACGGTCGACGAGCTGGTGAGGATCAAGGGAATCGGACGCAAGATGGTCCGGCGCCTGCGCCCGCACCTCGCGGTGGCGGGCCCGACGACGGCGTCCGCCGGCGACGCGCACGCGGCGCCAGCGCCGCCACCGCCATCGCCAGCGCCGGCTCCCCCCAAGCACGCCGCGGGACCACCGGTGTGCATACGCCCGCTCGGCCATCCGACCCACCCGGCCTCACGACCTGCCGCGCCGACCCACGGCGCCTGCCCTCCGCCGCCCTAGGGTCGCGACCGAAGGGTCCTCATCTCACGATTGATCACTTCTTTCGGCGTCCTGCCGCCCCCCATGCCGCCAGCGCCAGCAGCACGGCAGCGGCGACGTTGCTGCGCTTCGTGCCGGCCGGTAGATCGCAGCGGCAACCGCTGCTGGGTGAGATCGTGTGAGGTGCGTTGTCAGCGTCGGCGCCGCCCGTGGGTGACCCGCCCCCATCGGGCGCCATAGAACCGGGCGCCATAGAGCCCGGCGACCTCGAGTCGGACCCCGCGTCCGATCCGTTGAGATCGATCATGCACTGTCCCTGGCGACACGACGATCCCGTCGGGCATTGCGCGCCGGCGCAGCTGTCGACGCAGGTGCCGGCCTGACAGTGCGTGCCGGCGGAACAATTCACGTTGGCGCAGTTGGTTGGGACGCATGCGTCGTCGATGCAACTGCCTCCCGCCGGGCAGCCCGTGCACGGGCAACCTGAGCAGACGCCAACCGATTCGCCGCCTCCCGTGGGGACCTGCACGACGCAGCGGGATCCGGGATCGCAGGTCAAGGTTGCGCATACGTCGACGCAGCCGCCGTGTCGGCAGGCTTGGCCGTAGGGGCAAACGATGCCGTCGCACTCACCGCGGCAATGCCCGCCGCGGCACAGCTGCCCGGGTGGGCAGGTGACGTCCTTGCACGCGGTCTCGATGCAACGACCGTTCGGGTCGCAAAAGAAGCCGCTCGGACATGCGAACTCGAGGTCCGCGCTGCACCGGCGAACGCAGTTACCCTGCTGGCAAATCTGCAGGGCCGGGCAAATGCCGTCGCCTTCGTCGATGGTGCCTTCGCAGTTGTCGTCGACGGCATTGCAGCGTTCGGGGACGGCGCCCTGATTGGGGACGCAGGCCAGCACGCCAGCGCGGCACTGCATGGTGCCGGCGGCGCACGCTCCCTTCATGCCTGTGTCGCAGCTCGCGCCGCCGCCGCTGCACGAGATGCCGCTGACCCGGATGACGAGGTCATTGAAGTTGTCGTCGGCGGTGCGGCCGTCGTCCTCCCAACCGAAGTAGAACGCGCCCGTCTGAACCGCGCTTTGCCAGGTCAGAACGCGAATGACGCTGGGCACGACATTCGGGATCGGCTGGCCGGCGCGGTCGAGGCCGTTGAAACGCCTCTCCGTATAAAAGGTGTAGTTTGGCTCGCTGGGCAGCGGCGTGTTCGCGGTCATCGCGTTACAGGCGCTCTGACCCGGATAGCTGGCCATGAAGAAACCAATGGTGCCCACGCCTGGAGGCAGTGTCAGCACCTTGGTCGTGCCCGGCGTCTGCGTGTCGGCGCAGGTCAAAAATACGTTCAGCTCGGACAGCGGCGGAGGAACGTTGCCGGCGTGCACCCGGTACCAGCCGAAGGCGTGGCCGTAGAACGATCCGCCTTTCGACAGGACCTTGAACGTCAGCTGGCAGCCGGGATCGAACGTCTCGCGGTCAATGGTCGCGTCGGTCAGCGCACCGACCTTGCCGGCGGCGCCACCCAGCGAGATCTCGCTGTCGTCCAGGCAGGCCTGGACGTTGAGCCCATCGGCGCACGTCCCGGTGGGCGACAAGATGACCGGGATGGTCTTGCCGCCGGGTTGTTGAACGGCGCGCGCGGCGACCGGAATCAGCAGGGCAACCGCGCACGCCACCAGCCGGGCACCGGCTTCGAACGCGCGAGAAGACCGTTGAAACAGCACGACGCGTCCCTAATCGCGCGAGCGGGCCCTCGCGGCCCGTTTGCCGCGGGCGGTTTTTTGCCGGCGGGTGCCGCCCTTGGCCGCTTTGGAGGGTCTGGCGGCGGGCACGGCCGGCGCCGCTGTCTTCACGACGACGCTGGGCGGCTCGGCGCCAACGTCCGCCGCCCGCGGAGACGGCGCGGGCGTCGTCGCCGAGGGGAGGGGCTCGAAGGTTGGCCCGGCGTCCTTTTCGAGCCGGGCGCTGACCGACAGGCTGACCGCGCCGTCGTACCGAAGGGTCTGCCGGACGGTGCGATGGCCGGGCGCGCTGAGCTCGAGGACGTGGTCGAAGCGATCGCGGCGCACGGTCGTCTGGGTCGGCGTCCGCGCCGGCAGCATCGTGCCGTCGAGCTCGGCCGTCGCGCCTTGGGGGTCGGTCGTGATGGCGAGTGCCGCGGGCTTGCGCCAGACGACGAGAACGTCGAGCGGCACGACGGCGAGATGGACGGCTCCCGCGACGAGCAAGAGCGTCGCGGCGAACGCCACGACGAGCGGCCGCCAAGCCGTGCCGCCGCGAACGACCACGCGCGCGGTGTCACGGCGTGGGCGAGCGGCGGCGGCCAGCGACTGCGAGGACGTCGAGCTCGACCGGATCGTCGGGAGGTGCTCGCCCGTCGCTGGCCGACCCTCGATGGTGACGGGGACCACGGCGGCCGCGGTCGCGCCGCCCCACGTCGAGGACGCGAAGGGCGCGGCGGCGGCGCTCGCGGCCGAGTGCAACCGCGCGGGCGCGCGATCGACGTACGCGGTCTGGAGGGAGCGCGGCGGCGTCATGCGATCGGCCCGCGCTGTGAGCCCGAGCGCGGGTGGCGCTCCGCGCAGGGGTGCCAGCGGCTCGACGGGCGGAGGTGTCGGCATGTCGCTCTCGCCGTCGTCATTTCCTGACTCCGCGGGGCTGGCGCGAAGGTCGACGTCGGCGAGGTTCGTGATGCCCCCGAGGGGGCGCGGCGCCGAGGACGTCATTCCTGGCGCGGAGGCCGGCAGCGGCGTCAGCGGCGCCGCGATGGCCTCCCCGAGCGCCTGCGCCTCGGGGCCTAGGCGAATGACCTTCGAACGCTCCGGCACGAGCGCGCGCGGCCGGCGCGCCGGCTGCAGCGTCGACAGCAAGTGCTGGAGATCGGTCGCGCCCACGGGCGTGTTGAGGCTCGAGAGGACGCCGCGGATGGCGGAGCCGAAGATCGCGGCGTCGGCGAAGCGCCCCTCGGGCTCGGGCGCGAGAGCCCGCGCGAGCAGCCGCTCGAGGGGCTCGGACAGGTCGGGGCGGACGGCGCGCAGCAATGGCACCTGTCCCGACGCGACATGGTTCCAGGCCGCGATCTCGTCGCGGATCTCGCGCAGGCGCTTGCCCGTCAGCATCTCGAAGAGCACGGCGCCGAGCGAGAACACATCCGTGCGGCGATCGAGCCTCGACTGACGCGCCTGCTCGGGCGACATGTAGGCGAGGTTGCCCTTGAGGCTGCCGACGACCGAGCGATCGTGTCGGCGCTTGGCGAGCCCGAAGTCCGACAGCTTGATCTCGCCCGACATCGAGATCAGCACGTTCGAGGGCGACACGTCCCGGTGCACGAGGCCGAGCGGTTGGCGGTCGGCGCCGCGCTGCTCGTGCGCGAAATGCAGCCCCTGGGCCAGCTCGGAGGCGATGTGGAGCGAGAGCGCCTCGGGCAGGATGCGTCCCTGCTCCGTGAGCTGGTCGAGCACCATGCGCAGGTCGTAGCCCTCGACGTACTCGAGGACGATGAAGTACTCGCCGTCCTCGGAGATGCCGAGGTCGTGGATCTGGACGATGTTGCGGTGCGAGAGGGCCGAATGGATGCGCGCCTCGGTCAGCAGCATCTTCACGAAGCGCTCGTCCTCTGCGAGGTCGGGCAGGATGCGCTTGATCGCGACGTGCTTTTCGAAGCCTTCGGCGCCGACGACACGGCCCTTGTACACTTCGGCCATTCCGCCCACGGCGATCAGCTCGCGGAGCTCGTACTGGCCAAATTTCATCAGGGCCCGTTCGTAGGCTAAACCGGAAGGGGCCCCCGGTCCATTGGGGATCCGGGGACCACCCGACAGGCCTCACCCTTTTGCGCGCCGGCGCGTCTATAGTTCCTGCGCATGAAGCTGCGCTTCGAACCCGTGCGGCGCCTCTGTCAGGACGCCGCCGCGAACGAGGTCGTGCCCGGGTTCGTGCTGCTCGTCGCGAGCGGCGGGCGCGTCCAGTTCCACGAGGCCTTCGGGTGGCGGCAGCTCGTGCCGCGAAAATTGCCGGCGTTCCCCGACACGGTGTACGACGTGGCGTCGCTCACGAAGGCCGTCGTCACGAGCGTGCTCGTCATGAAGCAGGTCGAGCGCGGCGCCCTCGCGCTCGACGAGCCGGTCGGTCAGCGGCTCCCCGAGCTCGAGGGCGACGAGCGCGCGGCCGTGACCGTGCGCCATCTCCTTTCGCACAGCGCGGGTCTGCCCGCCTATCGGCCCTACTGGCAGAAGGCGGC
>DASXOE010000028.1:0-6540 GCA_036494575.1 Polyangia bacterium | reverse complement strand
GTCGTCGACGGTGAGCGTGGCCGGGTCGAGCGGCTCCTCGCTCCCATCGGTGAGCGCGAGCAGGATCCGCTCGCCGTCCCCATCGCCGTCGGTCACTCGGCGCGCCGCGCGCGCGACGAGCGGCGTGTCGTCGACGTCGAGGTAGGCGAAGCGCCGCTCGTCGAGGCGCAGCACGACGCGCCCGTCGGGCTCGGCGTCGAGCCAGCGAAACAGCGCTCGCCGCAGCCCCTCGTGTCGGACCTCGCCGCCCTCGTGGACGAACCGCCCCTCGCGGTCGATCCGGATGCCCGAGCGGCGCAGTCGCTCGAGGGCCTCCGCGTCCATGGAATTTTGTCCGGGCCGTCAGCTCGCGCGGCGGAGACCCGCCGACAGAAGCGCGAGCCGGTCCTTGGCGCGCAGCTTCTCCTTCTTGAGCTGACTTCGCTCCACTTGCTCGTCGGGCGTGAGCGACAAATGCCGCTCGAGCTCCGACAGCCGCTTCTCGATCTCGTCGTGTCGCGCCTTCAACCTGCCCACCTCCCCGTCTGCCTCCGTCCCCGTCCCCTGCTCGCCTGCCACGCGGATCTTCTCCATGCGTCCGGACCTCCCGATCTGCAATCGTGGCAGCGAGACGGGGTCGTGTCTACTCCGTTTGGGGCGACTCGAGTTTCTTGGATTTCCTGGCGGTTGTCGTCTCAAAGGCGCCGATGTCGGCTTCCTGCGACAGCAGGAACTGCAGCTCGTCGATGCCGTTCAGCAGGCAGTAGCGCGAGAACGGATCGACCGAGAACTTCGCGACGGTGCCGTCCGGCAGCGTCACGGTCTGGGCCTCGAGCGAGATGGTGACCTCGGCGCCCGACGTCGCGACGAGCTTGGCGTGCGTCGCGGCGTCGACGGTGATCGGGAGCAGGCCGTTCTTGAGCGAGTTGTTCTTGAAGATGTCGGCGATCGACGTGCTGATGACGGCCCGGAAGCCATAGTCGTAAAGCGCCCACGGCGCGTGCTCGCGCGAAGAGCCGCACCCGAAGTTGTCGCCCGCGACGAGCACGCGCGCGCCCTTGGCGGCAGGCCGGTTGAGGGCGAAGTCTGGCTTCTCCTTGCCGTCGGCGGAGAAGCGCCAGTCCGAGAACAGCTTGTCGCCGAGCCCGAGCTTGGTCGTCGCCTTGAGAAAGCGCGCCGGGATGATCTGATCGGTGTCGATGTTGTCCGTCGGCAGCGCGACGGTTTTCGAGGTGAACGTCTTGATCGGTTCCATCTCAACGGCTCCTGTCGATATGAAGGCGAGCGCAGCGTGGCTTCGCCACGCGAAGCGAGGGGGTATGGGTGGCCGCGAGCGGCAGCGAGCCGGCCCCCATCTAGATCAAATTCCTGGCGTCGGTCACGACGCCCGTGATGGCGGCCGCGGCCGCCGTGAGCGGGCTCGCGAGGAACGTGCGGCCGCCCGCCCCTTGCCGGCCCTCGAAGTTGCGGTTGCTCGTGCTCACGGCGTACTGCCCCGGCTTGAGCTGGTCACCGTTCATGGCGATGCACATCGAACAGCCGGCCTCGCGCCACTCGGCGCCCGCGTCGAGAAACACGCGGTCGAGGCCCTCGGCCTCGGCGGCCTTCTTGATGCGCTGAGAGCCGGGCACGACGAGCGCGCGCACACCCGGCGCCACCTTGCGGCCCTTGAAGATCGTCGCCGCCGCGCGCAGGTCCGACAGACGCGAGTTCGTGCAACTCCCGATGAAGACGACGTCGATCTTGTGGCCGAGCAGCGGCGCCTCGGCCTCGAGGCCCATGTACGCCAGCGCCTTCGCGAGCGTCGGGTTCGACGCCGCCGGCACCCGGGCGCCGATGGCCATGCCCATGCCGGGGTTCGTGCCATAGGTGATCATCGGCTCGATGGCGGCCGCGTCGAACTTCTCCTCCCGGTCGTAGGTCGCGCCCGCGTCGGAGGGCAGCTTGCGCCACTCCGCGACGGCCGCTTCCCAGGCCGCGCCCTGCGGCGCGCGCGGACGGCCCTTCAGGTACTCGAACGTGACGTCATCGGGCGCGATCATGCCGGCGCGCGCGCCCGCCTCTATCGACATGTTGCAGACGGTCATGCGCTCCTCCATCGAGAGCGCGCGGATGGCCGAGCCGCGGTACTCGATGACGTGGCCCGTGCCGCCGCCGATGCCGAGGCGCGCGATCACGGCGAGCACGACGTCCTTGGCGGTCACGCCCGGCGCGAGCTGGCCCTCGACGGTGATGGCCAGCGTCTTGGGCTTGTTCTGCAGCAGGCATTGCGTCGCGAGCACGTGCGCGACCTCGCTCGTGCCGATGCCGAACGCCAGGGCGCCGAACGCGCCGTGGGTCGACGTGTGGCTGTCGCCGCAGACGATCGTGCCGCCGGGCTGCGTGAGCCCCAGCTCGGGCCCGATGACGTGAACGATGCCCTGTCCCTCGCTCCCGAGCGCGTGCAGCTCGATGCCGAAGTCGCGGCAGTTCGTCACGAGCTGCGCGATCTGCGCCGCCGCCGCGTTGTCGAGCACGGGGATCTTGCCGTCCTTGCCCCGTGGCGTCGTGGGCGTCGAGTGATCCATCGTCGCCACCGTTCGCTCGGGGCGGCGCACCTTCACGCCGCGCTCGCGCAGCGACGTGAAGGCCTGCGGCGACGTCACCTCATGAATGAGATGGAGATCGACGTAGAGGATGGCCGGCGTGTCGGCCGTCGCGGCGCGTACGACGTGCGCGTCCCAGAGCTTCTCGAACAACGTGCGTGGATTCATCAGACCCCTTCTCTTCAAATTTACCGAGGCGTCACTAGGGTTCCACCCGCGGGCATCGCAAACCCATGTTCATGCCACGCGCGACGCCGCGGCGCGCGCCCGCGCGAGCGGCAGCTCGAGCGCGTCGGCCAGCGCGGCCGCGCTCGCCTCGATGATGTTCTGCGACACGCCGATCGTGCTCCAGCGCTCTTCGCCGCGCGCGGCCTCGATGAGGACGCGGGTCTTCGCGCCCGTGGCCGCCTCGGGATCGAGGATGCGGACCTTGTAGTCGACGAGATGCACCTCGCGCACGAGCGGGAACGCTGGGTTGAGCGCCTTGTGGAAGGCGCCGTCGAGCGCGTGCACCGGACCCGTGCCCTCGGCCACGGTATGCACGACCTCGTCGCCGATGCGGACCTTGACGGTGGCCTCGGCGAACATGCTGTTGCCGCGCCGCTGCTCGGAGATCACGACGATGTCCAACACCTCGAAGGGCGCCGCGTAGTCGGCCTGGCTGCGCCGCGTGAGCAGCTCGAACGAACCCTCGGCCGCCTCGAACTGATAGCCCTCGTTCTCGAGCTCCTTGATGCGCTTGACGACGGCGTGCTCGTTGCCGCTCGACTCGACGCCCAATTCGCTGGCGCGCATCCGGACGTTGCCCCGGCCCGAGAGCTCCGACACGACGATGTGGCGGCGGTTGCCCACGCGCTCGGGCGCGATGTGCTCGTAGCTCGAGGTGACCTTCTCGACGGCGGCCACGTGCACGCCGCCCTTGTGGGCGAAGGCCGAACGCCCGACGTACGGGGCGTGCGCGCGCGGACGGATGTTCGCGATCTCGCTCACGGTGCGCGACAGCTCCGTGAGGCGCGCCAGGCTCTCGTCGGGCACGCAGCGGCGGTCCATCTTGAGCTGCAGCGCCGGGATGATCGAGATGAGGTTGGCGTTGCCGCAGCGCTCGCCCCACCCGTTCATCGTCCCCTGCACCTGCGTGCAGCCCGCCTCGACGGCCGCGAGCGCGTTCGCGACCGCGAGATCGCTGTCGTTGTGCGAGTGGATCCCGAGGCGCGTCGGGACGTGCTTGCGCACGACGCCCACGACCTCGGACACGAAGCTCGGCAAGCTGCCTCCGTTCGTGTCGCACAGCGTGACCCAATCGGCCCCCGCGTCGGCCGCAGCCTCGAGCGTCGCGAGCGCGTATGCCGGATCGAGCCGGTAGCCGTCGAAGAAGTGCTCGGCGTCGTAGACGACCTCGCGGCCTCGCCCCTTCACGAAGGCGACGCTATCGCCGATCATCGCCAGGTTCTCCTCGAGGGTCGTCTCGAGCACCTTCGTCACGTGCAGCGTCGACGACTTGCCGAAGATGCAGACGACAGGCGTCTCGGCGTCCACGAGGGCGCGCAGGTTCGCGTCGTCCGCGGCGCGGCCGCCGGCCTTGCGCGTGCTGCCGAACGCCGTGAGCTTGGCGTGCTTGAGCGAGAGCGTCTTGGCGCGCCGAAAGAACTCGATGTCCTTGGGGTTTGACCCCGGGTACCCGCCCTCGATGAAGTGAATGCCGAACCCGTCGAGGACCTTGGCGATCTTCAACTTGTCCTCGACCGAGAGGGACAAGCCCTCGCTCTGCGTCCCATCCCGCAGCGTCGTGTCGAAGAGGTGGATATTCATGATGTTCTTCGCCGGGCTCCGCGCCGACGGAATCTCGGAGCCTATGGGACTCGGGCCTGGATCTCCAGGGGATTCAAGGGACGGCGCGGCCCACACCTGAACGGAGGCTCAGGTCGAACCGTTCTCTTTTGGCGACCTGAGGCGGCGTGCCGCAGGAGCGTCCGTTCAGTGCCGCCGCTTCATGTCACGGGACGCTCAAGGCGTTCCGGGCTTGATGGGCTCAGGCTGACAGCGAGCCCCGCAGCGACCGTCGACCTGGCAAACGAAGGCGCTCGGACAGGACAGGCTCGCGCAGGGATCTCCGCATTGTCGGGCCGTTCCTGAGAGGTTCGCGCAGCTGGCCATTGCGAACCCGGCAACGAAGGCGGCGACGGCCGCGACCCAAGTTCGCATGCCGCACACCGTAGCGTCCAACGACGACACGTGCCAGTGTCGTGGTCGACGCGAGATGAGACCACCAGCGCCGGCGCCGCAGGCCGCGCCCAGCCGCGCCGTCCACCACGCGGAGGCCGTCGAGTGGCTCCGGGCGCGCGGGCGCCTCGACGGCTGCAGCGTCGTGACGTCGCTGCCCGACGTCTCCGAGGTGCCCGCGCTCGATCTCGCGGCGTGGATGCGCTGGTTCGAGGACACGGCGTCGCTCGTCATCGGCGCCGTGCCGGACGACGGCGTCGCCGTCTTCTTCCAGAGCGACATCAAGCGCGGCGGCGCGTGGATCGACAAGGGCGCGCTCGTGCAGCGCGCGGCTGAGCGCGCCGGCACCGCGCTGCTCTTCCACAAGATCGTCTGTCGCAAGCCGCCGGGCGCCGTGACGTTCGGCCGCGCCGGCTACTCGCACCTCCTCGCCTACTCGCGCGGCGTGCGGCCGCGCCCCGAGCGAGCGACGGCCGACGTGGTCGCGGACGCCGGGTTCATGCCCGGCACCAAGGCCATGGGCGTGAACGCCTGCCTCGATGCGTGCCGCTTCGTGCTCCGTGAAACGACGACGCGGACCGTGGTCGACCCGTTTTGCGGCTACGGCACCGTGCTGGCCGTCGCGAACGCGCTCGGCCTCGCCGCCGTCGGCGTCGATCTCTCGGCGCGGATGTGTCGGAGAGCGCGTACGCTGTCGCTCCCAGTCGTTTGAGCCCGCTCGGGTTGCGTCCCGCGGCTCGATACTGTACAAAATGTACATGTCACGGCGCGTGTCGATCACGAATGCACGGAAAGCTCTCAAAGAACTGGCGCGCTCCGCCCAGCTGGGCGCGAGCATCGACATCACCAATCGGGGCGAAGTGGTGGCGCGCCTCGTGCCACCTGCGAACGACCTCGGCACCACGGCCGAGGTCCTCCTGCGCATCCGGACCGGACGATCGGCCGGGAAGCGAAGTGGCCGGTCCATCGACGTGTCGTCCCGCAAAAACGAGGTGCTGACCGGTCGTCGAAGTCGATGACCCCCTTCCCCCGAGACGTCTTTGCAGACACGTCGTTCTGGTTCGCCGCGCTCGAGCCCCGCGACGTGAATCACGGCAAGGCTCGAGACCTGACTGAGCGCGCCCACGTGACTCGCACGCGATTCCACGTCACGCGCGAGATCGTCGGCGAAGCGTTAACCCTGCTCCGGTACCGCAGTGGTGCCCGCGCGGCGCTGGTCTTCCTGAACACGGTGCTGCCCACGCTCGCCGTCACTCCCACGGACGTCAAGATGCACCTGACCGCCGAGGAGGTCTTCCGCCGACTCGTCACCCGGAGGCGCCTGTCGTATTGCGATGCCCTCTCCTTCGTGGTCGTACGTCAGGCGCTCGACGACATGCCCTGCCTGGCTTTCGATCGCGACTTTCGGGCGCTGGGATTGACGGTTCTGGCCTGAGGTGCAATCGAGCGGATCAGGGAGGAGCCGTGCGCGGCGCTCGGGTCTTCGGGTTCCACGCCTGAGGGCATTGAGTTCAAGCCGGTAGTCGGTGCCGCGTTGCCGAGTAGCCCCTTTCCGTAGGGGCAGGCGGAAGAAGCGCGGTTTTTCCGCCCGAGCCGCGCATTTCCGGTGGTCCGATAATTACGATTCGGTCAACGTCGCCGAAGCCTACCCCCCCCCTCCGCCGGGAAAGAGCCTGACTTCGCCACTGCTCTTGGAGAGCCCGGTGCATAACGAAAGGTGCACGCCGGGTTCGGCGAGAGGCGACCGGACACCGAC
>DASXOE010000027.1:0-25494 GCA_036494575.1 Polyangia bacterium | reverse complement strand
GCCGCTTGAGAAAGTGGTCGAGCCTCCATCCCCCGCACTCCCCCGGCACAGGTATATCCAGCGAAATCACCTCCCGCTCCATCACCCCCAATTCTCGCACGCTCTCACCCTATCGCCGCCCCATCATCCCAGCGGGGGGGGGGGCGTGGGGGGCCTTCTAAGGCCCCCACGCTAGTCTTCGTCCGTCTTGCCATTCCAGCGCCAGTTGCCCCGCTCACGTTCCTCGGGTTTTGGGCGCGTCGATTTTTTCTTCTCGGGACGCTCGCGGCGCGGGGCATCGCCCCCGGGTCGCGGTGGGCCGCCGCGGTTGTCGCCGGGCGGGCCGGCCCGGAAGCCGCCGCCCGTGGGACCGCGAGGCGGCCCGAAGTTGCCCGGAGGGCCGCCAGGACCGCCGGGACGCGGCGGTCCGCCGAAGCCCCCGGGACGCGGAGCGAAGCCGCCGCCGCCCGCGCCGGGCGGCCCGGCGCCGGGAGGCCGGGGGCTGGTGAAGCCGCCGGGGCGTGGCCCGCCAAAGCCACCAGCCCCCGCGGGCCGTGGCCCCATCGGCTTGGCCTGCGCCTCCTCGATGATGATGGCGCGGCCCTGGAGCATGCGCCCCGAGAGCTTCTCGATGGACGCTTTCGCGCCCTCGTCCGTCGCTGTTTCGACGAACGCAAAGCCACGCGGGCGCCCCGTGTCGCGATCGAGCGCGACACGGACGCTGCGCAGCTCAATTCCCTCGCCGGTGAACGCCTCCCGCAGCTCCTGCTCGTTGACGTTGTACGAAAGATTGCCGATGAAAAGCCGAGTACCCATTCGTTGACCTTCGACCTTGGCCTTGGTCCTGATCCTGCTCCGTCCTAGGGATGGAGCTAGGAACCGGTGCGGTTCACCCGATCCCGCAGCTCCTTGCCGGCCTTGAAGGTCGGGACGCGCCGCGCGGCGATCTGAATGGTCTCACCGGTCTGGGGATTGCGGCCCGCGCGTGCGGCCGATTCACGTACGGCGAACGCGCCGAACCCACGCAGGTCGATGCGATCACCCTTCGAGAGACCATCGGCGACCGCTTCGATGAGCGCGTCGATCGTCATTTCGACTTGTGGTCTCGGGAGGTTCTTCTGTTGTGCGACCACATCCACCAGATCAGCCTTCTTCATGGGTTCCGTTTTCTCCTTGTTGGCGCCACGCCCAAAATCCCACCTCGACTCCTCTTCGGCCGGGACCCGCGCGATGTGGTTCGTGCGCGGGCCAGTGTCGAAGGTCGAATTGCGAATGTCGGCAGTCCGGGGATTTCTCCAGGCGGGCATAAACATAGTGCCTCGGCCTCCGCAAGGTCAAGGCGAGGGGCCGGGCTCGTCCGACAGGATGGCATCGAAGCTGTGCCGCAGGTCCCAGGCCGCCTCGCGATCGTCGGCCGCGCCCTTGGCGCGCGCGAGGCCCGCCGCCAGCAGCGTTCGCACCGTCGGGCACCGCCCCTCGGGGATGACGTGGCTCGCGATCGCGGAGGCGGTCTCCTCGTAGGTGTGCCGGCAGGCGGCGGCGTCCCCCGCGTTGTACTGAGGAGCGCCGACGCCGATGGCCGTCGCCAGGCGATCGACGACGAGGGGCAGCTCGGGGCATCGGCTCGCGAGGCCGCTGTCGGCGTCGCTGTCGCTGTCGTCCGGCTCGTCGAGGCGGATCGAATCGACCGCGTGCCCGAGGCGCTCGGGGGCGGCGCGCTCGAGGATGCGGCGGATCTGCGCGCAGCGCGGGTGGGCTCGCAGATCGTCGAGCACGGCGGAGACGCGCCCGCGAAGGCCCTCCCGGGGACCGTCGAGGCGCAGCGTCAGCGTGAAGAGGTCGGGGCAGCGGTCGCCGTAGAGCGCGGCCTCGGCCACGGGGAGCAGCTTGGGCGGCGAGACGTCGTGGGGCAACTGGCCGTCGGTGGCGAGGGAGAGGACGTCGTCGAGCCCGCGGTCGAGCTCGAGGCTCGCGTCGAGCGCGGTGGGCGCGGCGTCGGCGCGCGCCACGGCCGCCGAGAGCGTCGGGCCGACCGCGCCGCAGCGCCGGCCCGCGCTGTCTCGTGCCATGCTCGCCGCCGTGGCGTGCAGCACCTGATACGCACCCAGTGACGAGCCGCGCAGCCGTTGCCCGCTGGCGGCCTGGAGGCCCACGCGAACGCGCGCCATCATTCCCGCGAGCTCCGGGCAGGCCGCCGTGTGCTCCTTTGCGGGCGCGCGGGGCGCGACCGCGAGCCCGGCCGCGAGCAGGAAGGTCGCCACGATCCCGCGGCGGCGCCATCCGTGCCGCGCCCACCGAACGTCCTGCGCGCGCGGAAGAGCCACGCTCAACAATGACACAGGGGCCGGCGCGAATCCTGTCGGCTCTGCGGCATCGCACGATGATAGGGATTCCTGGCCGGCGTCCTCGTCGCCGCGCTGGCCTTCGGCGGCAACACGAACGGTAGCCAGGTCGTCACGTATCCGTTTTCTCTGACGTACGAGACGTAGGAACGCTGGGAGGGTGCCTACAACCTCCCGCGCGCGTGCGCGACGATGGCGCGGGCGGCCTCGAGGGCGCGCAGGTCGGGTTTGCCGAGCGTGATGAGCGCGGGCGGCGCGGGTGGCGTGTCGCGCAGGAGGGCGGCGGCGGCGCGGACCTCGGCGGGGGTGTCGGTCGCGGAGGCGAGCGCCGCGACGTGCTCCATGTAGCTGCGGCCGAAGCGGGCGACGAGCGCGTCCCCGGTCGGCGCATCGGGCGCGGCCGCCAGGACCGCGTTCCACGCCATGCCGGCGGCGCGGCGCGCGTGCGTGACGCCGGGGCGCATGGCGCGGCGCGCGAGCGCTTCGGCCCCGCGCTCGAGCTCGGTTTCGGCCGCCGCGAGCCACTCGGCGGGCGTGAGCCGGTGCAGCCAGTGCGAGGGATCCGGTCCCGGCACGGCGTCAATCCCAGGTGTCGACGACGGCGTGCGCGCGCGAGAGATCTTCTTCGGTGTCGATCTCTCGCCAGCGGCCGTCGACGAAGACGGGGACGAGCGGCACCCCGCGCTCGGCGAGGGCGTTGAGCGCGTCGCTGAGGTAGGCGTTACGCAGGGTGGCGGCGGCGCCGAAGGGCAGCTCGAGCCCGCGCGCGAGCGCCTCGCGCCACACGGCGGAGAGCGCCGCGGCGCCCTCGGGCGAGAAGCGGGCGAGGCCGATGAACTCGCCCGCCGCCTCCTCGGCGGAGACGAGGCGCTTGCCGACGCGCGTGACGCGCGGGCCGTCGGGCGTCTCCTCGACGCGCGCGAGCTCGGCCTCGCTCACGGGGTGGAGCTCGCGGCCGACGTAGGCGTCGCGCCAGCGCCGGTCGATGACGAGCGCGACGGCGCCCGGCGCCTCTGCCACGCGCTTGGCGTGCTCGCCGGCGAAGACGATGTCCGAGTACGAGAAGAGAAACCCGCCGGAGAGCTCGGGCGCGGCGTACATGAGCGACGCGAGGATGTTGTTCTCGGCCCAGTCCGGGTTCTCAACGAAGCGGGGCACCAAGCGGGGCAAGGAGCCCGGCAAGGAGCCTGGACGCGAGGCGGGTGTCGTGATGCGCTCGCCGAGATAGCCGCGCACGATGACCAGGTCATCCGCGCCCGCGGCGCGCAGCGCCTCGAGCTGGCGGTGAAGGATGGCGCGGCCCGCGACGCGCACCATGCACTTGGGGATCTCGTCGGTCTCGGGTCCGAGCCGGCGGCCGCGGCCCGCGGCGACGATGACGGCCTTGCGCGTGCCGCCGCCGCTCACGCGGAGCCCCCGGGCGCGCCTCGGCCGAGCTTGCGCGCAATGCCGAGCAGCGAGCGAGCGGCGTAGGCGGCGTTCAAGCCGACGTAGGCGTGCAGGAAGAGATCCATGCGGTTCGCGAGCGCCACGAAGAGAATGTAGCTCGGATAGTGGACGATGAAGCGGCCCAAGGCCTCGACGAGCGCGAGGGGGGAGCGGCGCGACGTCGACACGGACGTGGACGTCGAAGCGCTCGGGGCCGTCTCGAAGCCGGCGCCGTAGTCGCCGGCGCCCTGGGCGACGGCGGCGCCGGTCGCGGCAGCGTACTCGGGCCGGCGCACGAAGGTCGTGAGGCTGATGGCCGTCGCGACGGCGACGAGGCCGAGGAGTCCCTCGACGAGCCACGCGTCGGCGCGGGCGCCGCGCCACAGGCGAAGCGCGACCGCCGCCACGAGGACGAAGGCCTTGATCTCGTCCATGAGGAAATCGAGGTGCGCGCCCACGGGAGACGACGTCCCCTTCCAGCGCGCGAGCTGGCCGTCGACGCAATCGAGGACGTACGACAGCTCGAGGATCGCGGCGGCGCCCACGAGCGCGCCGCGCCCGGGGCGGAGCGCGAGCATCGCGGCGCCGGCCGCGAAGACCACGAGCGTGGCGAGCGTCACCTGGTTGGGCGTGACGCGCGTGCGCGCGAGCGGCACGAGCACCGCAGCCGCGAGCGGCCGTGCCACGAACCGGTTCCAGAGGATGTCGCGCGGCTTTCGCGTCCGGCGGTAGGCGTCTACGACGTCAGAGAACATCGCTCCTCCGAAGGGCGCAGGGGCGGCGCGCGTCGTCGGTCAGTGGGCGAGCCGCCCGACGAGCTGGTAGATGCCCAGCAACGCGAGGCCGAAGGCGAAGCCCACGCCGACGTAGGTCCAAAGGGGCCCCTGGCGTTCCGTCGAGCGCTCCGTGGGGCGGGGGGCGGCGGGGGCCCGAACGGGCTTGGTCTTCTCGCTCTTGTCGCTCTTCGACTCGACCTTCTTGGGGACGCCCGAAGGGCGGGCCTCGAAGCCGAATTGCGTGGTTCGCCCGACGTCCTTCACGACATCCTGGCCGCGTTCCTTCGCGGCGTCGGGCGCGGGCGTGCCGATGACCGTCGCCGCGCCGATCGCGGGGGCGGGCACAGCGACCTTCCGCGCGCCCGTCTTGCTGTTTCGCTCCGCGCGCGCCGTGTCGCTCTCCACAACGGCTGCCTGGCCCGCCTCGGCAGACAGCGCCGCTTCGTTCGCGCGGGCCGTGACGCCCGGCACCGCCGCGAGGGGGGCGCCGATCGGCGCGAACCCCTGGGGCAGCTCGGGTGCGGGCACGCCGAACATCGTCTTGGTGGCGCTCGCGCTCGCGCGCGACGCGGCGAGGGGCGCAGGGGCGGCCGCCGTGTCCGCGACGGGCGGGGGTGCGACGTCAGGCGGCGCGGGTGTGCCCACGCCCTGCGCCTGCATGATCGCCTCGGCGGCTGCCCGCGCGGCGGCGATCTCCGACTGCGGCATGCCGAAGATCGTCTTGGCGCCGGCGCGGCCGCCGGACGTGGACTCGGGGGCCGCGGGCGAAGCGACTGGCGAAGGTGGCACGATGGGCATGACGCCGGCTGTCGTGCGCTTGGGCGCCACCGCCGGCAGCTGGATGGGCGGCAAGTTGAGTCGGTAGTTCCCGGACGCCCACTGCATGACCTCGGCGAGGCGCTCGGGCGCGTCGATGCCGCCCACGGTGACGCCGCTGATCTCACCGCGCCGATAGTCGACGCGCGCCGTCTCGTTGCCGCGCCACACGTCGATCGCGCACGTGATGACGTAGTCCTCGCAGTAGCGCATGAGGTGCGCGAGCGGGCGGCCGTCGAGCGTGCCCGCCTCCGGTCCGGGCGAGCCGAGCTCGCCGGTCTTCGGGTTCGGTAGGCGCGGCTCGACGCGGAACCGCGCCGGCGTGATCGTCAGCAGCTTGTCGAGCGCGTCGTCAGTGGCTTCACCGGCGTAGATCGAATCAGACACGCCGCCCGCGACCAGGTGCACCTCGCCAATGGGCGTGTCGGCGCCCACGGGGATGACCTCGACGCGCGCCGACACGGCGGGCGCCGAGAGCAGGGCGATGAGGTCGGTCAGGGTCCCGCCGTTCCAGTCGATGATCTTGCGGACGGGCTTGGCCGCGCCGTTGCCCGCGGCGGCCGCCTCGACCTGGAGAGGGTTGCGGCAGATCGGGCAGACCAGCCCCGTCGCTCCCTCCGGAGCGTCGAACGTGAGTTGGCAATTGCCGCAAACAACCTGCATTCGATTCCTCCGGCCGTCAGTCGGTCAGCACGGCGGCCGTTCGATTATCGCCGTTTTGGACCAGATCGGGAGCATTGTCCAGCTTGGCTTCACGCGTTTCCACCGTCGGAGACCCCGCCGCCCGCGGCTCCCGCGGCGCCACCGCCCGCGCCGCCCGCGCCAGCCGCTTCTCCGGCTGATCCGCCGCCCGTCCCGCCGGTCGCACCCGCCGTCCCGCCGGTCGCACCCGCCGTTCCTCCCGCCGCTCCCGCCGCGGCGTCGACGTCATCGGCGTCGCTCGTCTCGCTCGCGGTCTCTCGCGGCGGGGGCTCGAAGCCGCTCTCGGCGTCGGTGTTGAAGTTGATGTCCCTGGGGCTGGCGCCGCCGCACGCGATTGCCAAGCATGCGCCACCCACCAACGTGAGCAAGGCGGAGCCGGCGCGCGTCATGGTGAGCGGCACGGTAGCAAGCTGGGTGCGCTGCCGCAACCTCGACGCGCGACACGATACTCGCACCCTATGGCCCGCGGCGAGCGCCGTCGCCGTGCTCCCTGTCCTTGCGCCGATTTTCGCGGTATCTACCCGGTCGCAGGAGGGCACCTTGCCCATGATCGAGATCCCCCCTTCGCTCCTCGAGCGCCTCAAGCACCGCCAGACAGTCCTCGTCGCGGGTCTGCGCTGCTCCGAGCTCACGGGCGCTCCTGGGTGGGAGGAGCTCGCTCGGCGGCTCATGGGCCGGCTCGGCGACGCGCCTTCCACCGGCGAATGGCAGGCGCTCGCGTCCGCGGGACGGCACGGCGCGATGGTTGCCTACCTCGGTCAACGCCTCACGCGCGAGGCCGCGGTCGACGTCTTGAAGGAGGCGTACCCCGTGCGCGCCGCGACGCCGGACCTCATCGCGGCCGCGGGAGCCATTCCGTGGCGCGGCGTCATCTCGACGGGCTTCGACGAGCTGTGGGGTGGGGCCGGCATCGGCGGCGCGGGCGGCGAGCCCTGGTTCGCCCACGTCGATGCGCCGCCGCTGGCGACGAACGCGCCGCGCTTCGTCTTGAATCTCTGCGGCACGACGGCCGCGCCCGAGACATTGATTGTCGGCGCCGCTGCGCAGCGCGCGCGCCTCGGGGCGGCGCTGCTGGCGTCGCTGCGCGAGCTCGCGCGGCGTCGCTCTTTCGTGCTCGTGGGCTTCGCGCCGGGGGATCCGGATCTCGCGTTCGTCACGCGCGTGCTCGCCGAGGCGGAAGGCGGCCCGCATTTCCTGTTCGCCGAGGCGACCGGGCTCGAGGCCGACGTCCTCGGCGCTGAGCTCGGCCTCACGATCGTGCCTCTTCCAGCCGGCCGCGAGGGCGTCGAGGCCGCGCTCTCGGCGCTGCGCGACGCGTGGCGTTCCGTCGCGGACGAGGCGCGTCCCGCCGCCGACGACGTCGCCGGCTGGTTCGAAATCTGGCGGCGCGAGCCCGCCGACGAGGAGCCGCGCGCCGCGCTCGCGCGCGCCGAGGTGGCGCTGC
Organism: Polyangia bacterium; assembly: GCA_036494575.1. Classification (GTDB taxonomy): domain Bacteria; phylum Myxococcota_A; class Polyangia; order Fen-1088; family Fen-1088; genus DASZFV01. Next base: position 18,007 of record DASXOE010000027.1, on the reverse strand, counting down.
GCGCCGAGAAGCGCTGGGACGACGTCGTCGAGCTCCTGCTCGGGCGCGCCGAGCTCACGGAGGATCGCGACGAACGCACGAAGACGCTGCGCGAGGTCGCGCGCCTTTACGGCGAGGAGCTCGACGGCGCCGAGCGCGGGTTCGCGGCGCTCGAGGCCGCCTTCCGCCGCGATCCAGGCGCGGAGGGGCTGCGCGCCGAGCTCGAAAGAGCGGCCGCCGCGACGGGCCTCTGGGCCGAGCTCGCGGCGGACTACGTCGAGCTCGTCGACGAGATCGCGGGCGGCCCGGGCGGCGGCGCGGCAGCCCTGCCGTACAGGCTGGCGCTCGCGCGCGTTTACGCCGAGGAGCTCGATCAGCTCGCCGACGCCGTCGCGCAATACGAGGCCGCGCTCGCCCTCGACGAAAGCAACGTAGCGGCGACGCGGGCGCTCGTCGACCTGCTCGCGCGGCGGGAGCGTTGGCCCGAGCTCGCGACGGCGCTCGCCAAGGCAGCGAAGCTCGAGAGCGACGCGGCCCGGGCCGTCGAGCTGCGCCTGCAGCTCGCCGACGTCCAGGCGGCGCGCCTCGACGACCCGGCCGCCGCGCTCGCGACCTATGAGCGCATCCTCGCGGACGCCCCCGAGCAGGACGAAGCCCGGGACGCCGCCCTCAAGCTCGCGCGTCGCACCGAGCGATGGGCCGAGCTCGCGCGCTGGCTCGAAGACAAGGCCCGCCGCGCGTCCGATCCGGAGGTCGCGGCGCGCGTGCGGCGCGAGCGCGCGGACCTGCTCGCCGAGCGCCTCGGCGACGTCGAGGCCGCGACCCGCGAGCTCGAGGCCGTGCTCGCGGCCGACGCCCACGATCGCGCGGCTCTACGCACCCTCGAGAAGCTCTACGAAAGGCAGGGCCGTGACGCCGACGTGCTGCGCGTGCTCGAGCGCCTCGCCGACCTCGCGTCGTCGGACGCAGAGCGCATGGCGCTGCTGCGCCGCGTGGCCGCCGGGTGGGAGGAGCGGCGTGGCGCGCAAGGCGCGGGCGGCACGGGGCTCGATCGCGCCGCCGACGCGCTCGAGCAGATCCTCCAGCTCGCGCCCGACGACGTCGAGGCGTTTCGCGCGCTCGCGCGCGTCTATCGGGATTCGAGGCGCTTCCTCGCGCTCGCCGAGACGCTCGCGCGTCGGCGCGGCGTCGCCGCCAGCAACGCCGAGAGCCGGTCACTCGCCGCCGAGCTCGGGCTGGTCTACGCCGACGAGCTGCGCGACGCCGCGCGCGCCGCGGAGGCGTACGAGGACGCCGAGGCCCTCGGCGACGAGAGCGAGGAGACGCTCGGGGCGCTCGCGCGGCTGCACGAGCAGGCGGGGCGCTGGGCCCGCGCCGCCGAGGCGCTCGAAAAGCTCGCGCGCGTCGCGCGGGAGCCGGCCGTGCGCGCCGACGCCCTCGTCCGCGCCGCGGACCTCGCCGTCGAGCGGTTCGACGACCGCGCCACGGCGGAGTCACGTTACGCGCGCGTCCTCGAGCTCGACCCGGGCAACCTCGCGGCGCTCGGGGCGCTCGCCGCGCTCTATCGCCGGCAGGGCGACCTCCTGCGCGCCGCCAAGCTCATGCGCGAAGCCGAGGCGCGCACCACCAATCACATCGACAAGGCGCGGCTCCTCCATGACCTCGGCGCGCTCTACCAGGACGGCCTCGAGGACGTCGCGCAGGCCACCGAATTCCTGGTCCGCGCGCTCGACGTCGACCCCGAGCACGTCCTCGCCGCCGAGCGTCTCGCCGCGCTCCACGAGCAGGCTGAACGCTGGGCCGCGCTCGAGCCCGTGCTCGAGATGCTCGCGCGCAAGGCCGATCGCGCGGGCGACAAGGCCACCCCTGCGGCCCTCTTGCACGCGCGGCTCGGCGACACGGCGCGCCGGCTCGGCGATCTCGACAAGGCGGTGCGCGCCTACGAGACGGCGCACGGCCTCGCGCCGGAGGCGTCCGCCGTGCTGCGCGGGTTCGGGGCGCTGCGGGAGCAGCGCGGCGAGTGGCGGCAGGCCGCGACGCTCTACGCCGCCGCCGTCGAGCGCGCAGAGGCGTTGCCCGTCACCGAGCGCGTCGAGCTCTACGAGCGCCTCGGACGCTGTGAAGCCGAGGCGGGCGGTCGCGACGCGGCGCTCGCCTATTACGGGCTGGCGCTCGGGCTCGAGCCCGCGAACGCGCGCGTGGCCGCGGCCGTCGCGAAGTTGCACGCGGAGATGGGCGATCATGTGGCGGTCGCCGCCGACAAGCGCGCTCTGCTCGCGCTCGCTCGAGACGACGAGACACGCGCCCGACTCTGGGAGGAGCTCGGGGATCTCGCGGCGGAGAAGCTCGGCGACGTCGAGGGGGCCATCGCCGCCTATCGCGCCGTCCTCGCGGTCGCGCCCGCCCGGCGACAGGCGCTGCACAAGCTGCTCGATCTCTACACGGCGGCCGGGCAGTGGACGGACGCCGCGGCGACGCTCGAGGGCCTCGCCGACCTCGAGGACGCTCCGGCCGTGCGCGCGAAGGTCCTGTACGCCGCCGCCCTCATCCGGCGCGACGAGCTCGACGATCCGGCGGGCGCCGTCGTGCTGCTCAACCGCGCGCTCGACGACGCGCCCGAGCTCACGAAGGCCTTCGACGCCGTCGAGCGCGTGCTCGCGGACGTGGGCGCCTGGAAGGAGCTGGCGCGCAACTACCGGCGCATGATCAAGCGCTTGCCGGTCGACGGCCTGCCCGGCCTCCGACTCCGGTTGTGGAGCGGCCTCGGCGAGGTCTCGCTCACGCAGCTCGAGGACGTCGAGATGGCGGCCACGGCGCTCGAGGTGGCCGTCTCGCTCGACGAAGGCAACGTCCTGCGCCACGAGCAGCTCGCGGACGTCCACGTCGCGGCGGGGCCCGGCCACCAGGACAAGGCCATCGCCGAGCACCAGTGGATCGTCGCGCACAACCCCGATCGTCTCGCGTCCTACCTCGCGCTCGGCAAGCTCTACGGCGACGTCGGCGAATACGACAAGCTCTGGTGCGTGGCCGCGACCCTGTCCTTCCTGCACAAGGCCGACGCGACCCTCGAGACCTTCTACGAGACGCACCGGCCGCGTGAGCTCCGCGCCGCCAAGCGGCCCTTCAACGACGACACCTGGCTCAAGGTCGTGCACCCCGACGAGGATCGCTTCATCGACGCGATCTTCATGCTGCTGGGGCCGTTCGTCGCGGCGGCGGCGGCCCAACAGCACCAAGTCGTCGGGCTGCGCCGCAAAGAGCGCGTCGACGTCGGGACGGACCAGCGCGTGCCCACGCGCGTGCTGCGCTACGTCGCCGAGACGCTCGAGCTCGCGACGCCCGACCTCTTCTTCAAGGAGAGCGAGCCGCAAAGCCTCACGCTCGTCAACTTGCAAGAAAAGGGCGTGCTCACGCCCGCGCTCGTCATCGGCAAGGGGATCGAGCAGCGGGGCAGCGAGGCCGAGCTCGTCTTCGAGATGGGCAAGCGCATGGCGTTCTTGCGGCCGGAGCGCTTCGTGCGCTCGGCTGTCCCGTCGGCGCCCGCGTTGGACGTGGCGCTGCGCGCGGCGCTGGCGCTCGCGGGGACGCCCATCGGCAGCGGCGCGCACAACGGCGAGGTGGAGCGCCTCGCGTCCGACCTCGGTCGGCTCGTGCCCAAGGCCGTCGCGGAGCAGCTCGGCGCCGTCGGGCGCAAGCTCGTCGCCGCGCTGGGCGACACCGTCGACATGCCGGCCTGGATGGCCGCCGCCGACCTCACGGCGGCGCGCGTGGGGTTCGCGCTCACGAACGACCTCGCGTCGGCGGCGCGCGTGATCTCGACGGAGCCGCTCGCGGGCAGCTCCGTGAGCCCGAAGGATCGACTCAAGGATCTGCTGGCCTACTCGGTCAGCGAGGACTACTTCGCTGTCCGGAAATTCCTGGGGCTCGACGTCATGTAGCAGTATCCTCCCGGGCCATGCCGAAATTATCGAGTCGTGCGCGGGTCGTCGCAGTGGCCTTCGTGGTTAGCTTCGTGGTTAGCTTCGTGACTGGCTTCATGGGCGCCTGCGCCACCCAGGGGCCGTCGCCCGCGGCGAAGAGCGCGGCCTCCCGGCCGGCCGCCTCGGGGGCCGTGCTCGCGCCGGCCGCCGCGCCCGTCAAGTTGATGCCGGCCGCCGACGCGCGCGCGCTCGAGCTGTCAGCGATCTCGGTGACGTCGCTCGACCGCCTGCTGACGAACGGAGCGACGCTGGTCGCGAAGGCCGTGCCGCTGCCCATCGATCCGGCGGGGCTGCGCGACATGCTGCTCGGACAGGCGGGCCTGTCGCCCGAGGTCGCCGCAAACCTCGATCTCGGCGCGCCCGCCGGCGCGGCAGTCGTCTGGACGGGCGCCGTGGGCGGCACGGGCGCCGTCATGGCCGTCGCGGCGCGCGGCGGCGACCAGGCGGCGCGCGTCGTCGCGGCGCTCGGCAAGGTGATCGTGAAACGGGGAGACGTCGTGCTCATCGACAACGGCGCGGGTGGCCGCGGCTGGATCTACCGCGACGGCGCCGTCATCGTGTTCTCGGACGACGTCGAGGCCCTCGCCCGCGGCGCCCGACTCGCCGAGGAGGCGCGCCACGCCGTCGCCGAAGACGTGATGGCCGTGCTCTACCCGGACGCCATCGCGCGCGCCAACGGCACGGACGTCAAGACGGCGCTCGCCCTCGTCATGGCGCAGATCGAGGCGGCGCAGTCCACGCAGGCGCCCGCGAGCAAGCACCAGCTCGAGACCTTCGAGGAGATGCTCTCCCTCGCGGGTGACGCCGAGGCGATCGAGCTCGGGGTGGCCATCGACGGCACGCGGGGCCTCGCGCTGCGGGCGCGCCTGCGCGCGCGCGCGGCCTCCAAGCTCGAGGCGGTCGCGCGCGACGCGCACCCCTACGCGCTCGACGGCACGCTCTTGGCGGCGGGCAAGACGACGCCGACCTTCTTGGGGGCGTCGAGCATCGGGACCTTCCTGCGCGCGCAGATGGCGCACCAGCGCGAGCGCCTCGCGGCGAGCAAGGCCAAGGGCGCTCCGTCGGCGCTCGCCTTCCATGACGCCATGACGGCGGCGCTCGGTGGACAGACCTCGTTCGCCATGGGGTTCGCGAAGGAGGCGCCGCTGTTCTCCGGGCAGCTCTCGTATCCGCTCAAGGACGCGCCCACGGCCGCCGCGCTCGGCGCCGCCCTGGTCAAGCTCGATCGGGACGCCGGCGTCGCGCTGCTCGAGGCGCAGGTCGGACAGGTTCCCTTCTTCGAGTGGAAGGTCAAGAAGGAGACCGTCGGAAACCTCAAGACCCTGCACTACACGCTCACCTTCAAGAAGGACATGGGCCTCGATCCCGGGATCGTCAAAAAGCTCTTCGGCAAGGGGCTCGATGCCTATGTCGCCGTCTCGGGCACGCGGTTGCTCACGACCTTCGGGCACGACGCCAAGGGAAGCCTCGGCAAGCTCGCGGCCGCGCAGCCGGGCGCGCCCACGGGCGCGCTCGCCGAGACGCTCGCGGCGACTAAAGGGCGCGACGGGTTCTTCCACTTCGACATCGGCCCCGTGCTCTCGCTCGTCGCGACCCTGCTGAAGGACAAGGAAGGAAAGGGTGACAAGCGGCTCGCGGTACTCGCCAAGGCCGACGTCGGCGCGATCCCGCTCTACGGCTCGGCCGGCGGTGACGGCGCGGGAAAGTCGTGGTCGGTGGACATGACGATCCCCCCCACGGCCTTCGTGAACGCCGGCGGCGTCATCAAGGAGATGATGCAAGCGGGCGCCGGCGGCCAGAAGGAGCTGGCGGCGCCTCCGAAAAAGACCACCCGCAAGAGGTGAGCGCTCTGGCCGCGCGCCCCTAGGGGTCGCGACCGAAGGTCGCGAGGAGGAGGGGAAGGGCGTGGAGGCCCCGACGTGAGCTCGCTGCGTCTTACGCAGGCGGGTCCTAGAGATCTTGCAGGAGCTGACGGACCTCGACCTCGGCGGGCTTGCCGCGTGGCGTGTAGCCGGTCGTGCCGGGCCCGCCCCAGCCGTACCAGTTCCAGATGTAGACGCCGCCCGCGAGGGTCGAGCCCGCCCACGCGCGCCGGAAGGCCGCGAAGGCGCGCCGTTGCTCCTCCGCGTCGGGCGCGCCGGCCGAGCCCTCGTCCCACGGCGTCGCAGACGAGCCTGCGCGTGAGCGGTAGCCGAGCTCCGTGAAGAGGAAGGCGCGCGCGTGCCCGGCGTGCCAGGTCTCGAGCTCACGACGCACGCGGCGCCAGCCGGCCTCGAGCGTGGCGTCGTCCGCGGGCGCGCTCAGCTCGCGCAGGTTGAAGTAGCCCGTGACGCCCTCCTCGTCGACGAGATCGAACAGGCGCGCGTCGCGGTAGTGGTCCCAGTTCGCCGAGTAGACGAGCTTGCCCGAGAAGACGCCGCGCAGGCGCTCGACGAGCGGGCGCCAGCGGGGGAGAGCGTCTTGGCCGTCGAGCGTCGACAGCTCGCTGCCCACGACGAGGCGGGTCGCGCCGGCGGTCTCGGCGAGCGCCGCCAGGCTGCCCAACACCTCGCCGTAGCGGCGGAACCAGGCGGCCGGGTCGCGGGGCGCGAGGGTGCCGCGCCACTCGCCCGCGCGCGGCGCCGACAGCCGCACGATGGGGAAGAGCGTGACCTCGAGGCCATCGCGGCGCGCCGCTCGGATCGTCTCGGCGACGAGCGCCAGCGTGGGCGACAGGCGTGTGTCGAGGTGCAGGTCGTCGCGCGCGCCGTCGGTCTGATAGAGGGGCACGACGAGGGCGACGTGAGTGGCCCCGAGCGCGACGATCTCGGCGAGCAGACCGCCGTAAGAGAAGCTCACGTCCTCGGCGAACATGCCGAGCGCGACACCACGCTGCCGCGCTGCCGGGTCGGCGCTCCCTGCAGCGTCCGCGGGGCTCGCGGGTGCTCGCGAGGCGGGCGTCTCGATGGGGCTCGTCCGGTCGCCGCGCGGCATGGGCAGGGGGCCGAGCGGAGAGCCCGCGGCCATCGCCGCGCCGAGGGCCGCCAGGGCGACCAGCGCGGGGACGACGATCCGCGGCGCGAAGTGAAGCCCGCCTTTCAGCGGCTGCAGTCCTTCCCGGCGTTGCGCTTCTCGAGCTCGGTCGTGAGCGGCGCGAAGTACGCCATCATGGCGCGCGGGGAGATCGGCTCGCCGGTCGCCTCTTTGATGATGGCGCGCCAGTCGCGCGTCGCGCCCTTCGAGAGGATGCCGCGCAGGAAGTCGCCTACCTCCTTGCTGCCGAGGTAGTTGCAGGCGCGCACGTCCTGCTTGAGGATCTTCGAGCAGATGTGGTCGTGGAGCTGGAACTTGATGAGCGTCGCGAGCGCGTAGTCGTAGTAGCTCGCGGGATCGTCGATGAGGTGCGTCTTCGTGCAGGCGTCGCACAGGTCGTCCGGGCGGGCGCCGGGCGCGATGACGCCCTGGTACTGCGCGACGTAGCTCCACCAGCGCTTCTGCCACTCGGAGGGCGGCAGCTCGGTGTCGTACACGTCGCGTTCGAAGTGGCTCATCGTGCCGGCCGAGAAGGACGTGAACACGATCGACTCCATGAGCGCCGATTGCAGCAGCCAACCCACCGGGTTCGGCTCCTTGCCGGCCGGCATGACGCCCACCTTGACGAGATAGGGGGGCTGCTCGCTCGCGAGCTTGGCGAGCTCGCCCACGGCCTCGTGAAAGGCGCGGTTCGCGCCCTCGCGCAGGAGGAACGGCACCTCGGGCGTGCTGTACGAGAGGTAATAGTAGATGTGCCCGAGCTCGTGGTGGGCCGTGCCGAACCACTGCTCGTTGGCCTCGACGCTCATGAGCGAGCGCACGTCGCGGTCGTAGTCGATGTGCCACGCCGAGGCGTGGGCGTTCTTTTTGCGGGAGAGCCCGGGCGGCACGGGGTACAGGTCCGACTTCTCCCAGAACGTCGCCGGCAGGCGCGGGAAGCCGAGCGAGACGTAGAAGTTCTCTGCGCTCTTGACGATGCTCTCGGGCGACGCCCCCTTGAAGAGGGGGTCGAGGCTCGTCTCCTCGACGAGGCCTGGCCAGTACTGGGCCCAGCGGTTGCCCAGCCAGTGCGCGGGGATGAGCTTGGGCGCGGGCCGCTTGTAGCGCGCCGCGAGGGTGTTCTTGACCCAGCAGTGCAGGCCGTCGAAGAGCGGCTTCGTCGTCGCGAGCGTGTCGTCGAGGAGGGCCATCATCTCGTCGACCGTCATGCCGTAGTCGGCGACCTTGAGCGCGAAGTAGGACTTGTAGCCCATCTCGCGCGCCACCTGGTTGCGCAGGCCCACGAGCTCGACGAGGCCCGGCTTGAGCGGCCGGCCGATCTCCTTCGACGCCGTCCAGACCCGCTGCCGCTCGGCGAGGTCGCGCGACTTGAGCAGCAGGTCGTCGATGCCGTTCGCCGTTACGGGCTTGAGGCAGCCGCCGCTGCCGACCTTGGGCTGCAGGCAGAACGTGTAGCTGTCGAGGACGCTCGACAGGCGCGCTTCTGCCTCGACGCGCTTGGCGACGATCTCGGGGATCGTGCCTGGGTTCTCGGCGGCCGCCAGCAGGAGCTTGCGCAGCTGGCGCGCCGTGACGTCGTCGAGCTGCTTGCCGGTCTTGAGGAACCCCTTCGTCTTCTCGATGATGACCTTCGACCCGACGAGCGCGGCGTAAACCTTGTCGGCGCCGGCGCGCTGGGCCGTGTGCTCAGGCGTGACGTCGGTCGACGCGACCCAATCGACGTTGTCGGCGACCGTCGCCACGGGCTGGAGGAGGCTCGACACGGACGCGAGGAAGGCCTCCGCCTCGCGCTCGACCGGGTTCTTCTTGACGGGCTTGGCGACGCTCGAGGCCGCGAACAGCAACGCCCCCGAGGCAACCAGAACGCCCGCCCAACGAATCAAACGTCGCATGAGCCGCATGCCGGGAACCTACCTCAAGTCGCGCGCGCGCGGCTGGCCTTTACCAAACGGCACACGCGTGGTAACCGATGGCCCGCCCATGCTCGTACCATCGCCTCGCCCCGGCCGCCTCGTCGACTCGCTCGCGCTGGTCGTGCTCGCGCTGGCCTCGCTCGCGCTCGTCGGCTGCAAGCAGGACATCGGTCAGCGCTGCGAACAGGGCAGCGATTGCTCGAGCGGCTACTGCGGTGACAGCCCGCTCGGCATGGTGTCGGTCATGGGGAGAGTCTGCACGCCACCGCCGACGGCCGGGCCGATCTTGGACGCCGGCACCGGAGACGCCGTCGACGCGCCGACGCCGGCCGAAGACGCGGCGTCGGACGCAGGATCGGAAACCGGAGCGGACGGAGCGTCGGACGGAGCGTCGGACGCAGCGGGCGGCGAGGCGTCGCCTCACGACGGTGGGTCGGACGTCCTCGAGGCAGGCGCCGAGGCGGGGGCTGAGACCTCGTCCGGCGCTGACGGGGGCGCCGACGGCGCCGTCGACGTCATCACCGAAGCCGGCGCCGGCGGCTGAGCGCGTCCGCTACGGTGGCTCGGCCCCGTTGAACCGGACCTCGTCGATCTGGTACTCGCGCAGACCCTTGCCCGTCTTGAGGCTCACGGTGTCACCCTGCTCGCGGCCGATCATGGCGCGCGCCAGCGGCGCCGAGATGGCGATGCGCTGCAGCTTGATGTCGGCCTCGTAGTCGCCGACGATTGTGTAAATCGTCTCGTCGCCGCTGTCGGTGTCGGTGAGCTTCACGGTCGCGCCGAAGACGACCTTGCTCCCCGAGAGCTTCGCGGGATCGATGACCTCGGCCTGCGCGAGGATGGCCTCGATCTCGCGAGAGCGCCCCTCGATGAAGCTCTGGCGCTCCTTGGCCGCATGGTACTCGGCGTTCTCCTTGAGGTCTCCGTGCGCGCGCGCCTCCTCGATGTCACGCACGTTCTTGGGGCGCTCGACCTCGCGCAGGCGCTTGAGCTCGTCCCGCAGCAGCTGTTGCCCCCGCGGCGTCATCGGATAGCTAGCCATGGCCTTGATACTCCTGCAGCGAACGGACACCCATCTTACCGGCGCGCAGCTGCGCGATGGCGCCCACGGCGGCGCGCGCCGCCGAAATCGTCGTGTAGTAGGGCACGCCCTTCATGAGCGCCGTGCGACGAATGGGAAACGAATCCTTGATGGCCTCGGTGCCCGAGGTCGTGTTGATGACGAGCTGGATGTCGCCCGACAGGAGGCGATCCACGCAGTGCGGGCGCCCCTCGCGCACCTTCTTGACGAGCTCGACCTCGATCCCCTGCGCGCGCAGGTGCGCGTGCGTGCCCGCCGTCGCGATGATCTCGAAGCCGAGGTCCGTGAGGCCTTTGGCGACGCTCTCGGCGCCCGCCTTGTCGCTGTCCTGCACCGAGAGGAAGACCCGCCCGTGCGCGGGGAGGCGCGTGCCGGCGCCGATCTGGCTCTTCCCGAACGCGGCCGCGAAGGTTTGATCGATGCCCATGACCTCGCCCGTCGAGCGCATCTCCGGGCCGAGGATCGTGTCGACACCCGCGAACTTCGCGAACGGGAACACGGCCTCCTTGACGGCGACGTGCTTGGGCGTGACCTCGACGATGCCCATCTCCTTGAGCGTGCGTCCGGCCGCGATGCGCGCCGCCACCTTGGCGAGCGGCACGCCCGTGACCTTCGAGACGAAGGGCACGGTGCGCGAGGCGCGCGGGTTGACCTCGAGGATGAAGATGCCGCGCCCGTCGCGCGGCACGGCGAACTGGACGTTCATGAGGCCGCGCACGTCGAGCTCGCGCGCGAGCGCGCGCGCCTGCGTCTTGATGGCGTCGACGGTCTCGGGCTCGAGCGAGTAGGGCGGCAGGCAGCAGGCCGAGTCGCCCGAATGGATGCCAGCCTCCTCGATGTGCTCCATGACGCCGCCGATGACGACGTCGGTCCCGTCGGCGACGACGTCGACGTCGACCTCGATGGCGTCGGGCAGGAACTGGTCGATGAGGATGGGCGCGTCCTCCTCGCCCGCGCGCGACGACAGGCTCTCGCGCCGCGAGGCCTCCATGGCCGTGTGCACGAAGTGCTCGAGGCCCGACGGATCGTGGACGATCTCCATGGCGCGGCCGCCCAGCACGTACGAGGGGCGCACCATGACCGGGTAGCCGATTCGGTCGGCGATCTCGCGCGCCTCGGAGAGGCCCTTGGCGGTGCCCCAGGCAGGCGCGCGCAGGTCGAGCTTCTTGAGCAGCTCGCCGAAGCGCTTGCGATCCTCGGCCCTGTCGATGGCGTCGGCGCTCGTGCCGAGGAGCTTGACGCCCGCGTTCTGCAGCGGCACGGCCAGCCGCAGCGGCGTCTGGCCGCCGAACTGGACGATGACGCCCTCCGGCTGCTCGACGTCGAGGATCTCGAGCACGTCCTCGCGCGTGAGCGGCTCGAAGTACAGCCGATCGGACGTGTCGTAGTCGGTCGACACCGTCTCGGGGTTGCAGTTGATCATGATCGTCTCGTAGCCGTCCTCGCGCAGGGCCTGCACGGCGTGGACGCAGCAGTAGTCGAACTCGATGCCTTGGCCGATGCGGTTGGGCCCGCCGCCCAGGATGACTATTTTTTTCTTGCCCGTGGGCCGCGCCTCGCTCTCGGTCGAGACGATGCGCTTGCCATCGACGGTCTCTTCCTGTGGCACCTCGTAGGTCGAATAGAGGTACGGCGTCTGGGCCTCGAACTCGGCGGCGCAGGTGTCGACGCGCTTGAAGACCGGGCGAATGCCGTGCTTGAGACGCGCCTGGCGCACCTGCTCCTCCGACGTTCCCGTGACCTGCATGAGGCGGCGGTCGGACATGCCGAGCCGCTTGCGCCGCGCGAGCCCAGCCGGGTCGTCGAGCAGCTGGGCCCCGAGCTCGACGCCCGCGTCGCGGGTCGCTTCGTCCTCGTCGACGAGGACGCGCAGCTGCGTGAGGAACCACGGGTCGATCTTCGTGAGCTCGAAGGCCTCCTCGTTCGAGAGCCCCGCGCGCATGGCCTCGGCCAGCTGCCACAGCCGCTCGGGCCCGGGCCGCACGATCTGGCGCTTGAGCTCGGCGAGCTCGGGGACCCGATCGAGATCGAAGCCCCAGCGGCCGATCTCCAGCGAGCGGATGGCCTTGCCCAGGCTCTCCTTGAAGGTGCGCCCGATGGCCATGACCTCTCCCACCGACTTCATCTGCGGGCCGAGCTCGCTGTCCGCGCCGGGGAACTTCTCGAAGGCGAAGCGCGGCACCTTCGTGACGACGTAGTCGATCGACGGCTCGAAGCAGGCCGGCGTCTCGCGCGTGATGTCGTTGGGGATCTCGTCGAGCGTGTAGCCGATGGCCAGCTTCGTCGCGATCTTGGCGATTGGAAACCCGGTCGCCTTCGAGGCCAGCGCGCTCGAGCGCGACACGCGCGGGTTCATCTCGATGACGATCATCTGGCCGTTCTGCGGGTTGACGGCGAACTGGATGTTCGAGCCGCCTGTCTCGACGCCGATCTCGCGGATGACGGCCAGCGCCGCGTCGCGCATGACCTGGTACTCCTTGTCGGTCAACGTCATCGCGGGCGCGACCGTGATCGAGTCTCCCGTGTGCACGCCCATGGGATCGAAGTTCTCGATCGAGCAGATGATGACGGCGTTGTCCTTCTTATCGCGGACGACCTCGAGCTCGTACTCTTTCCAGCCGAGCACCGACTGCTCGACGAGCACCTCGCCGCGCGGGCTCTGCTGCAGGCCCCAGGACATCTTCGCCTCGAACTCGTCGGCGTTCCACACGATGGCCGCGCCCGACCCGCCGAGAGTGAAGGAGGGCCGAAGGAGCACGGGAAAGGCCGTGCCCGTTTCGGCGACCATCTGCGCGTGGATGGCGCGCGCCTCATCCATTCCGCGGGCGTAGCCCGACCAGGGCACGGCGAGCCCGATCTTCTGCATCGCTTGCTTGAACAGGAGGCGGTCTTCCGCCTTCTCGATGGCCGCCACCTGAGCCCCGATCAGCTTCACGCCGTACGCGTCCAGGACCCCCGCCTTGTGCAGCTCGAGCGCGAGGTTGAGCGCCGTCTGCCCGCCGAGCGTCGGCAGGAGCGCGTCGGGCCGCTCACGCTCGATGACCATCGTGAGGACCTCGACGGTGAGCGGCTCGACGTAGGTGCGATCGGCGATGTCGGGATCGGTCATGATCGTCGCCGGGTTCGAGTTCACGAGGACGACGCGGTAGCCCTCCTCCTTGAGCGCCTTCACGCCTTGCGTCCCCGAGTAGTCGAACTCGCAGGCCTGACCGATGACGATCGGCCCGGAGCCGATCAACATGACGGTTTTGATGTCGGTTCGCTTGGGCAACCGCTATTCCTTGCCTGAGGGTTTCTTTTCGATCCGAAGTTCCCGAAGACTCTCGCGCCCGTCCTTGGCGAGCTTGAACTGCTCGGGCAAGAACTTCAGGACGGCGTCGCGCTTGTCGGCCGGGATCCTCCAGCCGAGCTCGGCGAACCCCTCCGCGATCTGCAGGCGGATGCGCAGGCTCTCTTCCTCGGGCTTCGTGAGCTGCTCGATGAGCGGCGCACCGGCGGCCGGCTCGTCGCCCTGGCGCACCAGAGCCTCGACGGCGGCGTAGCGCACGCCCTCGTCCATGTCGGCGAGGTAGGGCGTGACGAGGGGCGGCACGCGCTTGTCCTTGAGCGCCGCGAGGTGGTTGAGGAGCTGGATCTTCTTGGTGGGATCGCGCTCGTATCCGGGCTCGTGGCGCGCCAGGATCTCCCCGAGCATCGCGAGCTCGACCTCGCGATCGGCGATCTTGTCGAGCAGGCGCAGGGGCCACGAGATCGAGTCCGCCGCCAGCAGATACTTCTTGAGCGACGGCAGGATCGCGACGCCCTTCTCGACGAGCACGTCGAAGACCCAGTCCTTCTCCTGCTCGTCCTCGATCGTCTTGTCGTACATCATGCCGAAGCGGCGCAGCAGGCCGTAGAGCGCCTCCTCGGAGCCGTCGTCGCGCAGCGCCTGTAAGGCCTTGAACCGATCGGCCGACTGAGCGAACTTGCTGACGGCGCCCTTGATGTTGCTGGCGCGCGCGCGCTCCTTGCGCCCTTGCTTCGAGAAGAGATCCAGGATGCCCATCGTCCGACCGCGCGGGAGTCTATACGGCCCGAGGGACCGGCTCCAGCGAAACGACGTCAGTCGCCGGCGCCGCCGTCGAGAGGACCGAGGAGGCAGACGCCGACGCCGTCCGCGCGGTGACACAGACCGTCGGAGCCGCAGACGTACGAGGCCGGGCAAGCGCTGTCGGTCGCGCAGGAGAACGCGCAGGCAGGCTCCCGCGGCGAGAAGCAGGCCGCCGCCGCCGCCGCGAGGGTCCCCAGCAGCAGCGCGAGCGGGACCAGCCCTTTCGCGCGCGTCATCAGAAGGTCCACGACGCGGTGACCGCGCCGCCGGACATGGTTCGCGGCGCCGGCGCGAAGGCGACGGTCGCCTCGCCGCCATGGTGGGCGTCGAGCACGAAGAAGACGGCGGCGACGGCCGACGCGCCCGCCGCGCCCAGCAGCGCGATTCGGGCGTCGTGAGCGTCGGCGCGGCCGTCCACGAGGGCGCCCTCGTATTGCCGCGAAACGGTCGAATACGCCACGGGGCGGCCCGTCTTCTCGTCGTGATAGCCTTGCAGGCGGTCGACGTCGCTTTCCTTCGAGGCGGCCTCGGCGCCGAAGAAGGCGGCGGTTCCGAGCAGCAAGACCGTCACGCCCGCCGCCGACATCGCCGTGATGTTGTAGCGGTTCCAACCCGACTCGCCCTCGTCGGCCGCGCGCTTCTCGTCGATCTCCGAATCGCCGACGGTGGCGCGCGCCACGGGCGCGGGCGGCGCCGAGGCCGACTCGGGCGGGAGCGCCGCGCCGAGCTCGCGCGGTTCCTCGTCCGGATCGGCCGCGCGGGCGGCCCTCGCCGGGGCGGCGACCGGCGCGAGCCGCGCGACGCGCTGCTCGATGTCGCGTCGATCCGAGGCATCGGGCGCCTCGCGCAGGTAGCGCCGGTAGGTCTCGACCGCCTGGCCGGGCGCGCCGGCCTTCTCCTCGGCCTCGCCGATGCGAACGAGGAAGGCCGGATCCTGGGTGATGCCGTAGCCCTGTTGCCAGGCCCGCTCGGCGGCGCGCGCGTCGCCGGCGCCGAAGGCCGTGAGGCCCTCCGCGTAGAGCCGCTGCTCCTCGGCCGAGGGCGCGCCGCGCGTCGACGCCGCGAGGCTTCCGAGCAGCATCAACAAGATGACGGGATTCACGCGCGGCAGCTTACGGCCGCGGAGGCGCCGTGGGAAGCTTGCCGCGGTCCTTAGACCTCGCGGCGCTCGGCCGGGAGCGGGAAGAGGAGGAGGGGCGCTCCTTCGTCGACGCGACGGCCGTTCGGTCCGCGGGGCGCCCGTACTGGAGCTCGGTCAGGTCCTGGATCGTCGTCTTCGTGCCCACGAGAGGCCGTCCTGGCAGCGCAGCGTCAGGCCCACGACGCCGGCCGCGATGCGGGGGAGGCTCTGCCCGCTCGTGTGGAGCAGCGTCTCGATCATGAATTCGACCGCCCACCGGACGCCATAGAGGAACGCGCCGTAAAGAGCCCAGGCCGCCCAGCCTTTGAGCGTCACGATGACCCGGTCGAGCGGGAGCAGCCACATCGCCGCGGGATCCTCCTTGAGGCGCGTCAGCCGGTGGAGGGGGCCGGGGAGCACGGCCCCTTCATGGGCGGCCGGTCCGCCGGTGCTGTCAAACGCGACGTTCGGCGCGCGCACGCTCAGCGTCAGGCGCCGAGCTCTTCGAGGCGCCGCCGCAGGTACCGGCGCTCGGCATCGTTACCGACGAGCGCGAGCGCCTCGCCGTACGCCGTGGCGGCCTCGGCGCGCCGCCCGAGGCGCCGCAGCAGATCGGCGCGCGCCGCCGGCAACCAGTGATAGCCGGGCAGGGCGTGGGAGGCCGCGAGCTGATCGAGGAGGCGCAGGCCCTCGTCCGGCCCGCGCGCCATCGCGACGGCGACGGCGTGGTTGAGCATGACGACGGGCGACGGTTGCACGACGAACAGACGCGCGTAGAGCGCGACGATTTGCGGCCAATCCGTGTCGCCGGGGCGCGGCGCGCGCGCGTGGAGCGCCGCGATGGCGGCTTGCAGGGCGAAGGCGTCGGCCGGCGCGGCGCGCAGCGCCTCCTCGACGAGCGCGAGGCCCTCGCGGATCTGCCCCTGGTCCCAGCGCGACCTGTCCTGCTCCTCGAGCACGACCAGGTCGCCGTCAGCGGTGACGCGCGCCTCGCGCCGCGCGTCGTGCAGCAGCATGAGCGCCAGCAAGCCGCGCGGCGCCGAGCGGGCCGGCATGAGCTCGACCAGCAGGCGCCCGAGGCGGATGGCCTCGGCCGAGAGCTCGCGCCGCACGAGCTCGTCGCCCGACGTCGCGGCGTATCCCTCGTTGAAGACGAGGTAAACGACGGCCATGACGGCGTCGACGCGCTCGGCCAGCTCGTCCTCCTCGGGGACGCGGTAGGGGATGCCGGCGGCGCGGATCTTTTGCTTGGCCCGAACGAGCCGCTGCGCCATCGTGACCGCCGGCACGAGGAAGGCGCGCGCGATCTCCTCGGTTGCGAGCCCCGCGAGCGTGCGCAGCGTGAGCGCGACTTGGGCCTCGACCGCGAGGGCCGGGTGGCAGCAGGTGAACATCAATCGAAGCCGGTCGTCGGGAGCGCCCGGATCGTACGCCTCGTCGAGCTCCGGCGGCGTGGCGTCCGCGAGAGCTTCCGCCTGCAGCTCCTCTTGCGCGCGAGCCGCGCGGGCTCGGCGCCGCGCATCGTCGACGGCCTTGTTGCGCGCCGCGCGAATGAGCCAGGCGCGCGGATTGTCGGGCCGGCCCTCGTGCGGCCATTGCCGCACGGCCGCCTCCCAGGAGGCCGCGAGCGCGTCCTCGGCGAGGTCGAAGTCGCCGAGGAGGCGGATGAGCGTCGCGAGGACGCGCCCCCGCTCCTCGCGATACACAGCCTCTATCGTCGCGCTGGAGTCCATGGACCGCTCGGGCCGCCAGCATAGCCCGAGCGGCCGCCTGCTCCGCTCAGGGGCGCGGGTATCCGGGCGGGAGCACCATGACGGGGCGCACCTCGATCGAGCCCGAGCGCGCGCCCGGGATGCGCGCCGCGATCTTGGTGGCCTCGTCTAGATCCTTGGCCTCGACGAGGTAATACCCGCCGAGCTGCTCCTTCGTCTCGGCGAAGGGACCGTCGGTCCGCAGCGCCTTGCCGTCGCGCACGCGCACCGTCGTCGCCGTCGTCGACGGCTGAAGGGCGTCGCCGGCCTTCATGTGTCCGCTCTTGACGATCGACTGCGTGAACTCCCCGTACTCCGCCATCATGGCGTTCATGTCCGCCTGCGTCCTGTCCTTCGCGCCGGCTTCGCTCCCGTAGATCAGCAGCATGTATTGCATGGGTCTCTCCTTGGCCTCTTGGGACTGAAATGTCCGCCCCTAAGTCGCTCGGCGCTAGGTCGGATCGACAGCCCCGCCGAACTTTTTTCAGGCAAGCTCAGCGAGCCACGCCGAGATGACGGGCCACGTTCTGCAGGCGCCGGTCATGGGTCCACAGCGGCAGCCGATCGTGTTCGGCGCAGGCGAGGAGATGCGCGTCGACCCAACCGATGCCCTTCGAGTCGAGGCGCGCTCTCGCGATGAGCGCCATGACATGCTCGTCGTCCACGGCGTCGGCTCGGGGCAGCGCCGCGAGCAGGGAGAGCACCCGACCGCGTTCCGCGAGGCTTCCGAGGGCAACTTCACCGCGAACAGCGGGGTGGCACACGACCTCGTCGGCCAGGAGCAACGCCTTCAGCTCGGCCGCCGCGGGCCGACCCGCCACGAAGTCGATCCAGACCGACGTGTCGACGAGGATCATCGCGACCGGGCCGTGCGCCGGCGCGGCGGGGCCTTGGCGCCGGGATCGGAGCCGTAAAGGGAGGCGAGCCGTTCCCGAGCAGCCCGCGCGATCAGCGCGCGGAGTCCCTGCTCGATGACAGCCGTCTTGGTCGGACTCTTCGTGGCGCTCATCGCTCTCCTCAGGAGATCCTCATCGAGGTCGAGGGTGGTCCTCATGCATATGATCTTACCATAGATGTATGC
>DASXOE010000026.1:0-30536 GCA_036494575.1 Polyangia bacterium | reverse complement strand
CTCGCGCTCGGCAGCCTGGGCGCGCGCGAGATGCGCTACGGCTCCGACCTGGACCTCGTCTTCCTCTATGGCCAGGACGACGATGACGCGGGCGAGAGCAGCACGGGACTCGGCTCGCAGGAGTGGTTCGTGCGCGCCTCGCAGCGCGTGATCGGCGCCCTCGAGGCCCTGCTCGAGGAGGGGCGCCTCTATCAGGTCGACACGGGGCTGCGCCCGTCGGGCGCGCAGGGACTGCTCGTGACCTCGAGCAGCGCCTTCGCCCGCTATCACGAGCGCGAGGCCGCCGCTTGGGAGCGCGTCGCGCTCCTGCGCGCGCGCGTGGTCTACTCGACGGAGCCGCCCGCGCGGCGCGCCGAGATCGAGGAGATGCTGCGCGCCATCACCTTCGACCGGGCCTTCGACCAGCCGCGTTTCCGCGCCGAGCTGCGCGACATGCGGGCGCGCGTCGCGCGCGAGCGCGGCCGCGTCCCCAGCGGCTCGCGCCACGTTCGCTTCGACCCGGGCGGCGTCATGGACGTCGAGTTCCTCGTGGCGCTCGGCCAGCTCCGGCACCGCGACGACGCCGGTGTGCGCACGACCGTGACGGCCGACGCGCTCGACAGGCTCGTGACGCTCGGCTGGCCGGCCGCGCTGCGCGATGACCACGCCTTCTTGAAGCGCGTCGGGCTGCGCCTGCGCCTCCTGCACGATCGCCCCCAAGACGTCGTGAGCCCCCGCGACCTCGAGCCCCTCGCGCGCACGTTCGGCCTGCCCCCGGGCACGCTCGCGGCGCAGCTCGACGCGGCCATGGCGCGCGTGCGCGCGACCTTCGACCGAGAGTTCGGACAGCTCTAGTGGAAGTCGTGTGAGATGTCGATGGCCGCCGGTCTGCCGCCGATGGGCTGAAACCCGTCGGCCTTGATGGCCACGACGCCGCGCTGGTTCTGAACGACGCCCTCGATGACGAGCGCGTTGGTCTCGACGATGATCTCGCGGTCGCGCGCGAAGCGCTGCGGCGTCACGATGGCGTTCGCGAAGCCCGTCTCGTCCTCGATCGTGATGAAGACGAAGCCCTTGGCCGTCTCGGGGTGCTGGCGCACGACGACGACGCCGCCCACGCGTGCGCGGCGGCCGTCGGGTACGCGCAGGAGGTCAGCAGCGGTGAGGACGCCGGCGCGTCGCAGCTCCTCGCGCGCGAACACCATCGGGTGCGGCCCGGTCGTGAGGCCCGTTCCTCGGAAGTCGGCCGTCAGCTCTTCGGCGTCGCTCATCTCCGGCAAAGGTGACGCCTCCGGACTTTGGTAATGAGAGAAGAGCGCGCCCGACCGCCCGAGCGCCTCGACCTGCCACAGCGCCTGCCGCCGCGTGCCGCCCAGCGCCGCGAAGGCGCCGATGTCGGCCAGGCGCGCGAGCTCCTCGGGGCTCGCGCCCACGCGCGCCTCGAAGTCGGCGAGCGAGCCGAACGCCCTCGCGGCGCGCGCCGCCTCGATGCGCTTGCCGCTCTCCTCGCGAAAGCCCGAGGCGTAGCGGAACCCGAGTCGCAGGCTCCGGCCGCCGTCTTCCAGATCGCACAGCCACCCCGACTGCGTGACGTCGATGGGACGCACCTCGACGCCGTGGCGGACGGCGTCGGTCACGAGCGTCGCCGGGTGATAAAAGCCCATGGGCCAGTTGTTCAGCAGCGCGCACAGGAAGGCCGCCGGGTGATGCGCCTTGAGGTACACCGACGCGTAGGCGAGCAGCGCGAACGAGGCCGCGTGCGACTCGGGAAAGCCGTAGAGCGCGAACGACTTGATGCCTTGCACGATCTCGTCCTGCGCGGCGCCCGTGATGCCGTTGCCGTTCATGCCCGCGCGCAGGTCGACCTCGATGGCGTTCATGCGCTGCTGCGAGCGCTTGAAGCCCATGGCGCGCCGCAATTCGTCGGCCTGGCCGCCCGTGAACCCGGCCGCTACCATGGCCATGCGGATGAGCTGCTCCTGAAACAGCGGGATGCCGAGCGTGCGCGCGAGGATGGGCTCGAGCGACGGGTGCGGGTAGGCCACCTTCTGCTCGCCCGTGCGCCGCAGGAGGTACGGGTTGAGCATCTTGCCCACGATGGGGCCCGGGCGGATGATCGCGACCTCGACGACGATGTCGTAAAAGCAGGTCGGCTTCATGCGCGGCAGCGTCGCCATCTGGGCGCGCGACTCGACCTGGAACGTCCCCACGGTGTCGGCGGCCTGGAGCATGGCGTAGGTCTTCGGGTCGCCCTGCGGCAGGCGCGCGTAGTCGATCGTGACGCCCTCGTGGCGCCGGATCATGGGCACGACGTCCTCGAGGACGGCCATCATGCCGAGGCCGAGCAGGTCGACCTTGACGAGGCCGAGGTCGGCGCAGTCGTCCTTGTCCCACTGGACGATCACGCGCCCGGGCATGCTCGCGGGCTCGAGCGGCACGACCTCGTCGAGGCGCCCAGCCGCGATCACCATGCCGCCCGAGTGCTGGCCGAGGTGGCGCGGCAGATCGAGCAGCATGGTGGCGATCTCGCCGAGCAGGCGCGTGCGCCGGTCGCCGCGCGGAAAGCCCGCGATCTCGATGTAGGCCGAAAGTGGCGTGCCGGCGTCGACGATCGACCCCGGCAGGTGCTTCGAGATGCGCCCGAGTTGGTCCTCGGACAGGCCGAGGGCCCGGCCCACGTCGCGCACGGCCAGCCGCGGCCGGTACGTGATGACGTTGGCGGTCATGGCGGCGCCGCGGGCGCCGTACTTCTCGTAGACGTGCTGGATGACGAGCTCGCGCCGGTCACCCGAGGGCAAGTCGAGATCGATGTCGGGCATGCGGTCGGCGGCGTTGGTGGCGCTTTCGATGCGCTCCTCCGAGAGGAAGCGCTCGAAGAGCAGCTCCATGCGCACGGGATCGACCGCCGTGATGCCGAGGAGATAACAGACGGCCGAGTTCGCCGCCGAGCCGCGGCCCTGGATCATGATGCCGCGCGACTTCGCGAACTCGACGATGTCCCACACGACGAGGAAGTAACCCGCGAGCTGGAGGCGCTCGATGATGCCGAGCTCGCGGCGCATCTGCGCGCGCACCTTGGTCAGCAGCGGATCGCCCGGGTCGTACAGGCGCGCCACGCCGGCCGCGCAGAGCCGCGCGAGCGTACTCTGCTCGGTCTCGCCGGGCGCGACCGGAAAGCTCGGGAACGAGTACCCGAGATCGCCGAGCGTGAAGGCGCAGCGCTCGGCGATGGCGCGCGTCGCGCGCACGGCGGCGGGCAGGTCGCGGAAGAGCGCCCCCATCTGCCCGGGCGACTTCAGCCAGCGTTCGGCGTTCATGGGCAGGCGGCGCCCGATCTCGTCGACGGTCGCGCGGTGCCGCGCGCACGTGAGCACGTCGTGCAGCAGGCGCTTTGACGGCTCGGCGTAACGGACGTCGTTCGTCGCGACGAGCCCGACGCCCGCGATGTCCGCCTGCGCGACCGCGGCCCGCGCGCGCCGCGCCTCGTCGGCGTCGAGGTGGCGCTGCACCTCGAGGAAGACGTTCGACCGCCCGAAGGCCGCCACGAGGTCCGGGAGATCCGGGCGCGCCGTCGCGCCGCCGAGCGCGATGAGCCCGGCGGCGTGCTCGGCGAGCAGCGCGTGCGTCGCGACGGGCCCCTGCTCCTTGCGCCGCCCGGCCCAGGCGCGCGTGAGGAGCCGCGTGAGGTTCTGGTAGCCGCGCCTGTCCTCGACGAGCAGCAGCACGGGGGGCGGCGCGCCGCCATGCGCATCGGTCGTGAGCGCGAGCTCGGCGCCGACGATGGGGCGGATCCCGGCCCGGCGAGCCGCCGCGAAGAAGCGCGGCGCGCCGTAGACGCCGTTCGGATCGGCGAGCGCGAGCGTGTCGTGTCCGCGTGCGGCGGCCGCCGCGATCAGCTCCTCGGGCAGCGAGGCACCGTCCAGAAAACTGAAGGCCGAGCGGCAGCGCAGCTCGACATAATCCGATTTCGTCGCGAGGTTCATTTTGTGGGCGTCAGTCGTAGTAGCCGTCGAGGAACCAGCGGCCGTCGCGGCCGTCCTGGTGCACGCGGTAGATGGCGCCGTCGGAGGCGTGCACGTCCCAGTACTCGCGCGCCCAGCTGCCGCCTTCTTCCCGCGCGTGCCACCACTCGCCCGACGCGCGGTAGGGCCCCGCGGCGACGAGCACGCGCGCCGTCGTGTCGGGCCCGCGCATCGCCGTCGGGCCGCCGCGCCCCATGAGCACCTCGATCTCTTGCGCGGGCCGCAGCCGCCGGATCGCGAGCAGCGCGTCGGACGGAGATGTCGATGACGCGGGCGCGAGCGGGGCCGTGCGCGCCGCGAGGGCGAAGGGTGCCACGCGGACGGCCTCCTCGCGCCAGGTGTCCTCGGCCGCGGGCGCGCCGACGTTCTCCGGGCCCACGAGCGCGGCAAGGCGCGCGATGGTCGCCGCGAGGCGATCGGGCGCCGGCCCCGCGGGTCGCAAGATGTCGAGCTGCGTGGCGCGCGAGCGCGCCGGCAGGGCCACGAGGCGCGCTCCCGTGACGGGCGCGTCGGGCGGCCGGCGCGCGAGATCGAGGCGCAGGAGCTGGAGCAAGGTCGCGGCGTCGCGCGTGGGCGCCGCGATGGGCACGCTGCGCACGTCGAGGCCGCGCGGGTCGAGCGCGAGGCGCACGGTGAGACCGGCGCACGCCAGGCCGCGCGTCGCGAGCCGCGCGAGCGCGCGATCGACGAGGCCGCGCAGCACGAAGGTCAATGGCTCGAGCTCGTAGAGGCGGTAGTCGAGCTCGATGGCTTCCTCGAGCGCGTCCTCGGGCAACCGCGGCGTGAACGGCTCGTCGTCGTCGCCCGGCTCGGCGCGCGCGAGGCGGCACACGCGCGCCCCCGGCTCGCCGAGGCGCAGCGCGACGGCGTCGGGCGGCAGCTCGGCCACCTGCGCGGCCGTGCGCGTTCCCCAGCGCCGGAAGGCGGCGCGCAGCGTGCCGTCCATCGTGAGCTGCTCGATGGGCAGACCGGCGAGAAAGGCGCGCGCGGGCGCGGCGAGCGCGGGCACGACGCAGAGCTCGTGCGCGCGCGTCGCGACGCGCGCCAGGCCCTTGCCGCTCGCGATCGCGACGCGCGCCTCGAGCCCCACGCGCGCCGCCTGCGCCTGCACCGCCTGCGCGATGGCGTTCTCGCCCAGCGGATAGAGCCGGCCCAGATCCTCGACGTCGAAGAAGACGCGCTCGGGCTCGCGCTCGACGCGCGCCGCGAACGCGTACCCCACGTCGCCGAGCGCGGCCGCGGCGGCCTCGACATCGGCGGGAGACGCCTCGAGCAGCCGCACCCCCGGGCACGCCGCCTCGGCCTGCGCGGACGCCATCCCCGGCGCGACGCCCGCGCGCCGCGCCCCGGCCGACAGCTCCAAGATGCGCGGCCGGCCGCGCTCCGCTGTCTTCGCGACCAGTGCCGAGGGGACGCCGCGCAGCTCGGGCGCGCGTCGCAGCACCGACTGGAGCGCTAGCTGCGGCACGTAAACGCAAGCCAGGCGCATGGCGCGTGGTGCTCCTCGGGGTTGTCGGTCGCGCTGCGGCCCGCGCGGCGCACGCATTCGATCTTCACGCGCGCGCCGTCCAGCAGCGGCGGACCGCCCTGGCCCGCGTCCGGGAAAAACCGGGGCGCCGCCGCAGAGAGCTCGACGGCGGCGGTCGCGAACGCGCCCACGGCGCGCGCCGACGTCAAGACGAGCACGCTCGTCCCCTGGCGCTCGGCGCCGTGCTTGAGCCGCACCCAGGCCGCCGTCGGTGTGGGCCCGCGCGGCCGCTCGTCGCCGAGGTCGAGGGCCAGCACGTCGAAGCCGCCCGCGCTCACGACGAGGTCGGCCGCCTTGAGCGCCTGGGCCGGCGCGCACCGGATCCACAGCAGGCGGGGCAGGGGGATGCCGCACGCCGCCGCCGCGCGCGGATCGAGCGCGCCGCCCGTGTCGACGAGCGCCGTCGCCTCGCCCGCGCGCGTCGCCCGCGCCAAAGTCGCCAGCATCACAGAGGTCCGCCCCGACGACCGCCGCCCCGAAAGCTCGCTCAGCGCCCCCTGCGGCCACCCGCCGCCGAGGAGCGCGTCGAGCGCGGGCAAGCCGCTGCTCCTTTGCCCCCGCCGCTCTTCGAGCCGCTGCGCCGTGACCAGCCGAGAAGCGAGCTCCGGATCCAGTTTGAGCGCGTGCGACACATGCCCAAGACTATCACTGAACTAATGTTCAGGTCAAGCAGGATCGCCCGTCTGGATCACCGATACGTCCGATCGTCGTTGCGCGTGCGCGCCGAGTGCTGAAGTCTCGCTGCCGATGAGACTCAGCGGACTCCTCGCCCTTTTCATGGCAGCCGCCTGCGGGAGCGCCGCGCTGCCGCCCGGCCCGGACGCGAGCGGCGCCGGCGGCGCCGTGTATTCCGATTGCCCGCAGCATCGCGTCGAAGGCCCCGAGTGCACGTCGCCGACGGGCGGCGTTCTCCGCAAGGATGGCCTCATCTGCGCCTCATGCTCGGGCGTCGACGCCTCGGGCACGCCGACGCCCAAGCCCGTCGGCTGCAAGACCGTCGCGGGCGGCGATCTCTGCGTCGCCGACTGCGCCGAGTGCTCGTAGCGAATCATTGCTCCAATCAAGATCCCGGCAGCACCTTCAGGTCGGGCGGCACCCACGAGGCGACGTTCGCATTCCGGGGTCTTCAAGCGCGCAACAGACCGCTCACGACCCGTCGGCCACGGCCGCGCCCGCCGACCTGTATTCGAGCATGAGCGTCGCGCGCGGGTTCGTGGGCTCGGAGGCGCCGGGCGCCGGGCTGTCGTCCTCGACCTTGTAGGCCTTGAACGAGACGATCTCGTCCTCGGCGCGGCCGGTGCGCCGCGGGTAGCGGAGGATCCACTCCTGGAACGCCTGGTTGTACGCGGGCCACCAGGGCAGGCGCGTGACGTACTGGTAGAAGAGCCAGTTCGGCCCCATGGCGCTCGGGATCGTCGCCCCCGGCGCCGGGTACTTGGGGTTCGCGGCCTCGTTCCACGGATCGACGTGCCGGCCGTCGGCGGTCACGGCGTCGACGGCGATGTTGATGTCGGTCTTGTTCACCTCGGGCGCGAACATCGACCAGCCCTGGAAGAGGTTGAGGTAGGTGACGGCCGCCGCGACGGCCGGGGCGTTGTGGTGGTCGATCAAGCGATGCGCGGCCTGGTTCTCGTCCAGCAACTGGTTTGCGGCGACGACGATGAACAGCGCCACGATTCCTTCGCGCAGCGCGGGCACGCTCCGCGCGAGCGCCGTCACCGCGGGACCGGGTGGCACGATCCGCAGCGAGCGGCCGAACGTGAAGAACGCGCCGGCCTGGCGAAGCGCGGCGGCGGACCGCGCCTCGAGGCCCGCCCAGCGCGGCGCGCCGAAGCGCGAGCGGCCCCACCAACGGGAGAGGGCGTCCCAGTCGTCGGCGTGGATGAAGTGCGGCGCGAAGGCGATCATGGCCGGCACGAACACGCCCAGGTTCATGAGCAGGCCGAACCCGACGTGCAGCATGACGATGAGCGCGATGGCCGCGCGGCGGCAGTGGCGCACGGCGATGGGCGACAGGAGCAGCCACGGCAGCGACCACTCGATGCCGAGCGCGCCGTAGGTCATGACGCGCGAGAGGCCGGGGGTCATGCGCGTGCGCAGCCAGACGCCGAGCGGCGTCACGAGGCGGTCGAGGTGCAGCACATAGTGAACGGCGCTGCCCTCGCGCCAGGTCTCGCCGTTCTTGTGGACGGCATTGAAGAAGTAGATGAAAGCGAGCTGGCAGGTGAGGGCGAGCACGGCGAGCGAGATGACTCGGCGCCGGGCGGGCCCGCCACGACCGAGCACGGCGTCGACGGAGAAGCGACGCCCCGTGGGCAAGAACGCCGTCCAGATCGCGAGCAAGCCGAGCACGACGTCACCCCCGTTGTCGAAGAGCAGGAGGCGTCCATGCAGCGACATCACGCACACCATGCTCAGCACTTGCGCCGCGCGCGTGTAGAGGCCGACGAGCAGCGCCGTGTACGCGAGCGCGCAGATGACGAAGCCCAGGACCGCCTCGTGCGTGTACGAGGCCATGTAGAAGAACGAGAAGACGTGGGCGAACGAGGGCCGCCAGAGCAGCGTGTGGTTGGGGACGAGGCCTTCGTTCGTGTACCAGCTCCCGAGCTGCACCCAGCGCTTGACGAGATCGAGCAGCAGCACGGCCGCGAGCGCGATGCGGCCCACCGCGAGGCTGCGCGGATCGGCGGTCAGGTAGGTGGAGACGAAGCGTTCGACGAAGCGTCCGACGAAGCGCCGTCCGACAGGCGAGCCGGCCTTTGACGGGGGCGCGAGCTCGGGCGTCGCGGCGCCACGCCCATCGTCGAGTCCGTGCAAGGCTGGCTGCACGCAGGGACCGATGTGCACGAACGGGGCCAGACCGGCCGCCGCGCCGGCGCGTGAATTTGCCGCTCGACACGCGACGGATCCGCGACGTCGGTGTCAGGTTCGAAGAAGGAGCTTCAGCGCTCGTAGGCGCCGATGTCGGGATGGTCGTCGCGCGCCTTGCCGTCGAGGTCGGTCTTGGGCGCGCCAACGGACGTCCCCGCGTTGACGCAGGGGGAGCCGGCCGAGAGATGAAAATCGGCGGGCCCGACGAAGGCCGGATCGGCGCTGATGTTGCCCGAGGCGCCCGTTAACATGTTGATGGTCATGATCGTCGGCGGATTGGCGGCGCCAGGGCGGAGATAGAGCGACGTGGGCGCGCCCGTCGGATCGAGGTCATTGTGACCGAAGAGCCGCGGCGTCGTCGTGGCCTCGGTCTCGATGAAGTCGATGCGTCCGAGCGAGCAAGCGCCCGCGCGCAGGATGTTGTCGCGGAAGATGCCGTGCGGGCTCTTGGGGCCGGCGGCGGCGCCGAGGCCGATCCCCGCCGCAACGCCCTGGCAGGCGCCGCTGCCGCCGGCATCGATCGTGTTGGAGCTCACGTCGACCTCGTTCCCGCCGAGCGCCACGAGCACGCGCACGCCGTCGGCCTCTGGCGTCGAGCCGTTCGCGGCGCAGGCGGCGCCGTGCACGAGGTTGTTCTCGACGCGGGAGCGCGCGTCCTCGGCGAGCACGGCCGTCGTCGTCTTCGAGCCGCAACCGCCCGTGACGACGTTGCGGTCGACGAAGGCCCCCGTGGCGCGGAGCGAGAGACCGACGACCGTCGCGCCGCCCTGGCCGATGATCGTGTTGCCCGAGACGCGGGCGCAGCCGCCGGCGTCGCAGGCGACGGCGATCGTCTGGCCGGGGCGAGCGGTGGGCGAGCCCTGGATGAGCTTGTTGCCCGTGACCGAGCAGCGGCTCACGCCGTTGGCGTCGGCGCCGCAAAAAACGCCGAACGCTGCGTCGGGGGTGCCGGTGCCGCCCGCCGCGATCTTCGAGTTGCCGTCGATCACGGGGTGGCACGCGCCCGCCACGTAAATGCCCGCGGCGCGCGTCGCGGTGCCCACGGTGTCGCCCACGATGACCTCGTTGTCGACGATCCAGGGGGCGGCGTCGGCGCAGGCGAGCATCGAGATGCCGAGCCCCAGCGTCGTGCCGCCCTCCGCCGTAATCGAGTTGCCGCGCACGACCGTGCCGGCAGCCGCGCCCGCCACGCGGAGCCCGGCCCCCGTGGCGCCCGGCGTCCCGCAGATGGCGTTCCGTTCGATGACGGCACCAGGCGAATCGACGAGATCGATGGCGACGGCCTCGGTCGCGCCGTTGTCGTCGCCGGCGCCTGACGGCGACCGGCCATGGATGCCGACGCTCGTCGGTGAGCAGGCCGACGTGCAGTGGCCTGTCGTCGCGTCGATCGCCGCGCAGTTCTCGCGGATCGTGGGCTTCGAGCCGACGGAGTGAACGCCGGCCGAAGCGACGCTCCCGGCTCCGCCGAAGATGCCCGAGCGCGTGATGAGCGCCTCTGCGCCGCCCGAGAGGCTCACGCCATATGACGTCATGGCGTTCTGCGCGTCGTCGATGACGACATTCGAGATCTGGACCTGCTTGGCGCCCGAGACGGTGATGCCCACCGTGGCTCCGCCGCCACCGCCGCCGCCGAACCGCGCGATGCGCACACCGTCGATGACCGTGGGCGTCGTCACCGTCGTGGGGAACGTCACCCCAGCGGTCGTGCGCGCCGCGATCGTAACCGTGAGGTTTGGCAACCCCACGGTGCCGAAGGGACACCGCGACCAGGTCAGCGCCTCGTAGTTCCCGTAGAGCGAGACGCCGTTCGCCATCGTGAGCGGGTTTCCGTCGTTGGCCATGTAGATGTTCGTGTCGACGCAGGTGTTACCGCCCGCGACGCAAACGTTCTTGGGGCGCGTGGACGCGCCGGCCGAGAAGTCGATGGCCGCCTGGATCGAGCGGAACGGACGCAGAATCGTGCCCGTGCCCGTCATGTCGTCCCCGCTCGGCGCGACGTGAACGCAGGCCGTGTCGCAGCCGTCGTCGACGGCGCCGTCGCAATCGTTGTCCTTCCCGTCGCAGAGGTCGACGAGCGCGGGCGTGCCGGCCTTGCACACGCCGAGCACGCCGCCCACGCACGCCGGAACCGTCTGAGCGCACGTGCCGAGGCCGCACGAGATAGTGCCGAGGCCGTCATCCGTCTTCCCGTTGCAGTCGTCATCGACGCCGTTGCAGGCCTCGCCCGCGGGCAGCACCTGCCCGCCGCACGTCGACCAGATTCCCTCGGCGCAGAACTGCGAGCCCGCGCGGCAGGCGCCGATGCCGAGTGTGCCGCCCTTGCCCTCGTAGCACGCGCGCGTCGCCGAGCTCCCCACTGTGGGATCGTTGTCGTCGCAGTCCGGGCCGGCGCATCCCATCCCCACGCCGAAGCCGTCGTTGTCGTTGTCGGTGCAGGCGGGGCAGAGGACCGCGCATTTCCCGGAGCGGCACTCCCACGCGCCGCACTGGGGCGTGCCTCGCGCCGTGAGGCAGTCGCTGGCCTGCTGGCAGGCGCCGAGCGTTGCGTCGCGGCCGGTGTCGGCGTCGAGGGGCATTCCCGAGTCTGGCGCGGCGCCAGCCGTGCCCGTGCCGCCGCCCGAGCCGGCCGTGCCCTGATCGCCCGCGCTGCCCGGCGCTCCGCCGGCGCCCGTCACGGCGCCGCCCTCGAGCCCGCGATAGAGCGGGTTGGCGCGGTTGCAGGCTGGCGCCGCGGCGACGGCCAACACGCCCAGCGTGATGCCGAGGGACATCACCGCAGAGGGGCGGATACGCATGAGGAGCCTCCAAGCCAAGGTGATCAGGTCGCGACGCCGCCGCGACGCAAGGCCAAGACGCAACGAACGAGGGGCCACGCAGACGCGGAGAAAGACGAGCGACCGCCTCTAAGCGTATCAGATCTCCCATCGCGCGGCGCCGTGGGGCTCGTGTACAATGCCATACATGTCCCACGCGTCGCCTGGGCGCGCGCGCGTCGCCTGGAGCCCGCTCATGGCGCCTGGCCTCGGGCTCGTGCTGCTCCTCGCGCTCGCCGCGGGTGTCGCGCGGCCGGCCCGGGCCGACGACGAGAGCGCGCCTGGAAAACAGCGCGTCGCCGTCGTGAGGCTCGCGTTCGAGGGCGCGGTGCCCGAGGCCGCCCGCGATCTGTTCGCCCAGAGGCTCGTCGAGGGGCTCGCCGCGGCGCGCTTCGAGGTGACGACGGGCGCCATGGTGCGGGAGCGCCTCGCGGCCGCCGGCCTCGAGGCTGACAGCTGCTCGGGCGGCAGTTGCACGGGAAAGGCGGCGCACGCGCTCGGCGTCGCGTTCCTCGTCTTCGCGTCGGTCGTCGAGCACGACAAGACCTACGACGTCACGCTCGACCTCGTGAACGGCAAGAGCGGCGTCACGATCGGGACCAACCGCGAGCGCTGCGAGATCTGCGGGGTCGAGGAGGCGAGCGAGAAGGTCGGCCTCGCGGCGTCGGCGCTGCGCGCGCGCCTCGAGGCGCTCGCCAACACGCCCGCGCGCTTCATCATCCGGTCGCGTCCCGCGGGCGCGAGCCTCACGCTCGACGGCGAGCCCATGGGACGGACGCCCGTCGATCGAGAGCTGCCGCCGGGCGTGCACAAGCTCGAGCTCGCCGCCGAAGGCTACGACCCCCTCGAGCGCACGCTCACGGCCGTCAACGGCGTCGACGAGACGCTCGACCTCGACCTGGTCGTCTTGCCGTCGAAGCTGCCGCTGCGCGCCCTCGGCTGGACGGCCGTCGCGGTGGGCGTCGCCGCCCTCGTGGGCAGCGTCTGGGCGGAGTCGATCGACGGTCAGGAGCTGGCGTGCGCGCCGACCGAACACGACGACCTCGGCCACTGCCCTCGCGTACGCAGCACGCGCGTCCTCGGCGCGCTGCTCGCGGGCCTCGGCGCGGCCTCGGCGACGATCGGCGGGGTCTGGCTCTACCTCGGTGGCTTCGGCTCGCCACGCTCCGCCGCGGAGGCCGCCCCGCAAACCGCCAGCGTCGGCGTCACCGGTCGGTTCTAGCGCGCAGGGGCGCGGCCCGTCGCGGCCCCTTCGGCGCCCATCTTGGAACGGACGCGGTCGAGGCGACTCTTGATGGCGGCGTCGCGTGGCGCGAGCGTCGCGGCCTTGTCGTAGCTCGCGAGCGCCTCGTCGTAGCGCAAGAGCTTGAAGTAGGCGTCGCCGGTCGCGACGAGGTACTTGGGGATCTTTGGCGCGAGGCGCGCCGCGCGCCGCGCGTAGTCGAGGGCCTCGCTGTAGCGCGCGCGCTCGAAGGCGACCTCGGCGAGGCCGCCGACGGCGACGGCGTTCGTCGAATCCGCGCGCACGGCCTTCGTGAAGGCACCCTCGGCGTCGGTGAGCCGACCACGCGCCATGGCCGCCACGCCCGCGTCGCTCGCGCGCCGCGACGCGACCGTGTCGCGCGGCGCGGCCGGGTCGACATCCCGCTCGTCGCCGCGCCGTTTGGCCTTGGCCGGTGCCGCCCCCGCCGCGACCGCGGGTTGTGCGGCGCCTGCGTCCACGGCCGGCGTTGCGGGCGGCGGCGGCTCCTTGGCGCGCGCGCGGGCTTCGGCGTCGCTCGCATCGAGCTCGCTGACGAGTGCGTAGAGTGGACGCGCGTCGTCCACGTGGCCCGCGTTCCACGCGCTCGCGGCGCGCGCGCGCAGCGCGTCGGCCAGCCGCGCGGCCTGCGCGCCGCCCGAGTCGAGCGTCGCGAGGTTCTTGAGCGCGAGCCGAGCCTCCGACAATCGGCCGTGAGTCGCGGCGAGGAAGGCGCGCGCGGCCGCCTCCTTCGCGTCGTCGCCAGGGGAGGGCGCCGGGGCGGGCGCCGCCGCGGCGTGTTTGTCGTCGCGCCGCTCCCGCCGCCTCCGCTCCTCGAGCGACAGCTCGGCCTTGGCCTGGAGGTCGGGGTCGTCCGGCAGAAAGAGCAGCGCCTCCTTGTACTTCGTGACGGCGAGATCGCGCAGGTCGGCCTTGACGAGCTCGTTCCCGACGACCGTCAGGGCCGATGCGTAGGCTCGTCGGAGAGCGCGCGCGCCCGCAGACGGCCGGCCGACCTGTCGCGCCTCACCCTCGGCCTGCTCGATGTGGAAGAGCGCCGAGTCCTTGGGCGGTCGCACGTAGCGCTCGCGCCGGGCGGCCTGATCGGCCTTGAGCAGCGCAGCCGCGACCGCGGGCGCCTCCTCCGTGTTGGTGAGCTCGACGCGCACCTCCTTGACGACGACGTCGGGCGCCCGAATGAAGACGAAGTAAAGCGCGACGGCGAGCGACGCAACGGCGACGCCGCTCGCGCCGAGGATGATGGCCTTGCGCGGCCGCGCCGCCGATGGCATGCGCCGCTCGAGCCTTTGCCGCCAGGCCTCTTCCACGGCCGGCAGCTCGAGGTCGTCCCACGGCGTCTTGAGCCCGAGCGCGATCTGCGCCTCGCAGAGCAGCGCCTCGACCTCGGCCATGCTCTGCGGGCGGGCCGCGGGATCCTTCGAGAGCATGCGCATCACGAGGTCGCCGAGCTCCTCGGGGACGTCCTTGCCGCCCGGCTGCCGGCGCAAGGGCAGGGGCGGATCCTTGACCTGCATCGTCAGCGTCGCGATGTGGTTCTTGCCGTGGAAGGGGACGACGCCACCCAACATCTCGTACGCCATGACGCCGAGCGCGTAGACGTCGCTGCGGTTGTCGTAGCCGTGCCCGCTCGCGCGCTCCGGCGCGATGTACTCGGGCGTGCCGGCGATCTCCTCCTCTTCGGCGGTCTGGTGCATGAGGCCCGCGATGCCGAAGTCGACGACCTTGACGGCGTCGCCGCGCTTGCGCTGCGCGAGCAGCATGACGTTGTCCGGCTTGACGTCGAGGTGGACGATGCCTTTTTCGTGTGCCGCGCCCAGCGCCTTCGCGACCTGCCGCAGGATCGGAATGGCGCGCGCGGGCTCGATGCGAGAGAGCTGGCGCACGACGCGGCCCAGCGACTGGCCCTCGAGGTACTCCATGACGAAGAACACGCGCCCGTCGGCGAGCTCGCCAAAGTCGGTGACGTCGCAGATGTACGCGCTGCCGACCTTGGACGCCGCGCGGGCCTCCTGACGGAATTGCT
Organism: Polyangia bacterium; assembly: GCA_036494575.1. Classification (GTDB taxonomy): domain Bacteria; phylum Myxococcota_A; class Polyangia; order Fen-1088; family Fen-1088; genus DASZFV01. Next base: position 16,039 of record DASXOE010000026.1, on the reverse strand, counting down.
GGAGCGTCTCGGCGTCGCGCGCGACGTCGGGGCGGAGCAGCTTCAAGGCGACCTTCTTTTCGAGGTCGACGTGCTCCGAGAGGTACACGCTTCCCATCCCGCCCTCGCCGATCTTCGAGAGGATGCGATAGCGCGTGCCGGGAATGACCTCGCCGTGTCCGAGATCGACGGGCGTCAGGACGGGACGCGGCGTGCGCGCGCCCCCGCCCGTCTCGAGGTGCGTCAGCGTGATGACCTTCCACGTGGGCGGCGAGGCGCCGCGCCGCGGGTCGAACGCCTTCGCGAGCGCGGCGAGCGCCGCGCGGTCGACGAGGGCGTCGCCGCCGCGCGCGCGCACGAGGTCGCCCACGGCCGGCGCGGCTCCCGGGCCCTTGAGGGCGCGTAAGATCGTGCCCAGCGCGGCCCGCACCTCGTCGGCGTCTGCGGGGCGAGCCTTCGGATCGGGCGAGAGCGCGCGCTCGAGGAGCCGCGCCAGCGTCGGGGGCGGCGCGGGCGTCTGGCCGAGGGCGGTCCCGAGCAGCAGGTTCAACAAGGCGCCCAGAAGGTGGGCGTCCGTGGCGCCGGTGGTGGTAGGGCCGCTCTCGGGAGCCCTGAGCGCGTCGTCCGTGGGCAGCGCCGACACCGTGGCGCCGTAGTGCAAGACCTTCACCTCGCCATCGACCGAGAGGAGCACGTCGCGGAGCGGCAGGCCCATGGGCAGCGGTGTCCCCTCGCCGTTGCGCTCGGAGAGCCGTCGCAGGTAGCTCAGCGCCGCGGCGACCTCCATGGCGACGAAAACCGCGACGTCAATGGGAAAGGGCTGCCGCCGGCGCGCGAGCTCGCCGACGAGCGCCGCCAGGTCCACTCCCTCGACGAGCTCGCTCACGAAGAAGAGCCGCCGATCGACGAGCCCGATGTCGTAGACCTGCACGAGGTTGCCGTGGATGCGCCGGACGACGCGCGTCGCCTCGTTGCGCAGCGCCGCCACGAAGTCCGGCCGCTTGACCGTCTCCTCGTCGAGGATCTTGAGGGCGCAGAACCGTTCGATCTCGACGGGGCGCAAGGCCGCGAACACCTCGCCGCGTGCGCCGGTCGCGATCGACTTGAGCAGCGTGAAGTTACCGAAGGCGCGCGGGAGGATCCCGGCCGGCTCCGCTTGCAGGCCTTTCGTCGTCGTCGGCTCGGTCATCCGCGCGCCACCTCACGGTACCACGCCGCTCGCCTGACCGGTAAAACCAGGCCTTCTCGAGCGCTGCGGACACCGCGCCGAACGATTCGCGCGACGAGATTCGCGGCGCTACAAACAGACGCCGAAGGTCGTGTCGTTCGTGAGGGCGGTGCAGGTCTTGCCCGTCACGCATTCGTTCGGCGCCGTACACGCCGCCGGCGTGCCCTGGGCGTCGCAGCGACAGACAGCGCGGCACTTCTTGTTCATCCCCATCTCGTTGCAGATGAACCCGGGCGCGCACTGCGCGCCGGTCGCGCAATCGTCGCCATCGACCCCTGTGCGCGTCGACTCGGCGCAGGCGCAGTCGACCTGATCCATGTTGCCGACGACGAGGCAGGAGAGGCCCGAGGGACAGCCGGACGAGGCCGCCGCGGCGGCCTTCGCGCGTGGATCGCACGCGAAGGTGCACGTGTGGTACGCCGTGAGGGCCGTGCCGCAGGGGACCAAGCCCTGGCAGACGCTGCGCGGTCCCGTGGACGCTGCGCCAGCCTCCGCGCCGCCGCCGTCGCTCGCGCCGCCGTCGGCGCCCACGTCGGCTACGCCCGACGGGCAGGCCTTGTCGTCGTTGCAGAAGCGCAAGCAGATCTTCACGGCGCAACCCGTTCCCGAGTAGTCGAAGCACTGCGAACCGGGCGCGCAATCCTTGTTCATCATGCATGGAGAGCCGGGCGCGCCCGTGCCGCCCGCCGTGCACTCTCCCTTCTTGGTCAGGCAGTTCACCTGGCAGGTCTGCGTGGACATGCACGCGAGCGCAGGCGTCACGGGATCGCAGCCCGGGAAGGCATCGCCCCCGGCGTCGACGCCACCGTCGGGTGTCTGCGAGCAATCGGGGGGCTGCGCTTGGAGCGCGACGGCCGCCGACGCGATGTCGCCCTCCCGGATCGAGACCGAGATATTGCCAAGAAACCCGATCGTGCAACCGGACGCATCCTTCACTGCCACCGAGAGATCGACCGGGCCAGAGCGGCCTCCCGTGAAGCTCACCGAGAGATCGTTGGTGTTGACCATGTTGATCGTGAAGGGCTTGCCGTCCTTGGGCGGGTACTTGAGAAACTTGGAAAGCGACGGCGCCTGATTGACGGTGACGTCGACCTCCATGACGCCGGCGATGTCGGTCGAGTCGGCCGAGCGGAGCGTGAGCACGATGAAGGACTTCGGCTTCGAGCACGCGCCCGCGACGGACGCCGCGAGCACCAGCAGCAGCGCGAGCCGGCCGCCCTGTCTAGAATGCACGCATGTCTCCGAGCTTCGTGTTGGGCGTCGAGGGATCGGCCGAGCTCAGCGAGACAGCGAGGATGATCGCCCCCGTGAGTACGAGCACTCCGACGGCGCCCCAGAACCAGTCCTCGCGATAGATGGGCTCGTGCCTCGGCGCAGGGGGCGCAGGTACGACGAGCGGCGCGGTCGCGGGGCTCGGCAGGCCGGGCTCGGCCGCCGGAGGGAGCGGGACGACAGTCCCCGGCGGCACGATCGGCTCCACGCCGGGAGGTGGGGCGGTGTCGCCAGCCTCGAAGGGCGCCGCCGCGGGCGGCTCTGACGCGGGCGGTGCCGACGCCGGCGGCGGCGCCGTGGCCTGCGCGGCGGCGACTCCACTCGCCAAGAGCATCAGCGCGAATGCGCCGAACCTCACGAGGCGCGCCGGAACAACTCGGCTGCTGCCGCGTGCCGTCACCTGCCGCTGCCGTAGCATGGGGAGCATTGTGCGCATCCCTTCGACGCGCGTCCAGCGCGGAGATTCAACTGCCGCGCGTGCAGCGCGGAGATTCAACTGCCGCGCGTCCAGCGCGGAGATTCAACTGCCGCGCGTCCAGCGTGGAGATTCAACTGCCGCGCGTCCAGCGTGGGCGATTCATTCGACGGACGTCGAGCGCGGCGAGTCACTCGGTGTGCGCGGCCGTGGCGGCGGCGCCCACGGGTCCGTGACGCCGCGCCGCCGCCCACGCGACACGCGCGCGCATGTCGAGCGCGCGCAGGCGCTCGGCCTCGCCGTCGGCCTCGCTGGCGAGCAGCGTGAGGGCCGCGCGCGCCCGCTCGAAGTCGCCGAGGCGATAGCCCGCCTCCGCGACCATGCGGCGGCACTCGCGCTCGAAGAGCGGCGGCAGGACGCCCTCCTCTTCCCGCGCCGCGAGCGGCGCCGTGTCGTCGCAGGCGCGTCGCAGGAAGGGGAGCGCCTGCGCCGGATCGCGCCCGAGGAGCTGGCGGCCGAGGAGGTACGGCCCGACGCGGTCCAAGGGATGCAGCCGCGTGTACTCGCCCATGAGGTGGAACGTCAGCACGGGGTCGGCGCCGGCGCCCCCGAGCTCGTCGCCGAAGAGCGCGCGGCCGAGGGTCTCGCGGGCCGCGGGCGTCGCGAGCGCGCGCAGCTTCGCGATGGCGAGGCGCCGGTCGCCGTCCTCGGTCGCGAGCGCGAGCACGCGCTGCTCCTCGGCGGTGGCGTTCGCGAAGTCGCCCGCGTGAAACTGGAGCTCGGCCGCGAGGCTCGCCGCCTGCGCGTGCAGCGGCTGCGTGACGTCTGCGTCGCCGGCGAAGCGCCCGAGCGCGTCGAGCGCCGCCCGTCGCTCACCCGCGAACGCGCGCGCCTGCGCGAGCTCGAGGCGATAGCCGGGCTCGTGAGGATCGTCATGACAGGCGTCCTCGAGCAGACGAACGGCGGTCGCGGGCGCCGCGCGCTCGAGCCCGCGAGCCTCCGCCACGCGCGACGCCAGCTCCCGCGCGCAGACCTTCTTGAAGATGGCGGGTCGGCGGAACTGCTCGCTCGCGCGCGCCTTGTCGCGTGGCGACAGCGGCTGGCGCAGCAGGAACTGCCGCCACTCGTCCTCGAGGTCGACGAGCGGCGTGCGATAGACGTCGGTGAAGTTGCCCGCCGACCGGTAGAGCGCCCGCAGCGGCTCGGGCCCACGCGTCTCGAGCAAGTAGGTGCAAAACGAGCCCGCGAGCGTGTAGGCGCGCGCGCCCGACTGCCCGCTGAAGCCCGCGCCGACGATGGCCGAGAGAGGTGGCGCCAGGCCGTCGGCGATCATGGCGGCGGCGTCTTGATGGATCGTCGACGCGCCCTCGGGATCGCTGGCGTCCGCGGCCTCGGCCAGGCCTTCGACGAGACCCATGGCGAGCGTGGGCACGGGCAGGGGACCGTGCCACCGCCAGGCGAACGCGACGCCGAACAGCGGGTCGCCGAAGGCGCCCGCGAAGACGTGCGCCAGCTCGTGGCGCAGGCGCGACGAGGGGAAGCGCTCCGCTTGCAGGAAGATCTCGCGCGTCCAGGGCTTGGCGTAGAGCGTGTGCCCCGCGCCCACGAGCGCCTTCTTCACGTCCGCGCTCGGGAACTCCCAGACGGTGACGACCCCGGCCGGCTCGGCGCCGAGCGCGACGACGAGCTGGTCATACCGGAACTCGAAGTCCTCGGCCTCGAGCGCGAGATCGACGGGCGTCTTGCCCGCCGAGGACGCATAGCGCACGACGAAGTGCTCCGTGCGCAGCTCGCGATCGAGCGCCGCCCGGAGGTCGGCCCGGCCCACTGCGAAGCCGAGCGCGCCGCGCGCCGCGAAGAGCCCGAGTGAGCCGACGACGAGCGGCAGCGCGGCCAACGCCCAGCCGCGCCTCCAGCGCCGCGGATCGCGCCCGCGCCCGACGGCGGCCAGGCCGACGCCGACGGCGGCGGCGATCCAGACCAGGTTGACGAGCCGGAACTGCAGCAGGCGCGCGGGCGGCCGCAGCGCCTCGTCGTAGATCGGCCCCGGGAAGTAACCGCCGAAGGGATCGAAGGCGAACACGGCCGGGCCTTCGTAAAGGCGCCAGAGGGCCCAGGCGAGCGACAAAACGGGCAGCGCCCAGGCGGCGAGACGCCCGCGGCGCGACGCGAAGCTCGCGGCGAGCACGCCCGCCGGCGCCGCGAAGAGCGCCGTCGCGACGGGCAGCAGCGCGAAGAAGCCGAGCCCAGCGCCCAGGCTGCAGTTGCGCACGCGCGCGGCGTTCGCGAGCGAGAGCAAGAGCGGCAGCGCGAGCGCGGCGAGCGCCGCGGCGAGCGCCGTGACGACGTGTCGCCCGAGCTCGCGCGCGGGCGACGCCGGCTCCGGGGCCAAACCCGCCGCGGCGGCGGCGCGCCCTCGCGCCACGACGCCGTGACCGAGGTCGACGCCGGCGAAGGCGCCGGCGAGCCCCAGCGCGAAGGCGAAGTCGTACCCGAGGACGTCGAAAAGCGGCACGAAATCCAGGCCCATGGCCAGGAGACCCAGCAGGCCCGCCCACACCCAGAAGCGCCTCCCGACGCGCGCGTTGACGGCCGACACGGCGGCCCTTACCATGGAGATACTCGCCGTTCCGCGCGCCGCGGGCTCGGGGAGCCCAGGGAGACGCGCTCAATGTCCGACGCCGAGAACGACCGACGGAGGGAGGCGCGCGCGCCCATCGAGCTCAAGGTCGAATACAAGCGGCTCAACACGTTCTTCTATGACTATACGAAGAACATCTCGAAGGGGGGGACGTTCATCAAGACGGACAAGCCCCTCGGAATCGGCACCGTCTTTCTCTTCAAGCTCATGCTGCCCGCGCGCACGGAGCCCCTCGCGCTGCGCGGCGAGGTGCGCTGGATCGTCAAGGAGGGCGAGCCGCTGCCGCCGCAGGCGCCGCCCGGCCACGAGCCGGGGATGGGCATCAAGTTCGTCTACGACAGCGCCGACCAGCGCCGCAACCTCGAGAGCTTCGTGGGCAAGATGATGGTCGACAGCCTCGGCCCCCTCATTTATTCCAATCTCGTGAAGCCGGGCGGGTAGCCCCCGACCCTCAGCCGATGATCATGGTCTCGCGCTCGCCTCCCGAGGCCGGACCGGGGCCGGAGCGCGTGAAGCGATCGGCGCGCCAGGCCTCGAAGAAGGCGTGTGGCGTCTCGCCCGCGAGGGCGCGCGCGTAGTAGCGCGCGACGACGGGCGCCATCATGAAGCCGTGGCCCTGGAAGCCGCAGCAAACGTAGAAGCCCGGGCGGTCGGGCGCCTCGCCCACGATGGGGTTGCCGTCGGGGCTCATGTCGTAGGGCCCGGCCCACTGCCGCACGACCTTGACGGCGGCGAGCACGGGCATGATCTCGGTCATGGCGCGCGCCATCGTTTGCAAGAAGGCCAGGCTCGAGGTGAGACGGATCTGGCGCGCGCCGCCGCGCTCCTCGGGCATCGAGATGCCGCCCACGAGCTCGCCCCGAAGCGACTGCGAGAAGTAGAGCCCGCTCTCGATGACCGACACCATGGGCTTGAGGAAGGGCTTGAGCGGCTCGGTCGAGAGGATCTCGTGGCGCACGGGCCAGTCGGGCAGCGCGACGCCGGCGAGGCGCGAGACCTCGGGCGACCAGGCGCCGGAAGCGCACACGACGCGCGCGGCCCGCAAGATCCCCTTGGGCGTGTGCAGCAAAAACGCGCCGGCCGCCCCTTCGATGGCCGTCACGGGCGTGCCCGTGTGGATCGAGACGCCGCGCCGGCCGGCGGCGCGCGCGTAACCCCACAAAAACGGCCACGGGAACACGATGCCGTCGGTGGCGTTGTAGCAAGCGGCCTCGAAGCCCTCGACGTCGAGCTCGGGCACGATGGCGCGTGCGTCCTCGGGGCGCACGAGGCGCGTGGGCACGTCGCAGCGGTTCTGCAGGGCGACGTTCTTCTCGAGGCGCGCGCGGGCCGCCGCCGTGCGCGCGAGGAACAGGTAGCCGCCTCGGCGCATCCACACGTTGATGCCGAGCTCGCGCGCAAACCCCGCGCACAGCTCCACCGACTCCTGCATGAGGCGGATGTTCATCTCGGTCGACCACTGCTGGCGCACGCCCCCGCCGTTGCGCCCCGAGGCGCCCCAGGCGAGGTAGTGGCCGTCGAGCACCACGACGCGCTTGACGCCGAGGAGCGCCAGGTTGTACGCGAGCGCGAGGCCCATGACGCCCGCGCCGATGATGGCGATCTCGGCGTCGGCGGGGAGGGAGGCGCCCGTCGGCCGGCTCTTCGTGACCTGCGCCGCCATCGTCGGGCCCGTCGTCCTCGGCCCGGCTACGTGCCCGCGCGGCGCTTGGCGGGCGCGGCGCGGCCGGCGAGCAGCCCGAGCTCCGTGGGCACGAGCGGAGGGCGCGTCGTGAAGGGCGCGATGGTTTCGGGCTGGCGCGCGCCGGCCGCCGCGATGGCGAGCGCGACCTCGCGCAGGCACTCCTTACCCTGGCAGGGTCCAGTGCCGAACCCGGTATAGCGCTTGATCTCCTCGAGGTCGGCGTAGCCGGCCGCGACGGCGTGCTGGATGTCCGCCAGCGTGACGTCCTCGCAGCGGCAGAGGATCACCTTGCGAGACATCGGCGGCGTGACCTCAGGGCTTCGCTTGCGCGGGCGCGGCGTGGGCCTTCGCTTTGCCCTTGCCCTTGCCCTTGGCGGCCGCGCCGGTCGCCCCGGCGGCGTCGCCGGCGCTCGGCGGCTCGAACATCTTGTCCGACAGGGCCTGGTCGAACTTCACGTCGCTGAGGCGCGCCGTGAACGTGATGGGCCCGGCCTGCGTGTCGACGGAGAAGGGCATCTTGATGCCGCCCACCTCGCGCCAATCCTTGAGTGTCGACGAAAAAGGCGTGTCGCCCTGCGGGGTGGCGCGCGTTCCCTTCTGTGATACTTGAAGGTGAGTCTTGGCGTCGTAGCAGTTCGTGACCGGCGGGGCGTCGTGCGGTGTCAGCTCGAGGCACTCGAGCCCGCCGCCGCTCGCGTCGGACTTGAGCTCGATGGACTTGTAGAGCTCGTTCATGCGCAGCTCCGGGTTCCAGACCGCCTCTAGGCGCGCCTGTTCGGCCTCGGCGCCGCCGAGCTCGCGCAGGCCGTTGATGGGATCCTGCGCCCAGCAAATCTTGCCGTTCGACCCTTCCCGGATGGTCCCCATGCCGGGCAGATCGGTGACGGTGAGCGCCTTGTCGTCCTTGGTCGCGAAACGCTCGCCCGTGCCGCTGATGCCCATGCCCTGAAACGTCATCTCGAGCTTCAGGCGCAAGGTCTTGTGAGCCTTCCAGGCCGCCTCGTTGCCCATGGCCTTGACGACGTCGGCCAGGATCGCGTCCACGGTCCGAGTGGCAGGGGCGGCGCCGGGCGCGCCGGCCGCGGGCGCCGCCGCGACGGCGGCGGCCCCGAGGGGGCAGACAAACAGGCCGGAGAGCAGGCCGCCGAGCGCGAGGCGTCTCATCGCGGCCGAGATGCTCTGATGGCGACCAGGGCCGCGTCAAGGACCGGATCGCGCCCCGTGCGCAGACCCGCGCGCGTCTCGAGCACGCGCTTGTCGGGCTGGACGCCGCGCCCCTCGAGCAACACGCCCTTCGGCGTCTTGAAGTCCGCGACGACGTACTGCATGACGGCGCCGCCCGGCAGGGCCTCGATCACCGAGGGCAGCACCGCGCCCAGCGTCGAGTCGCCGACGACGAAGGCGCGCTTCGCCTCCTGGAGCCCGGCCGCGAGGATCTCGGATGCCGAGGCCGTGCCCTCGTCGGTGAGGATCGCGACCGGCCCCAGGAAAGGCGTCACGCCCGCCTCGGGGCGCGCCACGAGCGTCTGGCCGAAGTCGCGGAACTGAATGCTGCCGAGGGTCAGCGGCGCGTCCACGAGCCGCGCCGCGATGGGGATCGCCATGGCGCCCTGGCCGCCGGGGTTGCCGCGCAGATCGAGGACGAGAGCGCGCACACCGCGCGCGCGGAAGCCGTCGATGGCGCGCTTGATGTCGACGAGCACCGGCTCGAGCAGAAAGACGTTGAACGCGATGATGCCGACGTCCCCCTGCTGGCGCGCGTGGACCTCGGGGTAGAGCGGCGGCAGGTGGCCGAGGCGCACGGGCTTGACCGTCGGCTCGTCGCGCACGAGCACGACCTGCCCGGGGTGGTCGGCGTTGTCGCGGTAGCGCACGGTGACGCGCGTGCCGGCCAAGCCCAGGAGCCGGCGCAGCGCGAGGCGCCGGATGGCGAAGCGCTCCTCGACGGGGCGCAGAGGGCGCGCGGAATCGGTCGTCAGCTTGAGCTCGCGGCCCGCGATGTGCGTGACGAGGTATCCCGGCTCGAGGCCCGCGCGCTCGGCGGCCGAGCCGCGCCTCACGGCCGTTATCGTGGGGCGACCCTCGATGACGCGCACCGTGAGGCCCGGATCGCCGACGGCGCCCGAGGTCGGCGCCGCAGGACCGGACGTCGCCGATTCGCCGGGCGCGGCCAGCTCCTCGACGTCATCCTCGTCGTCGGAGCCCGGTCCGGTGATCATCATGTGCGACTGCGCGAGCTCGCCGATCATCTGGTTGAGGGTGCGGTAGAAGGCCGCCGCGGACGGCGCCGACAGCGCGAGCGGCTCATAGCGGGCGCGCACGGCGTTCCAATCGAGGCCGCCCAGGGTCTTGTCGTAGTGCTTGTCGCGCACCGTGCGCCAGGCGGCGTCGAGGATCGCGAGGCGGGTGGCGCGCTGATCGCTCGCGGCGGCCTCTTTCGTGGACGCGGCGCCGGCCCCCGCGAACGGGGGCGGCTCGACGGCCGGCGTCGCGGGTGCTGCCGTCGGCGCTGCGGGCGGAGGCGCGGCGGGGGCGGCGCATCCGGCGAGCGCCGCGACGAGGACGGCGAGGCGAGCGCGCGCAGCCGTCACGGCTCCCCCAGCGTCGCGGCCAGGGCGCGGCCCGCGGCGGCCCCCGCGGCCTCGGCGGCGTCGGGGCCGACGTAGCCCGTGACGTCGCCGCAGGCGAAGACGCCCGGGGCCGACGTCGCGTGCGCCTCGTCGACGAGCGCCACGAACCCGCCGCGCTCGGGCGCGAAGCGCACGGCGGCGCCGTGCTGCCGCGGCAGCTCGGAGGCCGGCGCGGGCGTCGTCGCGATCGCGACGAGCTCGCCGTCGACGCGCCGCTTGCGTCCCGTCGGGCCGGCGACGACGAGGCCGCGCACGCGCGTGGCGCCGCGCGCCTCGAGCACGCGCTCGCGTGCGAGGTCGACGACCTCGACCTCGACGCCCACCCGCGCGAGGCCGTGCGCGAGCGGCGCGGCGGTCGCCGCTCCGTCGACGACGACGACGCGCGCCCCCGCGCGGACGGGGCGCACGCCCCAATGAAACGCCAGGCGCCCGCAGGCGCGCGCCGACATGATGCCGGGCCTGTCATTGTCCATGAACGGCAGGTTCTGATCATAGCCGCCCGTGGCGTAGAGGTACCGGCGCGCCGAGACGCGACGGAGCCCGCCCACCGTCGCGACGGCCAGGAGCCCCGGCCTCCCCGAGGGCCCCGCGTCTTCGGCGTAATAGGCGAGGGCGGTCGCGGCCCCGTCGATGCGCGCGCCCGCGCGCGTCGCCGCCGCGACGAGCGCCGCCGCGCGGGCAGCACCGCCGGGCAACGCGAGCAGCGAGCCACCCGCGGCGGCCTGCTCGTCGAAGAGCGCCACGCGCGCCGCCGGCGCGGCCTCGCCGACCGCGCGCGCTGCCGCGAGGCCCGCGGGCCCTCCGCCGACGATGCAGACGTCGAGCTCCTCGTCGCAGACGGCGGGGAAGGCCGCCGCCGAGGCGTCCGGCAGCGTGCCCGAGCCGCCCATCTCGCGCACGAGCTTGAGGAAGAGGGCGTTGCCCACGCGGCTGCCCGTCATGAGGGTGTGGTGGTCCATGCCCTCGGGGAAGAGCCAGTCGGCGGCCGTGAGGACGTCGAGCTCGGCGCTCGGGAAGGCGTTCTGGCGCTCGCAACGCAGGTCCGGGCGCACGGTCACGGTGCAGGCGCGGCGGTTGGGCTTGCCGTCGATGCGCAGCGTGCAGGAGGCGCAGTGCCCGTCGAGGCAGAAGGCGCCGCGCGGGCGGTGGTACTTCGGCGAGCGGCCAAGCGTGCTCACGCCGGCGGCGTGCAGCGCGACCGCGACGGGCTCGCCCTCGAACGCCCCGATGGGCTCGCCCTCGAGGTCGAAGGTCAGCCGGGCGCCGCGCGCCGCGCCCGCGGGCAGGTCTCGGAAGTCGGCGGTCACCGGCCTTCACTGTACCAGCCCGCGGCGCGCGCGGGAGCCGGAACGTTCGAGGCACGAGGAGCCAAGACGAGACGCGAACGAGATTCTTGATGATATAGAAAGGCAGCGCATGCGTCGCCGGCTGCTTCCTCTCGCGAGCGTCTGCTTCCTCTGCCTCGCCGGGCGGCCGCCCGCGCGCGCTGCGGAGCCCGCCAGCGCGCCGCCGAGCGCGCCCGCCGTCGAGCCGGTGCCGGGACCGCCGGATGCGCCGCGCCTCGCCTTCGACGAGGCCATTCGCCGGGCGCTCGCGCGCAACCCGACGGTCGCCGCGGCGCTCGCCGAGATCCGGCGCGCCGACGGGCTCGTGCAGGAGGCCCGCGCGGGCTGGTACCCCTCGCTCGTCGGCAACGGCTCGTACACGCGCCTCGACCACGATCGGCCCCGGAACGGTCCGCCCGTGCTCGAGGAAGATCAGCTCTACGGCAGCCTCACGCTCACCGTCCCGCTCGTGGCGCCGCAGGGCTGGACCGCGGAGCGCCACGCCGAGGACTCGCGGCGCATCGCCGAGGCGAGCGCCACCGACGTGCGCCGGCTCGTGGCGCAGGCGACTGGGAACGCCTTCATCGCCGTCATCGCCCAGCGGCTGCAGCTCCGCTCGAACGACACCGCGATCGCGAACGCCCGGGCGCACGCCGAGTACGCGCATACGCGCCTCCAGGGCGGCATCGGCCGCAGCATCGACGACGTCCGCGCCCAGCAGGACCTCGCCACTGTCATGGCTCAGCGCCAAGCCGTCCTGACCGGCCTCGCGCGCACCCGCGAGGCCCTGGGCGTGCTCGTGGGAGCCGCCGAGCCCGTCGACGCCGTCGAGACCGTCGACCTCGGCGCGCTGCCGTCGCTCGCGACGGCTCTCGACGACGCGACCGCGCGGCGGTCAGACGTCCAGGCGCAGCAAGCGCGCGTGACGGCCGCCGAGACGCTCCGCAAGGACACTTGGGCCTACTACGCGCCCTATCTCGCGGCCGCGGGCCAGCCCTTCGCCCAGACCGGCCAGGAGGTCCTGCCCAAGCTCGGGTGGCAAGCGCAGCTCCTGCTGACGCTGCCGCTCTACGATGGCGGGCAGCGCGGCGGCATCGCCCACGAGCGCGACGCCACGCTCGACGAAGCCCGGCTCGATCTCGACGCCGTCCTCCGCCAGGCGCGTTCCGAGGTGCGCGTGGCATTCGAGTCGATGCTGCACGCCGATCAGGCCCTCGCGTGGGCGCGCGACGCGGCCGCGCTCGCCAAGCGCGCCTACGAGCTGGCGGTCCTCGCCTACAAGGCGGGCGCGACGACCAACATCGAGGTCATCGATGCCGCCCGCCAGGCGCGCGACGCCGACAGCGGCGCGGCCGCGGCCGGCGACGTGGCCCGCCGCGCCCGCCTCGACCTCCTCGTCGCGAGCGGTCACTTCCCATAGTTCGCCGCGCGGGCGGCGGCGCATGCGACAATGAAAGGCAGGGCGGCATGGCGGAGCGGACGCGGAAGGGCAAGGGCGGCGTTGGATCGTCGAAGACGCGGGACGCGCTCGAGCGACTGCTCGAGAAGCGCAACGAGCACCCCGAGGGGCTCGCCGACGTCGACCGCGAGATCTGGGAGACCTTCGGCGCGACGCACGCCGTGTGGGTCCTCGACATGTGCGGCTTCTCGCGGCTCACGATGCAGTACGGGATCACGCACTTCCTCTCGATGATCCACCGCCTGCAGGGCATCGTGTGGCCCATCATGGCGCGGCACCGGGGGCGCGTCGTCAAGACCGAGGCCGACAACGTCTTCGCCGTCTTCGAGCGCGTCACGGCCGCCGTCGAGGCGGCGGCCGACGTCCAGGATCAGCTCGCGACGGCTAACGCCTTCCTGCCCGAGGATTGGGATCTCCACGCCAGCATCGGCATCGGCTTCGGCGAGCTGCTCATGATCGGAGACGAAGACTTCTACGGCAACGAGCTCAACCTGGCGTCGAAGCTCGGCGAGGACGTCGCCGAGTCGGGCGAGACGCTCCTCACCGAGGCCGCCCACGGCCGCCTCCTCGCGGAGGGTCCGTCGATGACGCTGGCCTTCGAGCCCCGCGCCATCACGGTCTCGAAGATGACGCTCAAGGCCTACGCTCTCACGCCGGGGTGAGGCGTTGGCGCCAGTCGCGCGCGGGACTCAGCGGATCTCGGGATCCACGAGCACTTCGATGCGGCACACCCGCTCGAACCCGCAGCGTTCGACGACGGGCAGCGACATCGCCCCCGCGTGGATCACGAGGGCCGGCGTTTTCAAGCCGAACGCGATCTTCCAGCGAGCGGCCACGAGCGCGCGGTAGGCGCCGCGACCTCGGGCCTCCGCGAGCACGCCGCTGCCGCACATCAAGAGGCCGCGAGGCCCGCCCGCCGCGAAGCCGAAGCCGGCCGGGCGGCCCTCGATGTGGGCGATCAACGTCATGCGGTTGATCCCGTCCTGCTGCGGCCACAAGGCCGGCGCCGCGGCCATCCAGCCGGCGACGCCCTCCTCTGGAACGTCGAACGTCACCATCGCGATGCGCAGCGCCTCGAGATACTCGTCGTAGTCGCGACACAGCCTGGCCTCGACGCCGTCGGGCGGCGGCGGCGGCGTCTGGACCAGCGCCATCGCCTCCGCTTGGGGCTCGAACGGAGGCTCCGTCGCGCGGACGAACCCGCGCGCGAGGAGCAGGTCCGTCAATCCGTGGGGTTCGCACGAGGGTCCGACGAACCAGGTCACGCCGGTGTAGCCGTGCGCGCGCAGCACGGCCCGGACCTCTGCGATGGTCCCGTCGAGGCGGGCCAGGGTCGTGCGCACGCGGCTCACCGTGGACTGGGTGCGCGCGCCCGCCATGCCGATGCAGAACTGCGGCGTCTGGACGCGGGCTTCCGGCGGCAACGGCTCGCTGAGCTCGCAGTTCGGCTCCTCGGCGAAGCGGCGCACCTCGGCGTCGATGGCGCTCATTTCGAAAGTGCGCGCATCACTCAACCCCTGACGCTGCGGTTGCGGCCCAGCTCCTTGGCCTTGTAGAGCGCGTCGTCGGCGGCCTTGAGGACGGAGGCGACCGAGTCGAAGATGCGCTCCTTCGACATCGACGCGACGCCGACGCTGATCGTGAAGGCGATGATCGCGTCCTCGTGCGGGACCTGGATCTTGACGGCGGTCTCGCGCACGCGCTCGGCGAGCAGCATCGCGCCCGTGGACTCGATGCCGCGCGCGATGATCGCGAATTCCTCGCCGCCGTAGCGCGCGACGATGTCCTCGGTGCGCACGGCGCGCTGCAGGCGCTCGGCCAGGACGCGGAGCGCGGCGTCGCCCCCCGCGTGGCCGTGGGTGTCGTTGATCTTCTTGAAGTGATCGATGTCGATGAGCAGCACCGACAGCGGCGTGCCGTGGCGGTTCGCGAAGGCGAACTCGGCCTTGAGGCGCGCGTCGAGGTGCCGCCGGTTGTGCAGGCCCGTGAGCGGATCGAGGACGGCCGAGGCGTAGAGGCGCTGCTCGGCCTGTACCTCGAGGTCTTCCTGGTGCGAGAACATGATGATCGTGCCGGCCGCGAGCTGGATGAGCGCGCCGTCCTCGAGGAGCATGGGCGCCTTGATGCGAAGGCCGTTGACCTGCGTGCCGTTGCGGCTGCCCATGTCCTCGACGAAGTGGCTGCCGCCCGTCCTTCGGATGCGGCAGTGCTGGCGCGAGAGCGACGAGTCGTCGATGCGGAGCGCGCAGGTCGACGCGCGGCCGACGATCACCTCATCGGTCGTCACGACGTGGACGCGCCCCGCCTCGAGCCCCGTGAGCACCTTGATGACGGTCCGCTGCTGTAAGACCGGCGGCACGATCTCCTGCGACTTGCGCGAGGCGCTGACCGCCAGGGTCTCGTCCTCGGGGGCCAGCTCGGGCACGCCGCCGTCGTCGCTCACGACCATCATCTTACCGAAAATCGGGCGTCAGAACAGGACCGGCGGTCGCGGGCGCTCAGCGCGACCCGAAGATGGCCGTGCCCACGCGGACGAGCGTCGCGCCCTCTGCGACGGCCGCCTCCAGATCCTGGCTCATGCCCATCGACAGCTCGCCGAGCTCGACGTGGGGGCGGCCGCGCCTCGCCTCGCTGTCGCGCAGCGCCCTCAGGGCCGCGAAGCACGGGCGCGCCGCCGCCGGGTCGGCCGCGAGCGGCGGCACGGTCATGAGCCCGGCGCAGCGCACGTGCGACAGACTCGCGAAGTGATCGAGGAGAGCGGGCAGGGCCGCTGGGGCGACGCCGCGTTTCTGCGCCTCGCCGGCGACGTTCACCTGGACGAGGCAGACCTGCTCGGCGCCGCGGCGCTCGAGCTCATCGAGCAGCCCCGCCGAGTCCACCGAGTGGACGAGCGCGACGTGGCCCGCGACGTACTTGACCTTGTTGGCCTGCAGCGGCCCGATGAAGTGCCAGCGCGGCTGGACCGCGTCACCCTCGAGCGCGAGGCGCTTGTCGCGCAGCTCCTGGCCATAGCTCTCTCCGAGGTCGAGCTGGCCGGCCGCGAGCGCGGCGCGCACGTCGTCGACCGTCATTTTCTTGGTGACGGCGACGAGGCGCACCGCGCCGGCCGGGCGGCCGGCCGCCGCCTCGGCGGCGGCAATGCGCGCCCGCACGCGCGCCAGGCCCTCCGCGACGTCGTCCGCGCGGCTCACGGCCCGGCCCCGAACGCCGCCGGCGGGTAGCCAGGCAGGGCGCCCATGGCCTGCAGGTCCGCGAGGACCTCGGCGAGCGGCAACCCGATGACGTTCGTGTGAGAGCCGCGCAGCTCGGTGACGAAGGCGCCCGCGATGCCCTGCACGGCGTAGCCGCCCGCCTTACCGCGCCACTCGTCCGAGGCGACGTAGGCGTCGAGCTCGGCCGGCGCGAG
>DASXOE010000025.1:0-20436 GCA_036494575.1 Polyangia bacterium | reverse complement strand
CGTGAGCGGATTCTTGAGGACGTAGTCGCCGATGCCGCTCGCGTCCGCCTGTGCGATGCCCTCTGAGCTGACCGCGTAGTCGATGCGCTCTGGGCCCGCCTGGATCGTCGCGCCCTCCGGCGTTCGCTCCGTGACGGCGTAGACCGCGAGGATCTTCTGGCCGTCCTTCTCCAGGTCGTAGGCCCACTTCCAACCCTCGGCGAGCGGGTAGTAATCGGCCGCCGTCAACCCCGTGCGGGGCACGTGCGCGGCGGCGCCGGTGTCGGTGGTCGCGCACCCGAATACCCCGAGCAGAAGAGCGGCGAGCGCGAGCCCGAGAGTGCGGGAGAACGAGAGCGAACGCGGCATGGCTTTCGCAGGATGCCAGAGCTGACACGGCCCCACAACGGTGCCGTCGCGAGCCCGCTGCGACGGCACCCTCGGCGATCCTCAGAATTCTGATGTACCGTCCGGCTCGGCCCCGGAGGAACGCGGTCGACGGCCTTTGCGCCCGTGGTACGGGCGTTGCACATTGGAGACGAAGGCAGCTCTGCACCATGGTTTTCGCTCGGCTCATCGTCCCTGTCACCTTGCGCTTCACTCTGGCCTCCGCCGTGGCGCTGGCGGCGCTGTCCGCCTCCCCGGCCGACGCGCGCGCGCAACCGCCGCGGCGGATCGCGCAGGGTGACACCGCCTCGCGGGCGGCGCTCGTCGCCGAGCGCCAGCATGTGCGGAAGGAGCTCGAGCGCGCGAACGCCGAGATTGGCGCGCTCAAGCGTTCGGGGCGTGGCCTGCGCGAGGACTACCGCCTGCGCGAGCGGCTCGCCGACGCGGAGGCGCTCGCGCGCCGGCTCACGGAGCTCGACGCGCGCCTCGGCGCGGGCCCGGCCGCCCCGGCGCGGGGTCCGGGCGCCGAGCCGAGCGTGTCTCCCTCGGACGGACCGGTCGAGCTCGACGCCAAGGCCGACATCCTGGCCGACCAGGCGCAGCGCCTCGCGGCGCGCGGCGACGCGCTCCTCGGCCGCGCGCGTGATCTGCGCGCGCGGCAGACGCTGCGTCGCCGCGTCGGCCAGATGGAGCGCGATCCCTTCTCGCCCCTCGAGGGCTCGAAGCGGCGCGCCATGACCGGCAGCGTGACGAGTGGCCTCACGAGTGGTCCCTCCCCGTCTCCCCGCCCGCCTAGCTCTCCGCCCGTCTCCGTGACGGACAACCGCGTGGGTGGCACTTCGAATGCGGGATCGGGAAATACGCTCACCCCCGAAAATGCGGTGGCTGGAACAGGACCTTCACAAGGCGCCCCGGGCGTGAGCAGCGCCGCGCCGCCGCCAAGCGGCGCGGGCGCGGGTGCCCTCGCTCCTCCGCCCACTGGCGGAGCCGCCGTGTCGTCGCCCTCTTCCCCCGCGTCGGCGCCGACACCGACGACCGGCGCTGCGGCGGACGGGACGGCGCTCTCCGTTCAGCTGCGCGAGCTCCTCGATCCGACGACGCTCGCCGAGATCCAGCACCTCGAGAGCGCCGCCGGCTCGGGCGCGAGCCTCGAGGCGCTCGAGCGCGCGGGCGCCGCCCTCAAGGCGCGCGCCGACCGTCTCAGCCAGCAGGCCGCCGCGCTGCGGGCGAGCGAGCACCTGCCCCCGCGCAACCGTTGAGGGCGGAGTCGCGCCCACCCGGGTATCGGACGTCTACCGTCCCGCCACGTATCGGGCGACATCACCGGCCAGATGTCCTATAGACTCGCGCGGTATGCGACGCCGCCCGGCGCCCGTCTTCATGCCGCTCGCGCTCGTGGCGATCGGCGTGGGCGCGACGGCGACCGCCGACGAGGGCCGGGAGGTGGCGGCCGCGTCGACGGAGCGCTACGCGCTGCGAGCGGAGCTGGGGCCAGAGCTCGACACGAACGCTCACCGCACCGAGCTCGTCAACGTCGCCGGCACGGCGAATCCGCCCATCGTCTCTTCGCCGCTCGCGCGCGCCGTCCTCGCTGCGTCGCTGTCGGACGTCGTGGGCGCCGGGCATCAGGTCGGCATGTCGGCGACGCTCGCGGCGAAGGTCTTCGAGAAGGCCGACGCGCGCGACGAGGACGTGGGCATCGCCGAGAGCACGCTGCTCTGGCGTGCGCCGCTCGGCGAGCGCGCCGCGCTGACGCTCGCGGGCGCCTACTACGAAGCCTTCCAGCGCGAAGCCGCGGCTCCGGTCTATTCCTACGACCGGCGCGACTTCCGCTCGCTCGCGCCCACGCTGCGCGTCGCCGCAGCCATCGCCGACCACGTCGAGCTCGGCGTGGGCGGTGGTTACCGACTCTTCGTCTTCAAGCCAGATCGTTCCTTCGACTTCCAGGCGCCCACGGCCACCCTCGATCTGCGCTGGGCGCGTGAGACGGCCGACGGCGCCGCGGACTGGGAGGCCACGGTCCGCGCCGGCTACGAGCGGCGCGCGTTCGACGGCCACCCCTTCGTCGAGCCAATGAGCTGTTCGCACCAAACGTGCCCCCCCGTCTCGGGCGACGGCGCGCGCCTCGATCATTTCGTGACCAGCTCCCTGGACGTCGCGCGCACGGGCCGCGTCCTCGTGGGCGGTGGCTACGCCTTGCACGTCAACCGGTCGAGCAGCTTCGGCGAGACGGTGGTACGCCACTTCTTCACGGCGCACTTCGCGGCGGAGCTCCCGTTCGAGCTCTACGTGGCGTTACGCGCCGAGCTCCTCTTCGCGCGCTACGGCGACCAGGTCGTCGTCGCCGAGGACACGGTTGGCCGCACCTTCGTGAGCATCGAGGACGAGAACCGCAACAGCGTACGCGTCGACCTGTCGCGCAACCTCGGCGACCGGCTCCAGCTCATCGCGCGCTACACCTTCTATTCGAACGAGCTCGGCTCCGGCGACGTCACCTACCGCCGCCAAACCGCCCTCCTCTCCCTGGCCTTCACGCTCGAGAAATAGAAAAGGCGACCGAGCCTTCGCCCGGTCGCCTCTTCGTTCGTACGGGTCGCCGGGTCGTTACATGCCCATGCCGCCCATGCCACCCATGCCGCCGCCGCCACCGGGAGCCGGCGCGGGAGCCTCCTCCTTGGGACGCTCGACGACGAGGGCCTCGGTCGTGATGAGGAGCGACGCCACCGACGCTGCGTTCTGCAGCGCCGAGCGCACGACCTTCGTCGGGTCGATGACGCCCGCGTCGACGAGATCCTCGAACTCGTCCGTGGCCGCGTTGTAGCCGAAGGACCCTTTGCCCTCCTTGACGCGCTGGACGATGATCGACCCCTCCTTACCGGCGTTGATCGCGATCTGGCGGCAGGGCTCCTCGCAGGCCCGCCGCACGATCGCGTAGCCCACGGCCTGCTCTTCCGAGAGACCGTCGACCTTCTCGATGGCGCCGAGCGCGCGGATGAGCGCGACGCCGCCACCCGGCACGATGCCTTCTTCGACGGCCGCGCGCGTCGCGTGAAGCGCGTCCTCGACGCGCGCCTTCTTCTCCTTCATCTCGGTCTCGGTCGCGGCCCCGACCTTGATGACGGCCACGCCGCCCACGAGCTTGGCGAGGCGCTCCTGGAGCTTCTCGCGGTCGTACTCGGAGGTCGTGTCCTCGATCTGCGCGCGCAGCTGCTTGACGCGCCCCTCGATGTCGACCTTCTTGCCGGCGCCGTCGACGATCGTCGTGTTGTCCTTGTCGATCGAGACGCGCTTGGCACGGCCGAGATCCTTGAGCGTGAGGTTCTCGAGCTTGAGGCCGAGATCCTCGGTGACGGCCTGGCCGCCCGTGAGGACCGCCAGGTCCTTGAGCATGTCCTTGCGGCGATCGCCGAAGGCAGGCGGCTTGACGGCCGCGACGTTGAGCGTGCCGCGCAGCTTGTTGACGACGAGGGTCGCGAGGGCCTCGCCTTCGACCTCGGCGATGATGAGGAGCGGCTTGCCCGAACGCGCCACCTGCTCGAGGACGGGCAGGAGATCCTTCATGCTCGAGATGTTCTTCTCGTGGATGAGGATGTACGGGTCGTCGAGCTTGACCTCCATGCGCTCGGTGTCCGTCACGAAGTACGGCGAGTGGTAGCCGCGATCGAATTGCATGCCCTCGACGACGTCGAGGGTCGTCTCCATGGACTTCGCCTCTTCGATCGTGATGACGCCTTCCTTGCCGACCTTCTCCATGGCGTCGGCGATGATCTTGCCGATGAACTCGTCGCCGTTGGCGCTGATCGTGCCGACCTGCGCGACGTCCTTCTGACCCTTCGTGGGCTTCGAGATCTTCTTCAAGGCCTCGACGATCTTCTCGACCGCCTTGTCGATGCCGCGCTTGAGCTCGATGGGGCTGTGGCCCGCCGCCACCATGCGCGCGCCCTCGCGGAAGATCGCCTGCGCGAGCACGGTCGCGGTCGTCGTGCCGTCTCCGGCGATGTCCGAGGTCTTCGAGGCGACCTCCTTGACCATCTGCGCGCCGAGGTTCGCGAACTTGTCCTCGAGCTCGATCTCCTTGGCGACGGTGACGCCGTCCTTCGTGACGGTCGGCGCGCCCCACGACTTCTCGATGACGACGTTGCGGCCGCGCGGCCCGAGCGTCGCCTTGACGGTGTCGGCGAGGATGTTGACGCCTTCGAGGATCCGGGAGCGCCCGGCCTCGTCGAACAGAATCTCTTTGGCTGACATGTTGTCTCCTATGTTCCCGTTCTACTTTTCAATGATGCCGAGGATGTCATCCTCGCGCAGGATGAGGTGATCGACGCCGTCGATCTTGATCTCGTTTCCGCTGTACTTGCCGAACAGCACGCGATCGCCCTTCTTGACGTTGAGGGGGCGCAGCGTGCCCTTCTCGTCCACCTTGCCGTTGCCGACGGCCGTGACCTCGGCCTCGGATGGCTTCTCCTTGGCCGAGTCCGGGATGATGATCCCGCCCTTGGTCTTCTCTTCCTCGGCGACACGGCGAACGATGACGCGGTCGTAAAGCGGACGAACTTTCATTTTGGAATCCTCCGGGGCCTTCGGTGTGAGAGCAAGCGCTTCGCGCGGCTAGCAGTCGCGGCGCGCGAGTGCCAGGCGGGACTTTAATCGCAAGTGCCCGATCGTCAAGGGCTTAGGGCCGTCTTCTAGCACCGGAAACACGTTGCTGCCAGGGAACATGTCACTTATCTCCATGTAATTACTTACGAATCTTTGGACGACGTGGCCCGGGGTCCTTAGAATCAAGGCATGGACCTAGACAGCACGGTCGAAGGGTTCTTCCACGACGAGGTCGACCGGGCGTTCCGCGACCAGGGGCTCGAGCCTGGCACTCTCGTCGAGCACTACGTCGTCCAGCTGCTGGCCGCCTATGCGGCGCAGGGAATTCCGGACGGCCCGCTCGCGCTCAAGCTCGCGGCTGCGGTCGACGCAGCGCCGCGCGAGCGCCGGCGCGGCCTGCGCGAGATCGGCGACACTTCGCTCTACTTGTCGGGCTTCTGGGCCGACAGCCTCGCCGACAAGCTCGTCGACATCGACTACTACATCGAGCTCGGCGGCTCCGCCTACGGCGAGCTCGCGCGCGGCGGCCCCGGCTGGACGGGCGATCCCTTCGGCGCCGTCTTCGGCGAGCTGGCCGCGAACTTCGTGCGCTTCGTCGAGGTGCTCGCGGTCGTGAGCCGACGGACGGCGCACCCGGCGAGCAACGAGGACGTGCTGCGCCTGTATCGGCGCTGGCAGCGCACGGGGAGCCAGGGCGCCGCCGCGCGGCTCGCGGCGCTCGGGGTGGTCCCGCCCAAAGGCGACGGACGGCTGCAGTGAAGCGCGCGGGCCGCCCGTCGCGGCGACGGCGCGCCTCGATCCTGTCGCGCCTGCAGCGCGGCCTCGAAGTCCTCTATCGGGTCGAGACGAAGCTGCACGTCGACGCCTTCGTCATCGACGACGAGCAGCGGCGGCGCGCCGGCGTGGCGCGCGCCCCGCGCGAGCAGCTCCTCGTGCGCGAGGAGGAGGACGGCGAGCTCGGCATGGGCCTCTTCATCGACAGCGCGGCGCTCGCCAACCTCGAGCGCAACGATCCGAGCGCCCGCCTCGACGACGCGAACTTCTCGGACTTCTGCCTGGCCCTCGAGGGCGTGAGCCACTTCGTCTACGTCGCGCTCTGCGCCGCGGGACACCGGCGCGTCTCGGCGCTCGAGCTCGAGCTGCAGGCAGAGGTCGACAAGTTCGTGTGCTGCGTGCTGCTCCAGGGCCGCCAGGCCGATCGACACGGGCTCCGGCGGCGGCTATACGGCGACGTGCGCTACCACGACGATCTCGACGCCGAGGAGCGCGAGCGGTACCGCACGGCCAACGCCGAGGCCGAGCGTTACGCCGAGGGCCTCGAGCGCCGCTTCGTCCGCGCCGACCGCGTCCCCGACATGCTGGGCGAGCTGCGCCGCTTCTACCGCATGGGCCTCGACGATAAGCGTTTCCACATCAATCGGCACGCGGGCTGAAGCCCGCTTTGCGTCACGCGGGCTGAAGCCGCTTTTGCGCCACGCGGCCTGATTTCGCGATAGACCTCCCGCATGGGAGCGCAGTGGAAGCAGAAGGGGCGCGTCGCCGCGGCCGACGCCAAGGGACGCGTCTTCACGAAGCTCGCGAAGGAGATCATGATCGCGGCGCGCAACGGCGCCGACGTCAGCATGAACCCGCGCCTGCGGCTGGCCGTCGAGGCGGCGAAGAAGGCATCGATGACCAAGGACACGCTCGAGCGCGCCATCAAGAAGGGCGCCGGGCTCCTCGACGAGAACGTCAACTACGAGACCGTCGTCTACGAGGGCTTCGCGCCGCACAAGGTGCCCGTGATCGTCGAGTGCCTCACGGAGAACAAGAACCGCACGGCCACGAACGTCCGCGTGCTCTTCCGCAAGGGCCAGATCGCGACGTCGGGGGCCGTGTCGTGGGACTTCGCGCACGTCGGCATAATCGAGGCGTCGAGCGCCGACGGGAAGGATCCCGAGGAGGCCGCCATCGAGGCGGGCGCTCAGGACGTCGAGGCCGACGGCGAAGGCGGGCACCGCTTCTACACGGACCCGCCCGATCTCGACGCCGCCAACCGCGCGCTCGCGGCCGGGGGCTGGAACGTCACCTCGGTCGTCCTCGGCTGGCGCCCCAAGAACCCCGTATCAGTCGACGCCACGGCGCGCGCCGAGGTCGAGGCCTTCCTCGAGGCGCTCGACGAGGACGACGACGTCCAGCGGATCTACGCAGGGCTCGCCGACAGCTAGGACCGGGCCGACGCACGCTCACGCGCGATCGAGCCGGCGCGGCGGCGTTTCCGGGCCACCATGAACGCCGCGAGGAGCAACCACGGCGCCGCTCCCGATGGCGCACGCGGATCGAGCCGGCACCCGCACCCCGACACCTTCGAGGGGCCCGGTGCGCCGGCCGAGGCACCACCGGAACCCGCCGAGCCGCTCGCATCGGTCGACGAACCTGCGCCAGCGGCTCCGGACGATGCGCCTCCGTCTTCTGTGGTCGCTCCGGCTTCGGCGAGGCTGGCGTCTCGTGTGGCGATCGGTCCCACCTCGGAGTCGGTGGACGACGGTGCGGCGTCTGACGCGGGCGCCGGACCTGCATCTGCCGCCCCCGCGTCGGCGCCGCCGTCCGCGCCGCCCACGACGGCACCCTCCTCGGTGATCAAGTACAGGCTCACGCCCGGCTGCTCCTGTTGAAAGGTGAGCGTCAGGGCCCCCGCGGTCGTCGCGTGCGTTTCGTCCGGCTGGACTGCGCGAAGCTGTCCGGCTTCTTCCATCTTGGTCCAGGTGGCGGCGCTCGGCATCTGCTGGTTGCCCGCGGCCTTCGCGACTGTGTACGCGTTGTTGTGATCGTGATCGACGCCGAAGCGACGCACGGTGACGGACGGCTTGGCGAACGGCAGCGACGTGAGCTTCAGCGTGACGTTGTCGACGACGGTGGCCACGAAGTCGGCCGAGGCGTCTGTCGCGCTGACGAAGTTGTGATCGTAGATCAGGACCTCCACCTGCTTCCGATCGTCGCTCACCGTGGCCCATCCGTTCAGACCGCGCGACTCCTTCGTTCCCCCCTGGAAGTCGAGCTCGATGTTCTGCATCGACGCCATCATCTGGAACGCGAGGAATGAAGGCTTGCGCACGTTGTGCGTGCGCGTGACCATGCCCATGACGTCGAACGCGTCGGCGCTGGTCTGCCACTCTTCCCAGAGCTCGGAGATGACCCAGAACGCCGCGGCGTCTGGCGCCTTCACGCCGTTCTGGTTCGCGAAGAGGCCGTGGATGGTCTTCGCGACGAACGAGGCGCCCATCTCGTGCTGGAATGACTCGCCGCCGAGGTAGGTCGTGTTCCACTCGGTGAGGTAGTTCTGGACGTCGAGCTGGGGATATTGCGTCTTCTTGCGATCGAGCAGGCTCTGCACATTACGCTGCGCTCCCGGAATGGCCGTCGGATCGGCCTTGAAGCTCGGGTAGGTGTGCCACGAGATGAAGTCGAGCTTCACCTTGTTCGCCATGCAGTGATCTATGAAGTCGCTGATCCAATTGTTGCCGCTGATCGCGACCGACGGCCCACCGACTCGCAGCTGCGGGTCGGCCTTGAGGAGGCCCTGCACGGTGGTGTCATAAAGCTTGAAATAGTCCTGGAGCGTTCCTTACGCGAGGTCCTTGGGCATGAAGCCGACCTCGATGAGCGGGTCCATCCCGATCGAGGTGATGTAGTCGAAGATCTTGTCGAGGTTGCCCCACGTGTACGTCGGCTGGCCGTTGACCTCGTGGTAGACGCCCACGTCATCGTCGAAGATTCCGTGGCCGCGAACGCGCTTCATCCCGAGCTCGCTCGCGGCGAGCCCGTACGCTCCTTTCAGGTTGAGCCCCGTGCGCGCGGAGTCGATCACCATGTACATGTGATCGGAGCCGACAGCCGCCTGCCAGAAGCGGTCGATGTGACCGATCTCGTTCCCCGCGTTCACTGTGAGTTGGTAGTCACGCGCCTCGCCGATTCGAGCGAGCGAGAGGATCGCCAATGAGACCAGGCAGGACAGCTTGGTGGTCACGCGGCCCTTTTTATCACGAGGCCCCTGCGCCGATCCTTGGGACGCGGTCGAGCACGCGCCAAAGGACGACCCGGGACACTATTTCGTGAGCCGCGCGGGTCGAACAGGGAACTATGAAATCATGCCAAGGTCATCTCTTCTCCTTGTTCTCCTTTCGACGGCGACCGCGGCGGGCGCTGCTTGCACCGGCGGCACCAACCCCATCGTCAGTGGGAAGGCTGGTTCGGGCGGCATCGCAGGGTCGCCCGGCTCGGCCGGGACTGGGGGAAGCGGAGGCGCGCCCGTCGCCGGCGGCTCCGGTCAAGGCACGGCCGGCGCTCCCGTCGTCGACACGGGCGTTTCCGCCGATACGGACGGCGCGGCGGGAACGGGCGGCGCGTCCCCGGCGCCCGATGGCAGCGCGACCGACGCGGCGAGCGGCGATTCGGGACCGACGGTCAACGACCCGGGAACGGAGGGAGACGGAATCGTGAAGATCGCCGCCCCCTTCACGGCGGCTCCTGACATGTCCGTCAAGGCGGGCGTCGCCAAGGGCAAGACTCTCAACTTCTCGATGAGCGGTCGCGCCTGCGCCCTCTACCTTCCGGCCGGCTACGTCTCCGGCACGGAAATCCCGTTCATGGTCGCGCAAGACGGCCTGGGCTTTTCGGGGGACGTCCGCACGCCCCTCGACAACATGATCGCGGACGGCCGGTTGCCAGCGATGGCCGTCATCTTCGCCGACCCGGGGGCCAACCGCAGCGTCGAATACGACACGGCCTCGGACAAGTACTATCAATTCGTCGAGACCCAGCTCCTCCCACAGGCCGTCATGCAGGCGATGATGCAAGCGAACGTCGTGCTGAACTTGACCAAGGACCCGGAAGGGCGCGGCGCCTACGGCGGCAGCTCAGGCGGGGCGGCGGCGTTCACGATGGGGTGGTTTCACCCCGAGTCGTACCGACGGATCTTGACGATCTCGGGCAGCTTCGTGGCGTTGCAGAAAAGCCCGCCAGATTTTCCCCAAGGCTGCGCGGACTATTTCATGACCGAGGTTCCAAACACCATCCCCAACACGACGCCGCCCAAGCCGTTGCGCGTGTTCATCGAGGCCGGTTCGAATGACGGCGGGGGCACCATCTGGAGAGATGCCAACGACTCCATGGGGAAGGTGATGGCCGCGAAGGGCTATCACTACCGTTATGTCCAGGCGCAAGGCGCCGTCCACGAGGACGCGGGCGCCCGGCACCAGTACCTGCCTGACGCCCTGCTCTGGCTCTGGCGGGGATACAAGAAGCCCTAGACTGACGACACGCGCACGTTGTCTATGAGGCGGGTCTTGCCCACGAACGCCGCGACGAGGAGCACGCCTTCGCGCTCGAGCGTCGTCACGGGCGCGAGCGTCGCGGCGTCGCGCAGCTCGACGTAGTCGACGCGGTCGACCTCGCCCGCGAGCAGGCCGCGCGCCGTCCCGACGAGCGCGGCGGCGTCCCGCTCGCCGGCTTCGGCGCGCGCGCGCGCCGCGTTCAAGGCGCGCGACAGCGCGAGCGCGCGCCGGCGCTCGTCCGGGGACAGGTAGGCGTTGCGCGAGGACATCGCGAGGCCGTCGGGCTCGCGCACGATGGGCATGCCGGCGATCTCGACGCCCATGTCGAGGTCAGCCACCATGCGGCGGATGACGGCGAGCTGCTGGAAGTCCTTCTCGCCGAAGAGCGCGACGTCGGGCCGCACGACGTTGAAGAGCTTGCACACGACGGTGGCGACGCCCACGAAGTGACCGGGGCGCGCGCCGCCGCACAGGCCCTGTTCGAGCTCGCGCACCTGCACGTAGGTCTGGAAGCCGGGCGGGTAAACGTCGGCCGCGTCGGGGACGTAGGCGACGTCCGTGCCGGCGGACGCGGCCTTGGCGAGGTCGCCGGGAAGATCCCGCGGGTAGCGCGACAGATCCTCCTTCGGCCCGAACTGCGTCGGGTTCACGAAGATAGACAGCGCGAGCCTGTCGCCCCGGCGGCGGCCCTCGCGCAAGAGCGAGACGTGCCCCTCGTGGAGGGCGCCCATCGTGGGCACGAACGCGACGCGCTCGCCGCGGGCGCCCGCCGCCTGCGACCAGGCCGTCATCTCCGACGACGTTCGGAGGACGAGGGGCTCGTTGCCGCTCAAGGCTCGTTCCTCGGCGTCAGTCGTAACTCTCCGCGGCCGACGGGAAGCGGCCCGCCCGCACGTCGTCGGCGTAGGCCTTGAACGCCGCGCCCACGGCCTTCCCCATCTCGGCGTAGCGACGCACGAAGCGCGGCTTCCAATCGACGTCGGCGGGCTCGAGGCCGAGAAGATCGTGCATGACCAAGACCTGTCCGTCGCACGCGACGCCGGCGCCGATGCCGATCGTCACGGCCGGCACGGCCCGCGTGATGTCGGCGGCGAGCGATTGCGGCACGGTCTCGATGACGATCGCGTAGGCGCCCGCGTCGCTGAGGGCGCGCGCGTCGTCGAGGATGCGCGCACGCTGCTCGTCGGTGCGGCCCTGCAGCTTGAAGCCGCCGAACTGGTGCACGGACTGCGGCGTGAGGCCGACGTGACCCATGACGGGAATGCCGGCGCTCACGAGCCGGCGCACGAGCTCGGCGACGCCCACGCCGCCCTCGAGCTTGACCGCCTCGGCGCGGCCTTCCTTGACGAGGCGGCCCGCGGCGCGCATCCCATCCTCGATGGACGCCTGGTAGCTCATGAACGGCAGGTCGGCGACGAGGTGCGCGTGGCGCACCCCGCGGGAGACGATGCGCGTGTGATAGACCATCTCGTCGAGGGTCACGGGCAGCGTCGAGGACTCACCCTGCACGACCATGCCGACGCTGTCGCCCACGAGGACGACGTCGAGGCCCGCGGCGTCGGCCAGCCGCGCGAAGACGACGTCGTACGCCGTGACGACCGCGATCTTCTCGGGGCCCGCCTTGCGCGCGCGCAAGGACGCCGTCGTGACTTTGGAGGGCGCCTCGGCCATGTGCCGAAAGCGTAACACGCCCCGCAGTCACCGGTTTGGAACCGACGCGCGCCGCCGTCGGCCGCTCGAAACCGGAAGACACACCAATGCGGGTATTCCGCGTTGCGAAATAGCGGACCGCCGCGGCGAAGCGCGCTTGGCCCGCCGCTTGAAAAGACTCGCCCCGAGCCGGCTCCAAGCGGCTTGAGGCTCGCTCACTTCGTTCGAGCTTCGATGACTTGCGAGGAAAAGAACATGACCAAGACAACACTCGCGTCCGGCTTCGTCGCGCTCGCCGTGGGCCTCCTGGCTTGCAACATCCACGACAACACGATCACGGCCAACATCCCGAACGCCACTCTCAACGTGACCGCCGACGCTGATGTCCAGAACGTCGAGCCCGCCCAATCGATTCCGATGACCGTCAACGTGCAGAACGTCTTCCTCGTCGAGCCGACGGCGACGCCGCCGCCCGAGCACGCCGAAGACGCCGGCCACCTGGAGTTCCACATCGACGACGAATCGACGCCGGCGGTGCTCGTCACGGCGCAGACGAGCGTGTCGGTGCCCATTCCGGCAGACACGAAGCCGGGCCATCACAAGGTGATTTGCCGCGTCCACAAGCACGACGGGACGCCCACCTCGACCGTGTTCGAGCTGGACATCAACGTCAAAGCGTCGGTGACGACCACCACCAACAGCGACGGTGGCACGTCGGTCAACGTCGACGCCACGGTGACGGTCGAGGCGGGCACCACGACGATGCCCGCCGACGCCGCCGGTTCGACTATCTAGCGTTGGCGAGCGCCCAGAGTACAGCGCGCCGGACGCGCTCTCGCCGGGCTGTCTCGTCTCGCGTTCAGCGGGCGCCGGGGCCCTGGGGTCGCCGGCGCCCGCGCCGGCGTGGTCGGATCGCGCCGAGGATCCCGGCGAAGCCCAGCGTCACGAGCACGGGCCCGGGTGAACCGCTTGCCGTCTCACAGCCACAGCCGCCGACGGCATCGGGCGGGTTGACTTCGCGCGGCGCCTTCGCGCCGCCCGCCCCCGTCGTGCTGCCGCCGCTTCCCGCCGTCGCGCCGACGTCCCCGCCCGAGCCAGTGATGGGCAGCGTCCCCGCGTCGGTCGCGCCCGAAGCGCCCGCGGCTCCGGTCTGCGGCAAGGGTTGGCCGGAGGTCCCTCCCGTTCCCCCGTGGCCGCCCTGTCCCGTCACGCCAGCGGCGCCCATCGAGCCCGCTGCGCCGCCGGTGCCCGCCGCGCCCATCCCCACCGCGCCGCCCGCGCCCGTGGGGACGCCGCCGGTGCACGCCTCGGGCCCGGGACCCGGCGCCGTGAACGGCGTGGAGTCGATGCACGTGGGCGCCGCCGTGCCGCCCGGCATGTCGACCTTGATCGTCGCCTGCGTGCCGCTCACCGCCTGAACCGTAATCGTGAGCCCGCCCGCCGGATCCGAGAAGCTCTTGCCGACTCCGAGCGCGGCGTCCGTGAAGCTCGCTCGGCCCGTCGTCGTCGGCGTCATGTCGAGCAAGAACGTGTGCAGCCCGCGCTGTCCGCGCGTGCGCGCGTCCCCGCCGACGTGCACCAGGACCTCGGGCGCGAGCACGGACCGGTTGCCGAGCATGCCGTCGAAGTCCTGCGGCGTGCGCAGCTCGACGTAATAATTCGAGAAGGTCTCGATCGTCGCGCCTCCGCCGCCGGCCGCTGGGCGATTGAACATGCGCACCTTGGGCGAGACGATCTGGAGGTACTGGACGCCGTCACACGCCTGCTCGAGCGGCAAGAGCGTGAACGTCCCGCTCGACTGAACGGTCACTCCGTTGCAGCCGCCGAACCAACCCTGATAGTTCTTCTGCCAGGCGTTCATGTGGCGGCAGCCGCTGCCCATGGGGTCGAAGGGATCGCCATACTCGCTGCCCACGCAGGAGTTCGGATCGTCGGCGTAGGACGCCCCCGGGCACGCGAGCGAGGACGAGTGCTGCATGCCGAAGTTGTGGCCAGGCTCCTGCACGAGCACCACGCAGCTCGTCGAGGCGTTGTACCAGGTGTCGCGCGAGGGTTTGTCGGGCGTGCCGACGGACGCCAGGCCCGTCCAGGCGCACGCCGTCTGCCGGCTGCCGAAGTACCAGAGGTAGTGCTGGAACGTCCCAGGGATCATGCCGCGCAGATCGGTCGCGAGCTGGCTCGTGCTGCACCCGTTCGCGAGCGTGTACCGGATCGGTCCGAACACCTGCGCCGTGACGTCTTGCGTGCCGTACGAATCGGCGAGGTAGTAGTTCCGGATCGAATCGGGGTCCGTGATGAGGCGGCCCATGGCGGCGTCGGCCGTCGTGTTGATGCCCATGCCCATGTCGACGAGCACGAACGCGAAGGAGCGCGCCGGGTACGGCGCCGACGTGCGCAGCGCGGACGTCACGTTTTCGATCTCCGACGTGATGGCTTCGGCGCGCGTCACGCGCAAGCCCTCGGGCGACTCGTTGCCCCACACGTGGATGGCCGTGCCGGTCTCGAAGGCCGGCGCCGTCTCGAAGATCAACGTGCGCTCGTCGCCGCTCCCGTCCCGGAGCGCGTAGCGCGTCTCCGTCCGTCCCTCGAAGTCGTCCGAGACGTAGATCTGCAGCTCTCCGTGCAGCGATCCGTCCGCGCCGACGGATCCCGAGGGATCGCCAGCGCCGAGGGATCCACAGCCGCTTCCGCCCAGCGGCGAAAGCAGCCCAATCAAAAGGACGACCGGAACCCGACGGGTCCGAACATGGGAGACCGCGCGGCACATGGGGGCACCTCCACCTACGGACCTATTGGTGTTCTAGATGCGTCGCTTTCATCAAACGGGTCAAAGATAGCCGAACAATTTGCCGGCGCGCGTTGGAGACATTACAAAGCGAACACAAACGTACGCTCCCGCACCGCTCCGCTATGCGCAGAGCGCATCGCAGATATCGTCATTGCCCGCCGGCCCCACGCACGCGTCCGCCTCCTGCAAGCACGAGCCGCCCGCCAGGCACTGCTCGCCGCACAAGCAATTGACGTAGTTGTCATTGTAATTGGTGCACATCTTCGCCGAGCAAGCGCGCAGCGTCTCGAATGCCGCCTGCGCCTCGGGCGACCCCCTGGCGGCGCAGGCCTGCACGCAGGCGTCGTCCGCGCACGGAGCCCCGAAGACGCACATGCGGATCTGCTGACAGGTCATGCCCGCGGGCGCGCCGGCCTCGCTGCCGGCGTCGGGAGGGGCCGTACCGCCCGTCTTCGAGCAAGAGGCAAGCGCGAAGACACCCGCGAGGACCACGATCGTGTTGTGCATCATTTCCCCCGACTCCAGTGGCTCGTGCCCGAGCGCGCGTTCTTGATGACCTCGACGAGCTCGGCGCGGTGCTGCGCGTCCGCGACGAAGTCGATGTCCGAGGCGTTGACGATGAGCAGCGGTCCCTCGCCGTATCCGAAGAAGAACTCCGCGTAGGCGCGCGCGACCTCCTCGACGTACTCGGCGCGAATGGGCTTCTCCTCGGGACGCCCGCGTTTGCGAATGCGCTCGAGCAGCACGTCCGTGCGCGCCTGCAAGTAGACGACGAGATCGGGCGTCACCGTGCGCGGCTTGAGCATCTGGTAGATGCGATCGTAAAGCGCCATCTCGTCGTCCGAAAGGTTCAGCGAGGCGAAAAGCCGGTCCTTCGCGAAGAGGTAGTCGGACACGACGCCACCGCGCGAGAAGAGATCGCCCTGCGCGAGCTCGCCCTGCTGGGCGTAACGCTGCAGGAGAAAGAAGAGCTGGGCGGACATCGCGTGCCGCTTGCGGTCCTTGTAGAACGCGCCTAGGAAGGGGTTCTCCTCGGGGCTCTCGCGGATCACCCGCGCGTGCAGCTCGGCGCCCAGGATCTCGGCGAGGCTCGACTTGCCCGCGCCGATGGGACCCTCGACCGCGATGTATCGCGCCCTCAGCACGCGATCCTCCTATACCCCGCCTGCGTCAGCATTTGCTAGGGGGGCCACGAGCAGCTCGAGGCGGGCGCGCGTCACGCGGGGGCGTCGGGGGCGCGGAACGCGCAAGCCTGTGCGCAAGGCGGCCTCCGCGCAGCGCGCGAACGAGGCGTCGATGGACGACGGCGCCTTGACGGCGGCCTCGTTGACGACGCCGCCTGCGTCGATGGCGAGCTCGAGCGCGAGGCGAAAGCTCTCGCGCGGCGAGAGCGCGCCCGCGCCGACGCCGGCGACGAGGCAGGCGTCGAGCAGATCTGAACGCGCGCGCCAGGCGGCATCGACGAGCGGCGCGGGGACGGGCCCGTCGGCGCGCACCGTGCCCGCGGCGACCACCCGCAAGGCCGGCGGCGTGGCGCGAGCGGCGCGCGGCGCCCCGGGCGCGCGCGACAGCGCCAGGAGCGCGTCGAGGTGCGCGCGGGCGCGCCCGGCCCACGCGCCGCGCGGCGCGCGCCGCAAGAACTCCTGGAAGGCCGCCGCGCCCTCGTCGGCGTCGCCCGCGACCTCGGCCGCCAGGCCCAGGTAATAGTAGACGTCGCCCTCGGGCACGAAGAAGACGTCAGCGTCTGGTTGCTCGGCGGCTGTGAGCGTCGCGTGTCGCGGATCGAGGGCGAGCGCGCGCGCCATCATCTCGCGCGCGGCCTCGGGCTCGCCCGCGCGGTCGAGCAGGACGGCGAGCCCGTACGTCGCGAGCGTGAGCGCGTGGGACGTCTCGATGCGACTGGCGGCGGACACGGGCGTCTCGAGACTGATGGCCTCGCGGTAGCGCTCCTCGGCCTCGGTGAGCCGGCCCGCGGCCATGAGCAACTCGGCGGCATTGGCGTACGCCGCGGCGTCGGCGTCGCCGAGCCCGATGAGGCGCTCGTACGCCACGAGCGCCTCCGCGATGTGCCCTTGTCGCGAGCGCTCGACGCCGAGGTGAAACCAGCAGCTCGTCTCGCCCCCGGGTCGCGGCGCGCGGGGGCACGCGCGCTCGAGGGCCGCGAGCGTCGCCCCGGGACGCGCCTGCCGCGCGCTCACCTCCGCGAGCACGATGAGCGCGTCGAAGTCGTCGGGGGCGGCCGCGAGCGCCTCGCGCACGAGCGCCTCGGCCCGGGCCAGCTTCTCGGGCGACCGGGGCTGGGACGCCAGCATCGCCTGGGCCTCGACGACCAGCCGCTCCGGCCGCTCGCGGACCGCCTCGGCCACCCGCTCCCAGAAAGGAGTTGCCGCTGCCGCAGCGCGGCGCGGGCCGCCGGCAAACGTCACGACGACCAGCGCAACCGATGCCCCCATGCCCGGCCGCCGCATCAGGGCCAGTATACCGTGCGGGATTTGCGGTTTTCGCGTATTGTCTGCGACGTGAACACGGACGGTCCGAGCCGTAACACGTCGGTTTCTGGCGTCTCGGGCGTCATCGCCCTGGCACCGGAGGACAGCGGCTCCGTCGGTCCGATCTTGGCGAGCGCGACGGCGACGATGTTGCGCAACGACGGTGGCGCAACACCGCGCGACGCCGACGAGCAGCGGCTCATCGAACGCTGCCTCGCTGGCGAGGCCGAGGCGTTCCGTCCTCTCGTCAATCGCTATCAGCGCGTCACCTTCTCGGTGGCGCTGCGCATGCTCGGCAGCCGCGCCGACGCCGAGGACGTGACCCAGCAGGCCTTCGTCGACGCGTTCAACGCGCTCCACGGCTTTCGCGGCGAGGGCCGCGCCCACGCGTTCTCGACCTGGCTGCTGCGCATCGCCGTCAACCGCTCGAAGGACGTCCTCAAGTCGAAGAAGCGCGCCGAGGAGCCGCTCGAGGACGAGGTGCCCGGCACGGCGGCGGCGTTCGCTTACGATCCGTCGAACCCCGAGGCGAGCGCGTCGAGCGGCGAGCGCCGCCAGCGACTCGAGACCGCGCTGCTGCAGGTCGCGACGAAGTACCGCGAGGTGCTCATCCTCAAGGACGTCGAGGAGCTGTCGTACGAGGAGATCCGCGACATCCTCCAGCTCCCGCTCACGACGCTCAAGATCCGCGTCGTGCGCGCGCGCGCGATGTTGCGCGACATCATTGAACGCGAAGGAGTCACTTCGTGACTCCTCGCTATGGAGCGCGAAGGCGTTACTTCATGAGCCACGCTTCATGAGTCACGCTTCATGAGTCACGCTTCATGAGCCACGCTTCGCCCGCGATCATCGAGGTCGCCGAGGAGCCGGTGTACGGGCTGGCTCACCTGCGCGACGTCAGCCCGCCCGCGGCGCTCGTGGCGCGCGTCATGACCCGCGTCTCCGATCCCACGACGCCGACCCTCCTTCAGTGGCTGACGCGTCCCATGAAGCTCGAGCTGCGCGTCTCCCCTCTCGCCATGCTGGCCATGGGCACGCTGCTCGCGGTGGGGCTCGCGTTCTTCGTGGCCCGGTAGCACGCGCGCCCACTCGACGTACCTCGAGCGTCGCGGCAGGACGAAGGAAACCGCGCTTCTTCGGCCTACCCGTGCCGCCACTGTGCGAACGAATCGACATCCAAATCGCGCCCCAGGTGCGCTGACAGTAGACGCCGGAAGAGCTTGCCGTGGTTCGGCAGGCGCAGGTGCAGCAGCTCGTGGACGATGACGTAGGTCCGAAAGGAAGCTGGCGCGGACAACAAATCCTTGCTGAAGCAGAGGCGTCCTGCCGTGGAACAGGACGCCCATTTGTTCGTCAGGGCCCGCAACTCCACTCTCCGGGGCGCCACGCGGAGCTTTCGGGCCCAGGTCCGAACCTCGTCCTTGAACGCCTCCGGCACGACCGGCTGTCGCCGCGGGGCCCGAGTCACTGCGCGTCGAGCGGTTTCCACAGTCTCAGCAGTCGTTCGGCCACGGCGACCATTCGTTCCTTGCCAACGAGGGGTAGCAAGATCTTGTAGATCTCGGCCTTCAGCGACCGCAGCGCCCCCGCGTGATCGCGATAGTTCGCCAGCCGGGTGAAGGCCGCCGCCAGCTCGCCCGCGACGACCTTCGGCTCCGCGATGTCCTCTCGCTTCACCTCGCGGTATAGAAGATAGGTTCCCGCGTCGAGGCCGGTCTCCGCCTGTTCCTTCCTCGCATCGAGGAACTCGCGGATCAGCTTCTCGATCTCAGTCAGAGCCTCCTTGGTCGTGATCTGGCGATCGTCAAACCGTTCGAGGACGGCATGTACGCGCTCGCCGATGGGAATCAGGTAGGGCTGCTGCGCCTGGTTGTCATCGACGGCGAGAACCAGTCCCTTCGCCAGATTCAGGACCTTGCCGGCCTTCGGATCGCCGTCCTCTTTCAACGCCTCCAGCGCGGTCTCGTCGATCTTGACGATCGGCATCGTCCACTCGAGACCGGTGCTCCGGGCGCTATCCCGCAT
Source organism: Polyangia bacterium (assembly GCA_036494575.1). GTDB lineage: Bacteria > Myxococcota_A > Polyangia > Fen-1088 > Fen-1088 > DASZFV01. The sequence continues at coordinate 1,207 of DASXOE010000025.1, read as the reverse complement.
GAGCGTAGCCGTCTTCTCTGCCAGGTCGCGATATCCGAAGGTCTGGTGCCCAAAGGTTCCAACCAGGGTCTTGTACAGCTCGGCCAGGCGCTCATAGCCGGTCAGGAACGGCCGCAGAAACGTATCGGGCGACAGGATCTCGTACAGCTCCTCCAGCTTCCGGAAGAACTCGAAGAACGTCTCGCGCCGGTCTCGGTCCGTGAAGGTCTCGATGACCCGCTCGAGACCCTTATCGTCAAGGCGTCCGCGCACCAGCGCCAGGTACTCCGGCGCCTCGTCCTTCATCATGCGCGCGAAGTCGTCCTTGAGCAGATCCGCGTCATGGATGACCGACGCCACCTCGTCCGAATCGAACGACAGCGCCTTTTCCAGCTTGCCGAAGATGCCCACGAAATCGACGACGAACCCAGCCGGCTTCCGCTTCCCGCCCTGATCTTCCTCGTACGGCCGATTCACGCGCGCGATGGCCTGGAGCAAGGTGTGATCGCGCATGGGTTTGTCCAGGTACATGCAATACAGGATCGGCGCGTCGTACCCAGTCAGCAGCTTCTCTGTGACGATCAAGATCTTGGGGAGGCTCCCGGGTTTCGCGAACGCCTTCCGGATCCTCTTCTCTTCGTCGTCGGTGTGATGAAAGTCCGTGATCGGCGCCTTGTCGTTGTGCGCCTTGGTATAGACGACCTCCGACCACTCGGGCGGCAAGTACCTGTCGAGCGCGTTCTTGTAGATGGCGCACGCCTCGCGATCGACCCCAACCAGGACTGCCTTGTAGCCCAGCGGATCGACGTTCTCCCTGAAGTGGTTGGCCACGAACCGCGCGACCTTGTCCACGCGATCGTCGGCCTTCAGGAAGTTCTTCAGATTGATCGCGCGGTCGAGAATGCGGTTCAGATCCTCGATGTCAGCGAGCCCCTCGGCCTCTGCCAGGTCCAGGAACTCCTTCTCGAGCTGCTCGTACGGCACCCGTATCTCGTTCGGCGCCAGCGTGTAGTGCAGGCGAAGGGTGGTTCCGTCCTCGATCGACTCCCTCATCGAGTACTTGTCCAGGTACCCCTTGGGCGCGTCGTCCGCCCCGAACGTCTTGAACGTGCCCTGCCCGTGCGCGGTCCTGTCGATGGGCGTGCCCGTGAACCCGATGAACGTCGCCCGTGGCAGTGCGCCGACCAGGTAGTTCCCGAGCGTGCCGCTCGTCGACCGGTGGGCCTCG
>DASXOE010000024.1:0-18682 GCA_036494575.1 Polyangia bacterium | reverse complement strand
TCGTTGAGGCAGTTCATGCTGTTGGCCGTGAACATGCCCGAGCACGAGCCGCACGTCGGGCAGGCCGAGCGCTCCATCTCGCCGAGCTCTGCGTCCGAGACCTTGGCGTCCGACGACGCGATCATCGAGTCGATGAGGTCGCGCTTCCTCACGAGCGGCTTGCCGTCGCGGGTGTGGGTTCCGACCCTCTTGCCCGCCTCCATGGGCCCGCCCGAGACGAAGATCGTCGGGACGTTGAGGCGCATCGTCGCCATGAGCATGCCGGGCGTGATCTTGTCGCAGTTCGAGATGCAGACGAGCGCATCGGCGCAGTGCGCGTTCACCATGTACTCGACGCTGTCGGCGATGAGGTCGCGCGACGGCAGCGAATAGAGCATGCCCCCGTGGCCCATGGCGATGCCGTCATCGACCGCGATCGTGTTGAACTCGACGCCCCACCCGCCCGAGGCGTCGATGACCTTCTTCACGCGCTGCCCGACGTCGTGCAGGTGCACGTGCCCCGGCACGAACTGCGTGAAGCTGTTGGCGATGGCGACGATGGGCTTCTCGAAGTCGGCGTCCTTCATGCCCGTGGCGCGCCAGAGCGAGCGCGCGCCCGCCATGTTCCTGCCCTGTGTCGACGTGCGACTGCGGTAGCCCTGCATGGTCACCGATTCATACCAGAGATATTGAGGACCTGTATTTCGCCGTGTCGGGTGATATCTTGACACCCGTGGCGCTCACCTACACGGCCAGCTCCGCCTTCCGCGACGACGTGGAAGCGCGGGTGGCGGCCTACTTCGATGCCACCGGGATGCAACGTCGCGGTTGCGCTCGGATGTTGCTGAAGACCGCGACGATCTTTCTTTGGCTGGCCGCGTCGTACCTGGCGCTCGTGTTCCTCGCCGCGGCGTGGTGGCAAACCGTGCTGCTCGCGACCTCGCTGGCGCTCGCGATGGCGGGCGTGGGGTTTTGCGTCATGCACGACGGCAACCACGGCGCCTACTCGCCACGCGGCTGGGTCAACAAGGCCGCCGCGCTCTCGCTCAACCTCATGGGCGGCTGCGCCTACTTTTGGCACTTCAAGCACAACATCGCCCACCACAGCTTCCCGAACGTCACCGGCTCCGACGACGACTTCAACGTCGGTCCCGCGGGCCGAATGTCACCGCTCGATCCCCACCGGCCCTTTCATCGCTTCCAGCACATTTATATCTGGGGCCTGTACGCGCTCCTCGCCATCGAGTGGCAGACCACGGGGGACTTCCGCACGATGATGAACCCCGGCGTCGCCGACACGACCTACGCGCGCCCGCGCGGCTGGGAACAGGTCTACTTCTGGGTGGGCAAGGTCGTCTTCTACGTCCTGGCCTTCGTGATTCCGATCCTCCACCACGGCGTGCTCCCCGTCGTCGCCACGTACCTCTACACGGGCGTCGTCCTGGGGCTCACGCTCGCGACCGTCTTCCAGCTCGCGCACTGCGTGCAGGAGGCCGACTTCCCTGCGCCCGCGCCCGGCACGCGCAAGATGGCGAGCGACTGGTTCACGCACCAGGTCGAGACGGCCGTCGACTTCGCGCGCGACAACCAGCTCCTGACCTGGTACCTCGGCGGCCTGAACTTCCAGATCGAGCACCACCTCTTCCCGCGCATCTGCCACCTGCACTACCCGGCCCTCTCGCCGATCGTCGAGGCCGCCTGCCGCGCGCACGGAGTGCGGCACTCGTCGCACCCGCGCATGCGCGACGCGCTCCGTTCGCACGTTCGCTTCCTCAAGCGCCTCGGCAGCGGCGCCGAGACCGGCCAGGCCCAAGCCGAGCTGGCCGCCTGAGAGGTCGGTCTAGGTCAGGCGCCCACGGCGTCGAGCTCGAACACTGCCTCGGTGTCCGGATAGGCGACGGTGCGCGCGCCCACCGCAGTCAGCGTCCACTCGACGACTTGCAGCCGAAAGCCCAGCGCCTGCTCGGCCTGTTCGACCGTCAACATCTGCCAGGCCAGGCGCGTGCGGCTGTCGCTCGCGAGCGCCCCCGCGCACGGCGTCGTGAGGCGCACGCCCCGCCCCAACTTCTCGACCAGGCCCCCCGACGGAAGCCGGATGATCTTCATGTCCATGATCGCGCTCCCTGGACCATGGAAACACGCGGCCACGAGAGCGCAAGAAAACCACCAGTTCGACGTCGCGCGCGGCCGGACCGCGACGACGACTCCGTCACTCTACGGGCCGCCCGCGAAAGCGCCGCATTCCGGGCGGCGCCAGACCCGGCTGTCTCTCCGGCGCCGGCGCCTGCGTCGGAAGCGGCGGTTCGTGCGCAGCGCGCTCGAGCGCGGGCACGATGCGCCGCCCGACGAGGTTGGCCGCCATGCGGAGCGCCGGCATGTTGACGGCCCCCTCGGCGACGATGCAGAGCATCCCCGCGCCCAGCACCTTGAGGTAGAGCTTGTGGTCGCGAAAGCGCACGACGGCGGCGTCGAGGCGATCGCCGACCGCGGCGAAGGTCTCGCGCAAGCGCGTGAGGCGCCCGCTGGCCTCGGTGAGGGCCGTGTCGTCGAACAGCGGCGAGATCTCGCGCGCCACGAGGCGGCCGTCCTCGGTGAAGACGAAGCTGCCCATGATGCCGTTGACGTCCTTGAGCGTCGCGAGGCTCGCGACGAGCCCGGCGGACCCGGCGGCGCCCATGACGCTCACAGGCCCAGCCTGTCGCGCAGAGGCTGCAGGTTGAGCTCGGGCCGCGGCCGCAGCGCCACGATCTCGCCGTCCTTCTCGCTGAAGATGATGAAGTGGTCGCTCGCGAACGTGCACTCGATGGCGACGAACTGCTCGAGGCCGAGCAGCTCGCCCGTGAGCTGGACGAGGCGGTGGCCATAAGCGGTCGCCTCGGCGAGCTCTTCGCTGCCGCCCTTGTTCCGCAGCACGGCGCCCTGGGCCGAGAGCCGCACCATCACGGGAAAGTCCGCGGGGCTCTCGCCGCGCGGCGGCACGGGCGGGACGGGTGTGTCGTCGATGTTCGGGTTGCGCATGTCTTCCTCACCTTCCTCCTCGATCTCCAGGACCTCGACGTCTTCCGGAGCGATCGTCACCCGTCCCGGGAACGCCACGAGATTCGAGGCGCCCCGCTCGTCGCGGTCCTTCGCGGCGTGGAGCAACAGGCTCTCGTGCGAGACGTCGATCGTGGGCCCGCTGCTCGGCCAGCTGCGGTCGCTCGCCCGGAACGTGCCGCGCGTCCAGCCGAGGATCTCGAGCGCTGCCGCCTGACCAAGCCGGCGCGCCGTGGCGGCGTGGACGACGTGGCCGCCGTCGAAGTAGAGGTAACCCACGCCTCCCTCGCCCGTGACCTGGACCACGAGGCGCGAGCGCGCGAGGCACTCCATCTGCACGAGGTCCCAGAGGCTCGCGCCCTCGAGCTGGGCGTGGAACCCGATGGCGGATGCCGGTTGTGGCGTCGGGCCCAACTCTCGCTCGACGCCCGTGCTCATTCGCCGACCTCCGCCGTGTAGCCTTCGATGCCCATCTCGGGCACGTCGAGCCCGATGCGCTCGTCTTCGAGCGGGACGCGCTGTGCCGTGAACAGGGCCAACACCTTGAACGTCACGAACGTGATGGTGGCGACCCAGACGACGCACGCGAGCACGCCAATGCACTCTGCCGCGAGCTGACTGGCGTCACCGTAGAAGAGTCCCCGAACGGGCCCGGCCACGCCGTTCCAGCCGTCGCCGTAGCGACCGTCGGCGAAGAGGCCGAGCGAGATCACGCCCCAGATTCCGCACGTGCCGTGCACCGAGGACGCGCCCACGGGATCGTCGATCTTGAGTGTGGTCTCGATGAAGAGCGCCGACGCGATGACGAGCATGCCGGCGACGAGACCGATGAAGACGGCGGCCGGCGCCGTCACGAACGCGCAGGGCGCCGTGATGGCGACCATCCCCGCGAGCATGCCGTTGCACATCATGCTGACGTCCGGCGAGCCGAAGCGAGCGCGCAGGTAGACGTACGAACCGAACGCGCCCGCCGCCGAGGCGAGCATCGTGTTGACGGCAATGACGGCGATGCGCGTGTCGGTGCCCGAGAGCGTCGAGCCCGGGTTGAAACCGAACCACCCGAAGGCGAGGATGAACGTTCCCAGCACGACCATGGGCACGTTGTGCGCCGGTATGGGCCGGGGCTTGCCGTCGAGGCCGAACTTGCCGGCGCGCGGGCCCAGGATCTTCGCGCCCGTCAAGGCCGCGACGCCGCCCACCATATGGACGACGGAGCTGCCGGCGAAATCGACATGGCCGTGGCCGAGACCGAAGTTCTTGCCGAGCTGCGAGAGCCAGCCACCGCCCCACACCCAGTTGCCGAAGATGGGGTACATGAACGCCGACAGCACGAAGCTGAAGGCGACGAACGATGAGAATCGCCAGCGCTCGGCCATCGCGCCCGTCGGGATCGTGGCCGCCGTGTCCATGAAGACCATCTGGAACAGGAACAGCGCCGCGACGGGCGCCGTGTACACCGCGGGCGAGAGCAAGAACCCCTGCATCCCGAAGAGCCCGAAGTCGTGACCGCCGATGGCGATGACGAACTCGCGGCTGAGCGTCGCGTCGTTGCCGAAGGTCGACAGCGCGCCCACGCCGCCCATCTGCAGCGCGAAACCCATGACCCAGAACCCGAGCACGCCGATCGAATAGACGAGAAAGTTCATGCCCATCGTGTGGGCGACGTTCTTCGCGCGCGTGAGGCCCGTTTCCACGAGCGCGAACCCCGCCTGCATGAACATGACGAGGAACCCCGTCACGAGCGTCCACACGATGTTGAGCGCCGTCTGTCCCGCGATGACGAGCTGCTTGGTCTCTGCGAGCTCCTTCGCGAGCTCCGCTACATTGGCGTCTGCCACCTGTCCCCCACGGGCCAGACTGGCAGACAAACGGTCAAGGAATGATTTCGGCCGCGCAAACTATTGGTAGCTTTACCGATCCACGCGCGCGGCGCCGCCCTTCATGGCCTTCTCGACCTCGGCGAGCGTCGCCATCGACGTGTCTCCGGGCGTCGTCATGGCGAGGGCGCCGTGCGCGGCGCCGCACTCGACGGCCCACTGCGGGCCCTTGCCAGCGAGGAACCCGTAGACGAGGCCGGAGGCGAACGAGTCGCCGCCGCCCACGCGATCGAAGATCTCGAGGTCGTCGCGCGCCATCGACTGGAAGAGCTGGCCGTCCGCATAGCAAATTGCGCTCCAGTCGTTGACCGTCGCCGTCTTGGCGTGGCGGAGCGTCGTCGCGACGACGCTGAAGTTCGGGTAGGTCGCGATGGCCTTCTCGATCATGCGCCCGAAGGAGGCGATGTCGATCTTCGAGAAGTGCTCGTCGGCGTTGTCGACCTCGAAGCCGAGCGAGGCCGTGAAGTCCTCCTCGTTGCCGAGCATGACGTCGACGTGCTTGGCGAGGCCGCGGTTGACGGCGCGCGCGCGCTCCTTGCCGCCGATGCCCTTCCAGAGCGACTCGCGGTAGTTGAGATCGTACGACACGATGGTGCCGTGCTTCTTGGCGGCCTTCATGGCCTCCTCGGCGACGCCGGCGGTCGTCTCCGACAGCGCCGCGAAGATGCCACCCGTGTGCAGCCAGCGCACGCCGTCCTCGCCGAAGAGCTTCTCCCAGTCGACGTCGCCGGGCCGGAGCTGGCTCGCGGCCGTGTTTCCTCGATCCGAGCAGCCGACGGCGCCGCGGATGCCGAAGCCGCGCTCGGTGAAGTTGAGGCCGTTGCGCACGCTGCGCCCGATGCCGTCGTACTTCACCCACTTGACGTACGACTGGTCGACGCCCCCCTGATAGATGAAGTCCTGCAGGAGGCGGCCGATGGGGTTGTCCGCGAAGGCGGTGACGACGGCCGTGTCGAGACCGAAGCAGCGGCGCAGGCCGCGCGCGACGTTGTACTCGCCCCCGCCCTCCCAGGCCTGGAAGGTGCGCGCCGTCGTCACGCGGCCGTCGCCCGGGTCGAGGCGGAGCATGACCTCGCCCAGGGAGACGAGGTCGAAGCGGCAGTCGGCTTTGGGCTTGATGTCGAGGGGCATGCGTTACCTCTTGGCGATCTCGGGGCGGGCGGTGTCGATTGAGGGGAAGGCTCGCGTCACCAGCTGTGCACCGTGCCGTCGAGCTTGCGCGCGACGGGCAGATAGGCGCGCTCGTACGGGTAATGCGCGGCGAGCGTCTCGTCGATGTCGACGCCGAGCCCGGGCTTGTCTCCCGGATAGAGCGCGCCTGCGTTGAACGAGTACGCGTGCGGGAACACGCGGTCCGTGTCGTCGCTGTGGCGCATGTACTCCTGGATGCCGAAGTTGTGGATCGCGAGGTCGAAGTGCAGCGAGGCCGCGAGGCAGACGGGGCTCATGTCGGTGGCGCCGTGCGCGCCCGTCTTGACGTTGTAGAGCTCGGCCACGTGCGCGATCTTGCGCAAGTGCGACAGTCCGCCCGCGTGCACGACCGACGTGCGGATGTAGTCGATGAGCTGGCCGCGCAGCAACGCTTCGCAGTCGTGGATCGAGTTGAACACCTCGCCGACCGCGATGGGAGTCGTCGTGTGCTCGCGGATGAGGCGGAAGCCGTCCTGCAGCTCGGCGGGCGTTGGATCCTCCATCCAGAACAGGTGATGGGGCTCGAGCTCCTTGCCGAGCCGGGCAGCCTCGATGGGCGTGAGGCGGTGGTGGACGTCGTGCAGCAGGTGCACCTCGGGGCCGAGCTCGCGACGCACGCGCGCGAAGAGCTCGGGCACGAAGCTGAGGTAGCGCTCGCTCGACCACTCGAACTCCGGCACCTTGCCGCGTTCGGCGGGCTCATAGCTCATCGTGCCGCGGCCGATGCCGTAAACGCCCTTGAGCCCAGGAACTCCCGACTGGACACGCACGGCCCTGTAGCCGAGCGAGACGTAATGCTGCGCCGCCCTCACGGCGTCGTCGATGTCGGCGCCGTTGGCGTGGCCGTAGACCATGACGTCGTCGCGCGAGCGCCCGCCGAGGAGCTGGTACACGGGGACGCCGAGAGCTTTGCCCTGGATGTCCCAAAGCGCGCAGTCGACTGCGCTCACTGACGTCATCGTCACGGGCCCGCGCCGCCAGTACGCTCCTTTGTACAGCAGCTGCCAGGTGTCCTCGATGCGGCGCGCGTCCCGTCCGATGAGCATGGGGATGACGTGCTCCTCGAGGTACGCGACGACGGCCAGCTCGCGCCCGTTGAGGGTCGCGTCGCCCAGACCGTGGATGCCGTCCTCGGTCGTGATCTTGAGTGTCACGAAGTTCCGGCCGGGGCTACAGACGATGACCTTGGCGTCGACGATCTTCATGGGGGCGTGGGGCGCTAGAATCCCCGCCCCGCGCCTCGTCCGTCAAGGATGAACCTGAAAGGTCCTTTTCCCCCGCCAGCGCAGCGCGCTGAAGTCCCGCCGATCCAGCGTAAAAACGTGCTCCGTCCCCGCGTCCTCGGCGAGAACGACGAGGGTCGCGTCGGCGTAGTCGATTTCGAGGTCGAGGTACCGGCGCATGATGGTCTCGGCGCGCTCGAGAGCCTCCGTCGAGCCCGGGACAAGGACGGCGCCACCCTCGAGAACGAATCTCAACGGCGCCAGCGCCCCTCCCCGGGCGCGTCCGAGAAGATGCGTGGACTCGGTGAGGACGGCCTCGGTCGTCAAAACGGGTCTCGTCCAGCGCTTGAAGAAAGAAGCGCAGGCTTTGTGATGGGACTGGCTCCGATCGAGGAGGCTCACGAGGGCGCTCGTGTCGAGCAAGAGCTCACCGGCCACGGCGCAGCGACTCCAGGACGTAACGTCGGGCATTCTCCGCGAGCGCGGGGCGGCGCGTCTCGAGGGCCCCGATGAGGTGAGCGACGTTCTCGGCGTGCGTCCGCGCGGGCGCCGCGGCGCTGCCGAGGTACGCGCGAAGAGCGTCCCGGACGATCTCCGAGCGTTTTCGTCGGGTCTGCGCGGCGTGACGGTCGAGATCGGCGGCCAGCTCGACGGGAATCCGGACGACGACCTGATGCGATGCCATTGCATTACAAATGTATTGCGCTGGTCGCGCGGCCGCAAGCGGAGCGCTACCGGGGCGCCGTCGCCGCCGCGCCGCAGTCGCACGGGCCGAAGCCGGCGCCGTCCGCGAGGCACGCTTGCCCGCCCTGACAGCCGGCCGGGCCGACGCAGGCTTGCGTCGAGCCGGGCACGCACGCGCGCGGCGGCGCGGGCGACGGAGCGGACGCGCTCGGCGGAGGCGCCGGCGGCCCTGCGCCGGTCTCGGCGGGCAGCGCCATCGGTTCGACCCCGGGCGGCCATGCCATGGGAGGCCCGCACCGCACGATGGCCTCGCTCGTGCGGACGTCGTCGTAGAGCTGGGAGCCGCGGTGGTCGTGCTCGTCGAGGGCGCGCAGCACGATGTAGTGCCGGCCCTCGCACAGGCGCTCTGCTTCGACGAGACAGGCCGGCAGCGCTGTCCGACAGCGCAGGTGCTCCGAGCCGTCCGGCCGCCGCTCCGCCGAGACGCGCGCCGTCGCGCAGCCCGCGAGGGCGAGGGCGAAGGCGCCGAGCGCCATGAGCCAGCCCGCGCCTCCGGTACGCCGGGGAATCTCCATCGCTCCCTTTTATAGCGTCCGCCCTCCGGCGTAAATTGTCGTCGCGGGGCCACGGACGCGACCGCCCGTGAAGCCGGAGCCGTGCGGCTTGACCCAGGCCCTGACCTCGCGGAGTCTTGTGCGCTCGCCACGAGGACTCACCGCATGGCCGCCGAAGATCCCCAGCTCAAGCTCAAGCAGTTCAAGCCCGCGAAGAAATTCTTCGTCGGCATCGACTCGGATGGCTGCGCCTTCAACTCGATGGAGGTGAAGCACAACGACTGCTTCAGTGTCGCGCTCGTGCGCGCCTATGGCCTGGCCGCCGTCTCGCGCCAGGTGCACGAGGCTTGGGACTTCGTGAACCTCTACTCGCAGAACCGCGGCTGCAACCGCTTCAAGGCCATCCTCTTCGCCGTCGATCACCTGCGCGACATGCCCCGCGTGAAGCGCAGCGGCGTGGCGGTGCCCGCGCTCGCCGCGAGCCGCGCCTGGGTCGCGTCGGAGAGCAATCTGTCGAACGCGCGCCTCGCGGCGGTGGCCGCCGCCGCGTCGGGGCCCGCGAAGGAAGAGCTCGACAAGCTCCTGGCGTGGTCGAAGCTCGTCAACCAGTTCGTGGAGGAGACGGTGCACCACCTGCCGCCCTTCCCGGGCCTCGTCGAGAGCCTGCTCAAGCTCGGCGAGCGGGCCGACGTCATGGTGGTGTCCGCGACGCCCGGCGAGGCGCTCCTGCGCGAGTGGGCCGAGCACGGCATCGACGAGCACGTCGCGCTCATCGCCGGCCAGGAGATGGGCTCGAAGACCGAGCACCTCACGCTGGCGGCCAAGGGCAAGTACGGCCCGGACCAAGTGCTCATGGTGGGCGACGCGCCCGGCGACCTCAAGGCGGCGCGCGACGTGGGCGCCCTCTTCTACCCGATCAACCCCGGGGCCGAAGAGGCGTCGTGGGAACGGTTCGTGGGCGAGGGCATCGAGCGCTTCTTTTCGAAGACCTACGCCGGTGCCTACGAGGCCTCCCTCATCGATGAATTCATGAAACTGCTGCCGCACAACCCGCCCTGGCAGATCGCCTAGGGCTACGACCTTCGAGAGGCACCCATGTCTACCCAAGGAAAATCGGAGCTCGGCGTCATCGGCCTGGCCGTCATGGGCCGCAACCTGGCCCTCAACATCAACGACCATGGCTTCCCCGTCGCCGTCTGGAACCTCGAGCCGGCGATGACGGAAAAATTCATGGCCGAGAACAAGGGCCGGACGCTCGCGGCCACGAGGTCCCTCGCCGAGCTCGTGGCCGCGCTCGAGCGGCCGCGTCGGATCTTGATGATGATCATGGCGGGCAAGCCGGTCGACTCCGTGCTCGAGCAGCTCAAGCCGATCCTCGACAAGGGCGACATCGTCATCGACGGCGGCAACACGCACTTCCAGGAGACGCGGCGCCGCGAGGCCGACCTGTCCAAGCTCGGCATCAACTTCGTCGGCATGGGCGTCTCGGGCGGCGAGGAGGGCGCGCGGCGCGGGCCCGCGCTCATGCCGGGCGGCACGACCGCGGCTTGGGAGCGGCTCAAGCCGGTCCTCGAGTCGATCGCCGCGAAGACCGACTCGGGCCCGTGCGTGACGCACGTCGGCCCGGACGGCGCGGGCCACTTCGTGAAGATGGTCCACAACGGCATCGAGTACGGCGACATGCAGCTCATCGCCGAGGCCTATGACGTGATGTCGCGCGGCCTCGGCATGTCGGCGCCCCAGATCGCCGAGGTGCTCGCGAAGTGGAACGAGGGGCCCCTGGCCTCCTTTCTCATCGAGCTTTCGGCCAAGGTCCTCGCCGTCAAGGACGAGGAGACGGGCAAGCCTCTCGTCGATCTCGTGCAGGACAAGGCCGGCCAGAAGGGCACGGGCAAGTGGACGGCCGAGCTGTCGCTCGACCTCGGCGTCCCCATCCCGACGATCACTGCGGCCATCGACGCGCGCGTGCTGTCGAGCATGAAGGATCAGCGCGTCGCCGCCGCCAAGCGCGTCCGTGGCGTCACGGGAGCGCCGCCGCCCGACTCCGCGAAGGACGCCCTGCTCGGGGCCGTGCACGACGCGCTCCTGGCCTCGAAGATCTGCTCGTACGCGCAAGGCATGCAGCTCATCCGCGCCGGCAGCGACGCCTACAAATGGAACATCTCCCTAAAAGAGATGGCCCGCATCTGGAAGGGCGGGTGCATCATCCGCGCGCGCTTGCTCGACAACATCATGCGCGCGTACGAGCGCGCGCCCGACCTGACGAATCTCCTGGTCGATGAGGACTTCGAGGGGCGCCTGCACGACGTCCAGCCGAGCTGGCGGCGCGCGCTCGGCGTCGCTCAGACGCTGGGCATCCCGACGCCGTCGTTCTCCGCGAGCCTCGCCTACTTCGACAGCGTGCGCACGGCGCGCCTGCCGCAGAACCTCACGCAAGCGCAGCGCGACGCCTTCGGCGCCCACACCTACGAGCGCGTCGACCACCCCGAGCGGGGCTTCGTCCACTCGGAATGGCTGAAGGACTAGCCCGCGTCCGCTGACTTCGCGCGTTAGCTTCGCGCGCTGGCTTCGCGCCTTAGCTTCGCGCGTCAGCTTCGCGCGTTAGCTTCGCGCGTTAGCTTCGGTAGTCGGCCGGGCTGAGGTGGTTCTCGCGCAGCCAGCGCCAGACGAGGGTGCGCTGGCGGCCGATCTCGCGGGCCATCTGCGCGACGTCGCCGCCGTGACGGGAGAGCAGCGTGCGCAGCTCTTCGCGCGTCGGCCGCGAGCGCTGGATGACCGGCTTGCCGGCGGGCCGCTCGATCTTGGCCGAGAGCGGTTTCGGCAGGTGCTCGAACCCGATGGGCGTGCCCTCGCCGCCGAGCACGCGCGCGAGCGTGACGACTTTTTCGAGCTCGCGCACGTTGCCCTTCCAGCCGTGCAGGAAGAGCGCTTGGTAGGCCTCGGGGACGAGCTCGACCTCCGCCTTCGCGAAGTGGGCCGTGAGCAGGCCGATGTCCTCGAGCCGTTCGCGCAGCGGCGGCAGGTTGAACGGCTCGGGCCCGAGGCGCGCCGCCAGATCGTCGCGCAGCCCCTGGCCCGCGGCGTCGGCCTCGAGGCAACGGTTCGTCGCCGCGACGACCCGCACGTCGAGAGTTCGCGTCCGCGTCGTGCCGAGCGTGAGGACCTCGCGGCTCTGCAAGAAGCGCAGGAGCTTCGTCTGCGCTATCTGTGACATCTCGCCGATCTCGTCGAGGAAGAGCGTCCCGCCCTCCGCCTGCTCGATGAGGCCGGATTTTCCGCGGTCGGCCGTCGAGTGCGCGCCGCGCGCGTATCCGAAGAGCTCGCTCTCGACGAGGTTGTCCGGAATGGCCGCGCAGTTGATGGCGATGAACGGCCCCTTGCGACCGCTCGCGCGGTGGATGGCCTCCGCGTGGACCTCCTTTCCGACGCCGGTCTCGCCCGACAGCAGAATGTCGACGCGAGCAGGCGCCAGGCGACTGAGCTTGCGCAAGAGCACCGCCAAGGGTGCCGAGAGCGTGGGCACTGGCGCGAACGGGCACGCCCAGTCCTCGCGGATGGCCACGAGGTCTTCTTGCGAGAGGCGACGGAAGACGAAGATGTGGCCGCCCATCGCGAGGACCGAGCCAGGTTCGAGCTTGCAGGCCGTGCCCACGGGCACAGTCCGTCCGTCGACCCACGTGCCGTTCGTGCTGCCCAGGTCCGACACGAAATAGTCGCCGCTGGCGCCGCGCGCGATGCGGGCGTGCCGGCGGGACATCATCGGGTCCTGGAGCTCCGTGGTCCAGGACTCGCTCGCGCGATCGCGCCCGAACTCCATCTCGTCTACGACGATCGAGATGCGGGGACGATCGAGGGGGAGCGGTTTGAGGGCATGACCCGCCAGGATGAGAACGGCGGCCTTTCCGTCCTGCGCGCCTGCCGGATTCACCGCCCGCGGGTCGGTGTGGGGTTTCGACATTGGGGAGCAGTATTGCTCGAATCAAATGAATTCGAACAAAGTGCTCCCGCGATTTTGAAACGAACGAAGACGAGTTTCGTCAAAATTGTTCACTAGAGGCCGAACCCGGAATTCCCCTTTGAAACCGTCGCGAGAAAAATGGCTCAAGCAAAATATGGCTCGCTTATTGTACGGTGTCGACTCGACATTCCGGCAGCCGGTTTTTCAACGCCGCGTCAACAGTTCCAGGCTTGTCTACTATTTGCGTGTGGCCGGCGGGCCACATCGAGAGATCGCGAGCCCGCCGGCTTGCGCTGGCATCCGAGCTAGTTCGCGAGCAGGGCGTTCTCGTCGGTTGGAACGACGCGCGACGCGGTGGCCGCCAGGGTGACGTCGGCGACGAAGGTTCGACCGGCGTACCCGTCGAGTTGCTCGCGCACGACGTAGTCGATGCCGCCGTGCTGCTGACTCACGGCCTGCAGCAGATCGCGCAGCCCGGCGAGCGACTGCCCCTCGAGACGGGCGGTGCACGCCGCCGTCTCGCTGCAGTCTACGAACCGAACGCGCGTCCCGTCGACGCCCGAGACGAGCCCGTTCAGCTTCTCCTGGACCGCGCTCACCGCTCGCAGCACCGCCGGCGACGGCGGCGTCGCCGGCATCTCGATTCCGGGCACGGGCGCCGTTTCCGGCCTCGTGCCCGTAGGCAGCGCCACTTGTGTCCCCACGTTCGAGACGCTGCTCGGCCCCGCCGTACGAGCGCCCGCCGACGGTCGGCCGCTCGTGATGTTGCCCTCGTCCTGCCCGCCCGATGACGACGGCGACCCGCCGAGATCCTTCGCGCAGGAGACGGCCGCGAGCGCCGCGAGGGCGACCGCGACCGCGAATTTCGATCTCTCGATGATCGTCTTCATGGCTTCACTCCGCCTTGAAGAGCACGAGGTTCTTCAGGAACGTCACGAGCTGCTTCTGTTGCGTCGTCGAGTCGGCCACGAAGTTGTTGCGCGCCGTCTGCCCTTCGCCGCCGTGCTCGAGGATGGCCTCGGTGATGGTCGCCGCGCGGCCGTCGTGGAGGTAGGGCGGCGTCGAGCCGACGCCCCACAGGTTCTCCGTCTCGAAGACGGACTTGCCCGTGCCGATCTCGTCGACCTCCTCGGCGAGGCCCGCGCCCATGTCGTGGCGGCGCAGATCTCCGAAGAGCGCGATCGTGGCGTGGCCCTGGGCGTCGCGCACGAACGACCCGAGCTTCTGGCCGTTCGCCGTGTGGATCTCGTCGTTCTCGAGTTGGTCGGTCGTGATGTCGAAGGTCACGGGGTGCGCGGGATCGAGCGTTCCGTACGGGCGGCCGTTCGGAAACAGGTTGCCCGGGTCGCGGAAGTTGGGATTGTTGCTCGGCTCGCGGAACACGATGTCATTCGCCGTCATCTGCCGCACGTGGCACGAGCCGCATCCGTTGCTGTCGAAGAGCGCCGAGCCCGCGGCGATGTCCGAATTCTCCTGCGCCGAGAGGGCCGGGATGATGCCCAGGCTCGCGAGCTCCTGGCGCGTCGTCGGGCGCGGCTGGGACGCCTGGTAGATGGTCATCGCCGTGACGTCACCCGTGAATATCTCGTTGACGACACCGTCGCCGTCGCCGTCGATCGTCGCGGGATCGACCGTGGGCGAGCCGAGCAGCTCGCTGGCCTGCATGCCGATCTCGTTGTGCATGGCGCCGCGCACGAAGTCGCGGATGAAGGCGTTGGCCCCCTTCCACTGGAAGGGCCGCACGACCAGGTCGGTCGCGACCGCCTTGGCGGCGCCGGCGGCGGGTGCGTTCAACACCTCGGCACAGCTCGTCGAGCCTGCCGTGTGCGTGATGGTCAGAGAGCCGAAGTTCACGCCCTTGCTCGTGAGGGAGACGGTCGTGGAGCCCCCCGTCGTCGTCGCGCCGCAGCCCAGGGACGTGCGCGCGTTGTTGCGCGCCGTCTGAATGTCGCTCGTCATCTCCTCGGCGAGCTTCTGGAGACCTCCGAGGCCGAAGAGGTGGGGCGTGTTGCGCTGGACCATCTGGTTGAGCGCCCTCGTGTGGTTCCCGTCGCGGTGGACGTTGGCCGCCGAGTCGCCGGCGCCGTCGTCTCCGCCCAGGTTGTGACAGCCCGTGCAGCCGGTGGCGTTCGGGCCCGTGGCGCGCGCGGGCGTGTGCGTCGCCCACTGCCCCGCGCCCGTCAAATCGGCGCGCGGCATGCGCGTGTAGCGCTCGCCCACGCCGACGTTGGCGCCGCCGCCGTCACCCGCGTTGAACTTGGCCGCGAACATGCCATCACCGAGATTGAATGCCTGCTGGAAGGCCTGGAAGCTCTGGCCGGCGATCACCTCGTTCGTCAGCGTCGACTGAATCATGTGGCCGCCGAGGGCGGTGAACGTCGAGCCCTCGACGTTGGTGACGATCGTGCGATCGCCGGAGCTCGTGACGAGCGCGAAGGCGCTCACGCCAGAACCAAAGACAGCGAGCGCGAGGACGAGCCCTACCTGCCTCCGCGACCGACCGGCCGCCCATCGCCTCATCGTCTTGACTGTGGAATCGAGGAACGGGACCTTCATTGGAGACCTCCAGGGTGAGATTTCGGTGGCCCCGGCCCTCGCAAGCCACGGGCCACGGCGCGGAGGCGACCCGACCGAGGGCTTCATCTCCCGGCCCCGTCCGCGCGATACGCCGACCGTATCGGGGGCCAAACAAAAAGATACGTATCCCTACGGACGCCCCTGGACAAAGGCCTTGCCCGTGCTCAGGGTGCACGAATGTCAATGGTCGACTCGTCGCCCGCGATGACAGGCATCGCGGGGCTCGACAACATCTTGCGCGGCGGCCTCCCGCGCGGGCGCCTCTATCTCGCCGAAGGCGACCCCGGCGTGGGCAAGACGACGCTGGCGTTGCAGTTCCTGATGGAGGGAGCACGCCTCGGCGAGCGCGTGGTCTACGTGACCCTGTCCGAGACGAAGGAGGAGCTGCACGCCGTCGCGACCTCGCACGAATGGTCGCTCGACGGCATCGATCTCTACGAGCTTTCCGCGCCCGACGCCTTCGGGAGCGACGAGCAGAACACTCTCTTCCATCCTTCCGAGGTCGAGCTCGCCGAGACCACGAAGGGCGTCATCGATCTCTGTGCGCGCATCAAGCCCCAACGTGTCGTGCTCGACTCACTCTCGGAGCTCCGCCTGCTCGCGCAGAGCCCGCTGCGCTATCGCCGCGAGGTGCTCTCGCTCAAGCAATACTTCGCGGGGCGCGGCTCGACCGTCCTGCTCCTCGACGACCGCTCGGGGTCGACGGGGGACTCGCACCTGCAGAGCATCGCCCACGGCGTCTTGAGCCTCGAGCAGCTCGCGCCGCTGTACGGGGCGCACCGCCGGCGCGTTCGCGTCACGAAGCTGCGCGGCGTGGCCTTCCGCGGCGGCTATCACGACTTCGACATCCAGCGCGGCGGCTTGCGCGTCTACCCGCGGCTCGTGGCCGCCGAGCACGCGCGGCCGTTCGAGCGCGGTGCGGTGCCGAGCGGCGTCGCGGGCGTCGACGCCATGCTCGACGGCGGCCTCGATCGCGGCACGAGCACGCTGCTGCTCGGTCCGGCCGGCACGGGCAAGTCGTCGATCGCGACGCTGTGGGCTTCGGCGATGGTGGCGCGCGGCGAGCGGGTCGCGATGTACGCCTTCGACGAGAGCCTCCCCACGATGATGGCTCGCTCCCGTTCCATGGGCTACAACCTGCAGCGTCACATCGACGCGGGCCAGATCATCGCCCGCCAGATCGATCCCGCCGAGATGCCGCCGGGGCAGTTCGCCGACGAGGTGCGCGAGGCCGTCGAGAATCAGGGCGTCCGCTGCGTGATCATCGACAGCCTCAACGGCTACCTCAACGCCATGCCCGACGAGTCGTTCCTCGTGCTGCAGCTCCACGAGCTGCTTACCTTGCTCGGACAGCAAGGCGTCCTCACGATCGCCGTCGTCTCGCAGCATGGCCTGCTGGGGCCCACGATGAACAGCCCGGCCGACGTCAGCTACCTTGCCGACACCGTGCTCGTGCTTCGCCACTTCGAGGCGCACGGGCAGCTCAAGAAGGCCATCTCGGTGCTCAAGAAACGCACGGGTCGTCACGAGCACACGATCCGGGAGCTGCTGCTCGGCTCCGACGGCGTGCGCGTCGGCGACCCCTTGCAGCACTTCCAAGGCATCCTCACGGGAGTGCCGACGGTGGACCCAGGGGCCGCCGACTGGGAAAGGCATGCCCGCTGAGGCGAAGGACCGCGAATACGCCGTCCTCGTCCTGACGCCCGCCGGCCGAGACGCGGCGCTCGCGGCGCGCGCGCTCGAGCAGGCTGGCATTCAGGTCGTCGTCTGCCAAGACGGTGAGGCGCTCGCGGCGCGCGTCGCGGGGGGCGCCGGCGCCGCGCTCGTCGCCGAGGATGCCCTGTCGCCGGAAATCGTCGCCGAGCTCGTCGACATCCTGGGCGCGCAGCCGCCATGGTCCGACTTCCCCTTCCTGATCTTCACGGAAAGGGCCGCGACGGCGCGCGAGAACCAGCGCGCCCTCGAGACGTTCGGGGGCCTCGGCAACGTCACGGCGCTCGAACGGCCCCTGCACATGCTGACGATGATCAGCGCCTTGCGCGCGGCGTTGCGCGCGCGCGCAAGGCAGTATGCGGCGCGCGACGCGCTCGAGGAGCGCGACCGCGAGGTGCGTCAGCGGGATCAGTTCCTGGCGATGCTGGGACACGAGCTGCGCAACCCGCTCGGCGCCCTGCGCAACGCCGCGCAGATGCTCCAGCGCGACGAGGAAACGGTCCGGCGCCTCGAGCGGCCCGTGGCGGTCATCGACCGGCAGATCCACCACCTCACGCGGCTCGTCGACGACCTGCTCGACGTCGCGCGCGTGACGACGGGGAAGATCGCGCTCCAGCGCACGCCCATCGATCTCGGCGCGGTGTGCTTCGGCCTCGTCGAGGAGAGCCGCCGCGCGAGCCACGAGCGGGGCCTCGAGCTCTTCTTCGAAGCCTCTGGCGGGCCCGTCTTCGTGCTCGGCGATCGCGTGCGCCTCGAGCAGATCGTCAACAACCTGCTCACGAACGCGCTCAAGTACACGCCCACGGGCGGGCGGGTCACGGTCAGCGTCGAGACGAGCTCCGATGGTGGCGAGGCCGTCCTGCGGATCGCCGACACGGGCACGGGCATCCACGCGGACGCCCTGCGCACGATCTTCGAGCCCTTCACTCAATCCGAGCGCACGCTCGATCGCGCCCAGGGCGGGATGGGCCTCGGGCTCAGCGTCGTGCGTACGCTCGTGCGGCTCCACGGCGGAGCCGTCGCGGCGACGAGCCTGGGCCTCGGGCGCGGCACGACCTTCACGGTGCGCCTCCCCCTCGCGGAGCCGCTCGCGCCCGACGCCGACGACCTCACGCTCCACACCGACTGGAAAATCCCTCGGCGTCGCATCCTCATCGTCGAGGACGGCGCAGACAATCGCGAGACGCTCCAGGAGCTGCTCGAGAGCCTCGGCCACGAGGTCCACGTTGCGATCGACGGCGTCGAGGGCGTCGCGCGGGCCCTCGCAGTCCGGCCCGAGATCGCCCTCGTCGACATCGGTTTGCCGCTCATCGACGGCTTCGAGGTCGCCCGTCGCGTGCGCGCCGCCGTCGGCTCGGGGATGTTTCTCGTGGCGCTCACCGGGTACGGGCAGCCCGAGGATCGCGCACGCGCGGCCGCGGCCGGCTTCGACGCCCACCTCACGAAGCCCATGGACCTCGACGTGCTCGAGCGGATGCTCGTGACGCTGACCGCGGACGGGCGGCCACGACCGGCCGCCGGCGCCTCAGCCGCCGCTGATCAACACGCGCAGCGCGAGGAAGCCGGAGATGTACTGATCGATCGCGCCCCCTGCGACGATGGCGTTGCCCGGCGGAACGGGGTTGAACGCGAAGCCGTAGCGCAGAAGGTCCGCTCCCGCCACCACCTGGAAAAATGACGACATGCTGTACGCGATCGAGACGCCCGCCTCGAGGGCCGTCGTCTTCGTCGTCGGAAACCAGTTCTTCGCGAGCGACCCCGTGTTGTAGACGAGCCGCGTGCCGACGTGCGCGCCGAGCTCGATGGGAGCGAGGCGCACGCGCGCGTCGGCGCCGAGCGCGACGAAGCTGTAGTCGACGTTGGGTATCTGGGAGCCGCCCGCCGGTCCAG
>DASXOE010000023.1:0-29613 GCA_036494575.1 Polyangia bacterium | reverse complement strand
CACACCGACTCGAGCGGCAAGGCCGAGCACAACAAGGAGCTGTCCGGGAAGCGCGCCGCCGTGATCGTCAAGGAGCTCGTCGCGCGCGGCATTCCGCAGGGCGAGATCATCGCGGTTGGCATGGGCTCGGAGCATCCCCTCGTGACTCCCGACAACACCGAAGCGAAAAAGAAGAAGAACCGGCGCTACGAAATTCAAGTCAGATAGAGCCTCGGAGCCGGCCCCCTTCGCTCGCGTCCTTCGCTTCGAGCGGCTTTATCTCGGGGACGATGAACAGGTAGGAGAGCGCGCCCAGTATCGCGAAGCCGCCGGCCATCATGAGCGGCGCCACGAAGCCGCCGGTCTTGGCGAGCAGCTTGCCGATGAGGTACGTGATCAAGATGCCGGCGGTGTTCGAGGCGAAGTTCTGGATGCCGCCGATCGAGGCGACGTGCTGGGGCGTGGGCGCGACGTCGGCGGGCAGTGACCAGATGCTGGCCGCCGCGAAGCACAGCCCGCCGTAGCTGAGGGCGAGCAGCGCCACGGCGCCCGTGGCGCTCGGGACGACGACAGCGAGGCCGATGCTCGACGCGATGGCCATGCCGAGCACGATCGGGATCTTGCGCGCCTTCGTGAGCGACAAGCCGCGACGCACGAGGAAGTCGGAAGTCTTGCCGCCCGTGTAGCCGGCGACCATCGCGAACAGGCCAGGGATCATCCCGTAAAAGCCGGTCTTGACCGCGGTGAATCCGCGACCGTCGCGCAGGTACGTGGGGAACCAGGTCACGAAGAAGTAGATCACGAAGTTCAGGCAGAAGAAGCCGAGCATCATCCCCCAGATCGTCCGGTACCTGAACAAGCTACGCCACGGGACCTTGGGGCCGCGCACGGCCGGTTGAGCCGCTTGGCCCGCGAGGATGTAGGCGCGCTCGGCGTCCGACACGCGCGGGTGCTCCGACGGGTGGCGGTAGATCGCGTACCAGATCACCGACCAGAGAACGCCGATGATGCCAGTGATGACGAACGATGTGCGCCAGCCGTAGTCCTTGATGATCCACGTGCAGAGCGGCAGCGCGGCCACGGTGCCGGCGCGCGCGCCGCTGTCGTAGATGCTGGTCGCGAAGGCGCGCTCGCTCTTGGGGAACCACTCCGAGACGGCCTTGGCGTTCGTCGGGTACGCGGGCGCCTCTCCGACGCCGAGCAACAACCGGAACCCGAAGAGCGACGTGAAGCCGCGCGCGATGGCGGTCGCGCCCGTGAAGATTGACCACCACACGACGGCGACCGTGTACGCGATGCGCGGGCCGACCTTGTCGACGAACCAGCCGGACGGGAGCTGAAACGCCGCATAGGTCCAGAAGAACGCCCCCAAGATGAGGCCCGAGGTCTCTGGCGTAAGCCCAAACTCCTTCTTGAGGGCGGGCAACGCGACGCCCAGGTTGGCCCGATCGATATAATTGATGGTCGTCCCGAGAAACGCCATCAAGACGATGGTCCAGCGCATCGACGATCGGGAGGGTCGATCCATTCGTGGGCTCCTCAGTTGGGGTGACCGGCTGCTATCGTCGGTCGGTCGGGCGGCCGCGCCGGCCAGGCCTGCGTTCGCGGCCTTTATAGCCGAGTTCTCCGGGGAAGCGTCCGATCGTTTTTTCGCCTGGGCCTGGACCGGGGCGTCCCGGACGGTTACTACTAGCCGCGAGGGCGTCGCGGTAGGTGGGGCCGATGGGCCACGTCGCCTTCGGAAGGAAGAGATCAGATGAAGAGAATCGAAGCGATCATCAAGCCCTTCAAGCTCGACGAGGTGAAGGAGCGTCTGCGCGAGCTCGGCGTCTCGGGCATGACTGTGTCCGAGGTCAAGGGGTTCGGGCGCACGGGCGGACGCACGGAGGTTTACCGCGGGTCGGCCTACGTCGTCGACTTCGTGCCCAAGGTGAAGATCGAGGTCGTCCTCAAGGACGCGCTCGTCGCCGACGTCGTGGAGGCCATCACCGCCGCGGCCCGCACGGGCAAGATCGGCGACGGCAAGATCTTCGTGACCTCGATCGACGAATCGGTCCGCATCCGCACGGGCGAGCGCGGCGAAGACGCCGTCTGACGAATTCGTCTTGACGAGGTTCCACGAAGGCTCACCCTGAGGGTGCAGAGGAGACGCAGTCCGAGGGAATCTGCCCGGCGCCGCCCGGCATCAGCTCGAGCGGCCCGGGTCCCTCGTTTTTTCCCGGCCGGGCCTCTTCGATCACGAGGGTCCTCCTTCGTCGCTCCACCAGAGGCGGGACGTCCTCGCTTCGCGACCCAAGGAGATCACATGGCGGCGCCCACCTGGACGGTGGCGTTCCGTCGGGTGCGCGCGATCCTCGGGGCGCTGCGCGCCGAGGTCGAGCGCGCCGCGCCCGAGGCGGCCGGCGCCATAAAGTGGGGGATGCCTTTCTACACGCTGGGCGGCGAGATGATGTGCGCGCTCGGCGCGCACAAGGCGCACGTGAACCTCATCCTCGCCGGTCCTGCCGGCACGTTCGTCGATCCCGAGGGGCGGCTCGAGGGCGGCGGCAAGACCGGCAAGCACCTCAAGCTGCGCACGCTCGCCGAGCTGCCGCGCGCGGCCGTGCGCGGATGGCTCCGCGTGGCCGCCGCGACGGCGCGCGCCAAGGCTGCCGGCTAAAACGCGCTCCCGCGGCGCCGCGCTCTCGCCCGCGGCATTTCGCTTGATCCCGGTCGTCAGCGCATATATACATATACACACACATGCATGTCAACGCCTTCTCGACCCTCGCAGATCCGACGCGGTTGCGCATCCTCGACGCCTTGCGCGCCGGAGAGCGGCCGGTCAATGACCTCGTGGCCGCCGTGGACATCCACCAGTCGGGCGTGTCGCGCCACCTGCGCATCCTGCAAGGTGCCGGGTTCGTGACCGTTCGCCCCGAGGGCGCCCAGCGCTTTTACTCGCTGCGCGCCGAGCCTTTTCGGGAGCTCGACGCCTGGGTCGGGCAGTACCGGAAGCTGTGGGAGGCGCGGTTCGATCGCTTCGCCCAGCAACTCGAACGCAAACAGAAAGCGCGCGCGGCCAAGCGCAAGCAGACGGCATCATGACGAAACGACGGATCACGCTCGAACGCACCTTCGCGGCGCCCATCGAGGACGTCTGGGAGCTCTGGACGACGAAGGAGGGCATCGAGTCGTGGTGGGGGCCGGACGGGTTCTCCGTGAAGGTCAGCAAGCTCGAGCTCTGGCCGGGAGGGGAGCTCCTCTACGCCATGACGGCGGACGGGCCCGAGCAGGTCGAATTCATGAAGAAGGCCGGCATGCCGCTCACGACGAAGACGCGCGGCACCTACGACGAGATCGTGAGACACCGGCGCCTCGCGTTCAGGCAGCTCGCCGATTTCGTGCCAGGTGTCGCGCCTTACGACGTCGCGACCCTTGTCGAGCTGCACCCGACTGCCCAAGGTGTGCGCATGGTGCTGACCTTCGATGCCATGCACGACGAGCAGTGGACGAAGATGGCAGAGATGGGCTGGCGGAACGAGCTCGACAAAATGGAGCGCGCGCTCGCGGCTCGCGGCCAAGCCGAAACCAAATGAGACGTCGAAGTCACGACCTCTAGGAGAGACCGATGCAAAAAATCGTACCGTTTCTGTGGTTCGACACCGAGGCCGAGGACGCCGCGAAGTTCTACGTCTCGGTCTTCAAGAAGGGCTCGAAGATCCTGAAGATTTCCCGCTACGGCGAGGCCGGCCCGGGAGCCAAGGGCTCCGTGATGGTCGTGGATTTTCAGCTCGAAGGGCAGCGCTTCCAGGGGCTGAACGGTGGCCCGCATTTCAAGTTTTCGCCCGCCTTCTCGTTCGTCGTCCGCTGCAAGACGCAGAAGGAGGTCGACAGCTATTGGAACAAGCTCGTGGCGGGCGGCGGCGCGCCCAGCCAGTGCGGCTGGCTCACGGACAGGTTCGGATTCTCCTGGCAGGTCGTCCCCGACGCCCTCGAAAAGCTCATCGCGAGCAAGGACAAGGCCAAGGCCTCGCGGGTCATGACGGCCATGCTCAAGATGTCGAAGATCGACATCCAGGAGATCGAGGACGCCGCCGCGAACCGAGCGCCCAAGCGAGCCGCCTAGGCCCGCGACGCGCGGAAGTCGCTCGCCAAGTCCTCGAACGCGCGGAAGTATCGAGGCCCATCCGCCACAGATATCTGAGGCCCTTCGCCCGGCGCGCCGGCGCAACCTGAAGGATGTCGTGCGCCACCAATTTGGCGTAACGTTTGCTCGGTTGGCGCCGTCGATGCCCACGATTGCACTCCGCCGTTCGTTGCCTGTCGCCCCAGAGGCGCGACCGGCGCGACGTCACCTCCCGTTGGCTCCTGAAGCTCGGGAAGTCGACGCGGTGCGGCCGATCTACGCCGTTTGGGAGATCACCCTACGCTGCGATCTCGCGTGCGTTCACTGCGGCTCGCGTGCCGGACGGGCGCGGCCCGACGAGCTGACGACGGCGGAGTGTCTGGATCTCGTCGACCAGATGGCGGACCTGGGGGTGCGGGAGGTGACGCTGATCGGCGGAGAAGCCTACCTGCGTGACGACTGGCTGGAGATCGTACGGGCGCTGCGCCGCCGCGGGTTGCAGGCCAGCATGACCACGGGGGGCCGGGCCCTCACGGCGGAACGGGCCGCTGCGGCGGCGGCGGCGGGCCTGCAGAGCGTCAGCGTCTCGCTGGACGGATTGGAAGAGACGCACGATCGATTGCGCGGCGTGCGTGGCTCGTACCAGGCTGCGCTGAGCGCGCTGTCGAACCTGCGGGCCGCGGGCATTCCCGTCAGCGTCAACACGCAGGTGAATCGGCTCTCGATGTCGGAGCTGCCCGCGATTCTGGACACCGTCATCGCGGTGGGTGGCCGGGCATGGCAAGTGCAGCTGACGGCCGCCATGGGCCGCGCCGCTGATCAGCCCGACCTGCTGCCACAGCCCTTCGACATGCTGGAGCTGTTCCCGGTTCTGGCGCAGCTCAAAGGTCGTTGTGACGACGCCGGAGTCCGATTGTGGCCGGGGAACAACATCGGTTACTTCGGCCCCTACGAATCGGTCCTGCGTGGGACGATGCCACGCGGTCACATGGCCTCCTGCGGTGCCGGGTGTACGACGCTCGGGATCGAGGCGGACGGCGCCGTCAAGGGGTGTCCGTCGCTGCAGACCGATCCGTGGACCGGCGGCAATCTTCGCGATGCTTCGCTGCGCGACATCTGGGAGCGTTCGGCCCCGTTGCGCTACACGCGCGATCGAACGGTGGACGATCTTTGGGGCTACTGCCGCAGCTGTTATTACGCTGACACCTGCCGCGCGGGGTGCACGTGGACCGCTTTCAGTCTCTTCGGCAAGGCGGGCAACAATCCGCTCTGCCACCACCGCGCGCTGGAGTTCCAGCGCCAGGGCAAGCGCGAGCGGTTGGTTCCGGTTGCGCCGGCTCCAGGGCAACCCTTCGACAACGGCCGCTTCGACATTCTGATAGAGGAGATTCCGACATGAGCCACCTCATTCCCTGCCTCTCTTGCCAGCGTCACGTCAGCGTCAGCGAGGATCGCTGCCCCTTCTGCGGCGTTGCGCTCTCGTCGGAGCAGCGCGCCGCCGCGCCACCTCGGCTTCCAAGCCGCCGCCTGGGACGCGCCGCCCTCTTCACGTTCGGCGCCACGTTGGTAGGTGCCGCGGCGTGCGGCGGCTCGAGCGGCGGCAACGACGCGGGCAAAGACGCGTCCGCCACGGACGGCGCCGCGGGCCAGGGCGGCAGCGGCGGCAACGGAAGCGGAACCGCCGGTCACGACGGCGGCGCTGGGGGCGCCGGTGGCAATGGCGGTAAGGGCGGGTCTGGTGGCCAAGGCGGCGCTGGTGGTGTGGCGCCCCCGTATGGCATCACCCCACTTTACGGTGCGCCCGCGCCTTGATGGGAGACCGCGACGGCGTGTGGAACCGCTCTCGTCCCCATGATCGTCGAGAGCGCCTGTTCGGAGGCAGCGGCGCGGTGTTGGTCTGGAACCTTTGCGCCGCAGAACCCGCGCCGCCGTTCGGTGCGATCCTCGCGTGTGAGCTCGAGGGCGGTGGGAGCGTGGGGCTTCACGTCCAACAAGAATTCGCCGAGGTCCTGATCGTCGTCGAAGGGGAAGGCGTGGTGCGCGTGGGGGGGGCGCCGATGGCGGTCCACGCGGGCGTCGTCGTCCAGGTTCCGCTCGGCGAGACCTTGGCGCTCGAAAATGCGTCGCCCGAGCGTCCACTCCGCTATCTGATCGTCAAAGCAAAGTGAGCGCGCAGGGCTCTAAGCTTTCTGCTTGTCGGGGTAGAGCTTGCGGAGCTCGATCTTCGCCGCTGCGAGGGCTCGTCGCCTCGCCGTCGAGAGATTCCGCCCGGCCCGGTTTTCGTAGAAGGTCAACATCGACATCGCCGAACGGAACGACGACGTCTTGCGCCGCGAGCTTCGATCAGCCGACCGTTTGAGGGAACGGGCGATCCCCCGGGCTGATCGCGCGAAGACGCTCTTCTCGAGATCCAGGGCGTTGCTGTGCGCCGTCACGGCGGCGGACCACTTGGACGTCGACTGTCGGGTCACTCGCTTGGTCATGGCCATCCAAATTCTGGGTCGCGGCGAAGGCGTGACAACCCGGGGCCTGTGACAGACGAGGAGCGCGTATTCTTGCCAAAACCGTCTGCGTCGACGACTCTGTTTCGATGGTGGTGGGCAGGCGATGGGTTCGGTCACTCCTCGGCGCCGCCTCGCTCGTCCTCGCGGCGCCGACCGCGGCGCGCGCCACGGAGCCGGCCGCGGACGCTCACGGGCGCGATATCCAGTTCCACGGCTTCGTGAGCCAAGGCTTCCTGAAGACGACCGCCAACGACTATCTCGTCGATTCGTCGCGCGGCAGCTCCGAGTTCAGCGAGGCCGGCTTCAACGCGACGGCGCAATTGACGGACAAGCTGCGCGTCGGCTTGCAGCTGTTCGCCTTTGACCTCGGAGCGATCGGCAACTTCACGGTGAAGGCCGATTGGTACTACCTCGACTACCGCGTCCGCGATTGGTTGGGCGTGCGCGCGGGAAGACTCAAGATCGCCTACGGGCTCTACAACGACGTCAGCGACATCGACGCGGCCCGCGCGCCCGCGCTCCTGCCGTCCTCGGTCTATCCCTTCACCAACCGTGAGTACTTGCTCGCGCAAACGGGCGGAGAGCTCTACGGGTACGCGCGCCTCGGTCGTGGCGGCGCGCTCGAATATCGGGCCTACGCGGGGGCGGTGCCGCTCGAGGTGCCGCCGCAGACGGGCGTGGCGGTCCCCATCACGGGGATCGGCGTCCCCTACATCGCCGGGTTTCGCCTGATGTGGGAGACGCCGCTCGACGGGCTGCGGATCGGCGGGAGCGGCGTCTACTTGCGTGTCGAGGCGACGGGGATGCTGCCGCCGCCCCTGGCGACGTTGACCGCCAAGGCGAACGAGTACGCAGGGCTCGGTTCGGCCGAGTACGCGGCCCACGACCTGCTGCTGGCTGCGGAGTACGGACAGACGCGCGTCGAGAATCACTACAACCCCATGCTGGTCCCGGACGCGACCGTCGTGTCAGAGGGCGGGTACGTCATGTCGGCCTACCGCGCGAGGCCGTGGCTCCAACCGGCCGTGTACTATTCGCTCGTCTACCCGAACCGGAATATCCGCGACGGGCGCGAGAACGTGCAGCACGACGTCTCCGGAACGCTGCGCTTCGACATCAACGAATTCTGGATCGTCAAGCTGGAGGCCCACTACATGCGCGGCACGGCGAGCTTGGCAGGAGCGCCGCAGATGCGCGCGGTGTTGCCGGAGAACTGGGGGCTGTTCGTGCTCAAGACGACGGCTTATTTCTAGGAACAGCGCCTCGTGCTCCGCTCACCCCTGTCGTTGTTGATCGCGGGCCTCGTCGCCGCGACGTCGTCGCGGTCTGGTGCGGGCACCGCGCCGCCGGCCCCGGCCCCGGCCGCGTTCCGCGTGATCGTCGCCCCGAGCAATCGCGTCGACGGCGTCGATCGGAGGTTTCTTCTCGAAGCGTTCCTGCGCAAGACGACCGTGTGGCCCGACGGTCAGCCGCTGCGGCCCGTCGATCAACCGGCCGATTCGCCGACCCGGCGACGATTCTCTCAAGACGCCCTCAGGCGGCCGGTGAGCGGGGTGAAGGAATATTGGCTGCAAGCGATCTTCTCGGGGCGCGGCGTGCCGCCGCCCGAGGTCGACAGCGACGCCGAGGTCGTGAAGTTCGTCCTGCAGACCGCGGGGGCCATCGGCTATGTCTCGTCGGACGCCGCCCTGGGAGGCGCCAAGGTCGTCTCGGTAAAATAGTCAGGAAAGCCCGATTGACCGTCGGGGTCTTCGGAGCGACGCTCGGCGGATGCGAACGACGGGAAGGTGCTTGCGCGCTGTCGCCTTGTGGGTCGCCGCCAC
This sequence comes from Polyangia bacterium, assembly GCA_036494575.1. GTDB lineage: Bacteria > Myxococcota_A > Polyangia > Fen-1088 > Fen-1088 > DASZFV01. The sequence continues at coordinate 21,199 of DASXOE010000023.1, read as the reverse complement.
GACTGGCGTGATCGGGGCGCGCGAAGGCGCGACGTTCGGAGCCGATCGGAACGCCTGCGGCTGCTACCAGACCGACGGCGGCAGCTGTTACTGCGACAAGAAGTCCAAGTGCGGCTGCCCGGGCGAATGCGAGCCGAAGGGCTGCGAGGAGAAGCGGCAAAAGCTGATCGACAAAGAGATCAACGCCGAGACGAAGCGGGCGCAAGATTCGGTTCGGAACCAAGCCGTCAGCGACCGCGCGACAGGGACAGCCGCGAAGAGCACGGGCGCGCCCGACAAGGAGTCGAGCGCCACCAAACCCCTCACGCCGGCGCAGCTCCACGAGCTCGCGCGTCTGCTCGAGCTGTACGTGACAGCGCACCCGGACGAGGGCAGCAAGGGGATCGACCAGCTCGTCCGCGAGCTCGCTCATTCCCCTCGTTGAGCGAGAGCCGCTCGAGACACTTTTGGGGGGGCAGGCCCTTTCTGCGTTTGACTGCGCCCGACCACGGACCCATATGCCAAAGCATGCGGCACCTCAGTGTTCTGGTAGCGCTGTCTCTGGCCTTTTCGTCAGCGTGTGCGACGACGTCGGCCGAAGAAACCACGTGGGAACCGCAAACCGGCTACTGGGTGCGACCGGGGCGGGTCGAGTCGGTGCACGAGATCGTCCGGCGCACGGAAGGTAACCCGGCGGGCGGAGCGCTCCTGGGAGGGCTCATCGGCGGGCTCCTGTTCGGGCGCCACGGCCATGTTTCTCCGTTCGGGGCGGTCAGCGGCGCCGTCGTCGGCGCGACGGCGAGCCAGGGCTCGGCTGAATCGCGGACGTTCCAGGTGCTCGTTCGCTTCGACGACGGCGCCCAGGGCGTTTTCACGTACGAAGGCTATCCGCCTTTCGGCCCGGGTGAGCTCGTCAACCTGACGCCGCAAGGCCTCACGCGACGTTGATCGCTCTATCTGGCTCCGGAGGAGGGTTTCGAACCCCCGACCCGGCGGTTAACAGCCGCCTGCTCTGCCCCTGAGCTACTCCGGAATATCGGGTCGGGCCATTATGAGAATCGGGCCTCGCGAGTCAAGCTCGGCGCGTCACGGTGCTGCTGATGCTCGAACCGACCCGCCACCGACGACCCATCGTCGGTTCGGGCTCGCGACCTGAGGCCAATCCTCAGGTGCCGGCGGGCCGCCAGCCCAGCACGCGGACGGCATTCTCGAAGTAGACCTTGCGCAGGATGGGCTCGGGCAGACCAATGCCGTCGATCTTCCAGCGGCCCTGGATGGGCGTGGGGCTCTCGAACTGCTTGTCGGCGGTCTCGAAGTAGCGCCAGGTCGACTTGAAGAAACGCTCCTCGTCGGCGCGCGTCGGCGGCAGCTCACCCGTCGAGCCGAACATCATGTCGTCCGCCGTCGCGCCCACGCCGGTGTCGGTCCCGAACAGGATGCGGTCCTGGTACTTCTCGAAGAAGGCGCGCATCTTGGCCGCGTCGTGCCGGCCCATCTCGGGCACGCGCGCCGCGGTGTCGATGTAGAAGTTCGGGTACTTGTCGAGCATGCGCGCGACGTTGTCCGGATCCTCCGGATCGTTGCCGAAGTGCACGGCGATGAAGGTCGTCTTCGGGTGCCGGGCCACGCGTCGTTCGAAGGCGTCGTAGAGCGCCTGCCAGGGCGGGACCTCGGGGCCGAAGAACGACCACTCGGGGTGGGCCCGCAGCTCGTCCCACCTTTCGTTCTTGGGCGTGGCGGGCTCCCAGAACGCCTTTGGATCGCCGATGTGAATGGCGACCGGCATGCCGAGCGCGCCGGCCTTCTCGAACAGCGGATCCAGTCCTTTGTCGTCAATGGCCAGCAGGTGCTTGCCGTCCGGGGCCGGGTACCCGAGGCCGAGGCCCTTCGGGACCTTGAGGCCGCGCGCGCCGAGACGCTTCGACTCGACGAGCTCCTCGGCCATGAGCTTGCCGTAGTCGTCGGGGTGCGTGCCGACGAGCCGGAAGTTGGCGTTCGCGAAGACGACCATGCGGCCGTGCGTTTCGGCGGCGGCGGCGAGCTGCGTCTCCAGCATGTGCCGCGGCGGTCCCGGGTACATACCCGAGAGATTGACGACGCCGTCGATGCCCCACTCGTCCATGAGCTTGAGCGCGCGCGCGATGCCGTCGGGCATGACGTGCATGTGCGTGTCGATGCGCGGCATGCGGTGGCTGGCTTGAGCGGCGCGTGCTACCGCGCCCGCGTCGCCCGCCGCGACGGCTTTCGGCGCGTCCGCGGCGCGCGGGTGGCACCCCGCGCCCGCGAACGCGGCGACGAGCAGCGACAGCGCCTCGGCGGCGTGGGCGACCCGGCGCGCGCGCATGCTCACTCGCGCTTGGGCGCCGCGGGCGTCGTGCCCAACCCGGGCGGCGGCTCGGCGGGCGCCTCGGACGCGGCCGGCTTGGCGGCCTCGCCGCCGCCGCCCGTCGAGCGGAGCTTGGCGTTGAGCTTGAGCGTGCGCACGCCGTTCTTCGGACGCGGCCAGTCGGAGCCGCCGATCATGTGCTCGTAGGCTTCGAAGCCGTCCTTCTTGATCGTGACCGAGTGGGGCAGCGCCGGATCGACGTCGCCGGCCGAGAAGGGCGTCGTGCCAATCGAGTTGCCGTCGACGATCACCTCGGCGCCAGCGGGGGTCGACGAGATCTTGAGGAGGTGGTCGCTGCTGGCGGCCTTGGCGGGCGCCTCGGCCGCGGGTTTTGCGGGCGTGTCGGCGGCGGGAGCGGGGGGCGAGACGTCCGCGACGGCGGCGGGTGCCGTCTCGGCAGGGGGTGCCGGCTCGGCGGCAGCGCCGTGGCGCCTGACCTTGTGGCCGCCGCCGTGGGGCTTGTTCTCCGGTTTGCCTTCGGACGGTTTGGCTTCGCCGGCCTTCGCTTGCGCCGCCTCGGCGGGCTTCGCCTCGCCAGAGGCCGCGTTCGGCGCCTCGCCCGCGGGACGCGCGCGCAGCGACCCGGGCGTCGCCGTGCCGCCGCCGGCCGGCTTCTCGGCGGTCGGGGGCTCGGGCGCGGCCGCCCCGCTGGGCATCGGCGCGGCAGTGCCCGTCGCGCTGGGTGCGCCACCCGTCGGCTCGCCAGCCGGCGCAGTACCCTCGGGCGCGGCGGCGGGCTTCGTGGCTTCGGTCGCCGCCGTGGGGACGGGCGCCGTGGGCGATGAGCTTCGACCCGGACCCTTCAACACGTAGTAACCGCCGCCCCCCGCCGCGAGGACGAGCAAGGCAACGACGGAGACCGTGGCGCCCGAACCGCTCTTCGTCTTTACCGGCTTGGCCGGCTTCGGCGGCACGAAGCTCTCCGCCATGAGCTTGGGCGGTTCGGCGGGAACGGAGAAAGCCGCGGGCACGCCGAGGGGAAGCGGCGTCGGCGCGGAGATCTTGGGCAGGTCGACCTTGTTGGCCGCCGCGCCGGGCTCGGATACGGCGGGCATCTCGGGATCCGTGCCCGCCCCGCCCACGCGCGTGGGCCCGGAGCCCACCCATGCGGTCGTGGCGCCCTCCTCGTCCTCTTCGTCTCGAAGAGCGCCCTCGAGCGAAGGATCCCCGATCGGCACGACCGGGATGGTGGGCACCTTCATCTCGCCGGTCCCCGAGAACATCGGCCGCGTCTCCGATCGGCGGGGCGGCGCGTCGCCGACGTCCGCCGCCGATTCCAGCACGACCGGCTGGGCGTCGGTCGGCCGTCGGTGCGCGGCCTTCGGGGCGTCACCGACGTCGGGCGCGGACTCGACGACGGTCGGCTGGGCATCGGTCGGCCGCCGAATGCGCGACGAGAAGTCGACCGGCACGGCCGCCGGGACCGGTGCCGGGCCCTCCACCTCGGTCAGCACGGAGAGCGCGCGATCGATGTCGTCGGCCGTCGGCTTCTCGAAGAGCGCGCTCGGCGCCGGGGCGGGGCGCTGGGCGTTCATACCGGTCGTCGAGCGCGGCCGGCCGAAGGGGCCGGTGCCCTCGAGCGGGGGAAGCCCGCCCGGGATCGCAGTCTCGGCCGTCCGCGACGTGCTCGTCGTGGGAGCGTTGCTCCGGCCCACACCGAACGGATCGGCGTCGATCGCGGGCTCCGTCGTCCGCGCGGTCGCGACGGGCCCTGAGCTGGCATTCGGAGCGGCGGCGCGCGGCTGAGCGCCGAGCGGGCCGGAGCCGGTGCCGGGCGCCCGGGATCGGGGCTGGGCGCCGAGGGGGCCCGAGCTGGTGGCGGGCGCGGGGACCCGCGGTTGAGCGCCCAGCGGCGACAGGCCACCGACGCGCGGTGGGCCGCTCACCGTCTGGCCGGCGCGCGCGCTCGCCGGATCCAGCGCTGAGAAGGTGCTGGAGGGCTGCCGCACCGCCATGCCGCCCGCGGGTCCGGGCTTCGCGGGCGCGCCGGCCTGCTCGCGGCGCGCCTTGTCGGCGAGGATCTTCTCGAGCACGGGCTGGCTCGCGGGCGTGAGCTTGTCGAAGCGTACGCCCATGCCGGGCGTCACTCCGGCGCGCGTGGGATCGTTCTCGCGGATCCAGACGATCGTGCCTTCGCCCGCGAGGAGCGGCGCCGCGTCCTGCAGCTGGAAGTCGAAGCGCAGCTGCGTGCCGACGGGCAACGGCTCGCGCGTGCGGATGAAGATGCCGCCGCGGCTGACGTCGACGGCGTAGCGCTCGATGAACTGGTCCAGGGTCGCGCTGCGGAACTTGATGCGCAGGCTGACGGGACCGCGGGGCTCTTTCGACGGGGGCTGATCCATGGAATGTGGAGTGTGCGGAGTGGGGCGTGAATAGATCGGAAGGGCCAACGTCCAGTCGGCGGCGACAGGTGGCGCGCGATCGCACTATAAGCGTTCCTGATCGCGCTTTGCAAAGGCGGGATTATTCCTGATATTTTGGAAGAAATCACATCCATGCGCGGGAGCGTCCCCATGCCCGGAAGGTCCGTATCCTTTGGTCGGCCCCCTCGGGCGAATCGTTTCACGCGGGCCGCCGCTCGGGCGGGCGTCGGCCTGGCGCTCTTCGGGCTCTCGGCGTCGCCGTCATTCGCGGCAACCGTGGCCCCCGCTGGAGGCGCGGCGCCCTCGGCGGTTTCTTCGGCGTCGGTGCCCGTCGCGCACGGGCCGGTTCCGCGCGAGCCCTTCCATGCGGCGCACGCGGCGGTCGCCTCGGATCACCCGCTGGCGTCGGCGGCCGGCGCTGCGGTTCTCAAGGCGGGCGGCAATGCCATCGACGCCGCGTGCGCGACGGCGCTCGCGCTCGGCGTGCTCCACCCTGAGGCGTCGGGCATCGGCGGCGGCGGCTTCGCGCTCGTCTACGTCGCCAAAGAGAAGAAGGTGCACGCGCTCGACTTCCGCGAGCGCGCGCCTGCGGCCATCTCGGCGGCGGGGTTCTTCAAGGACGGCAAGCCGGTGCCGGCGCTGTCGAAGGAGGGCGGCCTCGCCGTCGCGGTGCCGGGCGAGGTGCGCGGGCTCGGCGAGATGGTCAAGCGTTGGGGACGCAGGCCCTTCGGCGCCTGCGTCGATCCGGCGCAGAAGCTGGCGGCCAAGGGCGCGCCCGCGTCGTGGCGCCTCGCGCAGGCGCTCGCGGCGCTCGCGAAGGATGCGCCGCCCGCCGACGCGGCCTTCGTCAAGACCTTCATGGGGCCGAACATGCCAAAGGAGAAGGACGTCTTCAAACGTCCCGAGCTCGCGGCGACGCTCGCGAAGCTGCGCGCGGGCGGGCCGGGCGCTTTCTACAAGGGGCCCATCGCCGCCCAGATCGTCAACGCGGTCACGGCCGCGGGCGGTGTCATGACGGCCGACGATCTGGCGAGCTACGCCGTCGCCGAGCGCGTCGCGCTCGAGACGCGACACCGGGGGCTGCGCGTGTTCACGATGCCGCCGCCGTCGTCGGGCGGCGTCGCGCTCATCGAGACGCTCGGCATCCTCGACGCGCTCTACCCGACGCCGAGCGACCTGCCGAAGGAAGGCGTGGCTTCGCCCGCCTACCTTCAGACGCTCGCCGAGGCGTTCAAGCACGCGTTCGCGGATCGCGCGCGCTTCCTGGGCGATCCGGACTTCGTGACGATCGACGTGCCAAAGCTGACGAGCGCCGCCTACGCCGCCGAGCTCGCGAAGCGCATCAAGCCGAACGCCGTCCTGCCCACCGACGCGTACGGCTCGCTGGGCGCGCCGGCAGCGGCGCCAAAGGACGGCGGGACGACGCACCTCGCGGTGATCGACGCCGCGGGCAACGCCGTGTCGCTCACGACGACGATCAACCTCTCGTTCGGCGCCAAGGTCGTCGCCGGCAAGACGGGTATCCTCCTCAACAACGAGATGGACGACTTCGTCATGCAGGTGGGCGTCCCCAACGCCTTCGGCCTCATCGGCAACGAGCAGAACGCGGTCGCCGCCAAGAAGCGACCGCTCTCGTCCATGACGCCCACGCTCGTCATGGACGGCGACAAGGTGAAGGTCGTCGTGGGCGGCGCGGGCGGACCGACGATCATCACGGCGACGACCGAGGTGCTGCTCGACGTCGTCGACTGGAAGATGGACGCACAGGCGGCGGTGGTCGCGCCGCGGATTCACGACCAGTGGTTCCCCGAGATGCTGGGCGTCGAGCCGGCCATCCCGCCCGCGACCATCAAGGCGCTCGAGCGCAACGGTCAGAAGGTCAAGCCCGTGCCGATGATCGGAAAGGTCAACGTGCTCGTGCGCACCGACAAGGGCATCGACGCCGCCTCCGAACCCCGCAGCCCGAGCGGCCCGGCGGGCTACTGATGCCGGCGCGCAAGATCACGAAGGTCCTCGTCGCCAACCGGGGCGAGATCGCCTGTCGCGTGATGCGGGCCTGCCGTGAGCTCGACCTGCGGACGGTGGCGGTCTACTCCGAGGCCGACAGGGGCGCGGTGCACGTGCGCATGGCCGACGAGGCGGTCGCCATCGGGCCCGCGCCCGCGCGCGACAGCTACCTCGTCGCCGAGAAGATCGTCGATGCCCTCGGGAAGACCCGCGCCGACGCGGTCCACCCGGGCTACGGGTTTCTGTCGGAGAACGCGGCCTTCGCCGAGGCGGTCGCCGCGGCGGGCGCGACGTTCATCGGCCCGCCCCCCGCCGCCATCCGCGCCATGGGCGGTAAGACGGCGGCGCGCGCGCTCATGCAGGCCGCGGGAGTGCCCGTCGTGCCGGGTGACAACGGCGAGGGCGGCAAGGGCTTCGCGAGCGCGGCCGCGGCCAAGGCGGCGGCGGCGCTCGTCGGCTATCCGGTGATGCTGAAGGCGGCGGCCGGCGGCGGCGGGCGCGGGATGCGCCTCGTCGACGGCGAAGACAAGCTCGAGGCCGCGCTCGCGGGCGCGCAGCGCGAGGCCAAGGCGGCCTTCGGCGACGACACGGTCTACCTCGAGAAGGCCATCGTGCGGCCGCGCCACGTCGAGATCCAGGTCTTCGGCGACGAGCACGGCGGGGCGGTTCACCTCTACGAGCGCGATTGCTCGATCCAGCGCCGCAACCAGAAGGTCATCGAGGAGTCGCCGTCCCCCGCCATCGACGAGGCGACGCGCGCGCGCATGGGCGAGGTGGCCGTGCGCGCCGCGAAGTCCGTCGGCTACGTGGGCGCCGGCACGATCGAGATGCTCTACGACGGCGCCTCGCGCGGGTTCTATTTCCTCGAGATGAACACGCGCCTGCAGGTCGAGCACCCGGTGACGGAGCTCGTGACGGGCGTCGACCTCGTGCGCTGGCAGCTCGCCGTCGCGCAGGGCGAGCGGTTGCCGCTCGCGCAGGAGGCGATCCCGCGCCGCGGCGCCGCCATCGAGTGCCGCGTCTACGCGGAGGATCCGGTGAAGTTCCTGCCCTCGCCGGGGACCATCACATCGCTGCGCGTGCCCTCCGGCCCCGGCGTGCGCGACGACTCGGGCGTCACCGAGGGCAGCGTCATCTCGGTGCACTACGACCCGATGATCTCGAAGCTGTGCACCTGGGCCGACACGCGCGAGGCCGCCATCGGGCGCATGCGCCGCGCGCTCGCCGAGTATCACGTCGGCGGCATCCGCACGAACCTGCCGTTCCACCGCCAGGTCATGCGCCACGCCGCCTTCTTCGCGGGCGATTACGACACGGGCTTCATCGAGCGCCACAAGGCCGAGCTCGCGCCCGCGCCGCCCGACGAGGAGACGGCGACGCTCGCGGCGATCGCGGCGGCGGCGCACGCCCGGGCGCGGGGCACGGGCGACGCGCCGGGCGCCGACCTCGATCTGTCGAAGACTGAGATCCCGGCGTGGAGAAGAGACTTGCCTTAACCCATGTGCAATCATGGAGGCGAGACACGTCCGGTTGCTCGATAAGGCGCGGATTCCGATGCGCAAAGTCGGCAAGCACCGCCGGCTCCGCATCGAGGACGTCCTCTCGTTCAAGGAGAAGCGCCGACAAGGATCGGCGTGCCGGTTTTCGGAGCTGTCGCAGGTCACGGGGGGATTTTGGCGGATATGACGTAGAGTTGAAATAGGACCTCTTTAGGACCTCTTCCGGTTGGGGCGGATCGTCAAAGGCGGGGTCCGCGCCCGCGGGCGGCGTGCCACACGGCCACTATCCGCACGAGGGCTAGCTCCTCGTGAGTCTCGAAATAGACGTTGTAGGAACTGCGCGCCATCAGGACGCGCCGGATCAGCTGGCCCCGGATCGTCAGATACGACAAGCCCGTCTTCGGGGCATCAGCGAGCCGCTCGAGGACCGCTTCCATTTCATCGTAGAAGAGGTCTGGAACCGACGGACGGTTTTCCCGCCACCATGTCGCGATCGTGCGAGCCTGCGCATGCGCTGCAGGCGCCAAGACGACCTCGTATCGCTTCATCCAACCCGGCGGTGCGAACGCAGATCTGCCAGGAGTTGTGCCGCGGGGATGCCCTCGCCGCGGTCGAGCTCGTCTTGGGCCCGCTCGATCGCGGCGTGCAGGCGCGCGCGATCTTCCTCGTCAAGCTGATCGCCGCCGTCGACGACCGCAACCTGCACCTCGGTACCGTCGGGCAGATCGACGCTCTCGTCCACGACGAGGCGCCCGTTGGCGACGTGGGCCCGCAGAGTAAGAGTCATGACTTTCATCATACCACCCGTGCCGGGCTAGCAGCGCCCGTCGCCCCGAGCCAGCGTCCCCTTCGAGGCGACCATTAGCGCACCACACGTTGACAAGTGCTTCTCGGGGGCGCTAGCTTGGCGGTCTCTTTCGAGTTTTTGGGCCTCGGCCCAGGGAGACGCGGAACATGGCCCTCACGCCGGCTCAGTCGAACAGCAGCGCCACCGTCAGCTCGGGCGAGGTCACCACGCTCCTCGGGCGGGGCAGTGAGTTCGAGGGCAAGCTGTCGTTCGAGGGCACGGTTCGCGTCGACGGCAAGCTGTCGGGCGAGATCTTCACGGACGACGTGCTCATCATCGGCGAGGGCGCCGAGGTGAACGCCGAGATCAGCGTGGGCGCCATCATCATCGAGGGCACGGTTCACGGGAACATCCACGCCAAGCGGTCGGTCGAGATCCACACGCCGGCGCGCGTGCGCGGGAACATCTCGACGCCGTCGCTCGCCATCGACAAGGGCGTCATGTTCGACGGCCAGTGCCAGATGGAGCAGAACGGCGCCGCTGCCGCCAAGGCCCGGCCCTCGAGCGCGCCCGCAGTCTCCGAAGTCGCCGCCGACTGACGCGGGCGACAGTCGAGACGTCGACCGGACTCTCGGCGACCTTGACTCGCGCGCTGCAATTTGGTAACGGACGCGCGGGTTTTTCTCATGATTTCCGCGCTCATCATGCTGGCCACGGCCGCTCCCCAATCGCACGAGCCCCAGCTCATCGACCTCGACGGGACGGCCTTCATCCAGTTCGGGCTGTTCCTCGTTCTGATGCTCGTGCTGCGGCGGTACCTGTGGCGTCCCTACCTCGCCGTCCTGGGTGAGCGCACGGCGCGCGTCGAGGGGTACAAGCAGGAGGCCGTCCGCCTCGAGGCGGAGGCGGCCGCGCGGCTCGCGAAGGCGGAGGCGGCGATGGCCGAGGCGCGGCGCGTGGGCGCCGGCGAGCGCGTCGCGGCGCGCGCCATCGCGCACGAGCGCGAGCAGGAGCTGCTGGCGGCGGCGAACGCCGCCGCCCAGAAGACGCTGGCGGAGGCGCGCGCGCGCGTCGGGGCGGCGCTCGAGGGCGAGCGCGCCAAGCTGCAGCAGACGGCCGGCGCGATGGGCGTGCAGGCGGCGCGCAAGATCCTGGGCCGCGAGGTGTCGGCGTGAGGCGCCGCGCGCGCGGGTCGCTCGTCGCGGCGGCATCCTTCGCCGTCGCGCTCGCGGCGGCGGCGCCTGGTCGCGCGCGCGCCGAACCGGCCGAAAACGCCGGCGCGGCCGTCGCGGCGTCGCAGAGTCCCGACGGCGCAGGCGAGGAGGCGCCCCGGCTCGACACGGGCAAGCTGGCGCTGCAGCTCCTCAACTTCGCCGTGCTCGCTGGCATCCTCGGCTGGTTCGGCGGCAAGGCCATCAACAAGGCGCTGCTCGCGCGTCACCAGCAGCTCAAGGCCGACCTCGTCGTCGCCGCCGAAGCGCGCGCCGCCGCGGAGCTGCGCGCCGCCGCGCAGGGCCAGCGGCTCGAGTCGCTCGAGACCGAGATCGCCGACATGCGCGCCGGCATCCAGCAGGAGGCCGAGGACGAGAAGCAGCGCCTCATTGCCACGGCCGAGGAGCGCGCCAAGCGCATCGCCGAGGAGACGAAGTTCCTGCTCGACCAGCAGGTCAAGGAGGCCGAGGTCACGCTGCGGCGCGAGGTCGCCGAGGCCGCCGTCAAGATCGCCGAGGAGCTCATCAAAAAGTCGCTCGACGGCGGCGATCAGCAGCGTCTCCTCGACACCTTCGTGGCCGACGTGGCGGCGCCCACGCCCGGGCGGAGCGCCTGATGGCTCTGTCGGGCTCGATCTCGAGGCGCTACGCGCGCGCTCTCTTCTCGATCGGCGTCGACCGCGGCAGCTTCGAGCAGCTCGGCCGGGAGCTCGACGCCGTCGCCGAGCTCTGGGCCGGCTCGCCCGAGCTCCGGCAGGCGCTCGAGAACCCGATATTCAAGGACTCGGAGAAGCGGGCAGTGATGCAGAGCCTCTTGCCGCGTGTCGCGCCCACGCCCGACGTCCAGAAGTTCGTGCTCTTGCTCCTCGATCGCCGCCGGCTGCCCGCGGTGGCGAACATCGCGCGCGCCTACCGCGAGATGGCCGACCTGCACACGGGCCGCGTGCGCGCGCACGTCACGAGCGCGCAGGCGCTCGGTCCGGCCGAGCTCGAGCGCATCCGGCAGTCGCTGGCGCGCCGCACGGGCAAGCAGGTCATCCTCGAGTCAGCCGTCGACGCGGGCCTCATCGGCGGCGTCGTCGCGCGCGTGGGCGATCTCGTGCTCGACGGCAGCGTGCGCACCCAGCTCGGCGCGCTCCGCGAGAGGCTCCTCAACTAGAACGATGGTCTAATCGGCCGCCAGGCAACGAAGTCAGGAAAACAACATGCAAATTCGCGCCGAAGAAATCAGCCAGATCATCCGCAAGGAGATCGACGGATTCGATCAGAAGGTCGCCGTCAGCGAGACGGGCACCGTGCTCGAGGCCGGCGACGGCATCGCGCGCGTGTACGGCCTCGAGGCGGCCATGGCCGGCGAGCTGCTCGACTTCGGGCACAACGTCGTGGGCCTCGTGCTCAACCTCGAAGAGGACAACGTCGGCGTCGCGCTCCTCGGCGACTTCGAGCACGTCCGCGAGGGCGACACCGTCAAGCGCACGGGCAAGATCGCCCAGGTGCCCGTGGGCGACGCGCTCACGGGCCGCGTCGTCAACGCCCTCGGCATCGCCATCGACGGCAAGGGGCCCATCGCGTCGACAGACTCGCGCAAGATCGAGGTCAAGGCGCCCGGCATCATCGCGCGCAAGTCCGTGCACGAGCCCATGCAGACGGGCATCAAGGCCATCGACTCGATGATCCCCATCGGACGCGGCCAGCGCGAGCTCATCATCGGCGATCGGCAGACCGGCAAGACCGCCGTCGCCGTCGACGCCATCATCAACCAGAAGGGCCAGAACATGCGCTGCTTCTACGTGGCCATCGGCCAGAAGCAGTCGACCGTCGCCGCCGTCGTCGACAAGCTGCGCGAGCAGGGCGCGCTCGAGTACACGACGATCATCGCGGCCACGGCCTCCGAGCCGGCGCCGCTGCAATACCTCGCGCCTTACACGGGCGTCACGATGGCCGAGTACTATCGGGACAGCGGGCGCCACGCGCTCATCGTCTACGACGATCTGTCGAAGCAGGCCGTCGCCTACCGCCAGCTCTCGCTGCTGCTGCGGCGGCCGCCGGGCCGCGAGGCGTTTCCGGGCGACGTCTTCTATCTCCACTCGCGCCTGCTCGAGCGCGCGGCCAAGCTGTCCGACAGAGACGGCGCGGGCTCGCTCACGGCGCTGCCCATCATCGAGACGCAGGCCGGCGACGTGTCGGCCTACATCCCCACGAACGTCATCTCCATAACCGACGGCCAGATCTTCCTCGAGAGCGACCTCTTCTACTCGGGCCAGCGTCCCGCCGTGAACGCCGGCATCTCGGTGTCGCGCGTCGGCGGCGCCGCGCAGATCGCCGCCATGAAGAAGGTGGCCGGCAAGCTGCGGCTCGAGCTCGCGCAGTACCGCGAGCTCGCGGCCTTCTCGCAGTTCGGGTCGGATCTCGACAAGGCGACGCAGCAGCAGCTCGCGCGCGGCGCGCGCATGACGGAGCTGCTCAAGCAAGGCCAGTACGCGCCGCTGCCCGTCGAGCGGCAGGTGCTCATCCTCTTCGCCGTCACGAACGGCTTCACGGACGCGCTGCCCATCGAGTCGCTCGGCCGCTACGAGCGCGAGCTCTACGCCTTCATCGACGCGCGTTCGCCCGCCGTGTGGGCCGAGCTCAAGGAGAAGGGCAACAACAGCAAGGCGTGGGACGCTCTCGTCGCGACGATGAAGACGGCCCTCGCGGCGTTCGGCAAGGAGTTCTCGCCCGACGCCCAGGCGGCCGCCTGAGGCTCCCCGCGCCCTGACGATCGATGCCCTCGCTCAAGAGCATACGCACGCAGATCGCGTCGAAGAAGTCGACGCAGAAGATCACGCGCGCCATGAAGCTGGTCTCGGCGGCGCGCCTGCGCGGCGCGCAGGATGCCATCGTCGCGGCGCGCCCGTACGCGAACGCGCTCGTCGAGGTCATCGGCCAGGTCGCCCAGCGCGCGGGCGCCGAGGCGCACCCGCTGCTCGAGCGCCGCGCGCCGGCGCGCATCACGCTCGTCCCCATCACGTCCGACCGCGGGCTCGCGGGCGGCTTCAACGCCAACATCACGCGCGCCGTGCAGCGTTACATTTCAGAGAGCTCTGAAGAGCGCTCCGCAGGGCATCCCTCGACTGAAGTCTCCTTGGTGATCGTCGGCAAGAAGGGCCGCGACTACTATCGGCGCCGCAAGGTCACGGTGAACCACGAGGTGCCCGGGGCGACGGGCGCGACGGCCGAGGAGCTCGCGCGCCGGGTCGCGAGCATCGTCGTCGACGACTTCGTCAACGGCCGCACCGACGCCGTTTACCTGGTCTACAACGAGTTCAAATCGGCGGTTCAGCAGCGCGTCGTCCTCGAGCCGCTGCTGCCCGTGACGCGCGCCAGCGTCATCCCGTCGGGGCAAGCGCCCATAGCGACGCAGGAGACGCCCATCGATTTTCTCTACGAGCCTTCGAAGAAGGAGCTCCTCGACGCGCTGCTACCGCAGTACATCGAGTCGCAGGTCCACCGCGCGCTCCTCGAGTCGGTCGCATCCGAGTTCGGCGCGCGAATGACGGCCATGGAGAACGCCACGAACAACGCCAAGGAGATGATCGCGGACCTCACGCTGAAGTACAACCGCGTGCGGCAGGCGGCCATCACCAAGGAGCTGATGGAGATCGTCAGCGGCGCAGAGGCCCTAAAAGGCTAGTCTTCTTTTCTAGACGAGCACAGATTCTTCAACCAGCGAGAGAAAACATCATGTCAGTCGGACAAGTCGTTTCAACGGCCCAGGGTCGAATCGTCCAGGTCATCGGCCCCGTCGTCGACGTCGAGTTCCAGGGCGGCGACCTGCCGGAGATCAACACGGCGCTGCGCATCTCGAATCCGTCCATCAACGACAAGGCCGGCAACCTCGTCGTCGAGGTGGCCCAGCACCTCGGCGAGCGCAGCGTGCGCTGCATCGCCATGGACACGACGGATGGCCTCGTGCGCGGCATGCCGGTCGAGAACACGCAGGGCCCCATCATGATGCCGGTGGGCCGCGAGATCCTCGGCCGCATCCTGAACGTCGTCGGCGAGCCCGTCGACGAGCGCGGCCCGGTCACGACGAAGAAGAAGATGCCCATCCACCGCCCCGCCCCGAAGTTCGTGGAGCAGTCGGTCAAGATCGAGATGTTCGAGACTGGCATCAAGGTCATCGACCTGCTCGCGCCGTACCGCCGCGGCGGCAAGATCGGCCTTTTCGGCGGCGCGGGCGTCGGCAAGACCGTCACGATGCTCGAGCTCATCAACAACGTCGCCAAGAAGCACGGCGGCTTCTCGGTGTTCGGGGGCGTCGGCGAGCGCACGCGTGAGGGACGCGACCTTTACAACGAAATGTCCGAGTCGAAGCTCTCGGACGGCAACACGGTTCTGTCGAAGACGGCCCTCGTCTACGGCCAGATGAACGAGCCGCCAGGCGCGCGCGCACGCGTCGCGCTCTCGGCGCTCACGGCCGCCGAATACTTCCGCGACGAGGAGGGACAGGACGTCCTCCTCTTCATCGACAACATCTTCCGCTTCACGCAGGCGGGCTCCGAGGTGTCGGCGCTTCTCGGCCGCATCCCCTCGGCCGTCGGTTACCAGCCGACGCTGGCCACGGACATGGGCGAGCTCCAGGAGCGCATCACGTCGACGAACAAGGGGTCGATCACGTCGGTGCAGGCCATCTACGTGCCCGCCGACGATCTCACCGACCCCGCGCCCGCGACGGCCTTCGCCCACCTCGACGCGACGACCGTGCTCTCGCGCGGCATCTCCGAGAAGGGCATCTACCCGGCCGTCGACCCGCTCGACTCGACCTCGACGATCCTGTCGCCCGCCGTCGTGGGCGCCGAGCACTACGCCGTGGCGCGCCAGGTACAGAAGATCCTGCAGAAGTACAAGGAGCTCGTCGACATCATCGCCATCCTCGGCATGGACGAGCTCTCCGAGGACGACAAGCTGACTGTCTCGCGCGCGCGGAAGATCGAGCGCTTCCTGTCGCAGCCCTTCTTCGTCGCCGAGACGTTCACGGGCGCGCCCGGCAAGTACGTCGAGATCAAGGACACCGTCGCGAGCTTCAAGGAGATCGTCGACGGCAAGTGCGACGACCTCCCCGAGCAGGCCTTCTACATGCAAGGCGGCATCGACGACGTGCGCGCCAAGGCCGAGCAGCTCAAGAAGGAGTCGGCGTAGCCCGCGCCGGGACGACGCCATGAAGCTCTCGGTCACCACGCCGCGCGGCGCGCTCGTCGACGCCGACGTCGACGAGGTCACGGCGCCCGGCGCGCTCGGCGAGTTCGGCGTTCTGCCCGGGCACGTGCCCCTCATGTCGGCGCTCAAGCCGGGCGTGCTCGTCTACCGCGCGGGGGGCGCTGGCGCGCGCGCGGGCGTCGTCGCCGTGGGCCCGGGCTTCCTGCAGGTGGCGGCTCCCGCCCAGAACGACACCGCGCACGACCGCGTGCTCGTCCTCGTCGACCAGGCGCTCGCGGCGGGCGACATCGACCGCGCCGAGGCCGCGAAGGATCTGGCGGCCGCCGAGAAGGAGCTCGCCGCCTGGAAGTCCGAGCTCGACGGCGCTTATCGGGCCCTCGAGATCCGCCGCCAGTGGGCCGAGGCGCGCCTCGACGCCGCCGATCGCGTCGCGCCGCACTGAGGCGCGCCCGTGACCGACAAGTTCCGCTTCTTCGTGACGTGCCCGCGCGGCACTGAAGGAGCGCTCCGGCGGGAGCTCGTCGGGATGCGCATCGGCTCGCCGAAGGGCGACCGGGGCGGCGTCTGGTTCGACGGGCCGCTGCTCATGGGCATGGGCGTGTGCCTGCGCGCGCGCACGGCCGTGCGCGTGCTGCTGCGCCTCGCCGAGCTCGAGGTGCGCGACGCGCAGGGGCTCTACGCCGCCGCGCGCGCCGTCGACTGGCGCGCGTGGCTGACGGCGCGGAGCACGCTGGCCGTGGACGCCAACGTCAAGGACAACCCGGCACTCACGCACTCGGGATTCGCGGCGCTCAAGGTCAAGGACGCCGTCGTGGACTCGCTGCGCGACGCGCTCGGGGAGCGACCCGACGTCGACGTGAAGCGCCCCGACGTGTCGATCGTGCTGCACGTCGCGGGCGGGCAGGGCGCGCTGTTCCTCGACCTGGCGGGCGACCCGCTGCACCGCCGCGGCTACCGCGTCGCCATGACCGAGGCTCCGCTCAAGGAAACGCTGGCCGCCGCCGTCCTCGGGCTCGGCGGCGTGGCGCTCGACCTTCCCTTCATCGATCCCATGGCGGGCGGCGGCACGCTCGCCATCGAGCACGCGCTCGCGGCGCGCGGCCTGCCGCCCGGTCTGCGCCGGCGCTTCGGCTTCGAGCGTTGGCCGACGCTCGACGACTCGCTCCGCGCCGCCTGGGACGAGACGCGCGCCGCGGCCGAGGCCGCCGCCATGGCGCCGCGGGCGCCGCTGCCGCCCATCGTGTGCGCCGACGTCTCGGCGGACGCGCTCGGCGCCGCGCGGCGCAACGCCTCGGCCGCGGGCGTCGACGACGATCTGACGTTCGAGCGCGCCGACGTCGCCGCGCTCGACCGCCGCTGGGACGCGGGCACCGTGTGCACGAACCCGCCGTACGGCGAGCGCCTGCAGCCGCGCGACCTCGACGCGCTCTACCGCGACCTCGGCCGCGCGCTCATGCGCCTGCCCGGCTGGGCCGTCGTCGTGCTTTCCGGGAGCCCCCTGTTGCCGCGCGCCCTGCCACTCAAGCCCGCGATCTCGCACCGCCTCTTCAACGGACCGCTCGAGGTGCGCCTTTTGCGGTATGAGATCCCCGAAGCCAAGCCGCCGAGCGGGCCGCGGTGAACGGGTGACAGCGCCGCCATCGACCTCCACGAACGGCCCGCCGACGAGGCGCGCGCGCCTCGCGCGCCTCGGCCTGTCGACGCTGGCGGCGGCGCTGCTCTGGCTCTCGGTGCCGACGGCGAACGCCTGGCCGCTCATGTGGATCGCGCTCGTGCCGCAGCTCCACGTCGCCTTGACGTCGCGCACGGCCAAGCGCGCCTTCCTGCAGGGGTGGCTCACGGGCACGCTGGCCAACACGGCCGCCTTCTGCTGGATGGACGGCCTGCTCGAGCGCTTCGGCCACATGTCGCCGCTCCAGGCCCTGCCGATCGTCCTGCTGCTGACGTCTTATCAAGGCCTCGAGTTCGCGCTGCTGTCGTGGGGCGTGTACCGTCTGCGCGCGCGCGCGGGAACGCGCGTGCCGATCGCCGTCGCCGCGATGCTCGTCATGGCGACCATCGAGCTCGCCATGCCGCAGATCTTCCCCTTCTATCTCGCGATCTCGCAGGCCTGGGTGCCGGCGCTCATTCAGATCGCGGACGTCACGGGGCCCATCGGCGTTACGGCGCTGCTCGTGGCTTGGAACGGCGCGCTCCTCGACGCGTGGCTCGGCGCGCGCGCTGGGCGGGGCCGCGCCGCGTTCCGCCCGCTGGCCGTCGCCGCCCTGTTCGTCGCCGCCGATCTCGCCTACGGCGCGGTGCGCGTGCATCAGGTCGACGCGGCGCGCGCGGCCGCGCCCAAGGTCAAGACGGGCCTCGTTCAAGCCAACGTCGGCATCATCGAGAAGTGGGACCCGAAGGAGTTCGCCAAGCTGCTCGACACCCACCAGCGCCTCTCTGCCGAGCTCACGCGCGCGGGCGCCGAGCTCATCGTTTGGCCCGAGTCGTCGTACCCGTATGCGCTCCCGCGCCCGTTTCTCCACGACTGGCCCGCGGGCGACCCGCGGCGCGTGCGCGTGGGCTTCGACACGCCGCTGCTCTTCGGGGCGTTGACGCGCACCGAGGGGCCGCTCCAAAGACCCGCCGACAAGTACCCCTACAACACGGCGCTCATGATGGACGCCGCGGGGAGCGTCACGGGCGTCTACGACAAGGTCTTTCTGATGATATTCGGCGAGTACATCCCTTTCTACGACGCCATCCCCTGGTTCACCGAGGTCATCCCCGAGGCCTCGAACTTCAGCCGCGGCACCGAGCCGGGATCGTTCTCGCTGCACCTGCGCGGTCGCGACTTCAAGCTCGGCCCGCTCATCTGTTACGAGGACATCCTGCCGGCCTTCACGCGCCGCGTGGCGAGGCTCTCGCCGAACGCCCTCGTCAACATCACGAACGACGCCTGGTTCGGCCGCACGGCCGAGCCGTACCAGCACCTCGCGCTCTCCGTGTTCCGCGCCGTCGAGAACCGCCTCGAGCTCGTGCGCGCCGTCAACACGGGCGTCTCGGCGCACGTCGACGCCGCGGGCCGCGTCCTCGCGCGCACCGACTCGGTCGATCCCGCGCTTTCGCCGGCTGCGCCGCCCGCGACGCTGCTCGTCGACTTCGCGCTGCTCGACGGCGGCGGCCTCTACCGCCACGTCGGCGATCTCTTCGCGTTCCTTTGCGCCGCCGCCCTCGCCGCGATGTTCCTCAAGCGACCGGCCGCGCCGCTCAGCGCCGCAGGAAGAAGGGGTACGAGAACTGCTGACGCGCCGCTTTGAACGGCGGAAAGTGCGCGTTCTTCCCCGCGTCGAGCACGCACTCCCCCGTGGGCGTGCCGTCGAAGCTGCCGCCGATGCGGATCGACTGCACCATGCCGTTGCTCGCGACCACGTACGTGAGCTGGGCCGTGCCGGGCTCCTTGAACTTTTCGTAGCAAGCGAACACCTGCGGCCGGATGAGCGTCATGGCGTCGGCGATGGCCTCGCGGGGCAGCTCTTCGGGTAGCTTGAGGTCCTGAACGTCGCCTGCTGCGCTCGCTGACGAGGCCCCGCCCGGCAGGCAGGCCTCGTCCTCGCGGCTGCCGGCGGGCAGCGGCGCGAGGCCGGCGGACGGCGGCTGTGAGGCCAGGACCTCGCCCGTGCAGCGATTGAACACACGGCCGCCCACGAACTTGAGCGCGTAGCCGCGGCTCGGACCGAAGCTCCACTCGACGTCGGCGGGCTGGAACAGGAACTCGGCGCGCAGGAAGGGGCGCACCTTCTCGAGCCACTTCTTCGCGTCGACGAGGCTGTCGAAGCCGAGCGTGCTCTTCGAGACCTCGACCGCCTTCGGCAGGGTCTCGGCCTCCTTCTGCGGCTCGCGCAGCGTGATGAAGCGGCGCTCCCGCGCGCGTCCGAGCGCCACGGGCTTCGTGCAGGCGATGCAGCCAGCCAGCGAGACGTGGTAACCCTTGACGCCGGCGTCGTACTCCGAGACGGCGATGACCGCTGGATCCTCGGCGGCAGTCACGAACGTCCGCTTCGGCAGCACGCTGCGGAGGTAGGCCTGCGTCGTGCGGCAACGGGCGCGCTCGACCTCTCGCTTCTCGGCGTCGCAGCGATCGACGAAGACGCCCAGCAGCGTCGCGACGTCGCGCGTGCGGGTCGCGCCCGAGGCGAGCGCCTCGTAGGTCTTGGCCTCGCCGGCGGGCGCCCTGG
This sequence comes from Polyangia bacterium, assembly GCA_036494575.1. Lineage (GTDB taxonomy): Bacteria > Myxococcota_A > Polyangia > Fen-1088 > Fen-1088 > DASZFV01. The sequence continues at coordinate 1,554 of DASXOE010000023.1, read as the reverse complement.
TGTCGGTCGCGGCCGCGGGGGCCTGGTCACCGGCGGCGTGCGCCCTGGCCGATAGCGCCGCCAAGACCATCGCGAGCGCCCACGCGACGAAGACCGTCAGGGGCCGCATCGGGCATCTTGGGGCTGTCGTCATCGGCGCGCGAATATAGATCATAATAGCGCCCCCAAACAGGACCCACGCCGTTCGATGCCGAAACCCAAGTCCCAGCGCAAGCCCGCGTCACGCCCGGCCCACGAAGGCACGGACGAAGGGAGCAACCACGAACGGAGCGATGACGAACGGAGCGATGGATTGAACGCGGCCGGTCCTGCGCTCGTCGACGACGACGCGGACGCGCTCGGGGTGGTCGCCCCCGATCCGGACAATCCGGGCGACGCCGACGAGGTCCTCTCAGCCGACGCCATCGAGCCGCCCGCCGCCCGCGGGGCCCTCGCGCCCGCGCGCAACCAGGTCGAACGCTTCCTGGCCGAGGTGCGGAGCTATCCGCGGTTGTCGGACGAGGAGGAGCGGGTGCTCGGCAAGGCCGTGCGCGATCGCGGCGACCGCGCGGCGGCGCGCAAGCTCGTCGTGCACAACCTGCGCCTCGTCGTCGCCATCGCTTACCAGTACCGCCGCGCCTGGGCCAACATCCTCGATCTCTTCCAGGAGGGCAGCGTCGGCGTCATGGAGGCCGTCAAGCGCTGGGAGCCCACGCTCGGGCCGCGCTTCGGCACGTACGCAGCGTACTGGATTCGCGCCTACGTGCTGCGCTTCCTCATGACGAACTCGCGCCTCATCCACGTCGGCAACACGCGCGCGGGCCGCAAGCTCTTCTTCCGGCTCGAGAAGGAAAGGCAGAAGCTGCTCGCGGGCGGCTTCGAGCCCACGCCGAAGCTCCTGGCGGCCAAGCTCGACGTCGATGAGGAGGACCTCGCCGACGTGAGCCGCGTCCTCGACTCGCGGGAGGTGTCCTTCGACCCGCGCGTCGCGGGCGGGCAGGGCGACGAGGGCCTGCCGCTCGCCGAGAAGCTCGCGAGCGGCGATCGGTCGCCCGAGGCCGAGGCCGAGGGCGCCGAGCTCGCGTCCGCCGTGCGGCGCTTCATGACGTCCTTCGAGGCGCGCCTCGAGGACGAGCGCGAGCGCGCCGTGTGGCGCGAGCACCTGGCGGCAGACGAGCCCGCGCCCCTCGGGGCGCTCGGCGCGCGCTTCGGCGTTTCGAAGCAACGGATGGGCCAAATCGCCGACCGCCTCAAGAAGCGCTTCCGCGAGGAGATCGTCCGCGAGCTCGGCCCCGACGTGAAGACGGTGTGGCAGTAGCTACGCCAGGGCAGCTAGCCGGCGCATCCCACGGGGGCGAGGCACTGCCAGTGGCCCGTCGTGGGGGCGTATTCGCAAGTGCTCGCTGTGCCCATGCCGGCACAGTCGGCGGAGCTGCAGCACGAATCCGCGGCGCTTCGGCAGTGGTAGCCGGTCGAGCTTTGGCAGTAGCCATAGCCCGGCGAGCAGAGACCGCCAGCCCCGCAATCAGCGTCGATCCGACAGCTCGAGGGCACGCACCGGTTGACGCGGATGAC
>DASXOE010000022.1:0-3033 GCA_036494575.1 Polyangia bacterium | reverse complement strand
GCGGATAGGCGGCGTAGGACTCCACTGGTCCGTCATAGCGCTCGAACGAGGTTTGGTTGGCGACGATCTGACCGCCCGCGTTCACGCTCCAATCGAGAGCGAAGCCAGCGAGGCTCTCGGGCTGACCGAGCCCTTGTGGTGGCGCGAAATACAAATCGAAGACCTTCACCGTCCCGGGCGGCACGGGATAGACGGGACCCGTGCCCGCGTCTGTGTTGACGAACGACGGAGGCGCGGGTTGCCCCACGGGCGCCGCGAGGAACTGCTCGCGTCCGTCCACTTCCCACGTCCCCGCGCTCCCGTTCGACACGGCGAGGCGCGCGTGCACGAAACGCTGCACGCTGCCCTGCCCCGTGTCGAAATCCGTGAAGCCGAACGATGTGACGTAAGCCTCCCCCTGAGGAGCGGCCGGCGGCACCTGATACCGCGCCGCGGGACCGCCGGCGGCGCCCGGCCCCACCGGGACGTACGTATACGTGTGCGCGCAACCGGAGCCGAGCGCGAGCACGCCCGAGAGCGCGGCGAAAAGCGCGAAGCCGATCGATCTCATGGGCCTCATGGGGCGTCGTTCTCCTCGAGGACAAATATAGGGGACTTTGGGCGCGACGAAAGGCCGAAGGACCCCTCCGTGATCGCGATCAAGTCACAGGCAGTTGCCGGTAGGCACGCGACAGACTCCTGCCGTGCCCTTACCGGACAGAATGCAGCGCGCGGGGAGCACGCAACCGGGACCGAGAATGGTGTCGCAAGCGGCGCCGTCGGACGCGCTTTCCTTGCAAGCCCCCATCTCACCCGCTCCTGCGATTCCCTTCGCCGTGTAACACGCGCCCGCCTCGCAGCCCGCGAACGCGTCTTGCGAGAGCACGCCGCAGGGCATTCCGTCGCCAGCGAAAGTGGTCGCGACGCACTTCTTCGCGCCTGCGGCCCCGGCGCAGAACAAGCCCTGCGTCCCGTCGCACACCGGCATCGAGCCGCCGCAGGCCGCCCCGAGCTCGGCGAGGGTCGACTCGCACTTCCGGCCGCCCGTCGTCCCCGTGGCGGCGCCGCAGATGAGCCATACCCGCAGTCGTCGCCTGAGTCGCAAGGATCGCCGGCGACGCCGAGCAGCTTGCACGTCATCGTCGTGGCGTCACAGACCTGGCCGCGCGCGCAGTCCGAGTCGACGCACGACGCGCCCACGGCGGGCGACGGTCCGCAGGTCCCGCACACGGCGTTCTTTTCGCCGGTACAGAAGGTGCTTTTGCATTGGGCGTTGAAAGCGCAGGCCGCACCGTTGACGCGCGAGCCGGCCGGCTGACACGGCGGCGGCACGCTGTCTGCGAAGAAGTCCGGGCGCTGTTACGGGGCGAGCTTTGCCATCTCGCTCGCGGCGAGCAGCCAAGCGCCAACGCCGAACGGCGTCGTCGAGCCTGCCGTCGCGCCGCCGGGGCCGGCGCCGACGCCCTGGACCCAGCCGACCATGCCGTTCGCGTCGACGACGGTCAGGAGGCCCGTCCACGCTTTCTTCACGACCGGCAAGTAGGTCGCTCGGTCGAGCACGCCGTTGTTGATGCCCCACGCGATGCCGAACGTATTGAAGCCCGACCCGCTCGTCTCCTTGTTCGGAAACTGGTTCGGATTGAGCAAGCTCGAGCGCCACATGCCGTCGGTGCCCTGCGCCTTCGTGAGCGCCGCCGCCATCGCGTCGAGCAGCTTCACGTAGTCGGCGTGCTTGGGATCGTCGGCGGGCAGGTACTGGAGCACGCGCGCCGTGCCGGCGATGACCCAGCCGTTGCCGCGGGCCCAGAACTCGTTGCGGTGCTGGTCGTCGCGGTACATGAGGCCCGCGTTGACGTTGAACAGGAAGGCGTAGGTGTCCCACCACATCCCGTCGAGCACGCTGAAGTACTTGTTGTCGCCCGTGGCCTTGCCGAGGCGCGCGAAGCCCGCGGGGACCATGAAGAGCGCGTCCTCCCACCACCATTCGACCCGCCCCTTCGGCGGGTTGGCGACGAGCTGGTCGTAAGACGGCTTGGCGCCGCTCAGCATCACCATGTTCGCCGGCGTCGGGTCCGAGAGATACGCGTCGAAGTAGGTCTGCGCCGCGCATTGATTGTCGCCGCGCGACGCCGCGCCATTCGCGAGCGTCCAGCCCGCGCCCGCCCACTTACTGATGGCGTCGAGGTACTTGGCGTCGTGAGTGAGCTGATACGTCGCCATGATGCCCGTCCACCCGGCCCCGGAGATCCAGTCCTTCGCCATGTCCGGATTTCGGAGGAAATTGTCGGCGACGCGCCTCATGAGCGCGACGATGTCGGCGTTGAGGGTGGGCGCCCCGCTGTCGGTCCCGCCCTCGGTCGGGGTGGCCCCGTCGGTCGTGGCGTCCGTCGTCGACGCGTCGTTGCCCGTGCTTCCGGCGAGGCCCGTGTCGCCCGCGGCGCCGGACGTACCCGCCGCGCCGGCGCCGGCGAAACCCGTACCGCCGGCCGTTCCCGTCGCGCCGGCCGATCCGGTCACGCCGGCGGCTCCGGACACTCCGGCCGTCCCGGTTGCCCCCGCGGCGCCGGCCATTCCGCCGGGCGTCGACGCGCCTCCGCAGCCGAGCGGCGAGAGGACGATGGCGAGACCGAGGATCCGACGGGCGAGGCTCATGTCAAGCTCCTTCGAATAAAGAGACATACTTCGGCATCCACTACAGTGCCCCGAGCGCCCAAAAGCGATCAGAAAATCGTCTCTAGACCGTACGATCCGGGCTCCGGCGCGCCCGGCGTCAAAGGCGGGCGGCGACCGGCCTGCCCTGGTCCAGCGCGATTCCAGTCGTCGTCATCGATGTCGCTCCTTAGAGCGCGCCACGATAGCGACCAGGGCCGGCGGCCAAGGTGACCCTCCGGTGACTTTCCTGTGACGCGGCCGCGCGGCGCAGGATCTGGCGCCTTTCCGGGAACCAAATTGCCGGCTCGACCGTTCTCGGCTATGTGGGAGCGCATGGGGCCTGGCGGCGGCCGTCGGACGCGAGCCGGAGAATGACGACGCCGGGCGCGTCCGTCGAGGAAA
>DASXOE010000021.1:0-45256 GCA_036494575.1 Polyangia bacterium | reverse complement strand
CCGCGTACTGGGGCGGGGGCGGCGCCGAGGCGGGGGGCAGGGGCGGCTCAGACGCCACGGCGGGCGGCGCGCCCGACGGCTGGCCTTGGTGGTCGCCGCCGGCCGTGGCGGGCGGCGTGTTCTTCACGCCGGAGACGCAGCAATTGCTGGCGGAGGGGGGCGGCACGGAATTCTTGAGCCAGCAGCGCGCGCTCGGCCCCTGCACGCCTGGGTTGACGTAAGTGAAGGCGACGCACTGGGGCTCGATCATGCAGGTGTCGCGGCACTCCTCGGGACGGGTCGAGCCGAGGTCGAAGCTCCGGTAGTCGTTGCCGGGACGGTCGACGTTGAGCTCGAGCGTGGCCGAGCCGCTCGACAGGTAGCCGGGCGTTCCGGGGGCGGACTGGACGATCGTGCAACTTGCCGTGAGCAGCGCGAGCGCGAGCAGAGACCGCATGCGAGACCTCCCTGGGTTTCGTGGGTCCGCAAAGTATCACGGCGACGCGGGACCACGAAAATGTGACGGCTCATCCCGCGGCCGGCGGCGGAGCGTGTTCCGCGAGCCAGGCATCGAGCTCGGCGAGATCTCTCGCGGCGAGAGGATTCTTCGGCGCCTGCTCGTACTCACGCCGCGCCTGGTTCGCGAGCGCGAAGGCGCGCGCCCGATCACCGAGCGCCTCGTCGATCGCGCGCGCGAGCGGAAAATGCACCTCGGCGAGACGCAGGGGCGTGTTGGCGGTGGTCTCCCTGATCGACGCCGCGCGCTCGAGCACCGCGAGCGCCTCGTCCCAGCGACCCATCCCGAGGTCACAGAGGCCGAGCGTGCGCAGCGCATACGTCAGCAAAAGGGCGCGCGGATCTTTCTCCGGCTCGAGCACGGCAAGGGCCTGCGTCACCGCGACCCGCGCCTCGTCGAAGCGACCGACGTGAGCCAGCAGCTCCGCGTGGTTCGCGAGAATGACCCCCGTGACCGGGTGAGCCAGCCCCAGCGCGGCGCTCACGATGTCCACGGCGCGCTGCGAGGTCGAAAGCGCTTCGTCGAGCTCGCACTGGACCGCCAGGTAGTCCGCGAGGTTGGACACGCTCATGGCGACGTCCGGCGCCTCGGGTCCGAGCGCGCGCTCCTTGGCGGCGATCGCCAGGCGCGAATCCGCGATGGCCTCGACGAGGCGTCCTTGCTGCGCGCGGACGGCCGCCCGGTCGTTGAGGTACCAGCCCCACAGCTCGTCGTGACCACCCATGCGCCGCAAGAGCGTCTCCGTGTGTCGGCTCCAGATCTCGGCGACCTCGTGGCGGCCGTGCAGGTAGCCCGCGAGGTAACTGAGCATGGTCGCTGCCTCGGCGGCGATCTCATCGTGCCGAGCCAGCTCGGCCACCCAAATCGCCTCGTTGAACGCCGCGGATGCCGCGTCTCCACGCCCGAATTCGTTCAGAAGGAAGCCATCGAGGACCAGGGCTTCCGCGAGGACGGGCCCGTAGCCCACGCTCCGGGCCTCATCGACGAGGGGAGTGGCCGCCTCCAGACCGTCGGCGATGCGGCCGACGCGACGAAAGGCGCGCAGGTCGACGATCCGAGTCCGAAGCCGCTCGACGGCGGCGCGCGTCGCCACGTCCTCGGGCGGACGCACGATGGCCCGAAGCAGCGCGACGTCCTGGCAGCGCTCGAGCGTTCCGAGGGAGTGGGCGGCGTTGACGGCGTTCTCGACGACCTCACCCGTCGGCTCGCGGAAGAGGCGGCACAACGCCTTGAGATCCTCCAAACCTTCCATGAGAGCGTTCATCCGCAGGTCGAGCACCTCGGGTGATTGTTCGCCGCGCACGTGGGTCGCCTCGCAGATGTCCACGTAGATCTCCGACCAGCGGCCGGCGAAGCGGTCGAGCACAGCGGTCGCGCCCGCGAACGTCGCGTCCGCGTAGGCCTTGCCGGTCGCCAAGAAGGCCTTCCGGATGGCCTCCTTCTCTGGCGTGCTCACGGGCTGGCCTGCGACGGGAGCCTCCCACACCCCCGCGAGCTTCGCCGCCGCGCCCGTCGCAAAGCCGCCCCGACCCGAGCCCACGGCCCGCTCGATCTCCGCGAGCAAGTCGTGCATCGAGGGGAAACGCTCGTCGGGGGTTGCGCGCAAGCCGCGTTCGAGCGCCCTGCGAATGTTCGCGGGGACCCGCTTCGACGTCGAGGCATCGACGAGGTTGCCTTTCATGACGTTTTGCGCGAGCTCTTCGAGCGTACGACCCGAGAAGGGCCGCGCGCCGAAGATGCCCTCGTAAAGCGCGATGCAGAAGCTGAACTGATCCGAGCGCGCGTCGGCCAGCCGCCCGTGGAACTGCTCAGGCGACATGTAGGCGGGCGTTCCGAGCATCGAGCCCGTCATGGTTATCTTGTCGCGAAAAGCCAGCGAGGCCGTCCTCGAAGCGGGCGGGCCGCCAATCGGCGGCCCGCCCAGGGCGGCCGTCGCCTCGACATCGAGTGGCGCGGCGGCGAGCTCTGGCGGCCCGACGACGGCGCGCGCGGGCGGTCCCTGCGACGAAGGCCGCTTGCCGTCGACGACGCGCGCGAGGCCAAAGTCCATGACGCGCACCTGCCCGCCCGTCGAGACCATGACGTTATCGGGCTTGAAATCGCGGTGGACGAGCTCCCGCTCGTGAGCCGCAGCGAGGCCGCGCCCGGCCGCCAGAAAGACCTCGAGGATCTGAGACCACGAGCGCTCCTTCTCTTCGAGCCAATACCGCAGCGTGTGGCCCTCGACGAACTCCATGGCGATGAACACGCGTTCTCCGAAGGTCCCGGCGTCGTAGACGACGACGACGTTGGGGTGGGAGACCTTGGCCGTGGCCTGCGCCTCACGCAGCAGCCGCGTGCGGCCCTCGACGGTGTCGGAGCGGCCACCGGAGCGCACGAGCTTGATCGCGATCTTGCGGTCGAGCTCGGGATCGTAAGCGCCGTAGACCTCTCCCATTGCGCCGCGGCCCACGAGGCCGAGCACGACGAAGCGACCGAGCGCCGTGCCTCGCGCGAGCGCAACGTCGGGCTCTATCGCTGGCGGCGACGCGACGGGAGAAGGGCTCATCGGTCAGCCCGAGCGACATCGGCATTTCGAAGCCCGAGATGAACGGCCCGTGCCCGCGCCACGGACCTGACGCCCTCCGGAGGGGCCGGGCCGCGGTTCCCCGCGCTACGCGAGGCTCTTTTTGACGAGATCCTCGAGGCGGCTCTTCGGGACGGCGCCGACGATCTGGCCGACGACCTTGCCCTCCCTGAAGACGAGAAAGGTCGGCAGACTGCGCACGTCGAGCTTGGCGACGATGTCCTGGTTGCCGTCGGCGTCGAGCTTGCCGACGCGCACTTGTCCCGCGTAGGCCTCGGCGAGCGCCTCGACGTGCGGGGCCATCGCGCGGCACGGCGAGCACCAGGCGGCCCAGAAGTCGACGAGCACGGGGACGGGCGACGCCGTGACGGTGCGCTCGAAGTTCTCGTCGGTGATCTCGACGACCTTGGATTCCTTCTTTTCGGCGGTCGTGGCGGGGGCGGTGGCGTTCATGGCTTCCTCTCCTCGTTCAAGCGGCGACCTCGCGGTCATCTTGCAAACAGGCGCGCAGGTCGGCCTTCGCGCGGTGGAGCAGCACGGCGACGTGTCCCGGCAGGATGCCGAGCTCGCGCGCGACGTCCTCGCCCGGCCGATCGTCGAGCATGCGCAGCGTAACCACGGCGCGCTGAACCTCGGCGAGCCGCGCCACGCAACGCGCGAGCCGCCCGCGTTCCTCGACCTGGGCGAGCCGCTCGTCCGCGCCGGGCGTTCCGTCGGCGAGCGCGCCCACGCTCGCGTCATCCGAGACGTGCGGCCGCGCCACGGCGTGCAGCCGCCGCGCGTTGCGCGCGACGTTGCGCACGAGCGCGACGAGCGTGTGCCCCGCCCAGTCGCTCGGCGCGAGCTCGCGCGCCCGCGGTAGGATCAAGAAGGCCGTGAACGCCTCCTGGACCGCGTCGAACGCGTCCTCGGCGCCCAACCCCTCGCGCCTCGCCACGGCGGCGAGCCGCCCCCGGTGAGCGTGCACGAGGTGCGTGACCCAGCCCGAGAAGTCGTCGCCCTCGCGGCGCGGCAACGCCTCTTCGCAGGGGCAAGGTTCGGTCTCAGCGGTGCGCGTCACACTCTCTCCGTTGGGCTTTCGATGCCCCGTCGCCCATGGCGTTACAGGCGACGGGTCTCGATGAGAAAGGTGTCGAGCGGGCCCGAAATTACAGAGGCCGCCCCCCTACCGGAGCACGGCCACCCGCTCGCCGAAGATCTGCTCGATGCGGGCCAGCAGGTCGTCGGAGGCCGCGACCTTGTAGTCGTCGCCGAGGTCGAGGACGGTCTCGCTGCGCTTGGGGATCTCCATGCGCAGCGTCGTGCGGCAAGGGCCGGCGTGGGCGCGCAGGAGCTTCTCGAGGGATTGCAGCTGCTCGCTCTTGATGACGTCGGCGTTGAGGCGGATGTCGAGCAGGCTGCTCTTCTCCGAGCGGATGCGCGAGAGGAGCTTGGCGTCGAGGAAGCGCAGGCGCTCGCGCACGTTCTCGCCGTCGCCGAAGGGGGCGTCGACGGTGCCCGTGACGAGGAGCGGCTCGTCGCCGGAAAGCAGGTCGCGGTGATCGTCGACCTTCTTCGAGTTGACGATGTACTCGACCTGGCCCGTGTGGTCCTCGAGCGTCATGAAGGCATACTTGCCGCTGCCGTTCTTCATGGGGCGCTCCTGATAGCTCGTGACGACGCCGGCGAGGATCACCTCGGCGCGCTCGCCCTTCTCGAAGCAGTTGCGCGCCGTCGCGTTGGTGAAGCGCTTGATCTCGCCCGCGAAGCGATCGAGCGGGTGCCCGCTGATGTAGAAGCCGAGCGATTCCTTCTCGTAGGCGAGCAGCTCCTTGGGCATCCACTCGTCGCCGTCCGGGTACTTGTCGTCGAAGAGCCCGTGGCCGTTGGCGCCATTGCTGGCGTTGGCGCCGTTGCCGTTCGAGGCCCCGTTCTTCTTGGCGGGCGCGCCGCCGCCGAAGAGCGACAGCAAGCTCGTCTGGCCGCTCTCGCGCTCGCGCTGCGCCTCGGCGGCGCGCTCCGTCGCCATGTCGATCGCGCAGAAGAACCGCGCGCGCGACACGCCGTTCTGCTGAGCGACGCCGTCGAAGGCGCCCGCCTTGACGAGGGCCTCGAGCACCTTGCGGTTGACCTTGCGGCCGTCGACGCGCTTGCAGAAGTCGAAGATCGAGAGGAACGGCCCGCCGTCATCGCGCGCCTGCTTGACGACGTCGACCGCGCCCTCCCCCACGCCCTTGACCGCGCCCAGGCCGAAGCGAATGACCTTTCGATGGCGGTTCAATCGCTGGGGCGGAGGCGAGCTTTGCTCGCCGGAGCCCGACGTCGGAGGTGTGGAACCCTCTGAGGGTTCCACGGTTGTGAAGTCCTTGTCGGACTCGTTGACGTCGGGGCGGAGGACGGAGAGGCCCGCGGACTTGGCTTCCGAGATGAACTTCACGACGGCGTCGGTGTCGTCCTTGTCGCAGGTGAGGAGCGCCGCGTAGAACTCGACGGGGAAGTAGCGCTTGAGGTACGCCGTCTGGTACGTGAGAAGGCCGTAGGCCGCCGAGTGCGAGCGGTTGAAGCCGTAGCCCGCGAACTTCTCCATGAGGTCGAAGACGCGCTCGGCGATCCGGGAGTCGACCTTCTTTTCTTTGGCGCCGTCGAGGAAGGCCACCTTCTCCTTGGCCATGGCCTCGGCCTTCTTCTTGCCCATGGCGCGCCGTAGCAGGTCCGCCTTGCCCAGCGAATACCCGGCGAGCGCGGAGGAGATCTGCATGACCTGCTCCTGGTAGACGATGACGCCGTAGGTGTCCTTGAGGATGGGCTCGAGAATCGGGTGGTCGTACTCGACGCGCTTGCGGCCGTGCTTGCGCTCGATGAAGTCGTCGACCATGCCGCCCTCGAGCGGCCCCGGGCGGTAGAGCGCGCCCGCGGCGACGATGTCCTCGAAGCAGTCGGGCTTGAGCTTCTTGAGCAACTCCCGAAAGCCGCTGGATTCCAGCTGGAAGACGCCCGTGACGTCGGCCGCCGAGATCATCTTGTAGACGCCGACGTCGTCGAGCGGAATCAAAGAGAGGTCGAGCAGCTCTTGCCCGGCGGCCGCCTTCTCCTTGTTGACGATGTCGAGGCAGGTCTGGATGACCGTGAGGGTCTTGAGGCCGAGGAAGTCGAACTTCACGAGGCCGGCCTTTTCGACCATGTCCTTGTCGTACTGCGTGACGATGCCGTCCTCGTCGCCGGCCGGGCGGAAGCACGGCACGTACTCCCACAGCGGCCGATCGCCGATGACGACGCCCGCGGCGTGCTTGCCCGCGTGGCGGTTCAGACCCTCGAGGCGCTTCGCGACGTCGAGCAGCTCGCGATAGGTCGGGTTCTCGTCGTAGAGCGCCTTGAGCCGCGGCTCCTTCTCGATGGCTTCCGCGATGGGCGGGCTCTTGCCTTGCACGGGCTCGGGCACGAACTTCGCGACCTTGTCGGCCTCGGCGAAGGGGATCGCCATGGCGCGTGCGATGTCGCGCACGCCCGAGCGCGCCTTGATCTGGTGCATGGTCACGATCTGGCCGACGTTGTCCTTGCCGTACTTCTGCGTGACGTACTGGATGACCTCGTCGCGCCGGTTCATGCAGAAGTCGATGTCGAAGTCCGGCATGCTGACGCGCTCGGGGTTGAGGAAGCGCTCGAAGAGGAGCTTGTTGGAGATCGGATCGATGTCCGTGATGCGCAGGCTGTAGGCCACGAGCGAGCCCGCGCCCGAGCCGCGGCCGGGCCCGACGGGGATGTTGCGGTCCTTGGCGTACCGGATGAAGTCCCACACGATGAGGAAGTAGCCGGCGAAGCTCATCTTCGTGATGACCGCGAGCTCGAGCTTGAGGCGCGCGCGGTAGGCGTCCTCGTCGAGGCGCTGGCTGCGGCGGTTCGCCTCCGCGATCCGTCTGGCGAGCCCCTCCTCGGCGACCGCCAGCAGGTAGCTCTCGGCCGTCATGCCGTCGGGCACCTGGAAGCGCGGCAGGAAGGTCTCGCCCAGCTTGAACTCGACGTTGCACAGCTCGCCGATGCGCGCGGCGTTCTCCATGGCCTCGGGCAGGTGCTTGAAGTAGGCGTCCATCTCGCCCGGCGTCTTGACGAAGAAGGCCTCGTTGCGGTGGTGCAGGCGCTTGTCGTCGTGGATGGTCTTCTTCTGTTGCACGCACATGAGGATCTCGTGCGCGCGCGCGTCGGTCTGGTTCAGGTAGTGGCAGTCGTTGGTGGCGACGAGCGGGATGCCGGTCTTCCGCGCGAGCTCCTGGAGGTGGCCGTTGACGGTCTCCTGCTCCTCGAGACCGTTGGGCTGCACCTCGAGGAAGAAGTTGCCCTTGCCGAAGATGTCCTCGAACTCGCGCGCCACGCCTTCGGCCGCCTCGGGCCCGCGCCGCATGATCGTCTGCGCGACCTCGCCCCCGAGGCAGGCCGACAGGCCGATGAGGCCCTCGCTGTGCTCGCGCAGCAGCTTCTTGTCGATCCTTGGGTTGTAATAGAACCCTTCGAGGTACCCCATCGAGTTCAAGTACGAGAGGTTCTTCCACCCGACAGCGTCTCGGGCGAGCAGGATCATGTGGTTCGATTTGCGCTCGGTCTTGTCGTGGCGATCGGGCGCGATGTACGTCTCGCAGCCGAAGATGGGCTTGACGCCGTGGGCCTTGGCGCGCTGGTAGAAGTCGAGGGCGCCGAAGAGGTTTCCGTGGTCGGTGATGGCCACCGACTTCATGCCGCGCTCGAGCACCTTCGGGAAGAGCTGGTCGAGTCGAATGGCGCCGTCGAGCAGGCTGTACTGCGTGTGCAAGTGGAGATGGGAAAAATCGGCCATGCGGAGCCTGCAGTTATACCTCCGCGCGCTGTGGACGAACCGGGAACCTGGCAACTGCCGGCCGGGCCTCACTTCGCTGGTGGCCATCCACAATTCATCCACAGGCGGCCCCGCGCCCGAGTTCGCGGCGCGGCCGCTCGGCGGCGCGCCAAAGCGAGCTAGAATGTCGGCGATCATGCCCGGCGCCGTCCGACGCTCTCCCGTGGCCCGCGTCCTGTGCGCGGCGCTGGCCGCCTGCGCGGCGACGGCCGCGGCGTGCGGCGGCCCCGAGGCGGCCCCGGCCCCGCCCACGACGCCGCGCACGCTCGCCGCGACGCCGGAGTCGATCTCGGTGCCGCCCGGAGGGATGGGCACGCTGGGCTTCGTGCTGCTCGGGCCGACGGGCGAGCCCCTGCCGGGCGCCGTCGTGACGTTCGCGATCGTCGACGACCCGACGGCGCCGAGCGCGAAAGCGCAGGGCGCGGCGCTCGCGACGGCGAGCGCGACGACCGACGCCCAGGGTCGATGCGCCGCGCACGTCACCGCCGGTCTCGCGGCCGTGTTCCGCGTGCGCGCCACGAGCGCCAACGCCCAGGTGGACGTCGTCGTCGTCGTGGCCGCGGGCGACGTGGGCTCCGTGGACGTCGCGCCGTTCTTCCCCGCGCCCGCCGGCGCGCACGCCGCCGCCGTCGCGACGACGATCGAGATCCTTTTCTTCGACAACAGCTCCTGCGGCGACATCGACGTGCGCGACCCGCCGCAACCCGTGCGCACGATGCGCTCGGTGCCAGCCTCGGGCGCGGTCGCGCGCTACGACTTCGTGAGCACCGCCGTCGGGTACGCGATCGTGGGGCGGGCCCGCGATGGCCGCGGCGTCGTGCGGGCGCTGGGCTGCACCGACCTGCAGGGGCGCGCGCTCGTCGCGGGGAGCGCCGTGCAGATCGCGCTGCCGCTCGTCGACGTGGGTCCCGATCCCGCGGGAATGTATACGGCCACGACCTCCCTCGCGATCGCGCCGCCCCTCGCGGCGGCGACGACGCTCGCCGCCGCCTGGCGCGACCTCACCGACTGCCCGCTCGACCCGGCGCAGCTCTGGATCGACTGCACGATCGACGCGCTCGGGCCCGGGAACGGGGGCGATCCGCTCGACTGCGTGCCGGCGACGGCGCCCGGCGCGGACGGCCCCGTGGGCGACGCGCTCGGCGCCCTCCGGGGCGCGCCGCTCGCCGGACCGAGCGGCGCGCCCACCCTCTGTCGCGGCACCCAGACCGCGGGCGGCGCCACCAGCATCGACGCCGTCGTGCAGGGAATGTTCGGGAGCCCCGTCCCCGCGGCTCTCGTCGGGCTCGCCGCCGCGGCCGCCGACGCGTCCCACCTCTTCGACGACCTCCGGCTCGGCTCGACGCTCGACGTGCGCGCGGCGGGCACGCTCACGGACGTCACGATCACGCACACGCTCACGAGCGTGGGCTTCGCCCTTTCGAACGCGATGACGGACGTCGCGCTGCAGCCGCTCGGCCTCCCCGTGCTCACGGCGACGACCACAGGCGTCGTCAGCGAGGACATGCTCACGCTCGCGCGGCACGGGTTCACCGTGCGCCTCGGGGCCGCGGCGCGGGCCGCCTTCGGCGTGCTCGCGCTCGAGCGGCGCGGCCTGCCCGCCGACGCGCCCGGCCTCGTCGCCGGCGTGGCGGCCCTCGCGCACGGCGAGGACGGCAAGCTCTCCGGGTGCGCCGCCCTCGACGAGGCGCTCTGCGCGCGCGCGGGTCGAGCGGCGGGCTGCCTCGTCACGGCCTGCGCGGCCGGTCTCGAGGCGCTCGGGGCGCGCCTCGACGCTTCCTTCGAGGCGGCCAACGGCACGGACCTCGATCTGTATCTCGAGGGGGCGGCGCCGCTGCTCGAGACGCACGACGACGGTCTGGCGGGCCGCCTCGGCGATCTGCAGCCGGGCGCGCAAGCGGCGACCTGGTCCGTCGATCTGCGGCCCCGCGACGGCCGGCGCGCGCTCTCGGCGCCCTGGGAAGCCGTGCGCTCGGGCAATTAAGGAGGCGCGAGCCGGCCCCGCGCGGCCGCCGCGTGCACGCGCGCCTTGCCGGCGAGCGTCGAATCCGCGGCGCGCGCGGCGACCTCGTCCCACGCAGCGGCTGCCGCGCCGGACCGCGCCTCGCGCTCGAGCGCCAGGGCGCGGTTGATGCGCGTCGTGATCTCGAGATCGCCGAGGGCCAGGGCCCGCTCGAGCAGCGCGACGGCCGTCCCCGCGCGGCCGGCGCCGAGCTCGAACGCGCCGAGCCACGACGCGAGCCGGCGCTCGTCCGCCGTCGCGAGGCAGCCCGTCGGCGCCGCGAGCGCGTACGCATAGGCCGCGCGCGCGCGCGCCGAGACCTCGCCGTCGAGCTCGAAGAGGAGATCGCCCAGGCGACGTCGCCATTCGCAGTCAGCCACGGGAGACGTCGCCGGACGCGGCTCGAGCGGCAACGTGATCGTGCCCGCCTCGAGCGTAAAGGAGAAGGTCGCCGGGATCTCGCGCGCCGCGATGAGCGCGGCGAAGCGCGGCAGCCGGCGCACGAACACGCGGGCATCGTGGGCGCGGTAGACGAGCGCCCACGTCGCCGGAGCCCACCAGGCGACGCGCCGGTTGAGCCCGGCGTCGGCGAGCAGCGCGCTGTCGACGCCGTAGCGGCTCATCGCCTCGTCCCACGCGCCGCGCGAAAGGTCGGCGCGGCCCAGCAACGCGTGGAGCTCGGGCGGATAGGCGGGCAGGCGCGGATCGACGAAGACGCGATATCGGGGATAGCCCTCGAAGAGCAGGTACGAGCCGAGCTCGAAGTCGTTGTACATGCGCTCGCGCAGGCCGTTTTCGGCGACGAAGCGGAGCGCGTCGAGGGGCAGCGCTCGCTCGTCGAGGCCGACGGCGAAGGCCGGTCGACCCGCGCGCGCGGCTGCGACGCGCGGCCCCGCGGCGAGCGCGAGCAGCAAGCCGCTCACGGCCGCGGCGGGCACGAACCCGTGGCCCAGCCGGGCTCGCCGGGCGAGTCGCGTGAGCGCGACGGCCAGCAGCGGCGCCGCGAGGAGCGCGAAGTCGGCTCCGAAGCGGATCGAGCGCAGCGCGAGCAGGCCGAGCGCGGCGGCGGGGAGCAGGACACGCCAGCGCCACGGGCGCGTCGCGACGGCGGCGACGGCGACCGCCGCGCCGTACGACAGCAGAGGCGCGTCGGAGATCCAGCTCGCGGCCCGGAACTCGTCCACGGGGTGAAGCGCCGGCAGGAGCGTGTGCAGTCGAAGGTACGTCACGAGTCCCCAGCCCACGGGCGTCGCCAGGGCGGCCAGGGCGGCGCCCGACGCCAGCCAGGCCAGACGACGCGCGCCGCGGCTTCCGTCGAGCCGCGCCCCGAAGGCCGCGAGCGCGAGCAGCGCCGGCGCGAGGAATACCCCCGCGTGCAGGTTGGCCCACAAGACGATGCCGCCGAGGGCCGCCGCGACGACGCGACCCGGCTCGGCGCGGCTCGTCAGGGCGTCGTCCGACGCGAGCGCGTCTGCGGCCGCCAGGACGAGAACGATGCCGGCGAGCGTGAAGATGTGTGGCCGCTCGACGAAGCGCTCGCGACCGGCGAAGGCGGCCGCAGCGAGCGCCAGCGCCGACGACGCCAGCCCCCCGCCGCGCCGGCGGGCCAGCGCGAACGCGCCTGCGAAGGTCGCGACGAGGACCGCCGTCTTCGCGAGGACGAGCGCGGGGAAGCCGCCGCTCGCGTAGAGCGCCGCCGCTCCCACCTCGAACAGCCACGCGGTGTCGACCTCTGGGTGGTCGGGATAGGTGAACGAGTAGAGGTTCTGACCGGGCAACGCGTGGCGCGCGAGGATCTGCCGGCCGGCCTCGATGCGGAAGAAGAGATCCGACTCCGCCATGGGCCCGAGCGCGAGGCCTGCGACGAACGCGAGCAGCGCGAGCGGCACGGCGGCGCGGAGGAGCCGCCCGTGACGCATCGTCCATCCCGGCATGGCGTGCGCTGGCGCTCCCTAGAAGACGGTCACGAGGGCGGAGAACAGCTCGACGCTGTTTCCCACGCCGACGCCCTGCACGACGGGCGTGTAGAAGCCCTCCATGCGCCGCACGGCGAGGCGCAAGCGCAGCTCGCTCGCGTACCCGGGCAGCCCGAGGGGGATCTCGAGGCGCGCGCCGAGGTGCAGGCCGAAGCGGCTGCCCGCGTGCGTCGTCGTGCCGTCGCGCTCGAGACCGAGGCCGACCTCGACGGCCGAGGCGCGCAGGAGCCTGGCGCAGAAGCGCCGGTCGTCGAGCCCGATCTTCCACGCGACAGGCCGCACGACGGCGATCGCGGCGAGCGCGAGCCGATCGATGGGCGTGCCGTCGAAACGCCCCTGGGCGGACGAGGCGAAGGCCGCGAGCTCGGCCCCCACGGGCCAGTCCACGCCCACGCCCCCTGTCGCGAAGAACGCGGGGACGGCCTCCGTCCGTGCCAGTCCGGCCGCGTCGAGCGACGCGCCCATGCCCAGCGCGGCCGTGAGCCGGGGCCGCGAGCCGTCGGCGGCAGGCCGCGGCCCGTCTTGCGCGCGCGCCGTGGTCGTCGCGAGAGTGGCCAGCGTGGCCAGTGTGGCCAGCGCGCGCGTGGCGCCGGCCCCGCGGTCTTTGTCGGGGCCCTGGCGCCGCACGCCGTCCTTGTAACACGCGCGACCGCGCTTTCGAGTATGCTCGCCCCTCAACGCCAAAGGAGATCGCCGTGGCCGACACGCCCTGTCCGCACTGTGGAGCGCAGCACGCCGCCAGCGCGGCATTCTGCCCGACGACCGGCGTCCCCCTGCCCGGCCCGGGCGCAGCGCCGGACGCCGGGTCCGGCCTCCCTGAAAAGGGGGTCTTCGACATCCTCAAGGAGGCGTGGGGCCTCTACCGCCAGCACGCGCGCGTGCTGCTGGTCACGTGCGCGGTTCTGTTCGTGCCCGCCTCGGTCGTCAAGTCGTGCGCCGTTTCGCTCATCATGGCGCCCACCGTCGCGGCCGCGACGGCCGTCGAGGCGGCCGCGTCCGGGCAGGCTGGCGACCTCGAGGCGGCGCGCCTGGCGCTCCAGGAGGCGTACCAGCGGCACGCCGACCGCGCGACGATCGACAAGCTGCAGGCCGATCAAGCGCTCGCCCTCAAGGAGTTCGGGCGGCGCAGCATGATCGCGGCGGGCGCCGCCATGGGCGGCTTCACGATGTTCGTGCTCGGCATCCTGGGCACGCTCGTGACCTTCTTCATCTACGCCATCGCCGTGCCCCTCACGAACGGCGCGCTGACGATCGCCGTCGCCGATCGCGTCCTCGGCGGCGCCGCGGGCTGGCGCGAGGTCTGGATGCTGCTCTTCCGGCGCCTCGGGCCCCTTCTCACGGCCATCATCCCGGCGGCCTTCATCACGGCCTTCGGTTTCGTCCTCTTCATCCTGCCTGGGCTCATCCTCGGCCTGCTCTTCGCCTTCGTGTCGCCCGTCGTGCTCATCGAGAACCTGCGCGGCCGCGAGGCCCTTCGCCGCAGCGTCGAGCTCGTCGGCTCGGACTGGCTGCGCGTCGCCATCATGATCACCGTGTTCGCCGTCCTGCGCTGGTTCGCCCAGCTCGTCGCGCACATGCTCGTGCCGAGCTCGGCGCTCTTCGTGAGCTCGCTCTTCGGCGACCTCGTGACGATGATCTTCCTGCCGCTGCCCGTGCTGGGCATGGTGCTGCTCTACTTCGACGTCCGCCGCAAGCGCGACAACTTCACCGACGATCGCCTGCGCGCCGACCTCGACGCCCTCAAGACTGCCTGACGGCGATCGCCTCCGGTGCTCCAGGGCAAGACCGTTCTCATCACGGGCGCGTCGAGCGGCATCGGCGCCGCGATCGCGCGCGCGCTGGTTCCCCACGGCGCTAACCTCGTCCTCGCGGCGCGCCGGCGCGAGCGGCTCGACGCCCTGGCGGCGGAGCTGGGCGCGCGCGTGCGCGCCGTCGCCGTCGAGGTGGACGTCACGCGCGACGGCTCCGTCGAGGCGGCCGTCGCCGTCGCCGAGCGCACCTTCGGCGGCCTCGACGTCGCGATCGCCAACGCCGGCTTCGCCGTCACGGGGCGCCTCGACCACCTCGGGCTCGACGACTATCGCCGTCAGATGGAGACCAACGTCTTCGGCGTGCTGCGCACGATCTACGCCGCGCTTCCGGCCGTCAAGCGGACCCGCGGTCAGCTGGTCATCATGGGCAGCGTGGCCGGTCACGTGCCTTCCCCGGGGCTGTCGCCCTACGGCATGAGCAAGTTCGCCCTGCGCGCGCTGTCCGAGTCGCTCCATGGAGAGCTCGCGCGCGAGGGCGTCGGCGTGACGCTGCTCTCGCCCGGCTTCGTCGTGAGCGACATCGGCCACGTCGACAACCAAGGCCACCGGCAAGACAGCGACGCCTCGAGCGTGCCGGCCTGGCTCCGCATGCCCACCGACGAGGCGGCCCGCCAGATCGTCGGCGCGATCGAGACGCGAAAGCGCGAGGCCGTGATCACGACTCACGGGCGCGTGATGGTCTTTCTCTATCGCCACGCGCCCTGGCTCCTGCGGGCCGCCTTCCGGGCCTCGCGCCGTCGTTCCAGGCGCTCCAGCCCTAGTTGATGCAGCCCGTGAGCGTCGTGTCGGCGGGGCAAGGCCAGGTCGGCGCCGTGAGCGCATAGCTCGCGAGCACGTCCATCCCGCGCATCGTGAAACCGAACCGGCCCTCGAGGTGGTGCGTGCAGACGCCCTCGGCGGACGGGCAGACCCCGAGGGGAATGCGCGCGACGTCGAAGCCGCCGCCCACCGCCTCGAAGAGCGAGTCCTCGATGCGCGCGCCGTCGAAATAGACCGGTTGGCCGGCCAGGCGCACGATGGCCATCATCGTATCGAAGCCGGGCAGCACGCCGAACCGATAATCGGTGAGCCAGTCCGCCGTCGGCACGGCCGACGAGAGCGACGGCTCACAGTCCATACCCTGCATGATCTGGATCGGCCGCGAGGCCGTAACGACGAAGTCGCCGGGGGCCGTGAAGTGAAAGGCTTCGCCCGCGCCGATCGCGCGATCGGCCGCGGGGGCAGCGCCCGTGGCCGCCTGGAAGTGCACGCGCGTGTCAGGATCGTCGGCGACGATCGTCCATATCGACGACCCGGGCGGCAACAGGGGATCGCAGACACCCGGCTGTGGCGTGAGCTGGGCCGCGACGTAGGACGTCCCCCAGGCCGCGACGGGCAGCAATTGCTCGTGCGCCATGTCGGGCGAGCTGATGCCCGTTGCCGTCACGCCGTACGTCGTCGAGATATTGCCCGAGAAGACGGCGACGGGCCCGTCGGCGGAGACCTCCGTGCCCGAGAGGTCGGCGCCGTCCTCGGTGGTGTACAGCGTGAAGAGATCGCCGTCGTCGAGCACGAGGTGCACCTTGCCGTCGGGTCCCGGCGGGGGCGCGCCGCCGCCCGGGCCGAGCGCCGCGGTCGGCGACGGCGAGATCGTGACCTTCGTGCCGTCGACGCTGCCGACGATGACGAGCTGGCCGGCGCCGCCGCGCGCGCCGGGCGTCCCCTCGAGGCGAGGCGTCGCGGTCTGCTCGTACGTGAGCGCGCGGTAGCGTCGCCCGAGCACGTGCGCGGGCAGGAGCAGCGTGCCGCCCGTGCTGGTCGAGCCTCCGGGCGTGCTGTCGTCGCTCTGAACGTGCGCCGCCGAAACGGGAAGATCGCTCGTGAGGCGGAAAGCCGCGCTCGCGCCGAGGCCGCCCCCCTCGAATTGGCTCTCCGGCAGAGCGAAGCGCGCCGTGTGCATGGGGGCGACGGTGAAGCTCCGCGTCTCCGTCCAGGCGCCAGCCTGCCGGTGCTCGAGCGTCACAGTCGCGGCGACCTGACCCGCGTTCGTCACGAGCACGCTCGTCGGCAGCGGGTCGTCGGACGCGACGTTGTCGAGATCGAAGGTGTAGAACGCGCAACCCAGCAGCGACGGCCGGTCCTCCTCGACCTTCGCGCAGGCCGGGGAGGTACAGCGGCCCAGGCTGCAGGCCGACGCCGGCGCGCACTGTTGCAGCACCTCGGCGGCCTGACCGGCGCGGCAGGCCCGCACGGACGTACCATCACAGATGGTGGGGTCCATGCACGCCAGCGGACGCGCGTCAGCGCCCTGGCCCGCGTCCGCCGGGCTCACGCCTTCGCGGCATCCGGCAGCCAGCCCGAGCGTCGCGAGCCCGAGCGCGAGCCATCGTTGCGCCACGGTGGATGTCCCACGTTGCGCCACATGGGCTCCAGCCGTTGCGTCACGCGCGAACATTCTCCGGTGCGTCTTTGTCAGTACGGCAGTACTGATCGAAAGATCGCACTTTCTCGACGGCAATTCGAAAAAAAGAAACAGGACGCGGCTTGCCAACGCCGTTTCGAAGGGGCTACGCTGGTCGGCGTTGCTACGCGCGACCTTCGCCATCGCCATCCAGCTCGGATTGGGCCTCGGCAACGGGAGCTCGGCCTTGGCGGCTCCCGCGGTGGACACAGCTCTGTCGAACCCCTTTCAGTCGGCGGCGACGGACGACGACGACGCGGCCGATGAAACGGCCCCGGCGGAGACGAGCGGCGACGACGAGGAAGAGGAGGGCCCCGGCAGCGAGTCGCTGCACGCGCTGACGTGCCTCGACGGGGACGCCACGGGCGGCCGGCGCAAGGGCGTCCAGCGTCGCGATTTTCTCAAGCGGCACCGCTTCGAGCTGTCGGGCGTGGGCGGCTTCTATGCCTCGGACGCGCTCTCGTCGACCTACAGCTACGGTGGCGCGCTCTCGTTCTATCCCTCCGAGGACTTCGGCCTCGAGCTGCTCGTCACGCGGTCGCCCGTCCAGTTTCGTCTCGAGGAGCCCTTCAACGCCTTCACGAAGGAAGAGCACTTCGTTCCGAGCGACGCGTGGCAAGCCATCGCCTCGATGTCGTGGTCGCCCATTCACGCGAAGTTCAAGTTCACCGAGCAGACGATCATCCACGGCGATCTCTTCGCCGTCGCCGGCGCCGGGCGGACGTTCCACGACTCGGTCATGGGGCTGACCTGGGAGGCCGGCGCGGGATTCAAGCTCTACCTCACGAAGCGGCTCGCGTTTCGCTTCGACGTGCGCGACTTCCTGCTGCCGCAAGAGGTCCTCGGGCGCGGCCGCGTCACGAACAACGTCACGGTGTTGGGAGGGGTGTCCTTGTGGTTGCTCTAACGCGAACCGCGCTCGTGGCCGTCCTCTTGGTGATGTTGCGCGCTCCGATCGCCGCGGGGGCGAACGAGCTTCGCTCGGCCGAGCCCGCCGCCGGGGGAGCGGGACCCTCTCAGGGTCCCGAACAAAAAGACGAGCTTCGCTCGGCCGAATCCGCCGCCGGGGGAGCGGGACCCTCTCAGGGTCCCGAACAAAAAGATGCGTGTGTAGATGACCAGGTCAAAGCCGATCTCTTCGCCAAGCGCAAAATGCGCACGACGCGCGACCGCCTGTTCCAGCAGACCAATCGCCACGAGCTCACCGTCCAGGGCGGCTACTACGTCTCCGACCTCTTCGACGGGACGTACACCGCCGGCGGCGCCTACACGTACCACATGACCGAGGACCTGGCCGTCGAGGCCTCGGGCAGCTACACGCGCATCAGCTCGTCCGGCGGGCCGGAGCTCGAGCGCACGTTCTCGGTGCTGCAGAACAAGCCGCGCCGGCAGCTCGGCTTCGACGCCGACCTCGTCTGGGTGCCGGCGCACGCGAAGATGCGCCTCGGCGGCGGACTCACCCACCTCGATCTCTACCTGGCGCTCGGCGGCGGCGTGGTCGACTCGGTGCTGTCGAGCGATCTGGCGGGCAACGGCGGCCTCGGCTTGAAGTTCTTCGTCGGCCGGGCCTTCGCGATCCGCGTCGACGTGCGCGATCACGTCTTCCGCGAACAGCTCCTCGCCCAGAAGGAGATCGTCAACGATCTGACGGTGACCCTCGGGTTCAGCCTCTTTCTGCCGATGGGCGAGTGACCATGCGACGCCTCGCCCTCACGCTCGCGCTCGCGCTCGGTCTCCCGGCGGCCGCGCAGTCCAGGCCCGCCAAGCGACGGCCCGCGCGAAGGCCCGCCGCCGCGTCGGCTCCGGCGCCGGCCGCCGACGACGCGTCGTCGATCCAAGCCACGCCGGACGAGCCCTCCGCGCGCGTGGACGAGCCCGCGCCCCCGCCGCCCGCCGCCGAGACCCCGCCCGCGCGCGCCCCCGCGCCGAAGCCGGCCGAGGCAGCGGTGCCCGCGAACGACGCCGCGCCGGCGCCCGCCCCGTCGATCGACCTTCAGAAGCTGCGCGCAGACTACGATCGCCTGCGCGACGAGCTCTTCCGCGCGCGCGCGCGCGCGCAGGTCGTGCAGGAGGGGCTGTACGGCGCGCGGCTCGCGGCCGAGCTGCGCTGGAAGGCGGCCCCAGACACCGTGATCCGTCACGCCGAGATCCGCCTCGATGGCGCCACGATCTGGGACTCGGGCGACAAGCCCGTCACGGACGACAAGCTCACTGTCGCCGAACGCCCGTGCAAGCCGGGCCCGCACGCCCTCACGCTGCGCCTCGAGGTGCGGCCCGGCACGAAGAAGAAGGGCAAGGACATCGAGGGCCTCGGGTACAGCTCGGAGCAGACGTTCGCCATCGACGTCCCCGACGGCAAGCGGACGACGATCGCGCTCACGGGCGACGAAGACGGCTCGTTGCCCAACTACGAGCCCCGCATCGAGCTCGAGCTCGAGTCCGAGGCTCTCAAGAAGTGACCCCACGGATGACGTGACGACGTGACAACGTGACGACGTGACGACCCTCATCAGCACGCTGGCGCTGCTCCTCGGTCAGGCGCTCTTCGTCGAGCAGGATCCCATGGCGCGCTACCTGGCCGATCTCGAGAAGGCGGGCGTGCTGGCCGAAGACGGGCAGCCCGCGACGATCGAGCGCATCCGCGAGACGCTCGTGGCCGCCGAGAACGATCTCGTGACGGGCAACGCCGAGGTCGCGACGGGGCGGCTCTTCCGCGTCGTCGAGGCCGAGCGCTACGCCAAGCTCGCCTACGCGCCCGAATACGCCAACGCCGAGCTCACGCTCGGCCGCGCCCTCGTGCGCGCGGGCGCCTATGCCTCGGCCGAGCGGTACCTGCTGCGGGCGCTCGGGCATGGCCCGGGTTCACCCTTCTTCGCGCCCGCCTATCGCGCCATGGTCGACATCGCGCTCGAGACGCGCGAGCAGGCGCCCGTGCTCGCCATGCTCGACAGGGCCGGCGCCGGGCTGCGCGTGGACGCCGCCGGGCTTCCGCGCGACAGCCGCGCCGAGCACGAATACCTCGCCGGCAAGGTCGCCTACGAGGCGAACGATCTGCCGGCCGCCGAGGCGCGCCTCGCCAACGTCGACCGGCAGTCGCGCTTCTTCGCGGCGGCGCTGTACTTCCGCGGCCTCGCGCACGCCCGCAAGGGCCACTTCGCGGCCGCGCGCGCCTCGCTCTGCGAGATCGTCGAGCAGGTCGACCAGGACCGCTTCACGTTCTTCATCGACGGCCGCTATTACGCCATCAAGGACCTCGCCTACCTGGCGCTCGGCCGCATCGCGCACGAGCAGGGCAAGTACGACGACGCGTACTACTTTTACTTCCGCGTGCCCGAGGACTCCGACCGCCTGCCCGACGCGCTCTTCGAGGCCTCCTGGTCGATGTTCCAAAAGGGCGAGTACGAGGCTGCCGGCGCCTTCCTCGAGCAGTTCGACCGCTCGTTCCCGAAGTCGCCCCTCGCGCCCGACGTGCTGCTCCTGCACTCGATGATCGATCTGAAGTCGTGCCGGTTCGATCGCGTGCGCGCCGAGCTCGAGGAGCTCGTGCGCGTCTACAAGCCCGTCGAGGCCCAGGTCGCGACCCTGCTCAAGGATCCCGGGCGCCGCCGCCAGCTCTACCAGCGGCTGCTCGGCAAGCAGCAGATCGGCACGGCGCGCGACCCCGTGGTCGAGCTGCTCAAGATCGACGCGAAGTTCTACCGCTACTTCGCCGACATCGTCGCGCTCGATCGCGAGGCGGGGCACCTGCCCGGCGAGATCGCCGTCTGGGACGAGCTGTCCGCGAAGCAGACCGGCAAGGCCGCGGGCAGCGAGGCCAGCGAGGCCGTGAGCCTCGTTCGAGACGTCGAGGCCCTCCGGACCGCCGCGCGGGGCGACCCCGAGATGGAGGATCGCGTGGGCGACCTCCTGACAGCGGCCCGGCGCGCCGCGCGGCCCGTCAGCACGCATGGCCCCTACGCGCGGGAGACCGCCAAGGCCCAGGCGCTGTCCGACGAGGCGCGCGCGCTGCGGGGCCGCCTCGTGACCGCGACGAGCGCCATCGCCGAGCAGGCGCTGCTCGACCTCGACGCGCGGCTGCGCGAGATGCTGCGGCAGGCGCGCCTCACGCAGATCGACGCCGTCATCGGCAAGAAGAAGAAGCTCGAGATCGAGATCTCGAACCTGCGCGAGGGGCGCTACCCACCCGACATGTTTGCGGCCCTCCAGCTCGAGGGCCTCATGGGCGACGACGAGGAGTACTGGCCCTTCGAGGGCGAGTACTGGTCGGATGAGTACGAGAACTACAAATAAGCTGGTCCGAGCGGTGCTCGTCGCTGTTTGCTCGATGACGAGCGCGGCGCCAGGGGTGGCGAACGGCAAGGCCCCGCCGGGAAAGGGAACGTCGAGCGTCCCCGATGCGGCGGCCGCCGACGCCGAGAACGTCATTCCACCCGCGCTGCAAAAAGCCATCGACGAACGCGAAGGCCAGGTCACGGCGGCGCGGCGCGAGGCCATCCAGCTCATCGAGGACTACCTGCGCGACAGTCCGCGCTCGCGCGAGCAGGCCGAGGCCCTCTACAAGCTCGCCGAGCTCTACTGGGAGGAGTCGAAGGCCACGTACCTCGACAAGATGGGCGTCTACCAGGCCGCCGTGAGCGCATGCCACGAGGACCGCGCGCAGTGTCCGCACGTGCCGCGCCGACCGCCCACGGTCGATCTGTCGCGCGCCCAGTCGGTCTATCAGCGCCTCATCACCGAGCACCCGCGCTTCCGCAAGATCGACACCGTGATCTACCTCTACGCCTTCTCGCTGCGCGACCAGGGCAAGACCGCCGAGTCGGTGCGCTCCTTCCAGACCATCCTCGACAGGTATCCGCGCTCGCGCTACGTGGCCGACGCCTGGATGGCCATCGCGGAGTTTCGCTTCTACGAGCAGCAGAACTACCGGAGCTCGCTCGAGGCCTACGAGCACGTCCTGCAGCACCCGAAGTCGCAGCTCTACGACCTCGCGCTCTTCAAGACCGCCTGGTGTTACTGGAAGCTCGGGGACACGACGAGGTCGGCCATGCGCTTCAAGGACGTCCTCGACCTCGCCAAGAAGAAGGCCGGGCGCAGCGAAGCCGAGCAGAAGCGGGCCGCCGAGCTGCAGGGGCAGGCGCTCGACTACCTCGTCGAGCTCTTCACCGAGGACGACACGAAGAGCGCGCACGACGCCTTCGAGTTCCTCGCGCAGATCGGCGGGAAGGCCTATTCGGAGACGGTCCTCAAGCAGCTCGCGGACACGGTCTTCGATCAGACGCGCTACGAGCGCGCCGTCGAGGCCTATCAGCTCCTCATCGACCTCGATCCCCAGAGCCCCGACGCGCCCGACGACGCCGGCCGCATCGTCGAGGCTTACCAGCTCCTCGGCGACACGAAGGCCGCCGTCGCGGCGATGCGCAAGCTCGCCGGCGACTACGGCGCGAGGAGCCCTTGGGCCGCCGCCAACAAGGATCGCCCCAAGGCCGTCCAGCACGCGCGCGCCATGGCCGAGGAGCTCATTCGCACCCTCGCGAAGACGATGCACGCCGAGGCGCAGCAGAACGAGAAGATCACGCACGTCATCGACAAGGAGCGCTACGCGCGCGCCGCCGAGTCCTATGCCTTCTACTTGCAGAGCTTCCCCGACGCGGCCGACGCCGTCGAGCTTCGTTACCTGCGCGCCGACATCCTCTACTTCAAGCTCGGGCGCTACGAGGAGGCGGGGCGCGACTACCTGGCCGTCGGCAAGTCGCAGCCCGTGGGCAAGTATCACAAGGACGCGCTCCTGCAGGCCATGGGCGCCTTCGAGAAGGTGCGGCGCCCGTCCAGCGGCGCCGGCGGCAAGCGCACGATCACGGAGAGCGATCGCCTGTTCGGCGAAGCGGCCGACACCTACGCGACGCTCTTCCCGAAGGACAAGGAGATCGTCACCGTCGTCTTCAAGAACGGCCAGTTCTTCTTCGACTACGGCGACTACGACGAGGCCGTCAAACGCTTCGGCCTCATCATCGAGAGATATCCCGACGATCCGAACGCCGGCCCCGCGGGCGACCGCATCCTCGAGGCGCTCAACAAGGCCAAGGACTACGAGAACATCGAGTCCTGGGCGCGGCGCCTGAAGAAGACCAAGGCGTTCGCGGCGCCGGGCGAGCAGGACCGCCTCGACAAGCTCGTCGTGGGCGCCGTCATGAAGTCGGGGGAGAGGTACGCCGGCGACGGCCAGTACGAGAAGGCCGCCTCGTTCTACCTGCGCGTCGCGCAGGAGTATCCGCAGTCGGCGCAGGCGCCCAAGGCGCTCAACAACGCGGGAGCCGTCTTCGAGAAGGCCAAGAAGCAGGAGGACGCGGTCTCGGCCTACAAGGACCTCGCGCAGAAGTACCCGGCGGCGGGCGAGGCGCCCGAGGCGCTGTTCACGGCCGCGCGCATCGAGGAAAACATCGCCTACTACGACAAGGCCGCGGCGCTCTACGAACAGCTCGCCCAGCGGTATCCGCAGAACCCTCACGCCGCGGACGCGCTGCGCAGCGCGGGCGTGCTGCGCGAGAGCCTCGGCCAGCACGATCGCGCCATCAAGCACTTCGACGAGTACGCCAAGCGCTTCCGCGACAAGCCCGACGCCAAGGACGTCGCCTTTCAGGTGGCCGTCGTGCGCGAGGATCAAAAAGACTGGCGCGCCGCCGCGCAGAGCTTCGCCGCCTACGCGAAGGCCTACCCGAGCGACGGCCGCAACGTCGAGGCGCTCGCGCGTGAGGCCGACGCCGACCTCAAGGCCGGCAACGACGGCGCCGCCAAGGACGTCGCCGGCAAGGCGCTCGCCGCCTACAAGGGCCAGGGTCACAAGCGCGCCAAGGAGCGGGAGGGCGTTCGCGGCGAGGACGCCGCCTACTACGCCGCGCAGGCGCGTTACATCCAGGGCGAGCTCGTCTATCGGGACTACGAGCGCCTCAAGATCGCGGGCAAGCCCAAGCAGCTCGCCAAGGTGCTCGAGGAGAAGGCCAAGCGCCTCGAAGAGGCCAAGGGCGTGTACCTCGACGTCGTGACTTACCCCTCGCCCGAGTGGGCGACGGCGGCGCTGCTGCGCATCGGCCAGGGCTACGAGGCGTACGCCAAGGCCATGCGCAGCGCCCCCGTGCCGAGGGACCTCAACGAAGAGGAGCAGCAGGTCTACCGCGACGAGCTCGAGAAGGTGGTCGTCGTCATCGAGGACAAGGCCATCGACGCGTACAAGTCCGGCTACGCGCGCGCGCTTCAGCTCGGCGTCTACAACAAGCACACGCAGCAGATCCGCCAGGCGCTCTCGCGCCTCGCCGAGAACGAATACCCGAAGGAGGCCGAGCTGCGCGCGTCGATCCGCGTGGGCGAGCCGCGCGTCTCGCTCGAGCGCATCGAGGAGGTGCGGCGTGATAGGTAAGCGCCTCGCGCGCGGCTCGACGTGCCTGTCGCTCGCCGGCGCGCTCGCGGCGGTCGCGGGCTGCGGGGCGCACGGCGGCAGCCACGGCCAAAACGCGCGCGCCACGGCGCCCGTGGCGCTGCCCCGCGCGAACCCGGGCGCCGCGAGCGAGTTCGACCAGGGCGTCGTTGTCATGAAAATGGGCAGAAAGCACTACAAGGACGCACGCCAGCACTTCGCCAAGGCCGTCGCGCTCGACGGCAAGCTCTTCGAGGCGTGGCACGATCTGGGCGTCGTCGAGACGGGGCTCGGCAATTACGACAAGGCCGTCGAGGACTTCGAAAAGGCCCTCGATATCCAGCCCGGCTCCCGCCGGACGATCCTGGCCTACGGCGAGAGCCTGCGCCGCGCCCACCGGCCCCAGAAGGCGGTCAAGGTCTACGCGAAGTGGCTCGGCGGGGAGCCCGGGGACGCAGAGATGCGGGCGAGGTACGGGCAGGTCCTACGTGAGGCGGGCGACCTAGAGGAATCCCTCGAGCAGGCACGGCAGCTGCTTTCGCAGGGATCTTCCGGGGAAAACGTGGCCAAAACGGTCATTGCCTATAACGCTGTCGGACTCACTTACTATAAAATGGGCAAGCTGGATCTTGCGGAAACCGCCTTCCGGAAGGCCGCGGATCTGGACGCGCAGAGCGCGTTCGTTTGGAACAACCTGGGCCTCGTCGCGTTCGAGCGAGGTCACGATCAGGAGGCTTTCCTGAATTTTCAGAAGGCATCGGAGCTCGACCCCAAGTACATGCAGGCGCGCCTCAACAAGGCGGTCGTGTACCTGGACTGCGGGGACTACAAGCACGCGCGCGGGGAGCTCGTCGAGGCCGTGCGCATCGATCCCAACGACGCCGAGGCCGAGGTGGCGCTGGGCGTCGCGGCGCGCGGCGCCGGCAAGCTCGACGAGGCGCGGCGCGCCTACGAGCGCGCGCTCGACATCGAGGAAGACTACGCGCCGGCGCTCTTCAACCTGGGCGTGCTCTACATGGACTTCGACAAGGACAAGGCCAAGGCCAAGACCTTCCTCACGCAGTACGCGGCGTCGGGCGACGCCACGGACGGCAAGAGGCAAGAGGCCGAAGCGCGCATCAAGGAGCTGCAATGACGGCGCCCGGGCGCGCGCTGCGCTCGTTGGCGCTGGCGGCGCTGCTGGTCGCGTCCTCCGCGGCGGGCGCGAAGCCCGGGCGGCGCGCGCGGCCGGCCCCGGCGGCGTCGTCGCCCGTGGCCGAGCGCTCGGCCAGCGTCGACAAGCCCGCGCCCGTGCGTGCCGCCAAGGGCGGCGACGACGACGGCCCGAGCGCGTCGGCGCCGGCCAAGACGGCAGACGGCAAAACCATCAAGACCAAGACCTACACGTTCGGCGCCATGGACGTCGAGGGCAAGCTCAAGACGCCGCAGCTTCTGTACTTCCTCAACCGCGTCAAGCTCGAGCTCGACATGTCCGCCCCCGACAAACGTTCATTCATGAAGGAGCTCGCCAAGAGCGCCGACGACAAGAGCCTGTGACCCATGAGCCTCCCTGCCAACCACCGCTCCGCCCCGCCGCCGCCCGCCCCCGCGGGGCGACCGCTGCGCCTCACGGCGCCCGTCGAGACGCTGGGGAGCGCCGTCCTGCAGGTGGTCACCGTGTGGCGCGGTCGCATCGTCGGCTATCGCCTGCTCATGCGGCGGCGCAAGGTCACGATCGGCTCGCACGTGGGCGCGACGTTCAACACGCCGCGCACCGACGGCCGCAAGCGCTACGTCCTCCTCAAGCCGCGCCGCGGAGGCGGCTATACGCTGCGCCTCGCGCCCAACATGCGCGGCGAGGTCCAGACGGGCGCCGAGCCGCGCGACATCGGCGCCGTGCTGGCCGAACCGCCCCTCGGCCGCGCCAAGGGCGACGTCCGCGAGGTCGCGCTCGTTTCGGGCGACCGCGCCAAGCTGACGTTCGTCGAGAACGCCGACCTGCGCATCGAGATCCGCTGGGTCGACCCGCCCGAGGTGCTGCCCAAGCCCAAGGTCGAGGACCCCATGATGTTCCAGACGCTCGTGGGGACGTCCCTCGTGCTGGGCCTCTGCGCGGCGCTGCTCGTCTTCCTCTATCGCGCGCCGGAGAAGCCCCTGACCCTGAGCGCCGAACGCGCCGCGAAGATCGAGGCGCCCGTGCGCGAGATCGAGAAGAAGGCCACGGCGCGCCGCGCCGCCGAAAAGCAGGAGAAGGAAGAAAAGGAAGAGAAGAAGAAAAAAGAAGAAGGCCAGATGAAGAAGGCCAAGGAGAAGGCCGGCAAGCTCGGGCGCGAAGACGCGACGGAGAAGGACACGGTCATCCCCAAGGGCGAAAAGGACGTGCTGCGGGAGAAGGTCTCGAAGGTCGGCATCCTCGGCCTCATCGGCAAGGAGCGGCCGCAGGGCTCCGGGCTCTCGAAGCTGTTCGCCGAGGACACGGGCGTCGAGCAGGCCGTCGCGGGCATGGCGGGCGCGAAGATGGTCGCGGGGCGCGGCAACGGCGGCCTCTCGACGAGCGGCGCCGGCCCGGGCGGCGGCGGCACGGGCTACGGCCACATCTACGGGGCGGGCAACCTCGACACGGGCGGACGCGGCACGCACGGCAAGGGGCGCGGGCCGAAGCTCGCCGAGCGGGGGGAGCGCGAGGTCTCCGTGGGGTTCGGAAACGGCAACGGCGAAATGGACGGCTCTCTTTCGAAGGAGCAGATCTACAAGGTCGTCAAGGCGCACGCCGCAGGCGTGAAGTACTGCTACGAGAAAGAGCTGCAGCACAAGGGCAGCCTCTCGGGCGGCCTCGACGTGTTCTGGATCATCCAGCCCGACGGCACGGTGAGCAAGGCGAGCGTCAAGAGCAGCACGATCGGCGACGCGGCCGTCGAAGGGTGCGTCCTCCGGCAGGTCAAACAATGGCAGTTCCCCAAGGCGGCGGGCCAGACCACGGTCGGCAAGTTCCCCTTCCTCTTCAAAGGAGGGACGTAGCGTGAGACCGAGCGCCCCCCTCCGCCGACTGGTCTGGCTCGCGCTGGCGGCGCCCGCCCTCGCCTGCTCGCTGAACACGCCGATCTATTTCAACGGGCCCACTCCGCTGCTCGAGCTCCAGGGCACGGAGATGCTCCCACGCATCACCAACAGCGTGACGCTGCAATTCCGCAGGCCGAACATGTCCGAGCAGACCGCGCTCGACGACGAGAGCGCGGCGCTCAAGATGGAGGACCCGATGCACCGTGAGGTGCGCGTGCCGTGGGTCGCGCGCGACAAGATTCACCTCGAGCTCCTGTTCACGGTCAAAAACCTCGACACGGACCCCGGCACGTTCGACGTCGTCGTCGACGGCGCCAACGAATACACGAAGTACGACGAGACCGTGGCGGCGGCCGCGGACGCGCAGGGCAAGAACGACCCGCCGGAGTACCTGCCCCTCATCAGCCTGCACCCGCAGCTGCCCATGATGCTCGCGCCGGGCGCCATCTACCAGGGCGTCGTGCGCGAGGACGACTTCGCCGAGGGCGAGGCGGATCTCGACGCCTTGGGGCGCTGGATGGCGCCCTTCGAGTCAGTCCTCGTCAACCGGTCCGATGTGATGCCAGTCGGCCTCGATAATGTGCCGGCGCACGTCGTCACGCCGGCGCTCGTCGAGGTGGACGTCACCTTGACGGCCAACAAGCACATGACGTGCGAGTGGACGTTGCGCGTCCGCGACGACGAGGATCGCCTGTGGCACATCACGGGCGATCAGAAGTTCCACCCGGCGCCGACCCTGTTTCAGCCCATGCCCGCCACGAACATGCCGTAACATCGCGCCCATTGAGAGTCCGCCGTCCCCGTCGCCGTGCTCACCCAGCTCGCCTCGCGCGACTGGCCGCGATCGCGTTCCTGGTCTCACTCCTGTCTTGGACGATCGCGACGGCCGCGCGCGCGCAGGTCACGAAGGAGCCCGAGGCCGCGATCTTCCCCGACCCAAAGAAGTTCGCGCGCGGCCTCTTCACCGAGGGCGAGGTGGGCGCGGTCGCCTTCTTCGGGCCCGCGGGCGAAAACGTCGCCCCCGGGTTCGCGATCGGCGCGCGCGTCGGCTACGACGTCCTGCGCTTCCTCGCCGTGCAGTTTCACGCGCTCGGCTCGACGCACCTCACGAAGGCGGGCGAGCACCCGCAGGGTGACCAGCTCCTGCAGACGTACCAGGGCACGCTCGAGGGCAAGCTCACGCTGCGCTTCGGACAGCTGTCGATCTTCGGCGAAGGCGGCGCGGGCCTGACGCGCCTGTCGACCAACCTCCTCTATCAGCTCGGCGTCGAGCAGCAGTACCGCACGGGGCTCACGGCGGGCGGCGGCGGCGGCGTCGATTACCATTCGCTGTCGCGGCACTTCTCGATCGGGATTCGCGGCGAGTACTACTGGCTGCGCGACCTGCACGCCAGCACGGACCTCATCGCAACGACCTACCTGAGGTACACGTTTTGAAGGCCGCGCGTGGCGTCCCGCTGGCCTTCGCCTGGGCCTTCTCCGCGGCCCTCGTGGGCGCCGCGTGCCAGACGGTCGACCTCGGCGCGCCGCCCGCCGACGTCAACGCCTGCCGCCCGAGCCAGTCGTTCTTCGTCACCGACGTCTGGCCCAACGTCCTCGCGAAGAGTTACGCCGGCAAACGCTGCTTCGACTCCAGTTGTCACGACGTCGCGAGCGGCAAAGAGCTCGCGCTGATCGCCGACCCGCAGCCCGCGATCGATCCGACGATGCCCATCCCGCTGCCGCTGCCCGGCGACTGGGCGAAGAACTACATCTCGGCCAGCGAACAGATGAGCTGCTCGAACGTCACGGTGAGCAACCTCATCTTGTTCCCAACGGCCACGCGGGCGCACGGCGGCAACAAGCTCTTCGACGCCGCCAGCCCGGAGGTGACGACGCTCGAAACATGGGTGACGGCGCCGTGACGCCCCGGCGCCGACCGCCCGCTTCGACGGCCGCGTTCCGGATCGCCTCGGCCGTCCTCGGCGTCGCGCTCTGGCTCTTCGCGCCCGCGGCGCGCGCCGACGACGAGGCGCTCGTGCGCGTCGTCGCCGAGGAGGCGGGCGTGCACACGGGCCCGGGCTTCGGCTACCGCGTCGTCTACGTCGCGAAGCGCGACGAGGTCCTGCCCGCCATCGGCCGTGCCACGAACGACCACTGGTTCCGTGTCCAGCTCCCCGACGGCACCTATGGCTGGATCCTCGGCGACGAGGTCTTCCCGCTCGACCTCGACACGGCGTCGGCCCACCGCGGGCCGTCGGTCTGGAAGCGCATGGGCGACACGATGTTCTCGCCCTCGCCGCTCGTCGAGGGCGGCATCGGCCTCACGTTCTCGGTGGGCGTGCTCGGTGGCGACGGCATGTTCATGTTCCGTCCCGCCGTGCTCGTCGCGCCGCACCTCACGGTCGAGGGCTTCGTGGGCGAGACGGTGGGCGACCAGGTGGACGTCAGATTCGCGGGCGGCGGCTTCAACTCGAACCTCTTCCCGAGCTCCCCGGTGACGCCGTTCGTGGCCGTGGCCGCCGGCGGCGCCTTCGGTCGCAAGAAGGCCAGCCAGTTCACAATCCAAACTGGCAACTACACGATGCTCAACGTGGGCGGCGGGCTGCTCGTCGCGCTCAAGAAGCGCCTCACGATCCGCGGCGACGCGCGCCAGTACGTCATCTTCGACGCCAACCACACCCAACGCATCCAAGAATATTCAGGAGCCCTCTGTGTCTATTTCTAAAGTCATGCCGATCCTCGCGGTCGCTTGCGCGGTGCTGGGTGGGTGCTCGACGGCCCGATGGACGGTCAAGCCGCACCAGCGCGAGCTGCTCGCGGACCGCATCATGCAGCCCGACGGCAACGCGCAGGAGACCGCCGCGGACGATCACGTTCTGTCCAACCGCGAGGGCGCCATCGGCGGCAGCGGAACCTCGGGTGGGGGGTGCGGTTGCAACTGAGGCCCCCGCTCCGCCGCCTCCCTGCGTTCGCCGGCGCCGCGCTGTGCGTCTCGGCGTTGCTCGTGGCGCCCGCTCGCGCCACGCAGGACGCCGCCGCGCGCGTCACGCTGTTCCGTGAACCGTCGAGCGCCAACGCCGGCATCAGCGTCGTGCACCCGCAGCTCGACCTCGGCACGACGCTCGGCCCGGACTTCCACTTAGCGGCCGGCTACGAGGTCGACATCGTGTCGGGCGCGACGCCCTCTGTCTACCGCGTCGACGCCGTCTCGACGGCCACCAAGTTCTCGGACACCCGTCACCAGGTCCACGGCGCCCTCGCCTACCAGCGGCCTTCCTCGACGTGGTCGTTCGGGTATTCGTATGGCTGGGAGAGCGACTACCGCTCGAGCGCCGTCACGGGCACGACGACGAGCGATCTCCTCGACCACAACTTCACGGTCGGCCTGTCTTATACGCACAACTTCGATCGCGTGTGCGACGCGAACAACTCGAACATCGGCGACCAGCCCCTCGACCTCAAGCCCCTCACGCTGTCGACCCACTGCTTTGGCGGCGAGACCGACGTCACGACGCACAAGCTCGCCATCGACACGTTCCAGCCGTCGCTGAGCTGGACGGCGACGCCGAAGCTGCTCCTGCAGCTCGGCAGCACGATCCAGATCCTCGACGGCTTCCAGTCGAATCCGTATCGCAGCGTGCTCGTCGGCATGCAGAGCCGCACGCCGCAGGAGCGGCTGCCCGAGTTCCGGCAACGCTACGCTGTCTTCGCGCGCGCCGTCTATGCGCTCCCCGCCGTGCGCGCCTCCGGGCTCTTCATGGCACGCCTGTACGAGGACACCTGGGCCGTGCAGGCCGCCACCGGCGAGGTCGTGCTCAACAAGTACTTCGGACCGGGGCTGCTCGTGACGCTGCGCGGGCGCTATCACCTGCAGAGCGGCGCCAGCTTCTACCGCGACGCGCGCGGCTACCTCGAGCTCGGGCCCCCCGGCCAGTACTGGACCGGGGACCGGGAGCTATCGCCCATGAGCAACTACCTCACGGGCGGCAAGCTCGCGTTCATCCGCCACCCCGGGCAGGAGCGCTCGTCGTGGTACGTCGACATGGAGGTCGACGTGAAGTACGAGCTCCTCATCTACCACCTCGACGCGGCCGACGCCCCGAACGCCGACCGCGCCCGCGCCCACATCGTGCAGGGCGCCTTCTCTCTGCGGTTTTAGGCGTTCGTCTACGCAAACGGGCTAAGCGAACAGGGCGCGGAGCGCGTCGGCGAAACCCGTGAGCGTGGGCTTGAAGAAGACGGGCGCGTCGATGGAGACCGAGAGCATCATGTCGTTCGTGGCGGTCACGCCCATGCACGGAATCCCCCGGTGCGGACTGCGGCGCAGCAGGCGCAGGAACTTGTTGCCCGCGCCGGTCGCCATGTCGAGGTCGACGATGACGACGCCCGGCCGCTCGGCGAGCAGCATGGCGCCCGCCTCGGCGTCCGTCTCGACACAGCGCACGCCGTAGCCTTCCTCGATGGCCAGCTCGAGCAACAAGTCGCGCAGCTCGAGGTCGTCGGTGATGGCCAGGAGCGCCGCGGGCGCCGGATGCGTCGCCGTCATGCCGCCTCGCGCGATCGAAATTGGCGACCTCTCGAGCACGCTCAAAGTATGGTCTCCCAGGTGTTTCCGGGAGTTTTCGCGTGTGCAAGGCCCTCGTTAATTCTACTGAAACGAGGTCGGGGTCAGGTCGCGAGAGGCGCTCACGGAGGCGCCCGTGAGCGTGTCCGCCGTGACGGCGACGTCGAGCTCCCCGCCGCTGATGCTGCCGTGGCAACCGCCGCAGATATTGTTGAAGACTCCGCGCGGCGCGCCCGGCGTGATGTGCTCGCCGCTCGTCACCTGGTGCTCCTCCGTCATCAAGAACACAGACGCGCCCTTGCGGTCCAGGAGCTCGAAGATGAGCGGCTTGCCGGCCGGGACGTTGACGATCAAGGAGTGGTCCGCCTGCAGGTCCGCCGTGCCCAACGACATCCGCTGCGAATAGACGGGGATCAGCGTGCCCTGCAAGCCCAGCGGCGGGTTGGCGGGAGACGTGCCCATGGGCGGCGGCGACTCGACGTAGGCTTGGAGCTTCGTCGCCCCGTCGAAGGCCGCGACGTTGCGGCCACGGCGCAGGTTCGCGCCGAGCAGCGTCGCCAGCACCGGGAGGTCAGGGAAGTGCATCGTGGCCTCCGCTGCCCCAGGCTCGTTGTGCCCGCCGAACACGAGCTGGGGAAGGTTCTG
The DNA here is from genome assembly GCA_036494575.1 of Polyangia bacterium. Classification (GTDB taxonomy): domain Bacteria; phylum Myxococcota_A; class Polyangia; order Fen-1088; family Fen-1088; genus DASZFV01. Next base: position 13,484 of record DASXOE010000021.1, on the reverse strand, counting down.
GAACAGCGCGCGCGCGGCGCGCTTGTAGCCGAGGACGCCCTCGACGTACGACAGCGCCGGGTCGCTCGCGAGCGCGCGCCGCTTCCCGCTCGCGTCGACGGCCACCAGATCGTACTTCGGCGCCTGTGCCTGCGCCGGGTCGGTAACGTTCGCGGCGTACGACGCGAGGATCTCGCCGTTCGGTAGCGAGAACGGCGAGCGGTAGACGCCCTGCGTCCCCGCGCGGCCCGTGGCCGTCGGGTCGACGATCACGAGCGACTTGAGGAACGTCGGCTCGGAGCGGTCGGCCTCGAACGGCCCGACCGATCGATTGAACGTCGCGAGCGCGCCCCCGGCGCCCTTGGCGTTCGCGTCCGACAGGATGACGAGGAAGTTGCGATCGAGTCCCTCGCGGATCTCCGTGGCCTGCTGGTACCCGACGGATGGGTGAAGGTCGGGCGCGAACGTGTCCGTCGAGGTCGCCCGCTGGGCGAGCAAGGGATGGTAGTCGGTCAGGTCCCAGTTGATGCGCCGGCCGGACAGTTGATAGAAGTCCGGGGTCGCCTTCTCGGTCGTCATCGTGACGCGCCCGTCCTGCATGAAGGCCGGTGACAGCTCCGAGTTGAGCAGGAACGTCATCTGCTGCGGGTTCGAGAAGTCCATGCCGGGCGGCTGCACGCGGAAGAGATCGGAGTTCGGCAGGAAGTTCTTGAGCGTCACGGTGCCCGAGCGCGTCGACGCGAACACGACGCTGCCGTCGGGCGCGTACACCGGGTCGAAGTCGTGGACGGTGACGCCGTTCACGGCGCGGCCCTTGTCGGCCGTGAGCTGTTTGCAAGTCGCGCCCGCGACGTCGAGCTCCCACAGGTCGAGCCCGCTCGCTGCGCCAGGGCGGGCCGCGAAGATGAGCTTGGCGCCGTCGTAGCTCCACTCGGGGCCGCGCACGTCGACGTCCTTGCCCGCGAGCCCCGCGCAGGGCGCGAGCGCGCTGCGGAGGTTACCGACGCTCGTGAGGCTGCCGTCATCCCCCATCGTTGCGTCGGCGAGCTCGAGATCGGCGCCGCCCTCGTAGGTGTCGAACTGGAGGAGGTTGTCGGCGTTGGGTGGGCGCGAGACGAAGGCGAGCGGCAGCACGTCGCCCGTCGCCATCGTCGAGACCGACGCCGCGCGCTCCATGCGCTCGATGCGGTGCCACTCCTTGAGCACGCAGAGCGCGCGGGCCGTGGCCGGGTTGCCTGGATCGTACGGCAGCGTCGGATCGTAGCTCGCGGGAAACGGCGCCGGGCACGGCGCGGACGAGGCCACGCCCTCGTCCTCGAGCAGCGACCCTCCGCGGTGCGCGATGCCGCCCACGATCGTCTTCTTGACGACGCGCGATTGCCGCACGTCGACGCTGTCGAGCGCCATGAACTCGAGCAGCGTGGTCTCGTAGTCGCGCTTGAGCGCCCCTGGCGAGAGGAAGCCCTGCGCGCCTGGCCGCAAGCGGAAGTCGTTGAACCCGTCGGGGCTGTGGCACCCCTCGAGCGCGCAGCCGCGCGTGACGAGCTTGGGCAGCACGTTGGCCTCGAAGAACTGACGCCCCATCGACTTCTGCTCGGGCGGCAGCGGAGCGTTCGCCTGAACGTCGAGGGCCCAGCTCTTCCACGCCTTCCAGGTGTCGTCGTCGCGCGATTGGAAGAAGACGCCGCCCGTGTGGTCGATGCCGCCGCCCGGCACGGACAGCGGCCGCAGCAGGATCTCGCTCTGCTCGACGGCGGCGGGTGCCGCCACGATGAAGCTCGCGGCTTGGACGTAATTGAAAAGCTGATTCTCGGGCGTGTCGCCGCAGGTCAAGTAGAAGTCCGCCTGTGGCGAGCTGTGACAGTTCGAGTAGGCGCAGGACTGCTCGAGCTTCGGCATGATGTCGGACTGAAACGTCATGTACGCCGAGCTGCCGGTGTCGACGGCGGGTGTGGGCGGCGTCCAGCCCGCGGGCAGCGCCGCGCTGCAACCGCCCAGGCCCGTGTTCGGCTTCCCCACGGGTAGGATCCCGTCGCGGTTCGCGCCGTTGTCGAGCCAGCGCTTGAGCTCGTAGAACGCCTCCGAGTTCGACGAGATCGGCTTGCCGCCCGTGTGTCGGATCTCGCTCGGAAGGCTCACGCCGCGGAACGGGAACGTCACCTGCGACTCGGGCAGGACCTTGAGCAACAGGAGGGGCTGCGTGTAGCTGCCGTAGGTGCGCAGCGCGTCCCGGCGCTTCTGCACGTTGTCGAACGAGGTCAGGTCCAGGTTGCCGAGGGCGACTCCCGTGGCCGGGTCGACGCGGTGACAAGGAGACGTGCCGTTGATGCAGGAGTTGTTGAAGATCGGCTGGATGTGGTTTTCGTAGAAGTGCTGCTCCGCGCCCTGTTTCTTCAGGCATCCCGCGCCGGCGGCCGCGAGCACGCCGACCACGAGCGGGCCGAACGATGCGCGCCAGGGGCTCCTCGAAGGCGGCGAGGGGTGCATGCGGGGTTGTGATTTTAACAGAGACGAAACCGGCCCGGACGGAAACCGTCAGGCGTCGGGCGTCCCGCGCGGGGCCGTGCCCGGCGGGCCGTGCCCGGCCCTTACTGAGTGAGGCGCGAGATCGCGATCTGCGCGAGCGAGCGAACGAAGGGGTTCGGATCGCTCGTGGCCGCCGTCTGCAGCGCCGGCCCGGCGACGCTCACGGGCGCCCCGATGGAGCCGAGCGACCAAGCGGCCTTCTTGCGTACGGCGACGTCCGCGTCGGACGCGAGCGCCTCCACGAGCGCGCTCGCGGCCGCGCGCGTGTGCATCATGCCGATCGTCGTCGCGGCCTCGGCGCGCACGCTGGCGTCGGCGTCCTTGACGAGCGGCACCGCGACCATGCCGTCGTGGAAGCCCTCGACGTCGCGCAGGGCTTGCAGCGAGGCCGCCTTGACGAGCGGATCGGAGTCGGCGAGCGCCTGAGTGAGCGGCGTGGCCACCTCGGGCCGCCCGATCTGCCCGAGCGCGTGCGCCACGGCGCCGCGGGCCTCGCCCGAGAAGATGGGGTTCGACAGGGCCGCCGAGAGCGCGGGGATCGCCGAGGCGGCCCGGAACTCGCCGAGCACGTCGGCGGCGTTGCGCGCGAGCGCCGAGTCGGGCTGCGAGAGGCGGTTCAGCATCGACAGGTAGACCTGGCGGCTCGCCCCGCGCCGCGCGAGCCACCAAGCGGCCGCTTGGCGCACGCGATAGCTCGGGTGATCGACGAGGGGGAACACCATGTCGGTGCACGCCGCGCAGACCAGGTGCTCGGCGCGCTCGAGCTCGGCCTGGATGGCGTCGACGGAGTTGGCCGCGATGGCGCTCTGGATGGCCTGCGGGCTCCCACCGCGGCCCGCCCGCGCCGCGCCCGGCAAGAGCGAGCCGGTCGCGAGCACCGATGAGAAGATGGTGAGGGCAAGCGTCTTCGTGATGCGCATGATCAGATGCTCCCCGGCATGTTGTAGTTCTGAGCGACGTCGCGGTTCTCCCGGAAGTAGAACTGACCGCCCATGTCGATGTTGAGGATGAAGCGGTAGTACTCCTCGGGCGTCAGCTCCCACTCGGGGTGGCCGGCGTCGTTCGGATGGATGCCGCCCGCGGCAAACGCGCGCACGGTCGCGTCGACGCCCGGGAAGCGCTGCGGGGGATTGAGCTTCTGGATGATCTTCGAATCCTTGGCCGAGCCCGCCGACACGTAGCCGTACTGGTTGTCGCCGCCCGTGATGGTCACCACGTCGTCGCCCAGGAGCTCGCCGAGGCCCATGACCGAGATGTACGAGGCCGTGTAGGCGCCGGTCATCTTCTCGCCCACCGTGACGGCCAGCGGCTGGCCGCGCAGATCGAAGGTGAACGTCTGCGAGGTCTTCGTCGTCATGTCGGTCACCGTGTAGGTCGGGTTGCCCGGCTTGCTGGCGTCGCCGTCGTGGCAGCTCACGCACTTCGCGTCGAGGATGGGCTGGATGGCCTTGTCCCACGGCACGCCGCGGATGTTGCCGTAGCTGAAGTCGTAGCTCGTCGTGCTGCCCGCGACGAAGGGCGTGATGCGCTGGGCGCGCGGGACGTCCAGGTTGACCGCGCCCGCGAGCTGAGCCTGCGTCTGGCCCGGCGCGAGCTCGGGCGTCTTCGAGCGATCCTCGTGGCATCCGCCGCAGACGCGGTTCTCGCCCGCGCGGCCGCTGATCCAGATCGGCTCGTTGGCCACGCTCATCGCGAACTTGTCGATGAGTTGGATGTGAAAGGGTACGTTGCCCGGCACGGACGCCGCGAACGAGTTGTCCTTCTGGAGCGGGATCTCGGAGTACAGCGACTGGCCGTCGAACTCCGTCGTGCCGAACATGGAGAAGCCTTCCTCGCCCGAGAAGCCCTCGATGAGGCGCACCTTCTGCACGGCGCCCACGGGGATGTTCAGCACGGACGAGTCGTAGACGTTGATGGCGCCGATCGTCGTGCTCGTGCCGCCCGCGAGGGGTGAGGCCGTGACGCGCGGCTCGGGCCGCGCCTTGACGGGACGCGCGAGGACGTCCCAGTAGCTCGGGTCGTCGTAGATGGGATTGCGCGTTTGTGCATTGGCGTCGAAGAGGTAGATGCCGAAGTTCGCCTGCGACTTCGCCTTGTCGAGCAGCTCCGACTCGACGGGACCGTCGGCCCAAGACGCGAGGAACTGCTTGTTGTTCGGGTCGCCCACGACCTCGGCGTCGTAGTAGCGGCCGACGCTGCTCGGCACGCGATCACCCGGGATGAGGGGCGTCATGTCGGTGAACTTCGACTCCTTCTCGGTGCCGTTGAGGTCGATGAGGAAGAGCTTGCCGGACTGCAACGTGCGGTCGCGCGACGTCGCGACGGCCACGAGCTGGACGTCGTCGGGCAGCGGGTTGCCGTTCGCGTCCGTGCGCGCCACAGTCTGGACGTAGCGGCCCTTGAGGTAGCTGTTCGTGCCGCCGTTGCCGCCGTCCTCGCCGCCGAAGGCCTCGCGCATGGCCGTCATGTCGGCGTTCATCATGCGCAGGTGGCCGTCGTTGACCGCGCCCATGTGCCGCCACTCGGTGTAGAGCACGCGCCCGTCGGGCAGGAGCGCGGGCGCGACGCGGTGCGAGACGTTGCGCGGCCCGAGCTGCATGGCCGTCCCGTCGACGTTCATCGTGCCGACCTGGGCCGTCGTCGCGCGCTCGTACTCGTCCTTGAACTGCTTCGCGTCGGGGCTGTAGGTCAACGAGCTCTGCTCGTTCTCGACGTTGAGGTTGGTCGTGAAGAAGATCTTCGAGCCCGGCAGGTACATCGGATAGACGTAGTCGTTCCCGCCATCGGTGAGCTGCTTGAGGTTCGTGCCGTCGAGGTTCATGGAGAAGATGTTGTAGTGGTCGGTGTTCGCGAGGCGCGCCGAGAAGACCAGCGACAGCGCGTCGAACGACAGGTCGTACGACATGACGTCCGCGCCATCGAACATCGCGTCGGACGTCAGCACCGTGAGCTTGCCGTCCGCCGACGGCGGCTCGAGCTTGACGAGGCGCCCGCCCGCCACGAAGGAGGTGTACTCGAAGACGTTGCCGGCGTCCGTGCGCGGCATGCGCTGCAAGAAGACGATGGCGCGCACGTCGTCGGGCAGCGCGCTCGCGTTGTTCTTCGAGCACGCACCCCCGAACGCGAGCGCGAGCGTCGAAAGCGCCAGGACCGTCGCCGTATTTCGGTTTCCCATGCCGGCGCTATTCAGCAAGAAGAAGGCCACGTCGGCGACCCGATTCGTCGGCCGGTCTCGGGCTCTTTCGGTCGCCGAGCAGGCGTCTCCTGTCCCTTGTTGCGCAACGCGAAGAACCGGCGAATATGCCGTGATTTTATTGACGCACCTTTCTATTTACCTGAAGTCATTGTGGTTTTCCGGCGGTCCTCCGGTTGCGCAACGAGGCCCTGAAATACGCTCCCGCGCGGCGCGGGAAAACCGCTGTGGGCTGGCGCGGCGCCGAGTTACCCTGGAACGGGATGACCGCCGTCCCTGACGACTATGCGAGCGGCCAGAAACTGGGCCGCTACCAGCTCATCCGGCGGCTCGCCGTCGGAGGCATGGCCGAGATCTATCTCGCGCGGCTGCCCGGCGTCGGCATCGAAGGCTTCGAGAAGCTCGTCGTCATCAAGCGCATCCTGCCGCAGCACGCCCTCGAGCCCGAGCTTCTTCGCATGTTCCTCGACGAGGCGCGCCTCTCGGCGACGCTGACGCACCCGCACGTCACCGAGGTCTACGATGTCGGTACGGACGGCGAGACGCCGTTCTTCGCGATGGAGTACGTGCTCGGCTCGAACCTGCGCCAGCTCATGCAGGCGCAAGCGAAGGTCGCCGACGGCGCGCCGCGCGAGACGGCGCCACTGCCGCTGCCGCACGCCATCGGGATCGTCGCCGCGGCGGCGGCCGGCCTGCACCACGCGCACGAAAAGCGCGGGCTCGGCGGCGAGCCGCTCCACATCGTCCACCGCGACGTCTCGCCGTCGAACGTCCTCGTGTCGTACGATGGCGCCGTCAAGGTCTCGGACTTCGGCATCGCGAAGTGGGCGCACCAGCGCTCGCAGACCCAGGAGGGCGCGCTCAAGGGCAAGTTCGCATACATGTCGCCCGAGCAATGCCGGGGCAAGCCGCTCGACGCGCGCAGCGACGTGTTCGCGCTCGGCACGATCCTCTACGAGCTCACGACGGGCCGCGCGCCGTTCGCCGCGCCGACCGACTTCGAGATCCTGAACAAGATCGTCGGCGAGGCGCCCGCGACCCCGTCCTTTCCGGACGGGCGGCCGTACCCGGCCGAGCTGGCGGCGCTCGTCCTCGGCGCGCTCGCGCGCGAGCCCGCCGAGCGCACGCCGACGGCGCAGGCGCTGCAGGTCGGCCTCGAGACCTTCGCGCGGCGGGAGCGCCTCGAGGTGTCGACGGTTGGGCTCGGGGCCTTCATGCAGAGGCTCTTCGCGGACGACCTCGCCTCGTGGCGCGCGGCGCAGCGCGCGGGCAAGTCGCTCGGCGATCACCTCGCCGAGCGCGAGGCGCGCGCTCCGGCGGCGCCGGCCGCTCGCACGGCCACGGACGCCTTCGTCGCCGGGCGGCGCCGCGCACCCGGCCGAGCGCGCTCGGGCGCCGCGGTCGCCGTGGCGTTGCTCGCGCTCACGGTGGCGGGCGCAGGTGGATGGCTCGCCGTGGCGCGCGCGAAGCGCCCGACGGCCCCGTTCGACGACGGGCGCCGCGCGGCGATGGGGGCGCCCGAGCACGCGGCGCTCCGCGCGCCCCAGGACGTCTCGACAGCCGCGCCCACGGGGCATAACGTGGAGGTGCAGCCAGCGCCGTCGATTCCCGTCGCGACCACTCATGTCGCCAGCTCCGTCAGAGGCCCGGACAAGGCCGCGCCCCGACGCGGCGGGCACGCTCGCGCCGCGCGTCCCTCGCCCGAGGCGGCGCGCCCGACCAACGAGTCGCGGCTGCACGCCTGGGATCCGGACTCGCCGGTCCCGCCGTAGGGGTGTCGCGTCGGTGCTCCTGGCGCTCGCGCTGCTGACGGCGGCGGCGCGTCCCGCGCCGGGGGCGGCGGTCGAGCCCGAGGCGCCGCTGCGCGACGACGAGGCCGGCCCGCCCCCCGAGATGAGCGGCGGGGCGCGCGCGCTCTACGAGCGGGGCCTCGCGCTCTATCGAACGAAGGACTACGCGAACGCCATCAAAGCCTTCGAGGAGGGCTTCGCGCTCGAACCGCGAGGGGAATTCCTCTTCGCGAACGCGCAGGCGCGCCGCCTCGCGGGCGACTGCCGCGGCGCCGTGCCGCTCTACCAGCGCTTCCTCGACACGGCGCCGCCGGCCGTGCAGGCCAGCGCGACGCACATCGCGCTCGCGCGCTGCGCGCGGCAAATGGCCGCCGAGCGCCCGGCCGCGCCGCTCGTGATCGCGCCGCCGCCGCTGCCGCCTCCCCCGCCCCCGCCGCCTCCCCCCTGGACGCACGATCGCTGGGGCGCCGCCTTGCTCGGCATGGGCGTCGTCGGGCTCGCCGTGGGCGGTGGGTTCCTCGCGGCGTCTTTCGCGGCGCTGCCGGACGGCGGCGCGCGCACGTACGCCGGGTACGACGGGGCGCGCTCGACGGCCGAGTCACGCCACGCGATCGCCGTCGGGGGACTCGTCGCGGGCGGCGCGTTCGTAGCGGCGGGCGTCGCGCGCTACGCGTGGGTCCGCCACGAACGCCGCGCGCGCGCCACGCTCACGATCGTGCCGGGCGGGCTCGCGCTCGGGGGCTGGTTTTGCGCGCTCGGGGGCCGCTTTTGAGCAACGGGCGCGCCCGGCTCGTGCTCCTCGGCTGCTTGGCGCTCTCGGCGGCTGCGCCGGGCTGTCTTCCGGCGGGTGACTTCCGCTGCCACGACCACGGCGCCTGCGGCGCGAACGCGTTCTGCGAGGTCGACGGCCGCTGCAGCACCGCGGACCTCGGCTGTCCGTCGGGCCGGCGCTACCGCGACCACGAGGGCGAGTCCTCGAACGCGTGCGTCGCCGATTCGTGCCCCGCGAACCGTCTCGTCGCCGTCGCCGCGGGCGCCGAGCACGCGTGCGCGCGGCGCGCGGACGGCAGCGTGTCGTGCTGGGGGCGGAACGACGACGGCCAGCTCGGCGACGGCACGCGAACGCCGCGCTCGCTGGACGTCGACGTCGCGGGCCTCGTGGGCGCGGTCTCGGTCGCCGCGGGACAGCGCCACACCTGCGCGGCCACGGACGCCGGCCAGGTCCTTTGCTGGGGTGCCGACGACGCCGGGCAGCTCGGTGACGGCGGGGTCATGTCTCGCACGACGCCCGTCACCGTGCCCGGCATCTCGGGGGCGATCGCCGTGACGGCCGGCGCGGCCTTCTCGTGCGCGGTCCTGCGCGACGGCACGGTCCGTTGCTGGGGCGACGACAGCCTCGGCCAGCTCGGCGACGGCGGCGACGCGAAACCGGGGCGGCTCCCCGTACCCGTCTTCGCGCTCACGGGGATCCGCGCGCTCTCCGCGGCGTGGCAGCACGCGTGCGCGTTGCGCGACGACGAGACGCTCTGGTGCTGGGGCGACAACAGCGCGGGTCAGCTCGGCGACGGCTCACTGGTCCGTCGCCCGCAGCCCGTGCGCGTGCAGACGCTCACGGCCGTGACGAGCGTCGCGACCGGCCTGCTGCACACGTGCGCCGCGACGCGCGCCGCCGGCCTTTTTTGCTGGGGCGGCAACGGCGCCGGTCAGCTGGGCCACGAAGGCGGCGCGACACAGACGCTGCCGGCCGCCGTGCTCCTCGTGAGCAATCCCGTCGCCGTGGCGGCCGGCGGTGCCCACACCTGCGCCATCCGACAAGGGGGCACGACGTTCTGCTGGGGCGCGAACGCCGACGGCCAGCTCGGCGACGGCTCGACGAGCGCCCTCCCCATCCCCGCGCCCGTGGGCGGCCTCGGCGCGAGCGTCGACGTCGTCGCCGGCGGCAGCTTCTCGTGCGCCCGCGACGCGCACGGCGCTCTCTTCTGCTGGGGCGACGATCACTTCGGGCAGCTCGGGCTCGGACGCGCCGTGATGCGCGCGCGACCTGCACCCGTGGCGGGCGTGGCGGGCGCGACCGACGTCGCCGGCGGCGGTGATCACACGTGCGCCGTCACCGGGGGCGCCGACGACCCTAGCAAGACCGTCGCCTGCTGGGGCGCGAACGAGGCGGGCCAGCTCGGCGACGCGACCGTCGTCGATCGTGCGCGCGCCGCGCCCATCAAGGGCGGCATCGACGCGATCGGCGTCGCGGCCGGTCTCGCCCACACCTGCGCGATCGCCAACGGCGGCGCGCTGTGGTGCTGGGGCCGCGGGCTCTCGGGCCAGCTCGGCCCCGATCACATGATCGACACGCCCTCGCCCACCGGAGTCGACCTCCCCGGGAACGCGCGCCGCGTCGCCGCCGGCGACGCGCACACCTGCGCCTCGCTCGACGACGGCCGCGCGCTATGCTGGGGCGTCAACGCCGACGGCCAGCTCGGCGACGGCACGACGACCGATCGCGCCCTGCCCGCGCCTGTCGCTGCGCCCACGGGCGCGACACCGCCGGGACCGAGCGCGTTCGACGCCATGGCCGCGGGCGCGGGGCACACGTGCGGCCACCTCTCCGACGGCAGTCTCCGCTGCTGGGGGCGCGGCGCCGACGGCCAGCTCGGCGACGGCGCCGGCGTGGCGCGCACGCTGCCCGTCACGATCTCTCTCGGCGCGACGCCAGGGACGGCAACGGCGGTCTCGGCGGGCGCGGCTCACACCTGCGCGCTCGACACCGCGGGCGGGGTGTGGTGTTGGGGCCGCGGCGCCGACGGCCGGCTCGGCTCTGGCGACGCGCTCGACGCGCACGCGCCGGTCGCCGCGATGAACGTCGCGGGCGCGCGCGGCGTCGCGGCTGGCGGCGCGCACTCGTGCGCGATCGCGCGTGACGAGACCGTCCTCTGCTGGGGCGCCAACGACACCGGCCAGCTCGGCACCGACGGCGCCTCGTCGTCGATCCCGATCCCGGTGCCCGGCCTCACGAAGGTCGTGCAGCTCGCGGCCGGCGCGTCGCACACGTGCGCGCGACGCGAGGACGGCAGCGTCTCGTGCTGGGGCGGCAACACGGCCGGCCAGCTCGGCGACGGCGACGCGCTGTCGCAGCCGACGCGCCAGCTCGCGCGCCTCGCGTGTCCCTGAGCCCCTGGCACGCGACGAATCCCTGGCGGTGGTAGGCTGCGCCGCATGACGAACGGGGCCGAGCGGACGCTCACGGCCGTCCAATCGCCGCTCGCGTCCGGCGAGCAGAGAGATCGCGCGGTGTTGCTGCTCGTGGGGGCCGCCGAGACACCGGGGCTGCCGGCCAAGACGCGCCTGCAGCTCCTCGGCGCCGAGCTCTTCGTCGGGAGGCGCGCGCCTGACGAGACACGCCCCGGCGCGCACGCGCTCGTCCTCGCCGACGGCGTCGTCTCGGGGCAACACGCCCGGCTTGTGCGCGTTCCCGGCGGCTACCAGGTCGAGGATCTGGACAGCAAGAACGGCACCTGGCTCGACAACGCCCGGCTCACCGAGCCGGCGAAGCTGCGCGACGGCGCCCTGCTCTTCTTCGGCAACCATGTCGCGATCTTCCGCCTCGCCTCGGTGCTCGAGGTCGAGGCGATGAAGAGCGAGCTCGTCGCGCCGCTCGGCCCGGTCGCGACGGTGTCGCCCGCCCTCGCGCTCGCCTGCGATCGGCTGCGGCGCCTCGCGACCTCCGACGGTGAGCTGCTCATCGTGGGCGAGACGGGCGTCGGGAAAGAGGTGTACGCCCGCGCAGTCCACGGCGCGAGCGGGCGCCCAGGCAGGTTCATGGCCATCAACTGCGCCGCCATCCCGCGTGAGCTGGTGGAGAGCGAGCTTTTCGGCTACCGGCAAGGCGCGCATTCGACGGCCCACTCGGCCAAGCCGGGGCTCATCGAAGAGGCCGAGGGCGGCACCCTGTTCCTCGACGAGATCGGCGAGATGACTGGCGAGGCGCAGATCAAGCTCCTGCGCTTCCTGCAGGATCGCGAGCTCACGCCGCTCGGCGCGACGCGCCCGCGCCGCATCGACGTGCGCATAATCGCCGCGACGAACCGGACGTCGACGTCGACGTCGAACGGTCCGGGCAAGACCCCCGCCGGCCTGCGCGACGACATCGTGGCGCGGCTCGGCGCGGCGCCCATCCATCTGCCGCCGCTGCGAGACCGCATCGAGGACCTGGGCGCGCTCGTCGCGCACTTCCTGCGTGCGACGCCCGGCGTGACCTTCGAGCAGCCGGCCTTCCGCGCGCTCTGCCTGCACGCCTGGCCGCTCAACGTGCGTGAGCTCGAGAAGATCGTGACGACGGCCGCCGTGCTCTCGGCGGGCATCAAGCCCATCAACCTGCGCGACTTGCCGGAGCCCATCGCGCGCGCCATCGACGCGGCGCCCGTCGTGGGCGCGCGCCGCGCCTCGGGCCCGTCGCCGACACCGGAGCAGCTCGAGGAGCTCCTGCGCCGTTACGACGGCAACGTCGCCGACGTCTCGCGCGAGCTCGGCAAGCACCGGGCGGCCGTGTGGCGTTGGATCAAGAAGTTCGGCATCGGGCCCCAGAAGTTCCGCAAGGGCGCCGGCGAGTAGCGGGCGCCGGCCATCGCTCCCGCCTCCGGCGGGACCGCTAGCTCTCGGCGGAGGTGGGCACGCTCTCGGGCGCGGGGACGCGCTCGGGGTTCCGGTCGGCCTCGGCGGACCACGAGGTGCCCACGGCCCGATCGAGCGCGGCCTTGTCCTCGGCGAACTGCTGCTCGAGCTGCTCGCGCCCGGCGCGCGCCGACGAGAGCCGGCGCGTCTCGTCCTCGAAGTGCGGCATGAGGTCCTCGAGCACGGCGAGGTTCTGACGCCTGAACCGGTCGGCGCGCTCGCGCGCCTCGTACGGCGCGACGCCCAGCCGTTCGAGCGCCGCGCGCCCGCTGCGCAGCGCCGACTCGAAGGTCTCGCGCTCGACGGCCTCGACGCCCTGCTTGCGCAGCTCGACCCAGTGGCTGATGTTGCGCGCGCGCGCCACGACCTTGAGGTTCGGGAAGTTCTGCCGCACGACCTCGGCGAGCCGCACGCTCGCCTCGGGATCGTCGATGGCGAGCACGAGCAGCTTGGCGTGCTCGGCGCCGGCTGCGTGCAGCAGATCGAGGCGCGTCGCGTCGCCGTAGAAGATGCGAAAACCGAACTTGCGCAGCGTTTCGATCTGGTCGGCGTCGTGGTCGAGCACAGTCGCCCGGATGCGTGAGGCGAAGAGCATCCGCCCCACGATCTGGCCGAAGCGCCCGAAGCCCGCGATGATGACGGGCGCGCCCTCGTCCTCGACGACGTCGTCGGGCCGGGCGGCCCCGCGCCGGCGCGAGAGGCGGTCGTGCGCGAGGAGCAGAAACGGCGTGAGCGCCATCGAGAGCGCGACGACGAGCGTGAGCAGCGCGTCCCACGAGCCGGGCAGGAGCCGCGCCCGGCCCGCGACGCCGAAGACGACGAACGCGAACTCGCCCCCCTGCGCGAGCAGCGCCGCGAACAGCCAGCGGTCACCCGCGGCGACGCGCAGGGCACCACCGAGCGCGCGCAGCGCCAGCGCCTTGACGGCGAGCAGGCCCACGACGAGCGCGACGATCTCGAGCGGCCGGCTCGCCACGAGCCCGAAGTCGATCGACATGCCGACGGCGATGAAGAACAGGCCCATGAGCAGGCCCTTGAACGGCTCGATGTCGGTCTCGAGCGCGTGGCGGTACTCGGAGCCCGCGAGCAGCACGCCCGCGAGGAACGCGCCCAGCGCCATCGAGACGCCCGCCGCCGCCATGATCTGCGCGATGCCGACGACGAGCAGCAGCGAGAACCCCGTGAACACCTCGCGCAGGCCCGTGCGCGCGACGATGCGCAGCAGCGGCCGCGTGAGGTAGCGGCCCAGCACGACGACGGCCGTGACGGCGCCGACGACCCGGAGCGCCCCCGTCCAGCCGCCGCTCGGTCCGGAAGACGGCGCGAGCAGC